>NZ_JBNBBL010000001.1:0-911549 GCF_050031945.1 Plantibacter sp. 2H11-2 | reverse complement strand
CCCCCCCCCCCCCCCCCCCCCCCCCCCCCCCCCCCCCCCCCCCCCCCCCCCCCCCTCTTCACGCAGAAGACGGCATACGCGATCTTGTCTTAAGTCTCGTGGGCTCGGAGATGTGTATAAGAGACAGCCTCGGTGGGGACGGCTGCGATCACCCGTTTCCTGCGGCCGGTCGCGTTCCAGAACATGCCGGACCGGTTCCTGCCGGCGTTGCTGCGATCGTCGGCCACCGGTGTCCCACGCACGGTCTCGCCCGCGGGCGAGTCGACGCACTGGGGCGAGGCGGCTCAGCGCTGACGGACGGCTGGTCGGGCCTCCGGACGGCGAGGCGTCAGATGGCGCCCTCGACCGTCGCGCCGACCTCGTCGTCCTCCTCGTCGCCGGGGAGCGGCGGGTCGTAGGCCCAGCTCGGCGCGAGCGCCTTGATGCGGGCACCGCGCCACTGCCACGTCGCCCACAGCGGGTACCAGTAGAGCGGGGCGATCGCGCCGGTGATCACGAGTTGGTCGCGGTACAGGGTCTTCGTCGGGTCGTGCTTGTCGCGGGCGACCGCCATCTGGTGGTCCCACCCGGCGAGCTTGCTGAGCGGCCCGCTGACCGGGTCACCCTGGTCGTGGAGGATGCGGGTGCCGTCGCGACGTTCGATGAACTCGAGGTCGATGATCTGGTCACCGACCGGGATCGCGCCGGCGGCCTTCACTCGGACGCGGTGCGCTCCCGGCTCCCAGATGGTGGGGAACCCGTCGGCGTCGAGCGCCTCGAGTCCCATGACGGGGCTGTAGAGCTCCCGCAGGACGGCCGGGGAGCGGAGTGCCCGCCAGGCGACGTCGACATCACAGTCCAGGACGAGTTTCAGCATCACGCGCATGCCTCAGTGTCGCATGTGCGGCTCGGCGGCTGCAGGGGGTGCGCCGGTAGGGAAGACTGTGCCTATGGCGATCCGGTACTGGCTGGGCGTGATCCAGCGGGATCACGTCGTCCTCGGCGTCCGGCAGGGCTTCGTGCAGATCAACCACGGGCAGCGTGGCGGTCTCGACCAGATGCGGGAGTCCGACGGGTTCGTGTACTACTCGCCGCGGGTCAGCACCCCGGACGGCGAGCCGCTCAAGGCGTTCACCGCGATCGGGCGGGTCTCCGACGAGACCGTCTACCAAGCGGCCGTGCCGCGACCGGACGGTGCCGATTGGCGGCCCTGGCGGCGGAGTGTCGACTGGTACCCGGACGCGGTCGAGGCGCCCATCCGTCCGATGCTCGCGCTCCTCGACTTCACGAGCTTCACCCGGAACTGGGGTGTCCAGCTCCGCCGGGGGTTCCTCGAGCTCAGTCGTCACGATTTCGAGCTCATCCGGAACGAGATGCGTCCGCCCCACCCCGACGACCGTCGTTTCCCCACCGCCTCCCGCTGAACCCCTGCCCGTGCGCCAGCGCGGTGCGCTGACGTCACCGCGGGTCTGGCGCGTGAGCGCGCCCCTCCGGAGGCCCGCGCTCACGTCCGATGACCCGCGCTCGCGTCAGCGCACCGCGCTGGCGACCACCCCCACGGAGGTCTTCGGACGCAACAGTCGTGGGGTGGGTGGGTGCGCGTGGATACGATGAACGGGTGAGTACCGCAGCCGCCACACCGCCGCCCGTCCACCCGCCGTTCGCCCAGACCAAGTACCAGGTCAGGTTCGACTGGGGCGTCGCAGGAGCCGGGCGGGTCGAGACGGCGGACGTCGCGGTCGTCGTGGACGTGCTCCACGCGACGACCTCCGTCGAGCAGCGCGTGAGCGGCGGGGAGACCGTCGCCGTCGCCGAGCTGGACGACCGCGGTGAGACGGCGCAGATCGCCACGCTCCTCGCCGACGCGGGTGCGACGGTCGTCGCCGGGTGCCTGCGCAACCGGTCGGCGGTCGCGGACTGGATCATCGCGAAGCAGGCCGAGCTCGGTCGGCGCACGAGCATCGTCGTCATCGCGGTCGGCGAACTCGACGACACGGCCGAGACCCGGTTCGCCGTCGAGGACCTCTTCGGGGCCGGTGCCGTGATCGAGGCGCTGGGGCTCCGCGGCATCGACTTCACCTCACCGGAGGCCGCTGCTGCCGCCGCCGCATACGAGGGCCTGCGCAACGGCGTCGGGCACCTGCTGTCCGCGTCCGCCACCGCCCAGCAGCTCGCGCAGGCGGGTGCCACGCAGCACGTCCAGGCGGCACGCGCGGTCGACGTGTCAAGCGTCGTCCCGGTCCTGGACGGAGCCGTGTTCCGGGCGTAGTCTCGGCGCATGCGCGCACTCCTCGGAACCACCGTCCTCGCCGAAGCCCCCGAATCGGAGCTCATCAAGATCGAGGGCAACTGGTACTTCCCGCCGTCGAGCCTCAACCGCGAGCGCTTCGTCGAGACCGACACCCAGTACCACTGCCCGTGGAAGGGCGACGCCCAGTACTGGGGCGTCACCGACGGCGGCGAGGTCAAGCCCGATGTGGCCTGGTCGTACCCGACCCCGTATCCGACCGCGTTCGACCGCGTCGGCAAGGACTTCTCCGGCTACGTCGCCTTCGGGAACGAGGTCGAGGTCGTCGACTGATGGCCGACTGGGGCGACCGCCCGCAGCCGCCTGAGCGCGGTGGCGAGCGCGAGACGATCGAGGGGTTCCTCGATCTGCAGCGCGCCAGCATCGTCTGGAAGGCGCGCGGGCTCACCGACGAGCTCGCGGCCAAGCGACTGTTGCCGAGCATCACGACGGTGTCGGGCGTCATCCGACACCTCGCCGATGTCGAGCGCAGCTGGTTCCGCGAGGACATGGACGGGCAGTCGGACGTCCCGGCACGGTGGACCGACGACGACCCCGACGGCGAATGGCGCGTCACGGCCGACGACAGCCTGGCCGAGATCATCGCCGACTACGAGGCGGCCTGTGCGGAGTCCCGCGAGGTGGCGTCGCGGTATCAGCTCGACGACGTCTGCCGCGGCAACGACCAGCGGTTCACGCTGCGGTGGATCGAGCTCCACATGATCGAGGAGACGGCTCGGCATCTCGGGCACCTCGACGTCCTCCGCGAACAGCTCGACGGCCGCACCGGCGAGTAGCGCCGCGGCCGTGGAGCGTGCGGAGCGTCAGGCGCCGACGAGCGCCGCTCGGTCGCGTCCCCGCGAGACGCGGACGACCACGGTGACGACGGCCACCACGACCGCGACGATCAGCGCCGTGACCCCGGCTTCGGTCGAGAGCAGTTCGCCGGTGAATCGGCCCACGGCCACCCACGCGAGCCCCCAGCAGAGCGACAGCGTGGGGGCGATCCGTCCGCGGCCGACGACCGCGAGCAGGATCCCGACCGCTCCGGCGACCGCGAGGACGATGATCGCCCAGACACCGGCGGCCGGTCCGTCCGCGCTCCCGATCCCGGATCCGACGAGCGCAGCGGTGATGTTCGCCGCCGTCGCGACGCACACCCATCCGAGGTAGAGGCCCATCGTGCCGTCCGTGATGATCGCGTCGACCACGCCGGACGGCTTGGTCCGGAGCACGATCACGAAGATGCGGGCCAGGACACCGAGGAGGGCGATGATCACGAACACGCTCAGGATCAGGAAGCCCGCCTGCACCACGAGGATCCACGCCGCGTTCAGCAGCAGGCTCGCCACGACCCAGTAGCCGAGACGACGGTGGCGCTCACGGGTCGTCTGCGAGGGCAGGAACTGCCAGACCGCGTAGGCGACGAGCCCGAGGTAGATGACGCTCCAGATGGAGAACGCGGGCCCGTCCGGTGCGATCGGCGTCGACGAGGCGCTCAACGCGCCGTTCGCCGCGTTCTGGACCTGCGTGCCCCCGGCGGCTCCCGACCCGATGTAGGAGCCGATGATCGCGAGGACCGCGCTGACGGCGACGGCGATCTGCCGGACGCGGTCCGCGGTGGTGGGTGAATCGGTGCCGGTCATGACGCATGCCTCCAGAATTGTGCAGCTAGCTGATCAATTCAGCGTACGCCACCGTGGGGCACCTCGCAGGGGCTTGCGCCGGTGCCGCGGAACAGCCTGCTCAGAGGAGCTTGCGCAGCGTCCGCAGGTTGCGTGTGGTGAGGTGCGGCTTGAACCGGGCCTTCGAGGACTCCTTCGCGAAGGGGGTGTCGGTGCTCGACCCCTTCGGGACCTCCCAGTAGAGGACGCCGTCGCCGGATGCGACGCGGTCGGGCTGCTCCCCGGCTGCCGCCGAGAACGCAAGGAGGGCGTCGAGGGAGGTCTGTTCGGAGGAGAACATGACGTACGGCTGGACCTGCTCGGCCTCCGGCCAAGGGTAGGCCTCGATGACGTCGGCGAGTGCGTGCTGAT
Source organism: Plantibacter sp. 2H11-2 (assembly GCF_050031945.1). NCBI lineage: Bacteria > Bacillati > Actinomycetota > Actinomycetes > Micrococcales > Microbacteriaceae > Plantibacter > Plantibacter sp. 2H11-2. The sequence goes on along the minus strand of NZ_JBNBBL010000001.1, from coordinate 907,247 downwards.
GCGTGAGCACGATCCACGCCTCGTAGGCGAAGGCCTCTGCGAGCGACCGCTCGATGCGCCGTTTCAGCGCACCACGTGCATCGTCCGCGGTCTCGCCAGGCTGGTGCTCTGGGTCGTCGAAGACGACGTTGCCGCTCGCGAGGACGGTGCGGACTCCCGAGAACCCGGCCGATCGGAACACCTCGGCGAGGTCGGCGGAGCGGATCGTGACGCCGCCGACGTTGACCCCGCGCAGGAGTGCGATCCAGCTGCCGGCGGGAACCGCGCCGCCGGTCATGACCCGATGCCTGGCTCAGGCGAGGTGGAGCCGTCGAACGCGGCCGCCCGACGCCGCATGGCCGGCGTGACCTCCCGGTGCACCCAGCTGAGGAGGAAGCGTTCGTCCCACGAGCGCGAGCACTTGCCGCAGGAGGTCGCCCGGCTCGGGCGCCGGTGCCGGTAGAGGACATGGCCCGAGGGGCAGGTGCCGACCCACGGGGCGAGTTCGTCGGCCGTCTGGCCCTCGTGGAGCCGCGAGCCCTCGTAGCCGATCTCCTCGGCGACCTTGCGCCACTTGGGTCCGTGCCCGGCGCGCGCCCCGGCGAGGGCGTGCGCGACCTCGTGGAGCAGGATCTGGTGGATCTCGTCGTCGTCGTAGCGTGCCGCGAGATAGCGCGAGACGGTGATGCGCTTCGTCGTGAAGTTGCACAGGCCGGCGCGTCGCTTGGCGTTGTCGAAGCCGAAGGTCCAGACCGTCGGGTCGAGGTGCAGCACGATGAGCGCCTGTGCCCACGCCGTGACCCGACTGAGTTCTGCCATGCCTGGATGGTACTCCCGGCGACCGACACCGGACCGCAGGCGCGGGATGACCCACAGGTGTGGCGGTGAGTCCTCAGCGGGCCGCGAGCGGGGCGAGCGGGAGTTCGACGATCCGGTCGTCCTCGGTTCCGGGCGAACCGCGGCCGTCGGTGTTGTTCGTGAGGATCCAGGCGGTCCCCGGCGGGCCGGCCACGACGTCGCGGATCCGTCCGAACTCGCCGACGAGGTAGGGCACCGCGTCGATCACGCCCACGAGCACGCTGCTCCCCGCCGGGACGTGCACGCCGTCGGTGATGCCGTACAGGCGCTCGCCGCGGAGCGAGGCCATGAAGATCGTGTCGTCGACGATCGCCAGACCGCTCGGGCTCGCGTCCTCCGTGGCCCACTGCGCGACCGGGTCGATCATGCCCTGGGCTCCGGCGATGCCCTCGGCGACCGGCCAGCCGTAGTTGCCACCGGGGGTGATCCGGTTGAGCTCGTCCCAGGTGTTCTGCCCGAACTCGCTCGCCCACAGGCCGCCGTCGCGATCCCACGCGATGCCCTGCGGGTTGCGATGGCCGAGGGAGAAGACGGGCGACCCAGGGAAGGGGTTGTCGCCCGGCACTGCGCCGTCGGGTGTGAGCCGCAGGATCTTCCCGCCGAGGCTGTCCACGTCCTGAGCCAGGCTGCGGTCGCCGGCGTCGCCCGCGGTGGCGTAGAGCATGCCGTCCGGTCCGAACGCGATGCGTCCGCCGTTGTGGTTCCCGGCCCGGGGGATGTCGACGAGGATCTCCTCGACGCCGCCGAGCGCGTACGACCCGGCCGCTCCCGTGAGCGGGAACCGCACGATGCGGTTGTCGGACGACGTCGTCAGGTAGGCGTAGAGCCAGGTTCCCGCGGGCTCCGATCCCGCCGGCGTGAGGACGGCGAGCCCGAGCAGCCCGCCCTCGCCTCCCGCGGCCACCCCGGGGACCACGCCGACCTGCCGCACCGCGCCGCCGCTGACGACCTCGAGGACGTCGCCCGCGTCGCGCTGGCTCACCAGCGTGCTGCCCGAGGCGAGTCGGACCATCGACCAGGGCGCGTCGAGGCCGCCGACGACCGTGGTGGCCTCACCGGTCGGGGCGACCGGTCCGGCGGGGACCGCGGATGTAGCCGTCGACGCGGACGCGCTCGGCGCGGGGGAAGGTGAAAGGGAGGCCGTACCCGGTGATCGTGGCTCCCCGTCGGTGCAGGCCACGAGCGCCAGGGCGGTGGCGGCGAGCAGGGTGGTGAGCGAGGCGGGCGCACGCAGGCCCCGTCGACGCGGCGTCTGCGTGGTGGCCATGGTCAGCCCTTCGTCTGGAAGATGCCCTGGGCGGGGTTCGGGGAGGGGACGGCGGTCGTGTCCGTGACGACCTGTGCCCCCGCGATGAAGGCGCGCAGCTCGGCGCCCGCCACCGCCTTGGCGGGGTGGGGTCCGGCCGCGAGGAGCCTCGGCAGGAAGTCGAGTGGGAGGGCGGTGTTCGAACCGACGAGGACGACGTTGCCGAAGCGGCGGCCCTTGAGGATCTGCGTCTCCGCGAGGGCGGCGACGTGCGACACGGAGTCGGCGAGCGTCGCGGCCTGTCCGCGGGCGAACGCGAGCCCGCGGCCGTCGGCGACGTTCACGACGATGACGCCGGTCGGCGACAGCAGCTCGACCGCCGAGGCGTAGAACTCCGTGCTCGTGACATGGGCCGGCGTGTTGGCGCCGCTGAAGATGTCGACGACGACGAGGTCGACGGTGCCGCGGAGGCCGGGCGGTAGCTTCGCCACGATCTCGCGGGCGTCGCCGTAGCGGACGCGGATCTGGGCGCGCTTCGACCAGGGGAGGTGCTCGCGCACGAGATCGATGAGTTCGCGCTCGAGTTCGACGACCTGCTGCCGCGAGCCCGGCCTCGTCGCCTCCACGTAGCGGGGGAGGGTGAGCGCGCCGGCACCGAGGTGCACCGCCGTGATCGGCTGACCGGGGTCGGCGATCTCGTCGATGATGTGACCGATCCGCTGGATGTACTCGAAGAAGAGCTCCTCGGGCTGATCGAGGTTGACGTGCGACTGCGGCGTGCCGTCGACCACCAGCTGATAGGTGCCCGGCACGAAGCGGTCGGCCTCGATCCTGGCCAGGTATCCGCTGACGCCGAGTCGTACCTGTGCCTCGTCCATACCCCCACCCTAGACTTTCCCGCAGTGGCGGGAGGCGGAGCGGAAGGGGTGCGGCCGTGGCGCAGGTGGACCTCAACAGCGACCTCGGCGAGGTCTGGCGCGGTGTGCCGACCGCCGACGACGACGCCATGTTCGCCCTGATCACGAGCGCGAACATCGCTTGCGGCTTCCACGCCGGGGACGCCGTATCCATGCGCGACGCCGTCCGCCGCTCGACGGCCCACGGGGTGTCGCTCGGCGCCCATCCGTCCTACCGGGATGAGGCGGGCTTCGGGCGCCGCGACCAGGACGTACCGGCCGAGGTGCTCGAGGCCGAGGTCCTGGAGCAACTCCGTGCCCTGCAGGGCGCGGTCGACGAGGTCGGCGAGGCCGACGGGGTCGGTGCGCGGCTCGCCTATGTGAAGCCGCATGGCGCCCTCTACAACCGGATCGCGCACGACCGGGTGCAGGCGCGGGCAGTCGTCCGGGCGGTGGTCACGGCCTCCGAGGAGCTCGGGCGACCACTTCCCGTCCTCGGGATGCCCGGCTCCGTGATCGAACAGGAGACCCTCGCCGCCGGACTCCGCTTCGTCGCTGAGGCCTTCGTCGACCGCGGCTACCGCTCCGACGGTTCGCTCGTCCCGCGCGATGCCCCTGGGGCACTGGTCGCCGATGAGACGGCCGCCGCCCGCCGGGCCGTCTCCCTTGCCCTCGACCGACGCATCAGCAGCGTCGACGGTGCCGACGTCGAACTCGACGCGGTCTCGCTCTGCGTGCACGGCGACACCCCTGGGGCCGTGTCGCTCGCCACGGCGGTCAGGGCCGCCCTGCTGGACGCCGGCGTCGAACTGGTCGCGCCGTGGTGACCGCGGACACCTCCACCGGACCCGTGCTCCGAGCGATGGGGGAGGAGGCCGTACTCCTCGAACTCGCATCGCTCGAGGACGTCCTGCTCGTGCACCGGGCCCTGGCCGCCTCGCGCCCGGCGGGGCTGGTCGACCTCGTCCCGGCCGCCCGGACCGTGCTCGCCGTGACGGACGTGCGGGGCCCGGCGCTCGCCGCGGTGGGAGCATGGTTGCTCGCCACCGCGGAACGGGCGCTCGCACCCGGCGTGGGAGGCTCGACCGGCGCTGTCGACGAGGCGGGGAGACGGTCGGACACCGTCATCCAGGTCCGCTACGACGGCCAGGACCTCGCTGAGACCGCGGCGCTGCTCGGCATGGACGCCGACGGTCTCATCGCCTGGCACACCGGTCGAGCGTGGACCGTCGCCTTCAGCGGCTTCGCGCCGGGGTTCGCCTACCTCGTGCCGGAGTGGGAGGACGAGACGATCGGCCCGCCGCTCGAGATCCCGCGTCTGAGCGTGCCGCGGACGACCGTCCCCGCCGGTTCGGTGGCGCTCGCCGGGACGTTCAGCGGCGTCTACCCGCGAGCCTCCCCGGGCGGGTGGCGCATCATCGGGACGACGGACGCCGTGCTGTGGGACGACGCAGCGGATCCACCCGCCCTCCTCGTCCCCGGCGGTCGGGTCCGGTTCGCGCAGGTCCCCGCGTGATGGGCGGGACGCTGTTCGTGGAGGCTGCTGGACCGGCGGCCACCGTGCAGGACCTGGGTCGACCGGGCGCCGCGGCCCTCGGGGTCAGCCCGTCCGGCGCGCTCGACCGCGGAGCCCTGCGCCTCGCCAACCGTCTCGTCGGCAACCCGGAGGGCCGTGCGGCGCTCGAGGTCGTCCTCGGCCCGTTCGTGGCCGTCCCCGACGTCGACCTCTGGATCGCCGTGACCGGCGCGTGGGGTGCGATCACCGTCGACGGCCGACCGGTCGACGGACACCACGCCGTCCGCGTGACGGCCGGCTCCCGGCTCGAACTCGGCGCGGCGACCCACGGGCTCCGGTACGTCCTCGCCGTCCGCGGCGGCTTCGACGGCCCGCAGCTCCTCGGCTCGCGGTCGACCGACACCCTGGCCGGCCTCGGCCCGGCACCGATCGTCGGCGGCGATCGACTCGTCGTCCTCCCCACCCCGCGCCGCCGCGTCCCTCCGCTCGACATCGCCCCCTGGACGCGGCCGGACGCCGGGGAGCGGCTCGTACGGGTCTCGCCCGGACCCCGCCGGGACTGGTTCGACGCCGCCTCCCTGCGGCGTCTCGTCGAGCAGTCGTGGAGCGTGACGGCCGACGCCGACCGCATCGGGATGCGCCTCGACGGGACGCCGCTCGAGCGACTCGATCCCGGTCGTGAACTGCCGAGTGAGGGCATGGTCGCCGGGGCGGTCCAGGTGCCGCCGAGCGGTCTGCCGACGATCCTGTCGGCCGACCACCCCGTCACCGGCGGGTATCCGGTCATCGCGGTCGTGCGCGCCGCGGACCGCGACCTCCTGGCGCAACTCCGGCCCGGTCAGCGCCTGCGGTTCGGCGCGGGTTGACGGGAACACCGGGGGCGACGCGGCGGTTATACCGGAAAGTCGAAAACTCGTCAAGGAAAGAGTAGACACGCCGCAGATTCCGGCATATAGTTGTTCTTTGCGCTCCCAGAATCTCTATGCCTTCATATTGCGGTCGGCTGGTGTGCGGGTCCAACCCGCCACATGTTCCTTTCTGGTGAGTAACTCCACTGACGACCAGTAACTCGGCCCCCAACAGGCCTCCGGAGGTTATCCCCTTGGCTGCTGCGCGCAACGCAACCACCAACTCACCCAAGAACGGCCGCGGAGCATCCCGCCTCTCGTTCGCGAAGATCACCGACACGCTCACGGTTCCAGACCTCCTGGCTCTGCAGACCGAGAGCTTCGACTGGCTGGTCGGCAACGACGTGTGGAAGGCACGCGTCGAAGAAGCCACCCAGGCCGGCCGACAGGACCTGCCCACGAAGAGCGGCCTCGACGAGATCTTCGAGGAGATCTCGCCCATCGAGGACCTCGGCGAGACGATGCAGCTCTCCTTCGCCAACCCGTACCTCGAGCCCGAGAAGTACTCCATCGACGAGTGCAAGGAGCGCGGCAAGACGTACGCGGCCCCGCTCTACGTCGAGGCCGAGTTCATGAACCACCTCACCGGTGAGATCAAGACCCAGACGGTCTTCATGGGCGACTTCCCGCTCATGACCGAGCGCGGTACCTTCATCATCAACGGCACCGAGCGTGTCGTCGTCTCGCAGCTCGTCCGCAGCCCGGGCGTGTACTTCGAGTCGGCTCAGGAGAAGACCTCCGACAAGGACATCTTCTCCGCTCGCGTCATCCCGAGCCGCGGTGCCTGGCTCGAGTTCGAGATCGACAAGCGCGACCAGGTCGGCGTCCGCATCGACCGCAAGCGCAAGCAGTCCGTCACCGTGTTCCTCAAGGCGCTCGGCATGACGAGCGAGGAGATCCTCGAGGAGTTCAAGGGCTACGAGTCGATCGAGCTCACCCTCGAGAAGGACACGATCCTCACCAAGGAGGACGCGCTCCGCGACATCTACCGCAAGCTCCGTCCGGGCGAGCAGGTCGCAGCCGAGGCCGCGCGTGCGCTCCTCGACAACTTCTACTTCAACTCGAAGCGCTACGACCTCGCGAAGGTCGGCCGGTACAAGATCAACAACAAGCTCGGTCTCGACAAGCCGCTCAGCGACTCCGTCCTGACGACCGACGACATCGTCGCCACGATCAAGTACCTCGTCGCCCTGCACCGCGGCACGGCCACCCTCCCGGGTGTCCGCAACGGCAAGCCCGTCGACCTCCGTCTCGACACGGACGACATCGACAACTTCGGCAACCGTCGCATCCGCGCCGTCGGCGAGCTCATCCAGAACCAGGTCCGCACCGGTCTGTCCCGCATGGAGCGCGTCGTCCGCGAGCGCATGACCACGCAGGACATCGAGGCCATCACGCCGCAGACCCTGATCAACGTGCGCCCCGTCGTCGCCGCGATCAAGGAGTTCTTCGGGACCTCGCAGCTGTCGCAGTTCATGGACCAGAACAACCCGCTCGCGGGCCTGACCCACAAGCGTCGCCTCTCGGCGCTCGGCCCCGGTGGTCTGTCGCGTGAGCGTGCAGGCGTCGAGGTGCGAGACGTCCACCCGTCGCACTACGGCCGCATGTGCCCGATCGAGACTCCGGAAGGCCCGAACATCGGCCTGATCGGTTCGCTCGCATCGTTCGCGCGGATCAACTCGTTCGGGTTCATCGAGACCCCGTACCGTCGCGTCGTCGACGGCCGGGTCACCGAGGACATCGACTACCTGACCGCGATGGAAGAGGACAACTACATCGTCGCGCAGGCCAACGCTCCGCTGAAGAGCGACGGCCACTTCCAGGAGGACCGCGTCCTCGCCCGGAAGAAGGGCGGCGAGGTCGACCTCATCCCGTCCGAGGAGATCGGCTACATGGACGTCTCCCCGCGCCAGATGGTGTCGGTCGCGACCTCCCTCATCCCGTTCCTCGAGCACGACGACGCGAACCGCGCACTCATGGGTGCCAACATGCAGCGTCAGGCCGTCCCGCTCCTCATGTCGGACTCGCCGCTCGTCGGTACCGGTATGGAGGGCTACGCAGCCATCGACGCGGGTGACGTCGTCACCGCCGACAAGGCCGGCGTCGTCCAGGAGGTGTCGGCAGAGTCCGTCACCATCCAGCTCGACGAGGGTGGCACGCAGACCTACTACCTGCGCAAGTTCGACCGCTCCAACCAGGGCACGAGCTACAACAACCGCGTCATCGTCTCCGAGGGTGCACGCATCGAGGCCGGCGAGGTCATCGCCGACGGCCCCGCCACGGAGAACGGCGAGCTCGCGCTCGGCAAGAACCTCCTCGTCGCCTTCATGACGTGGGAGGGTCACAACTTCGAGGACGCGATCATCCTCAGCCAGAACCTGGTGAAGGACGACGTCCTCTCCTCGATCCACATCGAGGAGTACGAGGTCGACGCCCGCGACACCAAGCTCGGCAAGGAGGAGATCACCCGTGATCTCCCGAACGTCAGCCCGGAGCTGCTCAAGGACCTCGACGAGCGCGGCATCATCCGCATCGGTGCCGAGGTCCGCCCCGGCGACATCCTCGTCGGCAAGGTCACGCCGAAGGGTGAGACCGAGCTCTCCGCCGAGGAGCGCCTGCTCCGCGCCATCTTCAACGAGAAGAGCCGCGAAGTCCGCGACACCTCGCTGAAGGTTCCCCACGGTGAAGCCGGCACGATCATCGCCGTCAAGGTGTTCGACGCACAGGACGGCGACGACGAGCTCGGCTCGGGCGTCAACCAGCGTGTGGTCGTCTACATCGCCCAGAAGCGCAAGATCACCGAGGGCGACAAGCTCGCCGGCCGTCACGGCAACAAGGGTGTCATCGCGAAGATCCTGCCCGTCGAGGACATGCCGTTCCTCGAGGACGGCACGCCGGTCGACGTCATCCTCAACCCGCTCGGTATCCCCGGTCGAATGAACTTCGGTCAGGTCCTCGAGATCCACCTGGGGTGGATCGCGAAGCAGGGCTGGAACGTCGAGGGCAAGCCCAGCTGGGCCAAGAAGCTCCCGGCTGCCGCGCACTCGGCCGAGCCGAACACCAAGGTCGCGACCCCGGTGTTCGACGGCGCCTCCGAGGAGGAAATCGCCGGTCTGCTCGACTCGACCAACGTCACCCGCGACGGCGACCGCCTCATCGGTTCCTCCGGAAAGGCCCGTCTGTTCGACGGCCGCTCCGGCGAGCCGTTCCCGGCACCGGTCTCGGTCGGCTACATGTACATCCTCAAGCTGCACCACCTCGTGGACGACAAGATCCACGCGCGTTCGACGGGTCCGTACTCGATGATCACGCAGCAGCCGCTCGGTGGTAAGGCTCAGTTCGGTGGACAGCGCTTCGGTGAGATGGAGGTCTGGGCCCTCGAGGCCTATGGAGCCGCGTACGCGCTCCAGGAGCTCCTGACCATCAAGTCCGACGACATCCTCGGCCGCGTCAAGGTGTACGAGGCCATCGTCAAGGGCGAGAACATCCAGGAGCCGGGTATCCCCGAGAGCTTCAAGGTGCTCATCAAGGAGATGCAGTCGCTGTGCTTGAACGTCGAGGTCCTCTCGGCCGACGGCACCGCGGTGAGCCTGCGCGACACCGACGACGACGCGTTCCGCGCCGCCGAGGAGCTCGGGATCAACATTTCCTCCAGGTTCGAGTCGTCGTCCATCGACGAGATCTAAGCCTGACCACTGTAGAGACTGACGAAACCTTTCATAGGAGATACATTGCTCGACGTCACAACTTTTGACGAGCTTCGCATTGGTCTGGCCACCGCAGACGACATCCGTGCCTGGTCGCACGGAGAGGTCAAGAAGCCCGAGACCATCAACTACCGCACCCTCAAGCCCGAGAAGGACGGTCTGTTCGGTGAGCAGATCTTCGGTCCTTCCCGCGACTGGGAGTGCGCCTGCGGCAAGTACAAGCGGGTCCGCTTCAAGGGCATCGTGTGCGAGCGCTGCGGTGTCGAGGTCACGAAGTCGTCGGTGCGCCGTGAGCGCATGGGCCACATCGAACTCGCCGCCCCGGTCACGCACATCTGGTACTTCAAGGGTGTCCCCTCGCGCCTCGGCTACCTGCTGGACATGGCGCCCAAGGACCTCGAGAAGGTCATCTACTTCGCGGCCTACATGGTCATCGATGTGGACGAGGACGCACGTCACCAGGACATGCCCGGCCTTGAGAACGAGCTCCGTCTCGAGATCAAGACGCTCGGCGACCAGCGCGACTCGCGCATCGCAGACCGCCTGAAGAAGCTCGAGGACGACCTCGTCGCCCTCGAGGAGGAAGGCGCCAAGAGCGAGCAGAAGCGTCGCACCAAGGACGCCGCTGAGAAGGAGATGAGCCAGACCCGCAAGTCCTACGACGAGCAGATCGCTCACCTCGAGCGAGTCTGGGAGGACTTCCGCAACCTCAAGGTCGGCGACCTCAAGCCCGAGGACTCCGTATTCCACGAGCTGCAGGACCGCTTCGGCCTGTACTTCGAGGCCTACATGGGTGCCGAGGCGGTCAAGAAGCGCCTGCTGTCCTTCGACCTCGCGGCCGAGTCCGAGCTGCTCCACCACCAGATCGCGGAGGGCAAGGGTCAGAAGAAGATCCGCGCCATCAAGCGTCTGCGCGTGGTCAACTCGTTCCTCATCACCGGCAACTCGCCGGCCGCGATGGTCCTCGACGTGGTCCCGGTCATCCCGCCGGAGCTCCGCCCGATGGTGCAGCTCGACGGTGGCCGCTTCGCGACCTCCGACCTCAACGACCTCTACCGTCGTGTGATCAACCGCAACAACCGTCTGCGTCGTCTGCTCGACCTCGGGGCTCCCGAGATCATCGTCAACAACGAGAAGCGGATGCTGCAGGAGGCCGTCGACGCACTGTTCGACAACGGTCGTCGTGGTCGCCCCGTCACCGGTACCGGCAACCGTGCCCTGAAGTCCCTCAGCGACATGCTGAAGGGGAAGCAGGGTCGATTCCGCCAGAACCTGCTCGGCAAGCGCGTCGACTACTCGGGCCGTTCGGTCATCATCGTCGGCCCGCAGCTGAAGCTGCACCAGTGTGGTCTGCCCAAGCAGATGGCGCTGGAGCTCTTCAAGCCGTTCGTCATCAAGCGCCTGATCGACCTGAGCCACGCTCAGAACATCAAGGCCGCGAAGCGCATGGTCGAGCGCAGCCGTCCCGAGGTCTGGGACGTGCTGGAGGAGATCATCCGCGAGCGTCCCGTGCTGCTGAACCGTGCGCCAACGCTGCACCGTCTCGGCATCCAGGCGTTCGAGCCTCAGCTCGTCGAGGGCAAGGCCATCCAGCTGCACCCGCTCGTCTGTGCCGCGTTCAACGCGGACTTCGACGGTGACCAGATGGCTGTCCACCTCCCGCTCTCCGTCGAGGCCCAGGCCGAGGCGCGCATCCTGATGCTCGCGTCGAACAACATCCTGAAGCCGTCCGACGGCCGCCCGGTCACCCTGCCCACGCAGGACATGATCATCGGCCTCCACCACCTGACCACCCTCAAGGAGGGTGTCGAGGGTGAGGGCCGTGCCTTCTCGTCCGTCGCCGAGGCCATCCTCGCGAAGGACCAGGGCTCGCTCGACCTCAACGCCAAGGTGCGCATCCGTCTGACCGACGTGACGTTCGCCGAGGGCACGGGTCCCGAGGGCTACGAGGGCTCGGGTGTCGCACTCGTCGAGACGACCCTCGGTCGCGCACTCTTCAACGAGGCGCTGCCGGCGGACTACCCCTACGTGGAAGACGTGGCGGACAAGGGCAAGCTGTCCTCGATCGTCAACGACCTCGCGGAGCGGTACCCGAAGACGGTCGTCGCCGCCACGCTCGACAACATCAAGGACGCCGGTTTCCACTGGGCGACGCGTTCCGGTGTGACCGTTGCGCTCAGCGACGTCCTGACCCCGCCGAACAAGCGCGAGATCGTGCAGGGCTACGAGAAGCAGGCCGCCAAGGTCCAGAGCCAGTTCGACAAGGGTCTGACCACGGATGCCGAGCGTCGTCAGGAGCTCATCAAGATCTGGACGGAGGCCACCGAGAAGGTCGCCGAGGCCATGCGCGCGAACTTCCCGGCGGACAACACCATCAACCGCATGGTGTCGTCGGGTGCTCGTGGTAACTGGCTGCAGATCCGCAACATCGCGGGTATGCGAGGCCTGGTGAACAACCCGAAGGGTGAGATCATCCCTCGCCCGATCATCTCCTCCTACCGTGAGGGCCTGTCGGTCGCGGAGTACTTCATCGCGACCCACGGTGCTCGTAAGGGTCTGGCCGACACGGCGCTCCGTACCGCCGACTCGGGATACCTCACGCGTCGTCTCGTCGACGTCTCGCAGGATGTCATCATCCGCGAAGACGACTGCGGCACGACCAAGGGTCTCGAGCTCGCGATCGCGAACGCCGACAGCTCGGGTGAGCTCGTGCGCGACCCGAACGTGGAGAACTCCGTGTTCGCCCGTTCGCTGGCCGCTGCCGCGGTCAACCCGAAGGGTGAGGTCGTCGCCGAGGCCGGCGAGGACGTCGGTGACGTGCTCATCGACAAGCTCGTCTCCGCGGGTGTCGAGAACATCAAGGTGCGCTCGGTCCTGACCTGCGAGTCGACCGTTGGTGTGTGTGCAGCCTGCTACGGCCGCTCGCTCGCCACGGGCAAGCTCGTCGACATCGGCGAGGCCGTCGGCATCATCGCGGCCCAGTCGATCGGTGAGCCCGGTACCCAGCTGACGATGCGTACCTTCCACACGGGTGGTTCGGCATCGGCGGACGACATCACGCAGGGTCTGCCCCGCGTGCAGGAGCTGTTCGAGGCTCGTACCCCCAAGGGTGCGACCCCGATCGCCGAGGCCGCCGGTCGCATCACGATCGACGAGAACGACAAGGCTCGTAAGGTCATCCTGACGCCCGACAACGGCGACGAGCCGGTCGTCTACCCGGTGCTGAAGCGTGCGGTCCTCCTCGTCGAGGACGGACAGCACGTCGAGCTCGGTCAGAAGATCCACGTCGGTGCGGTCGACCCCAAGGAGGTCCTGCGCGTGCAGGGCGTCCGCGAGGTCCAGAAGCACCTCGTCGGTGGCGTCCAGGGCGTGTACCGCTCGCAGGGTGTCCCGATCCACGACAAGCACATCGAGGTCATCGTGCGCCAGATGCTGCGGAAGGTGACCGTCGTCGACCACGGCGACACCGACCTGCTGCCTGGTGAGCTCGTCGACCGCCTGCGCTACGCCGAGCTCAACCGCTCGGCCGTGTCGGAGGGTCGTCGCACCGCATCGGCTCGCCAGGAGGTCATGGGTATCACCAAGGCGTCCCTCGCGACCGAGTCGTGGCTGTCGGCCGCTTCCTTCCAGGAGACCACGCGTGTCCTCACGCAGGCCGCCATGGAAGGCAAGAGCGACCCGCTGGTCGGCCTCAAGGAGAACGTCATCATCGGTAAGCTCATCCCGGCCGGTACCGGCCTGGCGCGCTACCGCAACGTGACGGTCGAGGCGACCGAGGAGGCGAAGGCGGAGCGTTACCCGAACCGCATCTTCGGTGAGGACGGCGCGTTCAACGAGTCCGACCTGAGCTTCGTCGACTTCGACAGCTTCAGCTCCGACGACTTCACCCCCGGTAACTACAACTAGGGCTGAACGACTCACCCGGAGGGCCCGTCCCGATCGTTTCTCGATCGGGACGGGCCCTCCGTCGTTCGTTCGCCCATTCCTGGGCGAGCGAATGCCCGTTCGCCCCGGAATGGGCGAACGAATCGGGCATTGGTGAGTTGTGTGGCGGGTCTCTGCACGACATGCTGGTCCGATGAGTGATCAGCCCGAGCAGCCCACCGGCCAGTTCCAGCCGCTGGAGCCGGACGCGACCCCGGTGCAGCCAGACGTCCGCTACGGCGCTCCGGCACCCAAGCGGAAGCGCAATCCGGTCGTGATCGGCTTGAGCGTGCTCGCCGGCGTGCTGGCGATCGCGCTCATCGTCGTCATCGGGCTCCTGGTCGTCGGCCCGGGCGGCATGCCCGCCGCCGACTCGACCCGTGCACCGAGTGCGACGGCGACCGCCGGCTTCACTCCTGCTCCGACCACGACGGACACCGCTGAGACCCCTGCCGCACCGGTGCGTCCGACCGAATGCACGCAGCTCTTCCCCGCCGGCTACATCGACTCACTCACCGCAGACGGCTTCCTCGCCTTGAACCCGGAATGGTCACTGCCGGAACTCGCCACCGACTTCTTCGGTTCGAACGACAGCGCCCTCGTGGCAGTGATCTCGTCGAACACCGACCGTCTGAACTGTGCCCTGGTGAAGGCGAGCGGTGGCGGCGACGTCGGCATCACCACCAACGTCCTCTCCATCGACGCTGCGACCCAGACGTCGGTGATCGCGCGGATGAACGAGGCAGGCTTCACCTGCTCCGAGGAGACCAGCGGAACGATGTGCTTCACCGAGGTCTCCGAGGACGCCGGTACATACGGCGAACGTCACTTCGTGCGGGACGGTACCTGGATCGCCACGCGCTGGTCGAACACGACCATCAGCGGCTGGACCCAGGCGATCGTCTCGACGCTCTTCCCCGCCTGAGGCTACCTGCGGTCCGATTCGGGGTCGACTCCCGGTCCGGCTGCGGGACCGAGACCGCGGATCCGCGTGCGCAGCGTGGCGAGGTCGACTCCGGCCAGGACGGTCCAGAAGCACGCTGCGACCGCCGGGAGGAACGCTGTCCCACGACCGGCCACGAAGCCGCTGATCGACAGCGCGGCACTCGCCGCGGCGAGGCACAGCATGAGGGCGAAGCGGAGGCGCGGGCGGCTCTCGCCGAACCGGGTCCAGGAGCTGCGAGCGTCAGCCCGTTCCAACCGTTCCGACAACTCCTGCAGCCGGGTCTCCAGCCGGCTCGACGGAGCGGCGTGCCACGCTTCGGAAAGCACATCGCGGGCCTTCGCCGGGTGCAGGACAAGCACGTTCGGCAGGTCCAGCACTGATGCACCCGGAGCGACGGCGAGGGCGAGCTCCGCGGGCAGCCCGAGGATGTCGGCCAGCTCGTGCGCCGTCGATGACCTCGACGGGAGACGCATCAGGATGCGCAGGCGCTCGGACCGGCTCGGGTCGAGACGGAACCGGTCGGCCCACTCCTGCGGAGACGACCACTCGCCGACGAGGTGGTCGAGTTCGTCCGCGACCGTCTGCTCAGTGATCAGCAGCTGGTCCGGACGACTCGGGTCGACGAGTCGCCAACCGGGCGTCCACGCGAACACCAGGGGGCGCCTGCGGAACGTCGTCCTGGCGACGAGATGATCCTCGAAGCGGGTGAGCGTCAGGTCGGCACCGCCCCAGATCCCCGACGAGAAGCAGGCCGCCGGATCGCCCGTCGGGAACACCACCGACCGACCGTCCTCGGCCGTGGCGGTTGCGAGCGTGATCGACCGCTGCGCCGCGCCGAACCGCATCGCGGCCGTGTCCGCGGGAGCCGTCCACGCGACGGCGTGCACCGCGGGTTCCGCAAACGGATCGAGCTCATCCAACGCGCACCCCGGAACGATCGAACGCAGATGGCCCGGGAACTGGCCGGGCCCGGTCTCGACGAAGGACAGGTCGGGGCCGGCCTCGTCTGTGAGTGCGAGCACCCGGCCGGTGTCGCCGACGGGTACCCGGAGCAGGACGTGAGACCCCGCTGTCAGCGGTGCTGAGATGGCCGCAGGGATCCGCAGCTCCAAGCAGCGTGCGACCAGCGCATCGACATGCTCGGCGAAGACGGGCGGCAGGAGAAAGAGCCCCCAATCGTCGGGGAGGGCGATCCGCGCTGGCTCTGGGGGCATGTTTCGCAGCGTAGCGCGCGAACGAGCTGCAGCGCGTTGACGGCAGACGGCCGAACAGCGGGCTAGGCGATGCTCCAGTAGTACACGGAGGCGCCGGGGTGGATGACGGTGATCGCCTCGTCGACGGTTCGGTAGTCGGTGTCGTCGGTGTGCCCCGCGTAGTACACCTGGGTGCCGGCGTCCGTGGTCTCGACCTTGGACACGATGCCCGTGTGGTCGCGGTCGCCGCTGTTGTCCCAGTCGAACTGCACGATGTCGCCGACCTTCACCTGGTCGCGCTGGGTGTCGTCCAGGGCAGTGGCGAGCTCGGGGTGCTCCTCGACGTAGTTCATGAAGAACGTCGAGCTGACCCAGGCCTTCGAGAAGTCGAAGTCGTCGCCGGTTCCCTCGGCCCACCAGTCCTCGTCCATCGTCCACCCGCGTTCCAGCAGACTCTGGCTGGCGAAGTTCGCGCAGTCGGTGTCGACCAGTGAGCCGTATTCAGCCAGGTTGTAGTCGTTCCAGTGCGTGAACACGTAGGCCATCTGCGCGTCGACGGGGCTCGTGATGTCGTAGCTGTAGCTCAGCGCGTCACCGTCGACCCGGAGCTCGTCCGCGTAGACGGCGATACCGACGTCGGCGGGGGAGAAGCCGGTGGCTGCCGGTACGGCGACGGTCACCTCGGTGCTCGTCGCCGACAGGATCCGGGCTTCCTGCTCACCGAAGACGACGCGGGTCACGCCGTCGACGTCGACACCGCTCACGGTGAGGGTGCTGCCACCCGCGACGGACCCGGTCGTCGCGGAGATCGCGGTGACCGCCGTGGCGTTGACCGTGGAGGCCGGGACCGTGGACGTCGTGTCGTCCACCGCCTGCGCGGCCGGTGCGGATGCGGTCGTGTCGGGCTGTTGCAGCGCGATCGGGGTGATGACCGCGGTGGCGAGGAGCAGGACGGCTCCGGCAGCGGTACCGGCGACCACGCGTCGCCCGCGCAGGGGGAGAACGCGGTAGCGAGCGGAGAGCCGACCGAACGGGGAACGGGCGTCGGCGTGACTGGTGTGGGGGAGTTGCTCGGGCATGGGGCCTTTCCGGGGGATGCGCCGTGGGGGCTCGGCGTCGCGGGATCGGCAGTGATCCGACAGATCTGTTAGAACTCCCACTCAACCGCGCGGAGCTGAGGAGACCGTTTCCTCCGGATATGAATCAGACCTGAATCGGGTCGACGGGAGTGAGCGAGTCCCGGCGAGGTTGCCGAGCATCCGTGCCCCGGCTTGCTACCGTGGCGAGCGGAGTGCCGTGAGGGCGCTCCTGAACTGGCTTCCGCCGAAGGAGTACGCGATGAGCACCCAGAACCCCGAGCCCGGATCGCCGACCGACCCGAGCACTCCGGCGGCTGCCCAGACCGCGTCTGGCTCCGCGCGTCCCACGACCGCGTCCGAGCAGCCCGCGTCCGAGAGGCCCGTGGCTGAGCGGGACATCCTCTCCGAGGACACGGTGCAGCAGGACACCATCACCACGGCGGACGGCGTCGGCGCGGACCCGGTCGTCGACGACCGTCGGGTCGCAGACCGCGCCGACACGGCCTCGGACGCCGGGGTGCGCGAGACGCGTCCGTACCAGCCGCACACGCCGCAGCGCGCGTACTCGAACATCGACTTCGACGACGACGACACCGCCGGCACCCCGACGTCGACGGCGGCCACCCGGCAGGCCGACACCGGTGCCCACCCGTACCCCGCCGCGGCCTACGAGCCGGTCGCCCGCTCCGGCGCGACCGAGACCGCCACCGCCGCCGAGACCGAACAGCAGCAGGCCTTCCCGCTGTACGTCCAGGCACCCTCCGAGCCGGAGGTCCGCGGCAACCGCGGCTTCGGCATCCTCATCGGTCTCCTCGGCACCATCATCTTCGCCGGCCTCTACGCGGCGGCCGTCGCGGGCCTCCAGCTGGTGCTGGAAGGCGACGGTACGTTCGTCGAGAACCTCATCCAGATCGCCACCAGCTGGCCGTTCCTCATGGCCGCCGCAGGCTTCTTCCTGGCCTGGGTCGTGACCGCGACCATCGTGAACCGTTCCGGCTGGGTGCACTGGGTGCTCGGCGGTTTCATCATCGGCCTGGTCGTCTTCCTCGCGTGGGTCGGTGGGTTCCTGATCCAGGAGCGCGCTTGGACGCTCAGCATCGACGAGATCCTCGCCGAGGTCACCGGAGTCGCCTTCACGTTCGGGCCGGTCCTCGCCTTCGTCGTCGCCCGCGAGATCCCCGTCTGGTTCGGTGGCTGGATCGCCGCCCGCGGACGCAAGGTGCGCGAGGCGAACCTCGAGGCGCGTGCCGAGTACGAGCGCGTCCTCGAAGCCGGACCGACGACCGCCCGCTGAGCATGACCGGTGACGCGGACGGAGAACGCGGTCCCTGGTGGATCGCCCCGTTCGCAGCGGTCACCTACGTGGCACTCGTCGTCTGCGCCTTCGGGTTCATCAGCCTGCTGGCAGACCTCGACGTCGTGACCGACCCCGACGCCGGCCCACTGACCGGTCCGCTCATGGTCGTGGTCGCAACGATCGTGGTCCTCTGGGGGATCATCCGTGAGACGCGCCGCACCCCGCTGCGCGTCTCGGTCGGCTCCGCGGTCCTCGCAGGGCTCCTCGCCTGGCTCGCGTACGGCGTGAGCGGCGGCGTGTTCGACGCGATCGCCAGCCGGGACGGAGCGGACGCCGCCGCCTTCGCCGTGACGACACTGACCGGGCCGTTCTCGGTCACCGTCGGTGTGCTGGCGCTCGTCATCGTCCTCGCGGCCGCCGCCGTCGCCACGTCGTCGACCGGGCGGCGTCCGACCCCGCGCTGGCCGTGGGAGCACGACGCGCGGTGAGCCGATGCGACGTCCACCCCGGGCCCGCCCGCGCGGTGCGCTGCTCGACCCTCCCCACGAGGGCGACGGCGTAGGCGATAATCGATCCGTTGCCGTCGTCGGCCGACGGCGCTTGGGGAGGAACCACCGATGAGATCACCCGACCTGACCGACACCGGTCTGGATCTCGACCTCGCGGGGACCGCTGACGACGTCGTCGCGCTCGTCCAACGTGCGGTCGCCGCCTCCGGTGAGGATGCGCAGCAGACCAGGCATTACGTCGCGATCGACGGTGGGACGAGCGCGGACATCCGCCTGCGGGTCGTCTCGGTCGACGATCCGGCTCCGCTGCTCGCGTTCGCGATCACGACCGCCCCGTCCGCACGGGGAACGGCCGCCGCGACGTTCATCATGCAGCACGGCGTCCAGAAGCGTCGGCGTCAGCGCTCGTTGCTCGGGCAGGAGCCGTTCCTCGGCTTCCTGCAGGCCCTCGCCGGGCTCGTCTCCGATGCCGATCCCGGCGCGTCCGCAACCTTGCGCGTGCAGGGTGTCCGCACGGTCCTGGCTCCGCGCGCAGCGGTGTCGACCGGAAGCGAGCCGGCCGTCCCTGAGACGGCACCGGCGAGTGCGCCGGTCACAGGGGCACCGGCCATCCAGAGCTGGGTGCCAGCGGCCGTCGAGGAGCAGGCCCCGGTACCGGCGCACCCTGCGGAGATCCCCGCCCAGAACTCCGCCGCGTCGACTCCGGTGTCAGGACCCCCGGTCACGGGAGCAGCTTCCGAGCCGTGGACCGAGGCTCAGGCTTCCGAGGTTCCGGCGGCCGAGGTTCCGGCGGCCGAGCCGCATGCCGGCCCGTCTGAACCGGCTCCCGTGGTCGCGTCGGTTGTCGCTGCACCTCCAGCGTCCGCAACTCCCGCATCCCCGCCACAGTTCCGTGAGCCTCCGACGGCCCTCGCCCACACGCACGCTCCCGCGGCGTCGACGTCCTCGGTGCCGCCGGAGCTGCAGATCACCGTCCCGCCCGGCTTGATCGCCGGTGCTCCGGCGGGTCCCCGACCGGCCACGCCCGAACCGGTCCGGCCGACCGACGGCGTCGCGGTCCAAGCGGAGGATGTGGGAGCCACGGTCGTCTCGTCGTCGCTGCGTGCGGGGGACTTCGCCCTCGAGCTCCCCGGCGGCGAGCGGATCCCGCTCAGCGGGCCGGTCCTACTCGGGCGAAACCCCTCGGCGCGGCCGGAACAGCCCGACGCCGAGCTGCGTGCACTCGTCGACCCGCGCATGTCCGTCTCGAAGACGCACACCGTGGTCGTACCCGGTCGGCGATCGCTCCGCGTGACGGATCTGCACTCCACGAACGGCACGACGATCACGGACGCGTCCGGCGCCGTCACCGTGTGCCAACCGGGCGAGGCCTACGTCGTGGAGGCCGGTTCCACGATCGGGATCGGCGAGTTCCCGATCCGGGTGGTCGCGGGCTGACCCACTTCGCGCATGGGGAGTGCTCCCCATCGTCGCGTCGTCCTCGCTCGGTTACGCTGAACGACGTACACGCCGGACCACTGTCCGGTACTGCGGTGCAGACCACCGGTGCCGAGGCTACGAAGGGGAATGATGAGCGAGCAACCACTCGTCGTCGACGGGGACCAGATCCTGGCCGTCGCCGCGCCACTGACACCCAGCGGATCCGGGCTTCCACAGAACGTCCCCCTCGACTTCTCCGGCAGCTGCAGCAGCGCGGTGACGACGGCCGCGGAGAGCTTCGCGATGTGGGTGTCCGTGCACGTCTCCCTCGCCGGCGGAGCGATGGTGGAGGCCGGTCGGGTCGCAAGTGAGACGGTGAGCGTCTGGCAGCAGACGGAAGCGGCGATCGCGGAGGAGGCACAGGGCTGATGGCGAACTGGACTGCAGATGATCCCGGGCGGATCGATTCGGGTGCGCTCGGCACCACCGCGACCACCATCCAGACGACGGAGACGGCCCTGACCGATGCACGCGCCGTTGCGCTCGCCGCGCAGGGCGGGATCACGGACGCGATCTGGACGGGCGACGCCGCGGCCACGTGGGTGTCCTCCCTGTCGACGCCGATGGGGAAGATCGATGCGGTCGTGCCGGAGCTGGCGGCGGTTCGTGCGGCGATCTCGACGTACACGACGACCGTGGACGGCATCAAGTCGCGTGCGGCGATCTACACGGAGATGATCTTCCAGGCCAACATCACCGCGAACCAGCAGTACCTGGACCCCCAGGGCGGCCCCAGCCCACTCGAGCAGGCCCAGCGCGATCAGGTGCACCAGACGGCCGTCTCCGACCGCGCGAGCGCGCAGCGGCTCCTCGACGCGCTGTCCGAGGAACGCGAAGCCGCCGACGCCGCGCTCGTCTCCGCGCTGTCCTCGCCCGGTGGCGACAACTGGGATCGGCAGCAGGCCGCACTCGCCGCGATCGGCATCACCTCGGCCGGCGACCTCACGCCGACCGCGATCGCGCAGGGCATGGCCGAGATGGCCTCCGAGCTCGGCAACGGCACGTTCGAATCCGAACTGGCGACGCAGCTCCAGTCGCTGTACGCCCTCTACGGCAACGACCCGTCGGTGATGGCGCAGATGAACCTCGCTCTCGGCGGCGAGGACCTCATCTCGCTCATCAGCCGGATCGACGACGCTGGAGCAAACGGCTGGATGGAGGCCGGTGCAGCCCTCCTCCTCGCGCAGTCCGTGCGGAGTGGTCTGTCCGTCGGGTCGCAGCGGTGGACAGACGGGGTGGGGCAGGGGTTCGCCCAGGAGCTGTACAACGGCTCCGCCTCCGTCCACGGTACCGACAGCTGGACCAGCCTTGCGTTCCTCTTCGGCGATGAGCAAGACAGCCCGATCGGCGAGTCGACGACGGTCGGCCTGGCGAACATCGCCGACGAGATGGAACGAGGGTTCCCGGGCGCCAGCGAGGGCCTATACGGCCCGGGCCAGGGCGTCATGGGCCCGGGCGGGTTCCTGAGTCTCGCCGAGGCCGAGCAGGCCGGGTACGACGTCAACCGGCTCGGTGACTGGACTTCGCGCGTCTTCAGCACCCTCGGGGAGTATCCCGAGGCGGCGATGGACTGGCTGACCTCCACCGAGGATGACCCGTACCGTGACGCCCCCATGTATCCGGACGAGCCGTACGCCTCGGACGACCTGGGTGCGAACCGGATCGAGTACTGGTACGGACGCCGGGACTCGGGCCTCGACGGGTTCGAGGGCGTCCTCGCCCTCTGGGACGGTGCCCAGTCCATCCCGGGCGGGCCGACCGACGGCACCGCGTACAGCCCCGAAGCCTGGGACCGTGCGTCGACCCTCAGCCACGACGTCATCTCGCGGCTCATCGGCGAGCCGCGTGCCACCGAGGACGCCGAGGGCTACGTCGCTGGCAACCCGCACTTCACGAGTGAGAACATCAGCGACTTGGGGAGCGTCAAGCTGGTCGACGCCCTGGCGCCGCAGATCCCGGGGCTCGTCGAGCACCCGATGGTGGGCCAGAACCCGGATGGGGCCTCCGACCCCACGACGTCGATCGATCCGTACGGCGTCGAGGGCGATCCGCGCGTCTACGCCAACCTCTCACCCGAGGCGCTCGCTCGGATCCTCGGGATCGCAGGGAGCAACGGCGGCGGTGCCGAAGCGTTGCAGGCCGTCGTCACCGACTACCAGAACACGGTCCTCGGCGCAGCGGAGCTCGGCCTGTACAGCCCTGTGGACGCGGCCACCCGTGTCTCCATGCTGCAGTCCGTGCTCGACGGCAGCACGGCCGGTGTCGACCTCGGCGAGGCCACGCGTCACGACGAGGCCGTCCAGTCGGCCATCGGTGTCGTCGAGACCGGCGTCGGGATGCTCCCGATCCCGGGGCTCGACAAGCTGGTCGGGACGCTCGGTGACGCTGTCGCCGAGAAAATCGCGAGCGAGGGGATCGGCTACGTGCGCGGGCAGTTGACGGACGCGGCGACCGGCGCGGCCGGCGACGCCTGGGCCGGCTCGCACGACGATCTGCTCACCCAGCTCGAGGACGGCGGTGACGCCCGTCTGCGTGCGACGCAGATCGGTGTCGCCCAGACGCTCATGGAGCTCTCGCCGCCGGAGGGTCTCGTCCCGCCGACCACGAACGACGCCGAGGTCTGGTGGGACTGGGTGCAGGACAACCGGGATGCGCTCGACGACATCATCGACCCGGCTTCCGGGAGCACCCGCACCCTCGCCTCCATCGCCACGAACGCCTCGAACGCCTTCGACGCGTATCAGGCGGATGCGGAGGGTTGATGTGCGGGTGATCGGTCCGGTCGCCCTCGCAACCCTGGTCCTCGGCTCGCTGGTGGCCTGCACGCCGACGGACAACGGACCGGCGCCCATGCCGACGACCGTCTGGACGTCCGCGGCACCGGAGGGTCCCCTCGAAGGCGACCCGTGGGTGGAGACCGTCCGCGCATCCCTGGAGGCGCAGGCGATCGCCGTGAACCGCAACGACTTCTCGCTGGCGTCGCTCACGGAGACGACCTCCTACGACCTGCGGTCGAGGCTCTACAGCGCCGCCCGTGACCAGGTGACCAGCAGTGGGAGCACCGAGATCCTGCCCGGACCACTCCCGTTCGCCCCTGTCGAGGTGACCGGCGTCCCGGAGGACGCGACCGCGTCCGTCCGCGGGTGCGTCGCCGAGCAATGGGCGAGCGAGGGCGGCACCCCGCCGGCCGTGCCCGGTGCGCGCGGAATCGAGTACCGGCTCGCCCAGGAGGACGGGTCCAGGACCGTCACGTCGACGGTCAACGTCCCGGACCTCGACTGCTCGACCGTCGACCCGCCCGTCGCCCTGTTCGACCCCGCACCGGAACCGTCCACCGTCGACGACGTCGAGCGGATCATCCGGCCGACCCGAGACTGATCCGGCCGGTCCGAGATCGAGGCCGGTACCGCTTCCGTCGCTAGGCTGATCGAGGTCGCGTCGAGCGGCCCGCACTTCCAAGGGGATCCTGCATGCGCATCAAGCTGACGTTGACCAGGCCGTCGGGGTCGTCCGCCGACATCGTCGTGACGACGGACGCGGCGGCGAGCATCGCGGAGGTCGCGTCGACCATCGCGCGCGTCGACCCGCAGGGGCCGGACTCCGCGAACGCCGACTTCACGCTGCACGCGCGCTTGCCGGGATCCACCGAGACCTTGCCGCTCCCGCCCGAGGCCCCCATCGGCGAGGCGTGGGTCGGTTCGGGTGCCGTCATCGAGCTCGCCGACGCGGGGGTGTACTACTCCGCGGCGCGCACCGGCCAGGCGCCCGCCGTCGCCGTCGTGCGGGTCCTCTCCGGCGACGACGCCGGCCGTGAGTTCACCCTGCCGGCCGGCAGCTGGACCATCGGACGTGAGGCGAGCTGCGACATCGTCCTCGACGACCCGCTCGTCTCGAAGCGTCACGCACGCCTCGAGGTCGGCGGCGAGATCGAACTCGTCGACCTCGGCGCGGCCAACGGCATCGTCGTCGACGGCGGCATCGTGCCTCGACTCAAGGTCATCGAGCCGGAGCGCGTGCTCATCGGCGACACCGAGGTCGAGATCGGCTTCGCCGGGACCGTCGGTCGCGCGGGTGTCGTCCCGAAGGCCGGGCCGGTGTACTTCAACCGCTCGCCGCGCGTCGAACAGCGCTACGCGGGGGAGACCTTCCCCGCTCCCGAGCCGCCGACCGAGCGCGAGAACCAGCCGTTCCCGCTCCTCGGCATGCTCACGCCCATGCTCCTCGGTGGCGCGATGTACTTCTTCACGAAGAACCCGCTGTCCCTGATCTTCATCGCCATGACGCCGCTCATGCTCATCGGCAACTACTTCACCGGTCGCGGGCGCAACAAGCGCAAGCTCAAGCAGCAGATCAAGATCTTCGACGAGCGGCTCGAGTCCCTCGGCAAGCAGCTCGCGGCCGAGCGGGAGATCGAGCACGACGTCCGCATGCGTGAGGCACCGTCCACCTCCGAGGCGCTCAAGCACGCGCTCACACGGGGGCCGCTGCTGTGGACCAGGCGCCCCGAGCACTGGTCCTTCCTGAACCTCCGACTCGGCGTCGGCACGATGCCGTCGCGCAACGAGGTCTCGGCGAAGGCCCGCGACAGCTTCCTGCCGGAGTTCCAGGAACGACTCGAGAAGCTCAAGGACCAGTACGTGACCGTCGCCGACGTGCCGATCATCGACAACCTCTACGACGCCGGCGCGCTCGGCATCGCCGGTTCACCGCAGACGGCCGGGGGCGCGGTGAACGGCATCCTCGTCCAGCTCACCGCCCTCCACTCGCCGGCCGAGGTCGTCGTCTCGGCGATCGTCTCGCCCGCGTGGTCGAACGCCCTCTCGTGGGTCAAGTGGCTCCCGCACGCGTCCTCGCCGAACAGCCCGCTCGACGTCGGCCACCTCGCCGACAGCGTGTCGAGCGGCAACCTGCTGCTGGCCGCGATCGAGGAGCTCGTCCAGACCCGCCTGCAGGCAGCCCGGGCCGGCGACGCCCGACGCGGAGCCATCTCCGAGAAGCAGGCAGCCCAGGAGCGCGGCGCGGAGATCGGGACGAAGAGTTCCAACGACACCGGCACGAAGTCCCCGATCCCCGCGATCGTCCTGCTCATCTCCG
This sequence comes from Plantibacter sp. 2H11-2, assembly GCF_050031945.1. Lineage (NCBI taxonomy): Bacteria > Bacillati > Actinomycetota > Actinomycetes > Micrococcales > Microbacteriaceae > Plantibacter > Plantibacter sp. 2H11-2. Next base: position 882,616 of record NZ_JBNBBL010000001.1, on the reverse strand, counting down.
ACGACGTCGGCGTCGACCGCGCACGCCTCGTCCAGCTCGCCGAGATCGCGGCGGACGCGGGGGTCTTCCCGATCTGGATCGCCGACGACGTCGTCTCGCTCCCCGCCGCCTGCCGCACCTTCCTGCAGGTCCCGGAGGCCGGGGCCGGCGTCGACGCGCCGGCGACGGTCGGCATGGTCCGCCTCGGCTACTCCGTCGACGACGCCCGCCCGGAGTTCGTCGACCCGGTGACGGCCCTCGACTACGCGCGACGCATGGCGTCCGTGATCGACGCCGGCGCCCTCGTCGAGGACTCGAGCGACCTCCCGCGGTCGGTGTCGATGGTGACGCTGCTCGGGCCGGAGCTCACGACCTCGAGCGACGCCGTGGTCGACCGCTGGCGGCAGAACTCCTCGATCCACGACCGCACGCCCGGGCTCCCGCCGAAGCCCCGACGGGCCGGCCAGCTGCGCGCGACCGTCGGATCGGGCGGTGTCGACGCCATGCACCTCGACCTCCGCGCCCAGGGCCCCCACGCCCTCGTGGGCGGGACGACGGGTGCCGGTAAGAGCGAGTTCCTGCAGGCCTGGGTGCTCGGGATGGCGGCCGAGTACAGCCCCGACCGCGTCTCGTTCCTCTTCGTCGACTACAAGGGCGGCTCGGCCTTCGCGGACTGCGTGACGCTCCCGCACTGCGTCGGACTCGTCACCGACCTCAGCCCGCACCTCGTCCGCCGGGCGCTCACGAGCCTCCGCGCCGAGCTGCACTTCCGCGAGCACCTGCTCAACCGGAAGAAGGCCAAGGACCTCCTCGAGCTCGAGAAGCGGGGCGACCCCGATTCACCACCCGCCCTGGTCCTCGTCATCGACGAGTTCGCGGCGCTCGTCGGCGAGGTCCCGGAGTTCGTCGACGGCGTCGTCGACATCGCCCAGCGCGGTCGCTCGCTCGGGATCCACCTCATCATGGCGACCCAGCGACCCGCCGGTGTCATCAAGGACAACCTGCGCGCGAACACCAACCTCCGCGTCGCGCTGCGCATGGCCGACGAGTCCGACAGCCAGGACGTGGTCGGCGTCAAGGACGCGGCGCACTTCGACCCGGGCGTCCCCGGCCGCGGCATCGCGAAGACCGGTCCCGGTCGCCTGAGCATCTTCCAGTCCGGCTATGCGGGCGGCTGGACGAGCGACGAGCCCAAGCGTTCCGACATCGAGGTCCGGGAGCTGCGGTTCGGCGGTGAGACGCGCTGGGAGGAGCCCCGCGCGGCCGACGCCGAGGAGGAGCGCGACCTCGGCCCCACCGACCAGCAGCGGCTCGTCGCGAGCATCATCGCCGCAGCCGACCGCGCATCCATCCCGGCGCCGCGACGGCCCTGGCTCGACGAGCTGGCGCCCGTCTACGACCTCAGCAAGCTCCGTCAACGGTCCGACGCCGAACTGCTCATCGGTGTCGCCGACCTCCCGGACTCGCAGGAGCAGCGCCCGGTCTACTTCCGGCCTGACGTCGACGGCCACATCGCCGTGTTCGGCACCGGCGGATCGGGCAAGAGCACCGTCCTGCGGACCCTCGCCACCGCGGCGGGCATCACGCCGCGTGGCGGTCCGGTCGAGGTGTACGGCCTCGACTTCGGCGCGGGCAGCCTCCGCATGCTCGAGGCCTTGCCGCACGTCGGCTCGATCATCCCCGGCGACGACCAGGAGCGCGTCATCCGACTGCTCCGCCGGATCAAGGAGATCGTCGACGAGCGCAGCGTCCGGTACGCCGAGGCGAACGCGTCGTCCATCACCGACTACCGCCGCGTCTCGGGTCGCAACGACGAGCGCCGCATCCTGTTGCTCGTCGACGGCTTCCAGTCCTTCCGGCAGGAGTACGAGACGACGCTCGGCCTGTCCTCGTGGTACACGCTGTTCCAGCAGCTCATCACCGACGGCCGGCAGCTCGGCGTGAACATCGCGTTCTCGGCCGACCGCCCGGGCTCCGTCCCGACGAACATCAGCTCCGGTGTGCAGCGACGCGTGGTGCTGCGCCTCGCGGACGAGACCGGCTACCAGCTCCTCGGCGTGCCGAAGGACATCCTCGGCCCAGAGTCGCCCGCCGGCCGGGCGATCGTCGACGGACTCGAGGTCCAGGTCGCGATCCTCGGTGGTTCGCCGGTGCTCTCGGACCAGTCTGTCGCGACAGTCCGGCTCGCGGAGGCCATGTCCCGCGCGGGAGCCACGATCACGGCCCCGCCGATCGGCGCACTGCCGAAGGAGATCGAGGCGCGCGAACTGCCCGAGCGGGTCGGCGACCGCCCCGTACTCGGCATCGGCGACGCCGACCTCGCACCGATCGGGTTCGACCCGTCCGGCGCGTTCCTCGTCGGCGGCCCTCCCGGCAGCGGTCGGACGAACGCCGTCGCATCCCTGGTCGGCGCCATGCGACGCTTCGATCCGGCGACGCGCTTCGTCTACTTCGGCTCCAAGCGCTCGGAACTGCTGCGGGAGCTGCGCTTCGACGAGTCGGCCGTCACCCCCGAGACGATCGCCGAGCAGGCGAAGGCGCTGTCCGCCGCGATCGCGGCCGAGACGGTGACCGGCCGGACGGTCGTCGTCATCGAGACGCTGTCGGACTACCTCAACGGCATCGCCGACCCGCCGCTCGTGGAGCTCATCAAGGCCATCAAACGCAGCGACCATCTCGTGATCGCCGAGAACGAGGTGTCGGGCTGGTCGTCGTCCTGGCCGCTCATGGGCGAGATCAAGAGCGCCAGGCGGGGCATCCTGCTGCAGCCGGAGCAGATGGAGGGCGACCTCGTCCTCCGGACGACCTTCCCCAGGCTCGCGCGCAAGGACTTCCCGCAGGGGCGCGGGATCTACGCGAACCGCGGTGCACTGTCGCGCGTGCAGCTGCCGATCGCGCCCGAGTTCCCCGTCGCCTGAGCGGCGTCGTCCCTGGGTGGGGACTGCATGGGGAGTGCTCCCCATGTGCTCCCGCGAGGCGTTGTGGTTACATGATGAAGGCACCGACGGTGCCGGTGACCACAACGAAGGAGCAAGACTCATGGCCAACATCAACGTCAACTACAGCGAGATCAAGCAGGCCGCCGTCAACCTGACGACGGGTAAGGGCGAGGTCGAGACCACGCTCAACCGCCTCCAGACCCTCATCAACAACCTCGTGTCCTCCGGGTTCCAGACCGACACCGCGTCCGGCACCTTCAACGAGACCTACACGGCCTTCACGCAGAGCGCGACGGTCACGATCCAGCACCTCGACAAGCTGTCGGGCTACCTCAACAACGCTGTGACCACGCTCGAGCAGACCGACGCAGCGCTCGCTGCCGGCGCCGGCCAGTAGTCACCACCGTCGGCTTCGCTCTGCGCGCCCTCCCGACCACGTGTCGGTGAGGGCGCGCGGGTTTTCCGGCGAAGTCGACCCACGGCGACAGCGACGCAGCATCACCCGACGAGGAGCGAGCAGTGTACGGCGACACCCAACAGATCCGCCTCCGCGCGACGGAGCTACGAACCCTCGCGACCGGGGTCCGTAGCCGTGCCGGAGACCTCCGCTCGGCCGCCGAGCTCGCGTGGACCTCCACCGCGGCGGAGACCTTCATCGAGCAGCTCGGCACCCGCGCGGTCTCGCTCGAGAAATCGGCGACGCAGCTCGACGACGCGGCCGACAAGCTCGACGCGCACGCGACCGCCGTCGAACACGTGAAGCAGCTCATCGAAGATGCCGCGCGTTGGGTGGGCGACCGCTGGAACGACGCGGTGAACCTCGTCTCCGGCGCGGTCGAGACCGTCAAGGACGGTGCCGCGAAGGTGTTCGAGTTCTTCGGCCAGGAGGTCCCGGACTTCCTCGTGCACCAGGCCAAGGACATCGTCGCCTCCACGCCATCGCTTCCGACACCCGGTGACCGCAGCTGGCTGGACCTGGCAGACCTCTACCGCAGCCGAGGATGGACCTCCTGATGCCCATGACCCGTACCCGCCCGGCTCCGGCAGCGGCAGCCTTCCTGCTGACCGCTGACGAACTCCACGTCCTGGAGCACCGCACCCCGCACATCGTGCTGCCACCCGCCTTCCACACCGAATGGGGTTCGGACGTGCAGCCCGCCGAAGTCCGTGAGCGCGAGCAGCGAGCCGTCGCGCGGCTCCGGGAGCGGCGACTCCTCGCCGGCGGCGACGACAGCCTCCCGGACGACCTCACCGCTGACGTCGATCCCGATTTCGCCGCCTTCCTGTCGATGCCGCAGTTCGCGACGGCGGCCGTCGACGCCTCCTGCTGGACCCTCGACCGGACGGCGATCCAGTCCGTCTCCGTGATCGGCGCGCACGCTCTGGCGCTGTTGCGGACGCAGCGGGTCGACCACTCGGACGCGTCCGTCGCCGAGCACGGCACGGCCGCGCGCGACGAGGACGCCGTCGAGATCCGCGCCTTCGACGCCGCCGGCCTGGCGCAGCAACTCCTGCGACCCCTCTCCGCGCTCCACGACGTCCCCGACACGCGGGGTCGTTCGACCGAGGTGGTCGTCCTCCCGCTCGCGGACGCCGAGGCGCTCGTCCTCGCGCTCCGACAGGACCGACCGGACGTCGTCGGCGCGGTCGTCGAACAGCTCCACAGCCCGCAGGCCGCAGTGCTCCTCGGCGGCGTCGCCCAGCGGATCGACGGCGGCTTCCGGCTCGACGCACTCTCCCGGAGCGGGGAGCCCATGAGACGGTGGACCGACACGTGGCTCCGTGGTGCCGACGGCTGGGTCGCCGTGTCGGTCGACACTCCGGACGTCGAAGCGGCGGGTATGGACCCGTCCACCGTCGCCGAGGGGACCCGGGTCTCGCTCCGGGCCGTCCGTCGCGCGGACATCGTCGCCGAGGTGTTGGCGATCGCCGCGACCATCCAGGGAGCACGGGCATGAGCGGCATCACGGTCTCCGGTGGAGCCGGAGGAGTCGGCGCGAAGCTCGACGACATGCGACTGCAGGCGCAGCAACTCGCCACGTTGTCGACCGAGCTGATCGGGCGTTCGGGCACGGCCGCTGCGAAAGCGGTCGACGGCGACCTGCTCGAATCCATGATCCTGTCGCCGGTGACGGGGGCGGCTGCGGAAGGCGCCATCGTCCTCGCCTCCGGTTCCCTGCTCCTCGTGGCGACCGAGACCGGCGTCTCGGCCGTCTTCCTCGAAGGCGCCGTGGTCGCCTACGAGACCGCCGACCAGCTGATCGCCGCAGCGACCGTCGCCCTCCACAACGGGGTCGCCTTCGTCATCGGCGTCCTCGCGGTGCCGGTCGGCCTCGTCGCAGCTGCGGGCGTGGCGGTGGTGGGCGGGGCGTGGATGCTCACCGTGGCAGGCGTCAACGTCGTCGTCGAGGGTGTCGACTCGCTGGTCGAGGGCGCCGAGCAGACGCTGGACCAGATCGGCGACAACCCCTGGCTGCTGCTCTCGCCGGCCGGCGTCGCGGGACTGTTCACCGCCAACTCGATCGCCGCCTACTCACCGCAGGAGGTCATCGACCGGACCGCCGCGACGTATGCGGACGCGCTCGCGAGACTGCAGGAACTCGCTCCGATCGCAGGTCAGGCGGCCAACGAATGGTTGGGCGACAACGCGTGGATCGAGGACATCCTCACGGACGGCGCTCCAGGCCTGCTGGCCGGCCTCACCTTCCTCCCCGGGTTGTTGCCCGGCTTCAACGGACTCATGTCGGTCGTGACCGGCCAGGGCTGGCCGCCGCTCACCTATGAGCAGGCGATCGACGCCATCGCCACCGGTGGCGGCCGGTTCGGCCTCTTCGAGGATGGCACCGCCGCTCTCGAGGTCGGTGCCGACGGGAAGCCGAAGCCTCATGCCGTCCCGGACACGGACGTGCGGGGGCTCGGCGATCTCATGAACGGTTCGAGCGAAATCGATCGGATCGGCGGCGACGACTTCAGCGACATCCGGATCGTGGAGAGCGCTGGCCCGCCGAAGTCGTACATCGTGCAGATACCCAGTACCCAGGTGTGGAATCCCGACGCGGGGCCCGCCGCGAACGACTCCACCTCCGACGTCGTCGCCATGCAGGGGGAGCAGACCGCATTGGCCTCCGCGGTGCTCGACGCCATGCGCGCCGCGGGCATCTCATCGACCGATCCGGTCATGCTGGAGGGGTTCAGCCTGGGCGGGATCACGGCCGGGTTGATCGCCTCGGACCCGTCGGTACCCTTCAACATCACCCATGTCGCCACCGCGGGCTCGCCGGTCGCGCGATACGACATCCCCGATGACGTCCAGGTACTGTCACTCGAGTTCGAAGAGGACCCAGTGGCACGGTTGGACGGACGGGACAATCCGGACAGGGCCAATTGGACGACGGTGCAGGGCGACGCACCACGGTTGATCGACCCGGCGACGCAGGAGCTCGAGGAGGATGGCCCGGGAATCGCGTTCTCGCACAATTCGCATCGGTACGAGGAGTTCGCCGATCATGTGGCGAGCGCTGGCGACCCGAGTGTCGATGCCTTCGTCGATTCAGCGGACCCGTTCTTCAGCGGCGATCAGACCGTCGTCGACTACCGGGGGACCCGCCAGTGAGGCGCAGGACGACGGCATCGCTCATCGCATCGGTGCTGCTGAGCGGACTCCTCGCAGGGTGCACGTTCATGCCGAGCGCTCAGCGCCCACCGGCCGGCGATCCGTCCCCGTCCGGTCCGGTTCGGTCCATAGACGAGTCGGTGGAGGCCATCCAGGCCATCGACGGTGTGACTGCTCGCATCGCGCGAGCGAACGACGGATCCAGGGGGTACCTCTCGGTCAACGTGGAACTCGACGAAGCGTTCACCGCGGAGATCGCGGCGGGGGATGGCGAGACACGAGACGCGGCTCTCCTCGACTTCGTTCTGGGACAGGTGTGGTCGCAGGGTGAGGAGTCACCGGAGCAGTACGTGACGTTAGGCGTCACGGGTGCGGGTCGTGACCAGGCCGCCGTCACAGCGGCTCTCGCCCAGATCGGTGTCTCTGCCATCCCGTACTCGGGGCAGTCGGTCTCGCTGAAGCTCGCCGACCTCGAGTCGCGCTACGGTAGCTGGCCGGGAGCAGTCCCCGAACTGCCCGCGACGTTCGGAGGCACGGGATGACGACGATCGAGACCGCGCGGTCCACGCACACCCTGCGCAGCGAGGGCCGGACCGACACCGGGCTGGTACGACGCCTGAACGAGGACGCGTTCTACGCCGGCGCGCCCGCCTTCGTGGTCGCCGACGGCATGGGCGGGCACGAACGCGGCGAGGTCGCGAGCCGTGAGGTCGCGGCGGCGCTCGAACGCGGCATCCCGATCGGCATGCCGACGACGACCGAGGCGGTCGTGACCACGATCGTCGCCGCCAACGCGGTCATCCGGAGCATCCCCACGCCGAACGGGGTCATCGGCACGACCGTCGCGGGTCTCGCGCTCGTGGCGCTGTCGCCGCAGACCGATCTGCACTGGATGGTGTTCAACGTCGGCGACTCTCGCGTGTACACCTGGGCCGATGGCGCACTCCGTCGGATCACCGTCGACCACTCGGCCGTGCAGGAACTCGTCGACGCCGGTTCCATCACGGAGGAGGAGGCGCGCGAACACCCCGACCGCAACATCGTGACGAAGGCGATCGGCGTCGAGGCCGGCATCGACCCGGACGTCTGGCTCCTCCCCGTCGCCGGGCGGCAACGGTTCCTCCTCTGCTCCGACGGTCTCACGGGCGAGCTGTCCGACGAGCTGATCGCCGAGGTCCTGTCGCAGGGCTTCGAGGGAGCCGCAGACCGCCTCGTGGAGCTCGCGCTGGCCGCCGGCGGACGGGACAACGTGACCGCGCTCGTCGTCGACGTCGTGTCGACCTCGCTGATGTCCAGCGGCCCCGGCTACGATGACGCGGGTGGTCTCGGGTATCTTGAAGAGACGATGCCGCGAGGCTAGAGGAGTGGCCGTGTACTCGTACGAAATGGAACCGGCCGAGGTCCGCCGTTGGCTCGCTGTGGCGGGGCCCGGCAGGCTGGTGCTGGTCGACGCCCAGGGCGACGACACCGCCGCTGCCGCATTCGCCGCGGACCTCCCGGGCGACGCGTCGCTGTCGCTGATCGTCGACCGCCTCGCGGCCGGCGGTCTCTCGAACACGCCCGCGTTCGCCGCGGCCGTCTGGGACGAATCGGGCGCGACGGTCATCGTGCGGGGGCTCGCGGCCGCCGTCGTGACGAGCGCCGCCGGGACCGAGACGGTCCTGGGCGCCCGCGCGACCACCTGGGTCGAGGAACACCACGCCGACGCGGTGAGCGTCACGCTCCGGAGCGACCAGCCGAACCCGTCCGGCGTGCGCCTCCCGCTCGGGTCGGGAGCCGTCTGGACGACCTCCATCACGGCGACCCTCGACGAGGAGGCCACGGCTTCCCTCGCCACTCCGACCACCGACGAGCGCCGGACGACCGAGTCGTCCACGAGCACGCCGACCGCGGCGGAGCAGCTCGCGGCCCCGCCCGTCCAGGCGCCCGCCGAGCCCGCTGCATCCGCGGCGACCTCGGACGAAGCGGACGACGGGACGGACGGCGATGAGGCGGCCCCGGCGGCCCACGTCGAGCCCGTTCAGCCGCTCCACGTCGTGCCGTCCGTCTCCGACACCCAGTTCTTCCACGACGAGGACGACCCGGACGAGACCCCGACGTCCCCGGAGGAGCCCGTCGACGAGGGCTACGACTTCCTGTTCGGCCAGACCGTGCTCCGTCCGGTCGGTGCTGCGGCGGTCGACGAGGCCGGCGACGCCGAACGCGCGGCGGCCGAGGCGTCGGCGCACCAGCAGGCGGCCCCCACCGCAGCCGCCGCGCCGGAACCCGCAGCAGCCGGACCTTCGGACCTCGGCGACCACGACGGCCACACGATCCTCGCCGAGGATCTCGCCGCATTGCGTGCGCGTCGCGCGGCCGAGACCCCGCCTGCTCGGTCGACCACCCCGTCGGCCACGCCGCTCACCTACCTCGAGCTCCCCGGCGGCACTCGCCAGTCGCTCGCCTCACCCGTCGTGCTCGGCCGGGCGCCGAGCGTCTCGCAGGTCCCGGCGTCGGTCGTCCCGACGCTCGTCACGCTCACGGGAGACGACATCTCGCGGAGCCACGTGCGCGTCGCGGTCGAGGGCGGCACGGTCGTCGTCACCGACCTCCACTCGCGGAACGGCACGCAGGTCGTCCTGCCCGGTCAGGCGCCGCAGTCCCTGCGACCGGGGGAGCCGACACCGGTGATCGTCGGGACCGTCATCGACCTCGGCGGCGGCGTCGCGCTGCGCGTCCGAGAGGGCTGACGTGCGCCGCTCACCTTCGCAACCGCCGGCCATCCCCGGGCTGCGGTTCGAACGACAGCTCGGAGCCGGTGGGTTCTCCGACGTCTTCCTGTACGAGCAGCAGTTGCCGCGGCGTCAGGTCGCCGTCAAGGTGCTTCTCGCCGAGCACCTCAGTGAGCAGACCCGCGAGGCCTTCGTCGCCGAGGCGAACCTCATGGCGCAGCTCTCCGCGCACCCGTACATCGTCACCATCTACACGGCGGACGTCGCCCCGGACGGCCGACCGTACCTCGCGATGGAGTACTGCGCGGGGCCGAGCCTCGCCGAGCAGGCGAAGCTGCGGCGATTCGCCGTCGCCGACGCGCTCCGGACCGGCGTCCGCCTGGCCAGTGCGGTGGCGACCGCGCACGCCGCCGGCATCCTCCACCGCGACATCAAGCCGGCCAACGTGCTCACGAACGCGTACGGCTGGCCGGCGCTGACCGACTTCGGTATCTCGCAAGCCGTCGAACTCGAGGTGCCGTCGACGGCCGGCCCCGGGCGGCCGGGCGACGTCGGCTCGACAGGCGCCTCGGGTACCCAGACGGTGGGTCTCTCCATCCCCTGGTCACCGCCCGAGATGTTCGAGGACGAGCCGCATCCCGACGTCCGATCCGACGTCTTCTCCCTGGCCGCGACGGTCTACACGCTGCTCGCCGGACGCACGCCGTTCGAGATCCCCGGGCAGTCGAACGGTGCGGCCGACCTCATCAGCCGGATCGAGCGCGGGACCGTCACCCCGCTCGGGCGCGACGACGCACCGGCGTCCCTCGTCGCGACGCTGCAGAAGGGCCTCGCGAAGGACCGCGCCAACCGTTTCGAGAGCGCCGTCGACTTCGCGCGGGCGCTGCAGCGGGTCGAGATGGAGCTGGCCTACGCGCCGACGCCCATCGACATCCCGAACCTCGTACAGCCGCAGTCGCAGGCCCCCCGACCGGACACGTCCAGCAGTGCGTCGGACGAGACGCGGGTCCGGCAGGTCCCGACGGTCGAGGCCCAGCCCCGACCCGGCGTGCCGAGTGTGCAGCCGTCCATCGGAGACGAGACGGTCGTGCGCTCGGCCGGGCCGCTCGTCCAACCGATCCAGCCGTCGGCGCCGATCACCGTCGGAGCGGCCTCGGTGCCCTCCGAGACGATCCGCCGCGACCGCCTCGAGACCGCGGCTGCAGTTCCCACGGAGGATCCCGATGCCGACGCCGCCGGACGGGCCAGACGTCGCCGACTGACCCGCCTCCTCGTCGCGGGCGGCGTCGCGGTGCTCGCGGTCGGCGGTATCGCGGCCGGGATCATCTGGCAGGGCGCCGCCGCCGACCCGAAGCCGACGGCCGCGGCGACCGGGGCGCCCATCCAACTGAGCGACGTCCCCTCGCCGAAGCCGTTCGGGGTGAACATCAGCGAGGACGGCAGCGTCGTGACGTTCATCTGGGACAACCCGGATCCGCAGGACGGCGACTCGTACATCTACCAGGTGACGAGCAGCGGCAAGAACTCGCCGAAGGTACCGACCTCGACGTACGCGGTCGACCTGAAGCCGAGCGCTCCGGGCGCGCAGCTGTGCATCGAGGTGGTGATCGTCCGAGGCGGCGTCACCTCACCCGATCCACTCGAGATGTGCTCGCAGCAGTAGCTGGAGCGAGACGATGACCGACCACAGGGGGACCAGACGATGACCACGGACGAGGCGACGGACACGGCGACGACGAAGACGGCGGTGCGCGTCGAGTTCTGCGGCGAGGAGTACGCCGTGGACGCACGCAAGCCGTTCCTGATCGGGCGCGAGGGCGACCTCGTCGTCGACGAGAACCCCTTCCTGCATCGCACCTTCCTCAGTGTCACCTTCGATGCCGGGCTCTGGTGGCTCACGAACATCGGGAACACCCTCTCCGCGACGGTGACGGACACGACCGGCAACGTGCAGGCGTGGCTCGCGCCCGGTGCCCGGCTCCCGATCGTGTTCCCCGAGCTGCAGGTGTTGTTCAGTGCCGGGACGACGACCTACGACTTCACGATCACCTCGGACCTCGAGTACTTCAGTCCGTCGCAGCTCTCGACGACCACCGCCGGGACCACGACGGTCGGGCCGATCCACCTGACGAGCAGCCAGCGCCTCCTCATCGTCGCCCTGGCGGAGGACGTCCTGCGCCAGGCGTCGCCCGGTCGCGGCGAGATCCCGGCGTCGGCCGCCGCTGCCGCCCGCCTCGGCTGGAGCCAGACCACCTTCAACCGCAAGCTCGACAACGTCTGCGACAAGCTCGACAAGTTCGGGGTGCAGGGGCTCCGCGGTGGGCCGGGGAAGCTCGCGACCGGCCGTCGTGCACGGCTGGTCGAGTACGCGGTCTCGACCCGACTCGTGGACGCCAGTGACCTCCCGCTCCTCGACCACGCCGATCAGGCGGACGTCGGCGGGGGACAACCGGTTCGTGGTTGACCCTCGCAACCGTTTTCCATGACGGAGTTCTTTGTTAGAGTGACTCCGCGTTTGCAGCGTGGCGCATCGACCGATGCTTGACCGAACATCACCTGGGGGACCGTGAGCAACTGGAGTGCCTGGCTGCGCGAACGCAAGACGGCGGCGTCCATCACGGCCCTGTCGGTCCTCGTCGCCGTACCGGTGACCGCCGCGCTCATCCACCAGGGCTTCCCGGTCACGGAGGTCGACCTCGAGTCCCGCGACGTCTGGGTCACCAACGGCGAGTCGCTCCTCGCGGGGCGTCTCAACGATCAGATCTCCGAACTCGACGGTGCGGTGTCGACGGCGTCGAACAACGCCGACGTGCTGCAGGACGGCGACGACGTCTTCCTCCAGGACAAGGCGCTGTCCTCACTCGAGCGCATCGACCCGGCCTTCACGAGCCTCATCCAGCGTGTCTCGCTGCCGACCGGTGCGACGGTGCACTACGGCGGCGACCGACTCTCGGTCGTGGCGGGGGAGACCGGCAAGCTCTGGTCCGTCGACGCCGCGGGCGAGCTCCGCTTCGACCCCACGGAGACGAAGCCGATCGTGTCCATCGGCAAGGCCGGTCAAGCGGTCGTCACCTCGACGGGCACCATCCTCGCGGTCGCACCCGCGAAGGGGCGCCTCTACCGCATTCTGCCCGACGGCACGAAGACCGAGTCGAAGCTCCCGAAGCTCGACGACTACCAGTTGAGTGCGGCCGGTGAGCAGGCCGTCATCCTCGACGTGAAGTCCGGCGACCTCGTGAAGCAGGACGGCTCCGTCGTCGAGCTGCCGGGCAAACCGCTGAAGATCCAAGAGCCGTCGGCATCGGACGACGCCGCCGTCATCGCCACCGGTGACTCGCTCGTCCGCGTCCCGCTCGGCGGCGGCGACCCCGAGGTGCTCGACGCCGATGTCACGACGGCGGCGACGAGCGCTGCCGAGGTCACGGCACCGGTCAACCTCGACGGCTGCATGCACGGAGCCTGGGCCTCATCGAGCCGCTACGCAGCCGAGTGCGCCGACAAGAAGCCCGTCATCGAGGACATCAACCCGGAGACCATCGGCCAGCAGCTCGTCTTCCGGGTCAACCGCTCGGTCATCGCCCTCAACAACGTCCAGACCGGCAACTCCTGGCTCGTGCAGGCGAACATGCGTCTCGTCGACAACTGGGACGAGGTGACGCCCCCGCAGGAGGAGGACGGCGAGGACGGCGATGAGAAGGCCTCCGAGCAGTCCTTCGAGGACACGCTCGCCGAGCGCACCGAGGAGAACCGTCCGCCCATCGCCCGCGACGACGCGTTCGGCGTCCGCCCGGGTCGCGCGACCGTCCTGCCACTGCTCGACAACGATTCCGACGCCGACGGCGACGTCCTGACGATCCAGAACACGAGCGACGTCGCGGCCGAGACCGGCAAGCTGGAGTACATCGACGGCGGGCGCGCGCTCCAGTTCACCCCGGCCGAGGGCTTCGTGGCCGGGACGACGTCGTTCCGATACTCCGTCAACGACGGCCGCCCAGGCGGCGTGGCCGAAGCGAACGTGAGCATCGCCATCAAGCCGCCCGAGGTCAACGAGCCGCCGACGTCGCATCGCGAGGCCGCAGTGTCGGTCGAGGCCGGGCAGACGGTCACCTACAACGTGCTCGCCGACTGGCGTGATCCCGACGGCGACGACATCTTCCTCCAGTCGGCCTCACCGGCGTCCAGCGACCTCGTCCGGTTCACCCCGGACGGCTTCGTCACGTTCACGCACGCCTCGCCCGAAATGGGCCCGCGCGACGTCAAGTTCGTCGTGTCCGACGGGGTCAACTCGGCGGAGGGCACCCTCAAGGTGGACGTGCAGCCCGCCGGAGCCTTGAGTCCGATCGGCACACCCGACTTCGTCTCGACCTTCGTCGGCGAGTCCGCGCTCGTCCAGCCGTTGGCCAACGACCAGTCACCGAGTGGGGCCCCGCTCGGTCTCATCGGCGTCGAAGCGTTGCAGGGCGGTCTCGTGTCCTCGCCGAGCCTCGAGAAGCAGTCGGTCACCGTCTCCTCGAACGAGCCCGGCACCTACTACCTGAAGTACACGCTCGGCGCCGGTATCGCCTCGAGCATCGGGCTCATCCGCGTCGACGTCCTCGAGAAGCCGACCGACGTGCGTCCGCCGGTCGCCGTGAAGGACGAAGGCTATCTGCGTCCGAACGAGACGATCACGATCCCGGTCCTCGCGAACGACGAGTCGCCGGGTGGGCAGGTGCTCGCCGTGCAGTCCGTCTCCGTTCCCGACGAGTCCACCTCGTTGTCCGTCGAGGTCCTCGACAGCGCGGTCATCCGCGTGTCCTCCTCCGCGCCGATCGAGCAGCAGCTGCAGTTCACCTACGTCGTGTCCGACGGCACCTCGTCGGCTCAGGCGGCCGTGACGGTCGTCCCGGTGCCACCGCTGCCGAAGCATCAGGCACCGGTCGCGACCGACGATGCCGTCGTCGTCCGCGCGGGCGACATCGCCAACGTCGCGGTGCTCGAGAACGACTACCACCCGGACGCGGCGGTCATGCTCGTCGACCGCCAGCTCGTCGACGATCCGACCGCCGGCCTCGCCTTCGTCGACGACGACGAGGTCCGCTTCCAGGCGCCGAGCGAACCGGGCACCTACACGACGACGTACCGTGTGTACGACACCTTCGGCGAGGCCGACACGGCGACGGTCACCTTCAACGTGGTCGGCGAGGACAAGAAGAACAACCAGCCGCCTGTACCGCAGCTGCTCACCTCGCGCGTGTTCGCGGGTGCGACGGTCCGTGTGGACGTCCCGCTCGACGGCCTGGACCCGAACGGTGACTCCGTCGTCGTCGACGACATCGCCTCGGCACCGTTGCTCGGTCGCGTCATCGAGCAGGGGAGCACCTGGTTCGTCTATGAGGCGGCTCCGGACTCCTCCGGGACCGACACCTTCCAGTACCGGGTCAAGGACACCTACGGCGCGGTCGCCGTCGGCACGATCAAGATCGGGGTCATCGGACGCCCGGAGGTCGACGGCCAGCCGAACGCGGTCGACGACTACATCGAGGTCCTGCCGGGCAAGGTGGCGTCCGTGCCGGTGCTCTCGAACGACTCCGACCCGAACGGGTACAAGCTCAAACTCGAACCGAAGCTGCTCTCGGTGGACGACGGCCTCACCGCCGAGGTCAGCAAGAGCCGTGTCGTCATCGAAGTGCCGGAGGAGGAGGCGTTCTTCACGGTCCGGTACCAGATCACCAACGGCAAGGGTGGCATCGACAGCGCCTACATCCAGGTCAAGGTCACGAAGGACGCGAAGCCGCAGTTCCCCGAGGCGGATGACCACGTCCTCGAGGACGCAGACATCGTCGGCAAGAAGACCATCGACATCGATGTGCTCGACGGCGCGCAGAACCCCGGTGGGCTGATCGACGACCTGCAGCCGAGCCTCGAAGGTGTGAACGCCGCCTCCGGCGAGGTCCGCGACGGTGGCACCATCCGGGTGACCATCACCGACCGACGTCAGGCGATCGCCTACCGCCTGACGGACCCGGTCACGCAGCTGAGCGGCGCCGCGTTCATCATCGTGCCGGCCGCGACCGACGGCGAGCCACCGCGGATGAAGAGTCCGTTGCCGGAGCAGATCGTCAAGGTCAACGAGACGCGCACCTGGAAGCTCTCCGACATCACCGAGGCGCCCTCGGGCAAGCCGGTCACGATCGCCTCCGAGGGCAGCGTCGTCAACTTCCGCAGTAACGGCACTTCGAGCTACGTCGACGACGCCACGATCACGTTCACCCCGGCGAAGGACTACCGCGGACCCGCCTCGGTGAGCTTCGAGGCCACGGACGGCCGCGAGAGCAAGCTGCTCACGCTGCCGATCACGGTCGGCGACCCGAACCTCGAGGACGTCCCGCCGACGTTCACCCCGCCGACGGTGACGATCGAGGCCGGCGAGGCGCCGGTGACCGTCGACCTGCGGGCGTCGAGCGACCACCCGAACCCGAAGATCCTCGCCGCGCTCACCTACCAGGGCTTCGGCGGCACGACCGCGGGCGTCCAGGGCAGCCTCTCCGGTTCTCAGGTCTCGATCTCCGCTCCGCAGGGGACGCAACCCGGCACCTCGGCCACGCTGACGTTCACCGTGAACTACAAGGAGTACTCCGTCCCGGGGTCGATCAACGTCCGCGTCGTCTCCTCGACCAGGCCGCTCCCACGTGCCATCGACGACCGCGTCGAAGAGGGCCGCAAGAACAAGGCCGAGTCGATCAGCGTGCTCGCGAACGACTACAACCCGTTCCCCGACACCCCGCTCAAGATCGTCGACGCCACCGTGGAGAGCGCGCCGGCCGGTGGGGCGACGGCCACGTTCTCCGGTGGCACGGTCACGGTCACCCCCGGTTCGTCGAAGAGCGGGACCGTGAGCGTCATCTACACGGTCCAGGACGCGACGAACGACCCGAACCGGAAGGTCCAGGGTCGCATCACGGTCGTCGTGAAGGACGTTCCCGATCCACCGTCGCTCAGTCTGAAGAGTGCGAAGAGCGGCAAGATCACCGTCGTCGTCGGCGGTTCGCCGGCGAGCAACGGCGCACCCATCGAGTACCACGCGGTGAAGTGGAGCGGCGGCGGCGAGAAGCAGTGCGCCCCCGGCAACGACTGCACCTTCGACGTGACGAACGGGCAGAACTACACCTTCACCGCCTATGCGCAGAACTCCGTCGGTCCGAGTGCCGGTTCGAATGAGATCGCTGCGACCGCCTACGGCGTGCCGAGTGCGCCACAGAACGTCTCACTGAAGTCGTCAGGCGATGCGCCGGCAACGTTGACCATGCGGTGGAACGCTCCCGCCGACACCGGCGGACAGGTCGACAAGTACCACTGGCGGATCATGAGCGGCTCCAGCACGGTGCAGACCGGGACGACGGGTGGCACCAGCGACTCGGTGGGCGGCATCGGCGCCGGCACCTACCAGGTCTACGTCTCCGCGGAGGGTCCCGGCGGTACCGGACCCGAAGGCGGGCCGGCCGAGGTGACGGTGAACAACCCACCACCGCCGAAGCCGAGCGGATCGCTGTACAAGTCCGGTCAACCGCACGCGTGTCAGAGCGGCGGTACCGGTTGCTACGACGTCGGAGTCCGCTACGCCGACGTTCCGAACGGCAACTACGACGTGCAGATCCAGCGCAATGGCTCGGCGGTGGGTTCGACCTCGAACATCAACGCCAGTGGGACGGGCAGTTTCGTCCACAACAACCACCTCGGCGTCATCCCCGCCGGTGAGACGATCACCGCGTTCTTCCGGAACACGGCGACGGGCGAGACGTTCAGCATCGGGGCCACCTCAGCAGCCGCATGGAACGCGATGTAGCGGCTCGACCTTCCACCTCTCCCTCCTACACGAAAGCAACCAACACCTCCATGACTGTCACGCAGGAACAGGCCACCTGGTTCGCCGACGCGTTCGGCAAGCTCGTCGGCAACGTCGAGCAGGCCATCCTCGGCAAGGAGCACGTCATCAAGCTCGTCGTCACGGCCATGCTCTCGGAGGGCCACGTGCTCCTCGAGGACTACCCGGGCACCGGCAAGACCGTGCTCGCGAAGGCCCTCGCGAACACGCTCGACGGCACGAGCTCGCGGATCCAGTTCACGCCCGACCTCCTGCCGTCCGACGTCACCGGTGTGACGATCTACGACCAGGGCAAGGGGATCTTCGAGTTCCACAAGGGACCGATCTTCGCCTCCATCGTGCTCGCGGACGAGATCAACCGTGCCTCGCCGAAGACGCAGTCGGCACTCCTCGAGGTCATGGAGGAGGGCATCGTCACGATCGACGGCACGAGCTACGAGGCCGGCCAGCCCTTCATGGTCATCGCGACGCAGAACCCGATCGAGCAGGCCGGCACGTACAAGCTGCCCGAGGCGCAGCTCGACCGCTTCCTCATCAAGACGACGCTCGGCTACCCCGATCGCCAGACCTCCGTGAACCTGTTGCTCGACGCCTCCAACCGGGCACGTGCGACGAAGGTGCAGCCGATCATCGCCTCCAGCGCGGTCATCACCATGGCGCAGCTCGCCACCGAGGTGCACGTCGACGGCAGCATCCTCGAGTACGTCGCCGACGTCGTCGCGGCGACGCGGGACGACCAGGACGTCGCGCTCGGCGTGAGCATGCGTGGTGCGCTCGCCCTCGTGCGCGCCGTCAAGACCTGGGCGATCTCGCAGGGACGCACCTATGTCACCCCCGACGACGTCAACGACCTCGCGCAGGCCGTCCTCGCGCACCGCATCATCATCGATCCCGAGTCCGACTTCGCCGGCGTGACCGCGCAGGACGTCGTCGCCCGGGTCCTCGTCAGCATCGCGCCGCCGGCGTACCGCGCAGCATGAGCGAGACCCTCGAGCAGCGCGCCGCCGCCGCGCCGGACGGATCCGATCCGGTCCGCACGGCGTCGGCCGGCGCGCCTGCCGAGGCGGGCCCAGACGGCCCCGATGCGCACGTCGACGGTGCGGCGGCTCCCGCCCGACGGCCGAACCCGTTCCGCAGCGCGCTCGACGGCGTCGGTGCTGTCGTCGTGCCCTGGGCCAGGGTCGTCTGGACGGCAGCGCAGCCCGTGCTCGCTGTCGTCAGCGGCCTCGGCTGGGTCGTGCTCGCGATCGGCGTCATCGCGACTGTCGCCGGCTTCATCCTGGGGTGGGCGGAGCTCGTCTTCCTCGGCTTCGTGCCGCTGGCCGCGTTGCTGGCCTCCGTCGCGTACCTCTTCGGGCGGTCGACCTTCCGCATCTCCATCCACTTGAACCCCAGCCGCGTCACCGTCGGGGAGCGCGCGATCGGGCAGGTCCTCATCGCCAACCCCGGCAACCGCGCCACGACGCCCACGCGCCTCGAGGTCCCCGTGGGCTACGGCCTCGCGGAGTTCGCGATCCCGGCGATCCCGAAGGACGGCGAGCACGAGGAGCTGTTCGCCGTCCCGACGAACCGGCGAGCCGTCATCCCGGCCGGGCCTGCCGTGTCGGTCCGTGGTGATCAGCTCGGTCTGCTGCGCCGCGAGGTCCGCTGGACGGAACCGGTCGAGCTCTTCGTGCACCCTGAGACCACGCGGCTCCACCCGACGGCCGCCGGTCTCATCCGCGACCTCGAGGGCCTCGTCACGAAGACCATCACGAACAACGACATCTCCTTCCACGCGCTCCGCGGGTACGTCCCCGGCGACGACCGCCGCTACATCCACTGGAAGTCCTCCGCGAAGACGGGCCAGCTCATGGTGCGGCAGTTCGAGGAGACGCGGCGGTCGCAGCTCACCATGGTGATGACGACCGACTCCCGCTACTACGCGGCCGACGAGGACGAGTTCGAGTTGGCCGTGTCGCTCACCGCGTCGATCGCGACCCAGGTGATCCTCGACCAGGTGCCGATCAGCGTTGTGACCGACCGGCTCGCGTTGCGGACCCACACCGTGACCTCCTTCCTCGACGACAGCTGCAGGCTGCAGCTCGCCGAGGGCACCTTCGACACGCCACGGACCTTCGCCCGGGAGACCACGAAGCGCCTGCCAGCACCGAGCGTCGTCATCATCGTCGCGGGATCACGGCTCGAGGCGCAGGAGTACCGGGGGATCCAACGCCTCTTCGGTCCCGACGTCAACGTGTTCGGCATCCGCGTCGAACGCGGTGCACGGGCCGGCATCAAGGACGTCGCCGGGATGAACGTCATGACGGTCGGGGCACTGAGCGACCTCGCCAAGGTCATGTCGAGGGCCCTGTGAGCGGGGTCGACGAGCGCACGACCGTGCGCCCCGGACGCGTTCCCGCCGGCTCGGCCGCGGACGTCGACGTCCAAGGCATCGTCCCGACCTTCGTCGCGCCGTGGCCGTTGCCCGGCCGTTCCTGGATCGACCTCGCGGTCGTCTTCGTCCTCGCGGCCCTCGGTCTGCTCGGCTTCGGTGCGGCGCTCAGCGGCACCGGGTTCCTCCTCGCCGGCCTCGGCGGTCTCGCGCTCGGCATGGCGGTCGGTGTCGCCTCCCACGCGCTCCGGCTGAACGCCCTTCTGACCGGTCTCTCGACCGTCCTCGTCTTCTACGTCTTCGGCAGTGCCCTGGCGATGCCGTCGGTCGCGACGTTCGCGGTCCTCCCGAACCTGCGGACCCTCGGTGGGATCAGCATCGGGGCGGTGTTCGGGTGGAAGGACTTCGTCACCCTGCAGACCCCGCTGAGCGCGCCCGCCTACATCATGACCCTGCCCTACGTCGCGGGGATGCTCGTCGGGGTGGTCTCCGCCGTGCTCGCCGTCCGCTGGCTGCCGCGCCGTCCGCAGGTCGCCGTGCGCTGCGCCGTCCTGCTCGTCGGCCCGACCGTGCTGTACGCGCTCGGCGTGCTCCTCGGCACGCAGACGCCGTTCCTGGCGGCCGTCCGCGGGATCGCGTTCGCGCTGATCGCCCTCCTCTGGCTGGGGTGGCGGCCGGGCGCCGGTCGTGGCGAGAACGCTGCGGCGTCGACCACCGCCGTCCTCCGTCGCAAGAAGATCATCGGCACGGCCGTCCTCGCCGCCGTCGCGGTCGTCGTCGGCGGCGGCGCGGCCGTGGTAGCCTCACCGCCCACGGACTCCCGGTTCGTCCTCCGCGAGGTCGTCACCCCACCGTTCGACCCCCTGGAGTACCCGAGCCCGCTCGCCGGGTTCCGCGAGTACACGAAGGACCTCGCCGAGACGAAGCTCTTCACCGCCACCGGCCTCGAGCCGGGGGATCGGATCCGTCTGGCGGCCATGGACAGCTACGACGGACGCCTGTGGACCGTCTCGGGACCGTCCACGGCGACCGACGGCTCCGGTGCCTTCGAACTCGTCGGCGACCAGCTGCCCGGACCGGAGCTCATCACGGCCGGTGGCGACCGCCGGGTGTCGATCGACATCACCGGCTACGACGACATCTGGGTGCCCAGCGTCGGATATCCGAGCGCGCTCACCCTCGACGGCAAGGCGGCGGAGCGATCCGAGGACATCCGCTACAACGCCGAGAGCGGCGCGGCCGTCGTCACCTCGGGGATCGGCACCGGCGACGACTACGAGGAGCGGACCACGACGCAGGCCGTCCCGAGCGACACGGCCCTCGCGACGACACCGACCGCAGCGGTCGAGCTGCCGCCCGTCACGAACATCCCCGACATCGTCGTCGCGAAGGCCTCGGAGTTCGTCGGCACCGAGACGACGCCCATGGCCCAGCTGCGGAGGATCGAGCAGACGCTCCGCACCACCGGGTTCCTCAGCCACGGACTCGCCTCGGACAGCTCTCCGTCGCGCGCCGGCCACGGCGCCGACCGGATGTCGGAGCTGTTCACCCGCACACCGATGGTCGGCGACGAGGAGCAGTACGCGTCGGCGTTCGCGCTCATGGCCCGCTCGCTCGGCTACCCCGCGCGGGTCGTCATGGGCTTCGCGCCCGAGGTGACCGAGGGCCAGGGTTCGGTGCAGGTCGTCGGAGACGACGTGACGGCGTGGGTCGAGGTGCCCTTCGAGGGCTACGGCTGGGTGGCGTTCTCACCGACCCCCGATGAGACCGAGATCCCGCAGGACCAGGACCCGAAGCCCAAGACCGAGCCGCAGCCGCAGGTGCGTCAGCCGCCGCGCAGCGACAACCTCGACGACAGCCTCCTCACCGAGGCCTCGATCGACGATGGCGACGACAAGGACAAGAACGACGGACTCGTGATCCCGGAGTGGGTCTGGTGGCTCGCGCTGATCGTGGGTGTCCCGGTGTCGCTGTACTTCATCCCGCTCCTCGCCATCTCCGGCGCGAAGCGTCGGCGGACGAAGCGTCGCCGCGCGGGCAGTGGTGACCGCAGCGCCGCCGGTGCGTGGGACGAGCTGATCGACCGCTACGCCGAACTCGGGTACATGGTGCCCCCGGCCGCCACGCGGTCGGCCACGGCGTCCATGCTCGGTGCCCAGGAACCGGAGGGCGCGACCACGCTCACCGCGCTCGCGGGGACGACCGACGATGTCGTCTTCTCCGGTCGTGACGTGGACGACACGACGGCCGACGAGCTGTGGCAGCGGTCGGAGGCCGAGGCCTCCCGGGCGCAGGGAGCGCTCGGCTGGTTCGCCCGCCAGCGGAGCCGCTTCCGCTACCGCGCGAAGCGCAGTCTCGTGAGTCGGCTGCAGCCGTCCGGTGCGCTCGCCCGTCGAGCAGCACGGGACCAGCGCGCCGCCGGGCGGCGCTGAGGCCGATGCGGCCGCCGAGGCGCTACCCTCGGTGAGTATGGAGCGCTCGCTCGAGACCAGCGTGAGCCAGGCCGTCGACGCCTGGCTCCGGTGGCTGCCGCGCTGGCACCCCGCCGCCCACCGTGGACGCACCCGGATCTGCCGCCGGTGCATTGGGTCGCCGATCCTCCGGGCGGCCGGTCTCGTTGACGACGTCCCGCACCAGGTGCAGCACGGCCTGGCCACCCGGATGAAGGCAATCGTCGACCACGCGGTGGCGGAGTACACCGAGCGGAACCTCCCCGTCCTCCGCGCCGAACTGCGCGCGGCGGACCTGCGCGAGGCGCAGCGCTCCTACCGCCCGGGGGAGGGGCTCGACCCGGAGTTCGACGGATTGCAGCTCGACCCCGACCCGGATCCCGAGCAGCCCTACCTCTTCACCCTCGCGGAGCTCGGCGAATCCCAGGCGAGGACGGTCCCGCCACCTCCGCCGTTGTCGGACGACGCGAAGGAGGCGCTGCGCACCGAGATCGCCCTCGCCGACCAGTGCGCGAACGAGACCGGGCGCCGCATCTGCGAACTCCTCGTCGGGCACCGCCTCGCCATCCACGACGCCGTGGAGCGGTACGTCGAACCGCAGGTCACCGCGCTCCTCGACGACCTCGCGCTGGAGCTGGATTCCCCCACCTCGCCCTGGTAGCCGTCGGGGTTCACCCGGAGGCAGGAGGGGAGATCTCCCCATCGTGCTGTCCGACACCCGTCACTATACTTTCGAGCACTTGTCATCAGCACGATCCATGCTCATTGGGGGCGCAACACCATGACCGATCCCGGAGATCAGAACCCGCAGCAGCCCCAGTGGCAGCGACCACCCGCTCAGCCCGACCCGCAGCAGGGGTGGCAGGGCAACGGCCCGCAGCAGTCGGGCTCAGGCCAGCAGCAGACGGGGCAGTACGGACAGCAGTCGCCGTACGGGCAGTCGCCGACGCAGCCGTCTGGGCAGTACGGGCAGCAGTCCGGCCAGTACGGTGAGCAGTCGTCCGGCCAGCAGGACCAGCAGACGGGCCAGTACGACCAGCAGACCGGTCAGTACAGCCAGCAGACCGGTCAGTACGGTCAGACGGCGCAGTACGGCCAGCAGCCGACCGAGCAGTTCGGTCAGCAGGGAACCGGTCAGTACGGCCAGCAGCCCACGGGGCAGTACGGCCAGCAGCCCACCGAGCAGTACGGCCAGGCGCCCTACGCGCAGGGTGCCGGCGGGTACGGCGGCGGCCAGCAGCCGCCCAAGAAGAAGCTCTCGAAGAAGGGGCTCACCGGCATCATCGCCGGCGGGAGCGCCCTCCTCCTCATCATCGTCGGTGGCATCGTCGGCGTCAGCGTCGGCAACGCCCTCCACGCCCCGGAGGTGACGGTCAAGAGCTACCTCGACGCCCTCAAGTCGGGCGACGCCGAACAGGCGCTCAAGCTCTCCGGTACCGAGGTGTCGGCGGCCGACGTGCTGCTGACCGACGACGCGTACAAGGCGGCGTCCGGAAAGGTCTCCGGCTACACGATCGGGAAGACGACGACCAGCGGGAACACCGCGACCGTCGAGGCCCGTCTCACCCAGGGCGGCGAGAGCGTCGACCAGGAGTTCACGCTCACCAAGGTCGGCAAGGACGCCGTGCTCTTCGACAAGTGGAAGCTCGAGGCTCCCGAACTCAGCACGGTCCAGGTCGACGTGGTCGCCCCTGAGGACGCGGTCGCGACGGTCGGCGGCGTCGACCTCACCGACGTCGAACCGATCGCCGAGGGTTCGTACCAGCTGCGCGCCCTCCCGGGCACCTACGACGTCGCCCTCAGCGAGAGCGACTGGTACACCGCCGAGGCGACGACCACGACGGCCGTGGGCTTCGGTCAGGCCGCGGAACCCGCGACGCTCGCCGTCGCCCTCACCGACGCCGGGACGACCGCCGTCGAGGAGGCCGTCAACGCGTACATCGACGGCTGCGGTGCGGCGACGGAGCTCGCCCCGGAGGGGTGCCCCTTCGAGATCCGCAACGACACCGGCTTCACCCCCTCCGGTGTGACCTGGAAGTTCGACACGCGCCCGACCTTCACGATCGGTGACTTCGCGGGCGGCGGCTGGACCGTCGACTCCGAGACCGTCGGACGCATGTCGATGACCTGCACGCTGACCGACCCGGCCACCGGCCAGACCGGTCCGGGCTACAGCATCAACCCCGTCGACTTCGTCGTCGGCGGCACGATCGAGGGCTTCACCGACGAGGGCGCGACCTTCGTCCCGTCCCCGTAGACGCCGAGCTGGACGGCCCCTGGGAGCGATGCTCCCAGGGGCCGTCGTCGTTTGACCACAGCCTGTCGGCGGGCTAGTCTTGTTTGGGTGTGCGCGCTGTCGTGCGCTCTCGTGCTGTCCACGTTCTCCGGAGCCTGGCTCGGGGGAGTGGACAGCAGTCTTGCACCATCGGGTTGATCCCCGCCGGGCTGGTCCCGGTTGCCGATCGCCCCCACGGCATACCCACCACGAAAGCGACGCGCACTCGCGCGGCGCCGGTGGGTCCATACGACCTCGTGATCCGGGAGACCGGTCCACGAATGCTGCAGTACCACTGTCACCGTGCAGTCATCATCAAGGAGCAAGTAGTGCCAACCATTCAGCAGTTGGTTCGGAAGGGCCGCAGCCCCAAGGTCGTCAAGACCAAGGCGCCCGCCCTGAAGAGCAACCCCCAGCAGGCCGGCGTGTGCACCCGCGTGTACACCACCACCCCGAAGAAGCCGAACTCGGCGATGCGCAAGGTCGCCCGCGTGAAGCTGCGCAACGGCACCGAGGTCACCGCGTACATCCCCGGTGAGGGCCACAACCTCCAGGAGCACTCGCTGGTCCTGGTCCGTGGTGGTCGTGTGAAGGACCTCCCGGGTGTCCGTTACAAGATCGTCCGTGGCGCCCTCGACACGCAGGCCGTCAAGAACCGCAAGCAGGCTCGCAGCCGCTACGGCGCGAAGATGGAGAAGAAGTAATGCCTCGCAAGGGTCCAGCTCCGAAGCGTCCCGTCGTCGCCGATCCCGTCTACGGCGCCCCCATCGTCAGCCAGCTCGTCAACAAGATCCTGCTGGACGGCAAGAAGGGCCTCGCTGAGCGCATCGTCTACGACGCACTCGAAGGCGTCACCGCCAAGAACCAGGGCGACGCCGTCGTCACGCTCAAGAAGGCGCTCGACAACGTCCGCCCGACCCTCGAGGTGCGTTCGCGCCGCGTCGGTGGTTCCACCTACCAGGTGCCGGTCGAGGTCAAGCCTCACCGCGCCAACACCCTCGCCCTGCGCTGGCTCGTGAGCTACGCGAAGGGCCGCCGCGAGAAGACGATGACCGAGCGTCTCCAGAACGAGATCCTCGACGCATCGAACGGTCTCGGTGCAGCTGTCAAGCGTCGTGAAGACACGCACAAGATGGCCGAGTCGAACAAGGCGTTCGCGCACTACCGCTGGTAGTCGCCGCCCGATGCGAGGGCGGGCGATCCGCCCGCCCTCGCACACCTGAGTGAATCAGCTCACCCCTACCTATCCCCGGAGGACCCCGTGGCACAAGACGTGCTCACCGACCTGAACAAGGTCCGCAACATCGGCATCATGGCCCACATCGATGCCGGCAAGACCACCACCACCGAGCGCATCCTGTTCTACACGGGCGTCAACCACAAGATCGGCGAGACCCACGACGGTGCGTCGACGATGGACTGGATGGCGCAGGAGCAGGAGCGCGGCATCACCATCACGTCCGCCGCGACGACCTGTTTCTGGAACAAGAACCAGATCAACATCATCGACACCCCCGGCCACGTCGACTTCACGGTCGAGGTCGAGCGTTCGCTCCGCGTCCTCGACGGCGCGGTCGCGGTGTTCGACGGCAAGGAGGGCGTCGAGCCCCAGTCCGAGACGGTCTGGCGTCAGGCCGACAAGTACGACGTCCCGCGCATCTGCTTCGTCAACAAAATGGACAAGCTCGGCGCCGACTTCTACTTCACCGTCGACACGATCATCAGCCGCCTCGGCGCGAAGCCGCTGGTCATCCAGCTGCCGATCGGTGCCGAGTCCAACTTCGAGGGCGTCGTCGACCTCGTCGAGATGCGTGCGCTCACCTGGCGCGGAGACGCCAAGGGTGACGTCGAGATGGGCGCCAAGTACGCCATCGAGGAGATCCCGGAAGACCTCAAGGAGAAGGCGGCCGAGTACCGCACCGCGCTCCTCGAGGCTGTCGCCGAGACCGACGACGCACTCATGGAAAAGTACTTCGGTGGCGAAGAGCTGACCGTCGCGGAGATCAAGGCCGCGATCCGTCACCTCACCATCACGAGCACCATGTACCCGGTCCTCTGTGGCTCCGCGTTCAAGAACCGCGGCGTCCAGCCGATGCTCGACGCCGTCATCGACTACCTCCCCTCCCCGCTCGACGTCCCGGCCATCGAGGCCCACGACGCGCGCGACGAGGAGAAGGTCGTGGAGCGTCACCCCGACTCGACCGAGCCCTTCACCGCGCTCGCGTTCAAGGTCGCGGTGCACCCGTTCTTCGGTCGCCTGACCTACGTCCGCGTCTACTCGGGTCGTCTCGACTCCGGTGCGCAGATCATCAACTCGACCAAGGGCAAGAAGGAGCGCATCGGGAAGATCTTCCAGATGCACGCCAACAAGGAGAACCCGGTCGACTTCGTCACCGCCGGTCACATCTACGCGGTCATCGGCCTGAAGGACACCACCACCGGTGACACCCTGTCCGACCCGCAGAACCAGGTCGTCCTCGAGTCGATGAGCTTCCCGGAGCCCGTCATCGAGGTCGCGATCGAGCCGAAGACCAAGGCCGACCAGGAGAAGCTGGGCACCGCGATCCAGAAGCTGGCCGAAGAGGACCCGACGTTCCGCACCGAGCAGAACACCGAGACCGGCCAGACGGTCATCAAGGGCATGGGCGAGCTCCACCTCGACATCCTCGTCGACCGCATGAAGCGCGAGTTCAACGTCGAGGCCAACGTCGGCAAGCCGCAGGTCGCCTACCGCGAGACCATCAAGCGCAAGGTCGAGAAGTACGGCTACACGCACAAGAAGCAGACCGGTGGTTCGGGTCAGTTCGCGAAGATCCAGTTCGATCTGGAGCCGATGGACGTCACTCCGGAGACGACCTACGAGTTCGTGAACGCCGTGACCGGTGGTCGCATCCCGCGCGAGTACATCCCGTCGATCGACGCCGGTTTCCAGGACGCCCTGCAGGTCGGTGGCCTCGCGGGCTACCCGGTCGTGGGTGTCAAGGCGATCATCACCGATGGTGCGGCGCACGACGTCGACTCCTCGGAGATGGCGTTCAAGATCGCCGGCTCGATGGGTCTCAAGGAGGCCTACTCGCGTGCCAACCCCGTCCTCCTCGAGCCGCTCATGGCGGTCGAGGTGCGTACTCCTGAGGAGTACATGGGCGACGTCATCGGAGACCTCAACTCGCGCCGTGGACAGATCCAGTCCATGGACGACGCCACCGGCGTCAAGGTCATCCGTGCCAACGTGCCGCTCTCCGAGATGTTCGGCTACATCGGCGACCTCCGGTCGAAGACCTCTGGTCGTGCCGTGTACTCGATGACGTTCGAGAGCTACGCGGAGGTCCCG
The DNA here is from genome assembly GCF_050031945.1 of Plantibacter sp. 2H11-2. Classification (NCBI taxonomy): domain Bacteria; kingdom Bacillati; phylum Actinomycetota; class Actinomycetes; order Micrococcales; family Microbacteriaceae; genus Plantibacter; species Plantibacter sp. 2H11-2. The sequence continues at coordinate 855,080 of NZ_JBNBBL010000001.1, read as the reverse complement.
AAGGCTGTCGCCGACGAGATCATCCAGAAGAACAAGGGCGAGTAGTCACTCACTCTCTCTTCACCGCGGTCCGGCCGGGTGTGCGAACACCCGGGCGGATCGCGTAACATGAATACACATCCCTGCAGTGCGTCGGGCATCGAATGGTGCCCGGCGTCCCGCACAACGTCCTGAGGAGGACTCACAGTGGCAAAGGCCAAGTTCGAGCGGACCAAGCCGCACGTCAACATCGGTACGATCGGTCACGTCGACCACGGCAAGACCACGCTCACCGCGGCGATCTCGAAGGTCCTGGCGGACAAGTTCCCGTCCGCGACCAACGTGCAGCGCGACTTCGCGTCGATCGACTCCGCGCCGGAAGAGCGTCAGCGTGGTATCACGATCAACATCTCGCACGTCGAGTACGAGACCCCGAAGCGCCACTACGCGCACGTCGACGCCCCCGGTCACGCTGACTACATCAAGAACATGATCACCGGTGCTGCGCAGATGGACGGCGCGATCCTGGTCGTCGCCGCCACTGACGGCCCGATGGCTCAGACGCGTGAGCACGTGCTGCTCGCCAAGCAGGTCGGCGTCCCCTACCTGCTCGTCGCGCTGAACAAGTCCGACATGGTCGACGACGAGGAGATCCTGGAGCTCGTCGAGCTCGAGGTCTCCGAGCTCCTCGCCTCGCAGGGCTTCGCTGAGGACGCACCGGTCGTCCGCGTCTCGGGCCTCAAGGCGCTCGAGGGCGACGAGAAGTGGGTGCAGAGCATCCTCGACCTCATGGACGCCGTGGACGCCAACGTCCCCGACCCCGTGCGCGACAAGGACAAGCCCTTCCTCATGCCGATCGAGGACGTCTTCACGATCACCGGTCGTGGAACCGTCGTCACGGGCCGCGCCGAGCGTGGCACGCTCGCGATCAACTCCGAGGTCGAGATCGTCGGCATCCGCCCGACGCAGAAGACGATCGTCACGGGTATCGAGATGTTCCACAAGCAGCTCGACGAGGCATGGGCCGGCGAGAACTGTGGTCTCCTGCTCCGTGGCACGAAGCGTGAAGACGTCGAGCGCGGCCAGGTCGTCGTGAAGCCGGGTTCGGTCACGCCGCACACGAACTTCGAGGGCACCGCGTACATCCTGTCCAAGGATGAGGGTGGGCGTCACAACCCGTTCTACGCGAACTACCGTCCGCAGTTCTACTTCCGCACCACCGACGTCACCGGCGTCATCACGCTGCCCGAGGGCACCGAGATGGTCATGCCCGGCGACACCACCGACATGACCGTTGAGCTGATCCAGCCCATCGCCATGGAGGTCGGCCTCGGCTACGCCATCCGCGAGGGTGGCCGCACCGTCGGCGCCGGCACCGTCACCAAGGTGCTCGCGTAAGCATCCGCTGACGCGAACCCCTGATCGACCTCAGGGTCGGCACGGTTCCACACGAAGGGCCCGGAGCATTTCGCTCCGGGCCCTTCGTCGTGCGCGCTGTCGGCCGATCGGCAACCGGGCAACTCATATGTAAGATATCGGTCGACCCATTCAGCATCGAGCCGCCCGAGGTGACCGTGTCCCGTTCCTCCATTCGCCCGCGTCGTCTGTCGCGCCCACGTGTCCTGATCCCGAGCGCCGTCGCCCTGTCCGTCCTGCTCGGCATCGCTGGAGCCTCCGTGTCGGCGGCGGTGGAGGCCATGTCCGTCCGGGAGGAGCTCGAGTCGGTCCTGCCGGAGCTCGAGACGATCCGGGCGGGCGGCGATGGCGGCGGCACCGACGCGATCGATCCTGCCGCCGTGGAGCGTGCAGGAGATGCGGTCGAGCGGGCACTGGCGTCGACGCAGCGGCCTGACTGGTGGCTTGCGGAACGCGTGCCCGTCTCCGGGGCGAACTTCGAGGCGGTGCGCACGGCCGTCGAGGCGGCGCACGTGGTCGTCCACGAGGTCGTCGAGCCGGTCCTCGCCCTGTCCCTCGACGGACTGGCGGTCGACGGGCGACTGGACACGGAGCGAGTGGGGAGACTTGCCCGGAGCTCGGCGCGTGCGCTCGAGCGACTCGAGGAGCAGGTGGCGCGCCTCGACCGTCTCGACCGTTCGGTGCTCCTGCCGCAGGTGGTGTCGGCGCTGGGTGGACTCGACGGACCGCTGCGCGAGGCCTCATCGCTCGCCGCGCGGCTCGCACCGGTGCTTCGGGCGCTGCCCGGGTTCCTGGGGGAGGAGGGTCCGCGAGACGTTGTCGTGCTGTTCCAGAACTCGGCGGAGAGCCGGGCCCTCGGCGGCATCGCAGGAGCTTCGGTGCTCGTGCACATCGAGGAGGGGGTGCTCAGCGTGACCAGGACCCTCGGCGGCGCGGACTTCGTGTCGCACGCCGATCCGGTGGTGCCCCTGCCGGCCGATGCCGACGCGCTCTACCGGACCGAGGGCTACGCTGCAGCAGGCACCTCCATCCATGAGGTGACGGCGCGGCCGGACTTCCCGTACGGTGCGCAGGTGGCCTCGCGGCTGTGGGAGGAGAGCCAGGGCGTCGTGCCGGACCTGGTGCTGGCCGTGGATCCGGTCGCGTTGTCCCACCTGCTGCGAGCGACCGGCCCCGTGGAGCTGGCCGACGGCACGGAGGTGTCGAGCGAGACGGTGGTCGACGAGCTCCTGAACAGCGTGTACCGAGACCACCCCGGTCTCAGCGACGAGGCGAACCGGGCCCAGGACGCGACCTTCACCGCCGTCGTGCAGGCGCTCACGTCGCAGCTGCAGGCGGGGTCCATGGAGGTGCCCCGGGCGATCGACGGCTGGGTCCAGGCGGTCGACGAGCGGCGTCTGCTCGCCTGGAGTCCCGACCGCGTCGAGGAGCGGGCGCTGGTGCTCGCCGGGGTCGGCGGCGCCCTGCCCGAGCGTTCGTCTCGTTCGGTGCCGTTCGGGCTGTACCTCTCGGACGCGGTCGGGTCCAAACTCGAGTACTACCTCCGACAGCAGGTCCGTGTCCGTGCGGGGTCGTGCGACGTCGACGGAGCCCGCACGGTGATGGTCACGTCGGAACTCTCCAACACGATCGACACGGAGCCGGACCTCGACATGGGGGCGTTCGACTACATCGCGGGGTTCCACGAGCGTGAGGGACTCCCACGTGGTTGGATGCGCCTGCGGGTCATGGCCTACTCGCCCGACGGCGCCGACATCCGCTCGGTCCGGGTTGACGGCGTCGAGGTCCCGTACACTGCCGGATCGGACGACGGACGCCCGGTGGCCTACGTGGTGGTGGCGATCGCGCCGGGCGCGACGGTGACGCTCGACGTCGATGCGGACGTGTCCGGCGCGACGGTCGACGCGGTGCGGTTCGAGGGCACCCCGGGGGTGCGTCCGGTCGAGGTCGACAACGTCGTCGAGCCCTGCTGAGCAGCAGCGCCTCGGTGCTCTCGACGCCCGAGACTGGGCGGATCCTGACCATCCGCCGCGCGCGACACGCCCGGGTTGCACGCATGGTGGATCCGTGGCAAACTAGTCCAGTTCAGTATTTCGGACGAGCGTGCCCGTGCGCGCTCCGGCGGATCACTGCCAGGTAGTGCATAGGAGCTCCCAGACGCGGCAACGCGACAGGGATCGAGCCTAGGCCGCGGGTAGCAGAACACCAATCACTTCATCGCAATCCAGGTCGTAGCAGTGCTACGCCCAGCGCCGACCACGAGTCGGGGTGGATGCCGGTGGATGACCACGAGGGTCGCAAGACACGAGTGGTCGTTGACAGCAGAACAGTGGTGCGACACCAGTAGTGCCAATGGCGCGGAGCAACCGAACGTTGCAAAGCGCACGATATGCGTCCAATACGGAGCGATCCGCACGACGCGAGACAGAGAGTGAGTCACACATGGCGGGACAGAAGATCCGCATCCGACTGAAGTCGTATGACCATGAGGTCATCGATACTTCGGCGCGCAAGATCGTCGACACGGTCACCCGTGCAGGCGCAACCGTCGTCGGCCCCGTGCCGCTTCCGACGGAGAAGAACGTGGTCTGCGTGATCCGTTCGCCGCACAAGTACAAGGACAGCCGGGAGCACTTCGAAATGCGCACCCACAAGCGTCTGATCGACATCATCGACCCGACCCCGAAGGCCGTCGACTCGCTCATGCGTCTCGACCTGCCGGCGGACGTCAACATCGAGATCAAGCTCTGAGCTCGGTAGAGACGGAAGGAAGACATGTCTAACACGAAGACCAGCAAGGGTCTGCTCGGCACCAAGCTCGGCATGACCCAGGTGTGGGACGAGAACAACAAGCTCGTTCCCGTCACCGTCATCGAGATCACGCCCAACGTGGTCACGCAGGTTCGCACCCCCGAGGTCGACGGCTACGACGCCGTGCAGATCGCGTACGGCCAGATCGATCCCCGCAAGGTCAGCAAGCCTGACGCGGGTCACTTCGACAAGGCCGGCGTGACGCCGCGTCGTCACCTCACCGAGGTCCGCACCGCCGACGCATCCGAGTACTCGCTCGGCCAGGAGCTCACCGTCGACGGTGTCTTCGAGGCCGGCCAGAAGGTCGACGTCGTCGGCACTTCGAAGGGTAAGGGTTTCGCCGGTGTCATGAAGCGTCACAACTTCAAGGGAACGGGCGCATCTCACGGTGCTCACCGCAACCACCGCAAGCCGGGCTCCATCGGCGCCTCCTCGACCCCGAGCCGTGTCTTCAAGGGCATGCGCATGGCCGGTCGTATGGGTGGCGAGCGCGTCACCGTGCTGAACCTCCGCGTTCACGCCATCGACGCCGAGAAGGGCCTGCTGCTCGTCAAGGGTGCCGTTCCCGGCGCTCGTGGCCGCATCGTATTCGTCCGCACCGCAGTGAAGGGAGCGTAGTTCCATGGCTATCGCTACTCTCGACGTGCTCGACACCAAGCTCAAGAAGGCCGGCACCGTCGACCTTCCTGCCGAGGTGTTCGACGTTCAGACCAACATCCCGCTCATCCACCAGGTGGTCGTCGCGCAGCTCGCTGCCGCCCGCCAGGGGACGCACAAGACCAAGCGCCGCGGCGAAGTGTCCGGTGCCGGCCGCAAGCCGTTCAAGCAGAAGGGTACGGGTAACGCTCGTCAGGGCTCCATCCGTGCACCTCAGATGACCGGCGGTGGCATCGTCCACGGTCCAGTGCCCCGCAACTACGCACAGCGCACCCCCAAGAAGATGATCGCCGCGGCTCTCCTCGGCGCCATCTCCGACCGCGCACGCGGCAGCCGCCTGCACGTCGTCGACTCCCTCTCGATCGGTGAGAAGCCGTCGACGAAGGCCGTGTCCGAGTACCTGACGAACGTCGCTTCCTCGAAGCACGTCCTGATCGTCCTCCAGCGCGACGACGAGGTCAGCCTCCGCAGCGTCCGCAACCTGCAGAACGTGCACGTGCTGTCGTACGACCAGCTGAACGCATACGACGTGCTCGTCTCCGACGACATCGTCTTCACCAAGGCCGCCTTCGAGGCATTCGTCGCCAGCAAGACCGGCAACACGGCCGCAACCGAGGAGGTCTCGGCATGACCGCGATCAACAAGGACCCCCGCGACGTCATCTTCGCGCCGGTCGTCTCCGAGAAGAGCTACAGCCTGATCGACGAGGGCAAGTACACCTTCCTCGTCGACCCGCGCTCGAACAAGACCGAGATCAAGCTCGCCATCGAGAAGATCTTCGGTGTCGAGGTCGCTTCGATCAACACCCTCACCCGTCAGGGCAAGACCCGTCGCACCAAGTTCGGCACCGGCAAGCGCAAGGACACCAAGCGCGCCATCGTGTCGCTCAAGTCGGGTTCCATCGACATCTTCACGGCTGTTGGCTAAGACGGCCGGGAACGAAGAGGAATAAGAAATGGCTATTCGTAAGTACAAGCCCACGACTCCTGGTCGTCGCGGTTCGTCTGTCGCGGACTTCGCGGAGATCACCCGCACCACGCCGGAGAAGTCGCTGCTTCGTCCGTTGTCGAAGACCGGTGGTCGCAACAACCAGGGCCGCATCACGACGCGTCACATCGGTGGTGGCCACAAGCGCCAGTACCGTCTGATCGACTTCCGTCGCAACGACAAGGACGGCGTCAACGCCAAGGTCGCTCACATCGAGTACGACCCCAACCGCACCGCGCGTATCGCGCTGCTCCACTTCGTGGACGGCACCAAGCGGTACATCCTCGCTCCGAACAAGCTCAGCCAGGGCGACGTAGTCGAGTCGGGTGCCGGCGCGGACATCAAGCCCGGGAACAACCTGCCGCTGAAGAACATCCCCACCGGTACGGTCATCCACGCGATCGAGCTCCGTCCCGGCGGCGGCGCGAAGATGGCCCGCTCCGCGGGTGCATCGGTGCGTCTCGTCGCGAAGGACGGCCCGTACGCGCAGCTCCGTCTGCCGTCCGGTGAGATCCGCAACGTCGACCTGCGCTGCCGCGCCACCATCGGTGAAGTCGGCAACGCCGAGCAGTCGAACATCAACTGGGGTAAGGCCGGCCGTAAGCGCTGGCTGGGCGTCCGCCCGACCGTCCGTGGTGTCGCGATGAACCCGATCGACCACCCGCACGGTGGTGGTGAGGGCAAGACCTCCGGTGGACGTCACCCGGTCAGCCCGTGGGGCCAGAAGGAAGGCCGCACGCGCCACCCCAACAAGGAAAGCGACAAGCTCATCGTTCGTCGTCGTACCGCCGGCAAGAAGCGTAAGTAGGAGTAAGAGAAGATGCCACGCAGTCTCAAGAAGGGCCCCTTCGTCGACGACCACCTGCTCCGCAAGGTCGTCACGGCGAACGAGGCCAACAACAAGAACGTGATCAAGACCTGGTCGCGTCGATCGATGATCATCCCGGCGATGCTGGGTCACACCATCGCCGTCCACGACGGTCGCAAGCACATCCCGGTGTTCGTCACCGAGACGATGGTCGGGCACAAGCTCGGCGAGTTCGCGCCCACCCGCACCTTCCGTGGACACGTGAAGGACGACAAGAAGGGCCGTCGCCGCTAACGCGGTGACGTGAAGGAGGAAGAGAAATGGTGGAGTCGATCGCCCGCGTGCGACACATCCGCGTCACCCCCCAGAAGGCCCGTCGTGTCGTCGCGCTCATCCGTGGCAAGCAGGCTCAGGAGGCCTTGGCCATCCTGAAGTTCGCACCACAGAGCGCCAGCGAGCCCATCTACAAGCTCGTTGCCTCGGCCATCGCGAACGCTCGCGTCACGGCCGACAAGGACAACGTGTTCCTTGACGAGCAGGACCTGTACATCGCGAAGGCGTACGTCGATGAGGGTGCAACCCTCAAGCGTTTCCGTCCCCGCGCACAGGGCCGCGCGTTCCGCATCCTCAAGCGCACCAGCCACATCACCGTCGAGCTCTCGACGCCTGATGAGACTGCCGGCGCTGCCAAGGCCAAGAAGGTGAGCAAGTAATGGGTCAGAAAGTCAATCCATACGGCTTCCGTCTGGGAATCACGACCGACCACGTGTCGCGTTGGTTCTCCGACAGCACGAAGAAGGGTCAGCGTTACAGCGACTTCGTCGCGGAAGACGTCAAGATCCGCCGTCTGCTGGCGACCTCGCTCGACCGCGCTGGTGTCAGCCGCATCGAGATCGAGCGCACCCGTGACCGCGTCCGCGTCGACATCCACACCGCCCGTCCGGGCATCGTGATCGGTCGCCGTGGCGCCGAGGCCGAGCGCATCCGCGCCGACCTCGAGAAGCTCACGAAGAAGCAGATCCAGCTGAACATCCTCGAGGTCAAGAACCCCGAGGCCGACGCTCAGCTCGTCGCGCAGGGCATCGCCGAGCAGCTCTCCGCACGTGTGGCCTTCCGCCGCGCGATGCGTAAGGGCCTGCAGGGCGCTCAGCGCACGTCCACCGTCAAGGGTGTCCGCATCCAGGTGTCCGGCCGCCTCGGCGGCGCCGAGATGAGCCGTTCCGAGTTCTACCGCGAAGGTCGTGTGCCGCTGCACACGCTCCGCGCGAACATCGACTACGGCTTCTACGAGGCGAAGACCACGTTCGGCCGCATCGGCGTCAAGGTCTGGATCTACAAGGGCGACATCACCAACAAGGAGCTTGCTCGCGAGCAGGCCAACCAGAAGTCGACGCGTCCGGAACGTCGCGACGGTGGCGACCGCCCCCGTCGGAACGCCGGTCCGAGCAGCGCCCCCAAGGCAGCTGCTGAGGCGCCCGCCGCCGCAGGAGTTGAGGCATAACCATGTTGATCCCACGCAAAGTCAAGCACCGGAAGCAGCACCACCCCGGCCGTTCCGGCCAGGCGACCGGTGGCACCAAGGTGTCGTTCGGTGAGTACGGTATCCAGGCCCTGACGCCCGCTTACGTGACCAACCGTCAGATCGAGTCCGCTCGTATCGCCATGACGCGTCACATCAAGCGTGGCGGAAAGGTGTGGATCAACATCTACCCCGACCGTCCGCTGACCAAGAAGCCCGCCGAAACCCGCATGGGTTCCGGTAAGGGTTCGCCCGAGTGGTGGGTCGCGAACGTCAAGCCGGGTCGTGTGCTGTTCGAGGTCGCCGGAGTCGATGAGACCCTGGCCCGCGAAGCGCTCACCCGTGCAATCCACAAGCTGCCCCTCAAGGCACGCATCATCAAGCGCGAGGAGGGCGACGCATAATGGCGATCGGATCCAAGGAGCTCACCCCCGTCGAGCTCGACACCTTTGAAGACCAGCGCCTCCTCGAGGAGCTCCGCAAGGCCAAGGAAGAGCTGTTCAACCTGCGCTTCCAGTCGGCCACGGGGCAGCTCGAGAACCACGGCCGCCTGCGCGCCGTGAAGCGCGACATCGCTCGCATCTACACGGTCATCCGTGAGCGCGAGCTCGGCATCCGTGCCACGCCGACCGTCGAGGTCGTCGAGGCCAAGGCTGAGAAGAAGACCAAGAAGGCCAAGGCCGCACCGAAGTCCGAGGACACCGCTGCAGCCGACGCCGAGACCACGAAGGAGGCCTAGACATGGCTACCGCTACTGACAAGGCCCCCGAGGGTCACGAGTCGGCCGAGCACGACGTCAAGGACGCCGCTGCTCGTGGCTACCGCAAGACCCGCCGTGGTCTGGTGACCAGCGACAAGATGGAGAAGACCATCGTCGTCGAGGTCGAGGACCGCGTGAAGCACCCGCTCTACGGCAAGGTCATCCGCCGCACCTCCAAGGTCAAGGCTCACGACGAGGCGAACTCCGCCGGCATCGGCGACCTCGTCCTGATCAGCGAGACCCGCCCCACCAGCGCCACCAAGCGCTGGCGTCTGGTCGAGATTCTCGAGAAGGCCAAGTAGGCCTCGCGGCTTACTGAGAGGAAAGCGAACAATGCTTCAGCAAGAATCACGAGTCAAGGTCGCCGACAACACCGGCGCCAAGGAGCTCCTGACCATTCGCGTGCTCGGTGGCTCCGGCCGCCGCTACGCGGGCCTCGGTGACACCATCGTCGCGACCGTCAAGGACGCGATCCCCGGTGGCAACGTCAAGAAGGGCGACGTCGTCAAGGCGGTCATCGTCCGCACCCGCAAGCAGACCCGTCGTTCCGACGGTTCGTACATCAAGTTCGACGAGAACGCCGCTGTCATCCTGAAGGCTGACGGGGACCCCCGTGGTACCCGCATCTTCGGACCGGTCGGTCGCGAGCTTCGTGACAAGAAGTTCATGAAGATCGTCTCGTTGGCGCCGGAGGTTATCTAAGTCATGGCAAAGATCAAGAAGGGCGACCTGGTTCAGGTCGTCTCCGGCCCGAAGCAGGACCGCGGTGGTTACCGCGGCAAGCAGGGTCGCGTCATCGAGGTCCTGGCGGACAAGAACCGGGTGATCGTGGAGGGCGTCAACTACGTCACGAAGCACTCCCGTGTCGGCCAGACCCAGCGTGGAACCAAGACCGGCGGCATCGAGACCGTCGAGGCTTCGATCCACATCTCCAACGTCGCGCTCGTCGACCCGGAGACCAAGGGCCCGACCAAGGTCGGCCACCGCAACGAGGAAGTCACGAAGGACGGCGTCACCAAGACGGTCCGCGTTCGTTACGCCAAGAAGTCAGGTAAGGACCTGTAATGACCGACACAGAAGTGGCGACTGGCAAAATCCAGCCCCGTCTCAAGCAGAAGTACCGCGCTGAGATCCTTCCGCAGCTGCAGAAGGACTTCGGCTTCACGAACGTGCACCAGGTGCCCGGACTCGTGAAGGTCGTCGTCAACACCGGTGTGGGCGAGGCCGCTCGCGACAGCAAGGTCATCGACGGCGCTGTTTCGGACCTCACCAAGATCACCGGCCAGAAGCCGCAGGTCACCAAGGCACGCAAGTCCATCGCGCAGTTCAAGCTGCGCGAGGGTCAGCCCATCGGCGCTCACGTCACGCTTCGTGGCGACCGCGCTTGGGAGTTCCTCGACCGCCTGCTGAGCCTCGCTCTTCCGCGTATCCGCGACTTCCGCGGCCTCTCGGACAAGCAGTTCGACGGCAACGGCAACTACACCTTCGGTCTCCAGGAGCAGTCGATGTTCCACGAGATCGACCAGGACAAGATCGATCGTGTCCGCGGCTTCGACATCACTGTCGTGACCACGGCCAAGAACGACGACGAGGGTCGCGCGCTGCTCAAGGCGCTCGGCTTCCCGTTCAAGGCGGCTGAGTCCAAGTAGGCTGAGCTTCTGCCCGGTCCTCGGTGTATGTCGAGGACCGGGCTTCCGCCCGTTCGGGGCACTCCTGCCCAGAACGGTTCAACCACCACAGGTCGGCACCCTTGCACAGGATGTCGAAACCTGGTGAACAAAGGAAACACTCGATATGACCATGACAGATCCGGTCGCAGACATGCTGACCAGACTGCGCAATGCGAACTCGGCGCACCACGACACCGTGTCGATGCCGCACTCCAAGCTCAAGGTGAACATCGCCGAGATCCTCAAGTCCGAGGGCTACATCTCCGGCTGGGAGGTCGCTGACGCGGCCGTCGGACAGACGCTCTCGCTGAGCCTCAAGTTCGGCCCGAACCGCGAGCGCTCCATCGCCGGCATCAAGCGCGTCTCGAAGCCCGGCCTCCGCGTCTACGCGAAGTCGAACGAGATCCCCAAGGTCCTCGGCGGCCTCGGCGTCGTCATCCTGTCCACCTCCAGCGGCCTCCTCACGGACCGCCAGGCCGAGAAGAAGGGCGTGGGTGGGGAAGTCCTCGCCTACGTGTGGTAGCCAGTCATGTCTCGTATTGGAAGACTCCCCATCGACATCCCGGCAGGCGTCACCATCGACGTCGCCGGTCAGAACGTCACCGTCAAGGGCCCGAAGGGTGAGCTTCAGCTCACCGTCGCGAGCCCCATCGAGGTCAAGCTCGAAGACGCACAGCTGCTCGTCACGCGTCCCGACGACGAGCGCAACTCGCGCTCGCTCCACGGCCTGACCCGCACGCTCATCGCGAACCAGATCATCGGCGTCACCCAGGGCTACACCAAGGGCCTCGAGGTCGTCGGTACCGGTTACCGCGTCGCTCAGAAGGGCAGCGCCGTCGAGTTCGCGCTCGGCTTCTCGCACCCCGTCACCGTCGAGCCGCCGGTCGGCATCACGCTGACCGTCGAGGGCAACAACAAGCTCACGGTCGCCGGTATCGACAAGCAGGCCGTCGGCGAGGTCGCCGCCAACATCCGTAAGATCCGCAAGCCCGAGCCGTACAAGGGCAAGGGTGTGCGCTACGCCGGCGAGATCGTGCGTCGCAAGGCCGGAAAGGCTGGTAAGTAACCATGGCTCGTCCAACGAAGACTGCCGCACGTGGCCGTCGCCACACGCGTCTGCGCAAGAAGGTCGAGGGTACCGCGGTCCGTCCGCGCCTCGTCGTCAACCGTTCAGCCCGTCACGTGTTCGTGCAGGTTGTCGATGACACGAAGGGTCACACCCTCGTCTCCGCCTCGACCATGGAGGACACCCTCCGGACGTTCGACGGCGACAAGACCGCCAAGTCGCGCAAGGTCGGCGAACTCATCGCCGAGCGTGCCAAGGCAGCCGGCATCGACGATGTCGTATTTGACCGTGGAGGCAACCGCTACGCAGGTCGCGTGGCAGCAATTGCCGATGGTGCTCGAGAGGGCGGATTGAACCTGTGAGCGAAGACAACAAGCAGCAGCAAGAGCCTGTGGCGACCGTGGCCGAGGCCCCGGTCGAGACCGCGGCATCGACGGCGCCCACCGGCGACCGCGAGCCGCGCGAGGCGCGCCGCGGAGGCCGCGAGCGCAACCCCAACCGCGACCGCGGTAGCCGCGACAGCGACAAGAGCCAGTTCCTGGAGCGCGTCGTGACCATCAACCGTGTCTCGAAGGTCGTGAAGGGTGGTCGTCGCTTCAGCTTCACCGCCCTCGTGGTCGTCGGTGACGGCAACGGCATGGTCGGCGTCGGCTACGGCAAGGCTCGCGAAGTCCCGCTCGCGATCGCGAAGGGCGTCGAAGAGGCGAAGAAGAACTTCTTCCGCGTCCCGCGCGTCGGCTCGACCATCCCGCACCCCACCCAGGGTGAGGCAGCAGCCGGTGTGGTGCTCCTGCGCCCCGCCGCCGCTGGTACCGGTGTCATCGCCGGTGGTCCCGTCCGCGCCGTCCTCGAGTGCGCCGGGATCCACGACGTGCTGAGCAAGTCGCTCGGTTCGTCCAACACGATCAACATCGTCCACGCGACCGTCACGGCGCTGAAGCAGCTCGAGGAACCTCGTGCCGTCGCAGCCCGTCGTGGTCTCGAGTTCGACCAGGTCGCTCCGGCCCGCCTGCTCCGTGCAGAGGCAGAGGCCGTTCAGGCGGCCGCTGCTGCGAAGGTAGGTGCCTGATGGCCCAGCTGAGGATCACCCAGATCAAGGGCAGAATTAGTGAGAAGCAGAACCAGCGCGACACGCTTCGCAGCCTGGGTCTCCGTCGCATCGGTGCTGTCGTCGTCCGCCCGGACAACGCGCAGAACCGCGGCTACGTGAACACTGTTGCTCACCTCGTACAGGTTGAGGAGATCGACTAATGGCTGAGAAGAACGAAACCACTGAGGAGAAGGCCCCCAAGGCCGCTGCCAAGGCAGCTCCGAAGACGGCTGCCGCGAAGGCCGAGCCCAAGGCGAAGGCGGCACCCAAGGCTGCTGCAGCCAAGAAGCCCGCGAAGGACGAGCCCGCTGAGAAGCGCGAGCAGGTCCTGAAGGTGCACCACCTCCGTCCCGCCGCCGGTGCCAAGAAGTCCCGGATGCGCGTGGGCCGTGGTGAGGCGTCCAAGGGTAAGACCGCGGGTCGCGGTACCAAGGGTACGAAGGCGCGTTACAACGTCAAGGTCGGCTTCGAGGGTGGGCAGATGCCGCTGCACATGCGCACCCCGAAGCTCCGTGGCTTCAAGAACCCCTTCCGCGTCGAGTACCAGGTCGTGAACCTGGAGAAGCTCGCCGAGCTGTACCCGAAGGGTGGCGACGTCACCACGGTCGACCTCGTCGCCAAGGGTGCCGTCCGGAAGAACGAGAAGGTCAAGGTTCTCGGAAACGGTGACATCTCGGTTAAGCTGAATGTCGCGGTTGACAAGGTCTCCGGCTCAGCTGAGCAGAAGATCGTGGCAGCCGGGGGCAGCGTCAAGTAGCCCTCGGCCGGCTCCGCACAGGAGCTCACTCGGGTGGCCGGCATCATGCCGGTCACCCGGGCCGACCCCGCAACATCTCACAGGAGGCCCCTTTTGTTCAGCGCCATCGGCCGGATCTTCCGGACCCCGGATCTTCGTCGCAAGATCGGGTTCACGCTCGGGATCATCGCCATCTACCGGCTGGGGTCCTTCATCCCCGCTCCGTTCGTGAACTTCCCGAACGTGCAGCAGTGCCTCGCGAACCAGCAGGCCGCCGGCGCATCAGGCCTCTACGAGCTCGTCAACCTCTTCAGCGGTGGCGCGCTCCTCCAACTCTCCATCTTCGCGCTGGGCATCATGCCTTACATCACCGCGTCGATCATCGTCCAGCTCCTCCGCGTGGTCATCCCGCACTTCGAGACGCTGCACAAAGAAGGCCAGGCCGGCCAGGGCAAGCTGACGCAGTACACGCGTTACCTCACGATCTTCCTCGGCATCCTCCAGTCGACGACGCTCATCACGGTCGCCAAGAGCGGTGCACTGTTCGGCAACCAGGGCGGCGTCTGCGCCGACCTCATCACCGCCCAGGGCGGCACCTGGTACGGCATGCTCCTCATGGTCGTCACCATGACCGCGGGCACCGGCCTCGTCATGTGGATGGCCGAGCTCGTCACCGAGCGCGGCGTCGGCAACGGCATGTCGCTCCTCATCTTCACCTCGATCGCAGCCACCTTCCCGGGCTCGCTGGCCGCCATCTGGACCGCGAAGGGCCCGGAGGTCTTCCTCCTCGTGCTCGCCGTCGGCCTCGTGATCGTCGGACTCGTCGTCTTCGTCGAGCAGTCGCAACGTCGCATCCCGGTGCAGTACGCGAAGCGGATGGTCGGACGCAGGACGTACGGCGGCAACAACACGTACATCCCCATCAAGGTCAACATGGCCGGTGTGGTGCCCGTCATCTTCGCGTCGTCGATCCTGTACCTGCCGGCCCTCATCGCGCAGTTCAACCAGCCGACGACCGGCACACCGGCACCCTGGGTCCTGTGGATCCAGCAGTACCTCACCAAGGGTGACCACCCGCTGTACATGCTCATGTACTTCCTGCTCATCGTCGGCTTCACCTACTTCTACGTCGCGATCACCTTCAACCCCGAAGAGGTCGCCGACAACATGAAGAAGTACGGCGGGTTCATCCCCGGCATCCGTGCCGGACGCCCGACGGCCGAATACCTCGACTACGTGCTTACCCGCGTGACCCTGCCCGGATCGATCTACCTGGGGTTGATCGCGCTCCTGCCGCTCATCGCCCTGGCGTTGGTGGGCGCGAACGCCAACTTCCCGTTCGGCGGCGCATCGATCCTCATCATCGTCGGTGTCGGGCTCGAGACGGTCAAGCAGATCGACTCGCAGCTCCAGCAGCGTCACTACGAAGGGCTCCTGCGTTGAGCGCGGCAGCCGGCAAGCCCCGTCTGCTCATCGTCGGTCCTCCGGGATCCGGCAAGGGCACCCAGGCGGCCTTCCTCGCGGAGCGCTTCGACATCCCCGCGATCTCGACGGGCGACATCTTCCGCGCGAACATCAAGGAGGGTACGGCGCTCGGGAAGCAGGTCCAGGCGATCGTGAGCGAGGGCGGGTACGTTCCCGACTCGTTGACGAACGAGATCGTCCGCGACCGGCTCCACCAGCCCGACGCCGTCGAGGGGTTCTTGCTCGACGGGTATCCGCGGACCACCGACCAGGTGGTCGCGCTCGACGCGCTGCTCGCGGAGAACGACGCGAGCCTCAACGCTGTCGTGCAGCTGCAGGCCGACACAGAAGAGGTCGTCGCTCGACTCCTCAAGCGTGCCGCCGAGCAGGGTCGCACCGACGACACGGAGGAGGTCATCCGCCACCGGCTCGACCTCTACGCACACGAGACCGCGCCGCTGATCGAGGTCTTCACCGCTCGCGGGCTCGTCGTGGCGGTCGACGGCCTCGGTGAGGTCGACGAGGTCACCGCGCGGATCGATGCCGCCCTCGCCGCCCGCGGCATCATCGTCCCGGCCGTCTGACGCACGGACACGTCCACCACGGTGTTCCGGAAGTCGATCTACAAGACCCCTGACCAGATCCGCGCGATGCTCGCGCCGGGGCTGGCCACAGCGGCCTCGCTCGATGCGGTGCGCGCGCTCGTCGCCCCCGGGGTGACGACGCTGCAACTCGATGCGGCTGCCGAGGCGGCCATCGTCGCGGCCGGCGGGCACTCCAACTTCAAGCTCGTCCCCGGCTATCGGCACACGGTCTGCACCTCGGTCAACGAGGACGTGGTCCACGGCATCCCCGGGTCACGCGTGCTGCAGGCGGGCGACATCGTGTCGATCGACAGCGGCGCCGCGATCGACGGCTGGAACGGCGACTCCGCGATGACCATCGTGCTGCCGGATCCCACGCGCCCGGAGCTCGTCACCGAGCGCGAGCGGCTCTCGGCGGTGACGGAGGGTTCGCTGTGGGCCGGGATCGCCGAGCTCGCGACCGCCCGACACCTCAACCAGGTCGGTGCCGCGATCGAGGAGTACGTCGAGGACCACTCGCCCGAGGGGAAGCCCTACGGGATCCTCACCGACTACGTGGGGCACGGCATCGGACGCACGATGCACGAGGCGCCGCCGGTGTTCAACTACCGGGTCCGCCAGCGTGGCCCCGAAGTGAAGCCCGGACTCGTGGTGGCCATCGAACCGATGGTGGTCGCCGGGAGCCCCGACACCTTCGTCCGCGACGACGAATGGACCGTCGCCACGCTCGACGGTGGTTCGGCTGCGCACTGGGAGCACAGCGTCGCCGTGCACCGCGACGGCATCTGGGTCCTGACCGCTCACGACGGCGGCGCCGAGGCTCTCGCCGCGTTCGGCGTCACCCCGGTCCGTCCCGCCTGACCGAGCGTCAGCCCGGTCGCCGTCCCGACCTCGTCCGTCCCGGTAGAGTTGCTCGGCATGAGCGTGCCGATCGTGTTCCTTCTCGACGTCCTCCCAGCGGACACCGTCATCGACGACGCCGACCTCGCGGCCACGATCACGCCGGCCGGCGACGGGTCCGGCGTCTTGAGCGTCTTCGATCTGGGCCCCGCGCGGGGGGACGGGATCTTCGAGACGATCGGTGTCGTCGGCCGGCACCCGCAGTCGGTCGACGCGCATCTCGATCGGCTGACCGAGTCGGCGGCCATCCTCGATCTGCCCGCGCCGAACCACGCACAGTGGCGCCTCGCGATCTCGCGCGCGATCGCGGAACTCCCCGACGTCGATCAGAGCGCCGTCCGACTCGTCGTGACGCGGGGGAGTGGCGGGCGCCCGACCGCGTGGATCTCGGCGACGCCGGCTGACGGCTTCCCCGAGCGTGAGAACGGCATCGAGGTCGTCCTGCTCGACCGCGGTCTCGCGAGCGACGTGCAGGAGCGTTCGCCGTGGCTGCTCGCCGGCGCCAAGACGCTGTCGTACGCGGTCAACATGGCCGCGCTCCGTGAGGCGCGCCGACGTGGAGCGGACGACGTGCTCTTCGTCAGCAGCGACGGCTTCGTCCTCGAGGGCCCCACCTCCACCGTGGTCGTGCGGATCGGCGGCAGTTTCGTGACACCGCCTCCGTCGAGTGGGATCCTGCCCGGCACCACGCAGCTCGCGCTCTGGGCCCATCTCGAGGAGCAGGGGCTCCCGCACGAGTACCGGATGCTGACACCGGAGGACGTGCTCGACGCGGAGGCGGCATGGCTGCTCTCCAGCGTCCGACTGGCCGCGCCGGTGCGTGCCGTGGACGGACGCCCGCTGCCGATAGACGCCGGTCTCACGGCGCAGATCAACGACGCGCTGCGCTCCCGCACCGACTGACGGGCCCTGGCCGACGTCGAGTTGGCGAAACCCGGAAACATAGCATAGAATCGATCTTTGGTGCTTTCTGCATGCCTTCGGCGAGCCGACATCCGCACCGCAATCCATCCGCACGACCAGTGCGACTCAACCTGAGCGACAGTGAGGCTATGGCCAAAAAAGACGGCGTCATCGAGATCGAGGGCCAAGTGGTCGAGGCTCTGCCCAACGCGATGTTCCGCGTTGAGCTGACCAACGGACACAAGGTACTTGCCCACATTTCGGGCAAAATGCGTCAGCACTACATCCGCATCCTCCCAGAGGACCGCGTGATCGTGGAACTGACCCCCTACGACCTGACCCGTGGTCGGATCGTCTACCGCTACAAGTAGGTCGCGCTGTAAGTAACGGCCGGACGCGCCGCCACCATCCGGTGGTGGGCCCGGCACGATGACAGCGAAAAGAGAGAACTATGAAGGTCAAGCCCAGCGTCAAGAAGATCTGCGACAAGTGCAAGGTCATCCGTCGCAACGGCCGCGTCATGGTCATCTGCGAGAACCCGCGCCACAAGCAGCGCCAGGGTTGATCTCAGAGGATCTGCAGCACGCAGCCCTGAGCACCACAGCACCACCCCTCTAACGGCAGTTCCAGATCCCGCAGCACATCGTGCGCCGCGGGTGACACCTCGGGTCGGAGGCCCGAGCACCGGAACTGCTCCACACCTCCACAACTCCTAGGAGAAGCCACCATGGCACGTCTCGCCGGCGTAGACATCCCACGCGACAAGCGCGTGGAAGTTGCACTGACGTACATCTACGGTGTTGGCCGCACGCGGTCACTCAAGACCCTCGCCGACACCGGCATCAGCGGAGACATCCGCGTGAAGGATCTCACCGATGACCAGCTGATCGCCCTGCGCGATTACATCGAGGGCACCTTCAAGGTCGAGGGTGACCTCCGCCGTGAGGTCGCCGCCGACATCCGCCGCAAGGTGGAGATCGGGTCCTACCAGGGCATCCGTCACCGTCGTGGACTTCCGGTCCGCGGCCAGCGCACCAAGACCAACGCGCGCACCCGCAAGGGCCCGAAGCGCACCGTCGCCGGCAAGAAGAAGGCTCGCTAGGCCCCGCCTAGTCGCCTCGTCATAGGACTCAGGAGATATTCATGGCAGCACCAAAGTCGGCCGTTCGGAAGCCGCGTAAGAAGGAAAAGAAGAACATCGCCGTGGGCCAGGCCCACATCAAGTCGACGTTCAACAACACGATCGTCTCGATCACCGACCCCTCGGGCGCGGTCATCAGCTGGGCTTCGTCCGGTGGCGTCGGCTTCAAGGGTTCGCGCAAGTCGACCCCGTTCGCCGCACAGCTCGCCGCCGAGTCGGCTGCGCGTCAGGCGCAGGAGCACGGCATGAAGAAGGTCGACGTCTTCGTCAAGGGACCCGGCTCCGGCCGCGAGACCGCGATCCGTTCCCTCCAGGCCGCAGGCCTCGAGGTCGGCTCGATCAACGACGTCACGCCTCAGGCACACAACGGCTGCCGCCCCCCGAAGCGTCGCCGCGTCTAATTCCTTCGGTTCACCGGCCGTGATCCGTCCGTAGCGATCGTCTGATCGCCGCGGACGGATCACGGCATGGTCCTGGTGACCAGGGCCAGCGAACACCATTCACTACCTCGCCAACGCAAGTGTCATATAGCGGACACTTAGCCGAAAGGAATCCATAGTGCTCATCGCACAGCGCCCTACGCTCACCGAAGAATCCATCTCGGAGTTCCGCAGCCGGTTCATCATCGAGCCGCTCGAGCCAGGCTTCGGGTACACCCTCGGGAACTCGCTCCGTCGCACCCTGCTGTCGTCCATTCCGGGAGCAGCCGTCACCAGCATCCGCATCGACGGCGTGCTGCACGAGTTCAGCACGATCCCCGGTGTCAAGGAAGACGTCACCGAGATCATCCTGAACATTAAGGGCCTCGTCGTCTCCAGTGAGCACGACGAGCCGATCACGGCGTACCTCCGCAAGACCGGCGCAGGCCAGGTCACCGCAGCCGACATCTCGGCTCCGGCCGGCGTCGAGGTCCACAACCCGGACCTCGTCATCGCGACCCTCAACGACAAGGCGAAGTTCGAGCTCGAGCTCACGATCGAGCGTGGCCGCGGCTACGTGTCGGCCACGCAGAACCGCAACGAGTTCAGCGAAGCCGGTCAGATCCCCGTCGACTCGATCTACTCGCCCGTCCTCAAGGTGACCTACCGCGTCGAGGCGACTCGTGCCGGTGAGCGCACCGACTTCGACCGCCTGGTCGTCGACGTCGAGTCGAAGCCGGCCATCACGCCGCGCGACGCCATCGCGTCGGCCGGTCGTACGCTGACCGAGCTGTTCGGCCTGGCTCGCGAGCTCAACACCGCCGCAGAGGGCATCGAGATCGGCCCCGCGCCGGTCGACGCCGTGCTGCCGGGCGAGCTCTCGATCCCGATCGAGGACCTCGACCTCTCCGTGCGCTCGTACAACTGCCTCAAGCGCGAGGGCATCAACAACGTCAGCGAGCTCGTCGCGCTGTCGGAGACGCAGCTCATGAACATCCGCAACTTCGGACAGAAGTCGGTGGATGAAGTTCGCGACAAGCTCACCGAAATGGGCCTCTCCCTGAAGGACTCGGTTCCCGGGTTCGACGGCGCCCACTTCTACAGCGGCTACGACGACGAGACCGTCTCCTAGCACGCGATCCACCTGACGACTTTCCAACCTGAAGAGAGACAAGAATGCCTACTCCCACCAAGGGACCCCGCCTCGGAGGCGGACCTGCCCACGAGCGTCTGCTGCTCGCCAACCTCGCTGCTGCGCTGTTCACCCACAAGCGCATCCAGACCACCGAGACCAAGGCGAAGCGCCTGCGTCCGCTCGCTGAGCGCCTGATCACCTTCGCGAAGCGCGGCGACCTGCACGCCCGCCGTCGGGTGCTTGCGACGATCACCGACAAGAGCGTCGTCCACGAGCTCTTCACGGAGATCGCGCCCCTCGTCGCCGACCGTCAGGGTGGCTACACGCGCATCATCAAGACCGGTTACCGCAAGGGCGACAACGCTCCGATGGCCGTGATCGAGCTCGTCCTCGAGCCCGTCACGCCGAAGGCGAAGCCGGCCAAGCAGTCCGCGAAGCACGCCGCAGCGCCGGTCGACGAGGCTCCGGCCGAGGAGACCCCCGCCGAGGTCGAAGCTGACGCAGAGGCGACGGAAGCCGTCGAGGCGACCGAGACCGACGGCGAGTCCGTCGACGCCGGCGAGACCACCGACGAGGCTCCCGCGAAGGACGCCAAGTAGGTTCAGCGACACACGAACGGAACCCCGCTCTCCACGTGGAGGGCGGGGTTCCGTCGTTCCTGGCGGCGCTTCCACGGTGTCCTAGGCTGGAGACATGAGTACCACTCCCGCCGTTCCGGCCGGCCGGCCGGCCCTGCCACAGCACCCCGACGTCGATCACTGGCGTCCGGCGGTCCGCGCGGACATCGACGACATCGTGGCGCTGTGCCGTGCCATGGATCCGTTCGACAACCCCCACCGGGTGACGAGCCGCGACGAGATCGCGGACCAGTTCGACCACGCGTGGATCGACATGGCTCCGGACAGCCTGCTGGCGATCGCCGCCGACGGCACGCTGGTCGCCTACGCGATGGTGATCCTGTCGCCCTCGCGAGACGTGTCCGTGTATTCGTACGTCTTCGGCGGCGTGCATCCCGCGCGGCGTGAGCGGGGGATCGGCCGAGCGCTGCTCGCGTGGTCACTGGAACGGTCCGTGCAGCAGCTGGCCTCCGTCGAGACGGGTGCTCCAGCTTCGTCCCGTGCCTACGTCGACGAACGGAACCCGGGGGCGGCGCGCCTGTTGGAGCGGTTCGGCTTCGCCGTGGCGCGGTACTTCACGATCATGGAACGCGATCTCTCCGCGCCCGTCGACGAGATCGACGTGCCCGACGGTGTCCGACTCGAGGCGTACCACCCGGACGTGGCCGAACGCACGAGGGAGGCTCGGAACGACTCGTTCCGGGACCACTGGGGCAGCCTGGAGACGGTCCCGGCGATGTGGGCGCAGTTCGTCGGCGGATCCCACTTCCGCGACGACCTCTCGGTGGTCGCGATCGACGACGACGGACGGGTCGTCGGCTTCACGCTGGCCGAGGTGGACGAGGACAGCTGGTCCGCGCAGGGGTTCACCAGCGCGTACATCGCCCTCGTCGGGACCGTGCGCGACTGGCGTGGCCGACGACTCGCACCGGCTCTGCTGGCCACCGCGCTTCGCCGGATCCAGGCAGCCGGCCTCGAGCGGGCGACCCTGGAGGTCGACACGGCCAGCCCCACGGGTGCACTCGGGTTGTACGAACGACAGGGCTTCGTCGCGACGACGCGTGATCTGGCGTACGTCCGTGAGCGCTGAGCAGGTCGCGGCAGCGGAGGTCCTCCCGACCCAGCGGTTCCGGCTCGCCATCGCGTACGACGGCACGGACTTCGCCGGATGGGCGAAGCAGCCGGGGCTCCGGACGGTCGAGGGGGTCCTGGAGGAGGCGCTGTATCGCGTGCTCGGCAAGACCGTCCCGCCGATGCCGCGGTTCGTGGTGGCCGGACGGACGGATGCCGGGGTGCACGCGGCCGGTCAGGTGGCGCACCTCGACCTCACCGAGCCGCAGCTCGCGAAGATCACGCGATTGCAGGGGCGCCACGCCGAGTTCCACGACGGTACGCCGCGGAACGAGACCGCGAGCTCCCTCCTCGTGCGTCGACTGAACGGCGTGCTCGGGATGGACCGCGACGTCGTGATCCACACGGCGGAACCGGCGTCGGAGGGCTTCGACGCGCGCTTCTCGGCGGTCTGGCGTCACTATCGCTACCGCCTCGCGGACGCCGACGTCCGCAAAGACCCGATCCTCCGGCGGACGACGAGCTGGACGACGGCGTCGCTCGACGTGGAGCTGCTCCACCGGGCGGCCACCTCGCTCGTCGGGCTCCACGACTTCCAGGCGTACTGCAAACCGAGACCACGCGCGACGACCATCCGAACCCTGCAGTCCTTCAGCTGGGAGCGGGACGAGGCGGGCGTGCTCGTGGCTAGCCTCACCGCCGACGCGTTCTGCCACAGCATGGTGCGGGCGCTCGTCGGCGCTTGCGTCGCCGTGGGGGAGGGGCGCATGTCGCTCGAGGAGGTCGTCCGGCTCCGCGACGGCGGGCGGCGGGAGATCGATTTCCGGGTGATGCCGGCGCGCGGACTCACCCTCGTCGAGATCGGTTACCCCGAGCCGGGGCTGCTGCACGCGCGGGCCGCCGAGACCCGTCAGCGGCGGAGCCACGAGCAGGTGGAGGCGAGCGCCGAGTGAGGTTCCCGGTGGGAATTGACCGCCGGGACGTCGTCGCGTAGACTCTCCCGTTGGTGCCTGCGCCTTCTGCGGCGCGGTACCCGAAGTTGAGCCCTCCACCTCGGGCGTTCCGTTCGGAACACCCAACAGGAGCGGGATTCACGAACGACCAACTCCGACCAGAAAGCAGCACTATTGTGACGCGCACGTATTCCCCGAAGGCCAGTGAGATCACGCACGACTGGGTCGTCATCGACGCCACCGACGTGGTCCTCGGCCGCCTGGCCAGCCACGCTGCAGCGCTCCTGCGCGGCAAGCACAAGGCGACCTTCTCCCCTCACATGGACGGTGGCGACTTCGTCATCATCATCAACGCCGACAAGGTGGCCCTCACCGGCGCCAAGCTCCTGCAGAAGAAGGCCTACCGCCACTCCGGTTACCCGGGCGGGCTCTCGGCCGTCACCTACGCCGAGCTCCTCGAGAAGAACCCGATCCGCGCCGTCGAGAAGGCGATCCGCGGCATGCTGCCGAAGAACACGCTCGGCCGCGACCAGCTCAAGAAGCTCAAGGTCTACACGGGCAGCGAGCACCCGCACGCCGCTCAGCAGCCCAAGCCGTTCACGCTCGACCAGGTCGCCCAGTAAGCACCGGACAAGAAAAAAGGATTACACAGTGGCGAACATCGCAGATTCCATCGAAGAGACCCCGCAGAGCTACTCCACCGAGTCGGCTCCCGAAGCAGCAGTCACCGCGCCTCGCGCCGTGCTGAGCGTCCCCGGCGCAGCCGTCGGCCGTCGCAAGCAGGCCATCGCCCGCGTGCGCCTCGTCCCCGGCAGCGGCACCATCACGGTCAACGGCCGCACGCTCGAGGACTACTTCCCGAACAAGCTGCACCAGCAGCTCATCAACGACCCGTTCACCGTCCTCGACCTGGCCGGCGGCTACGACGTCATCGCACGCATCTCCGGTGGTGGCCCCTCGGGCCAGGCCGGCGCGCTGCGCCTCGGCATCGCTCGCTCGCTGAACCAGATCGACGAGGAGAACAACCGCGCCACCCTGAAGAAGGCCGGCTTCCTCTCCCGTGACGCTCGCGTCAAGGAGCGCAAGAAGGCCGGACTCAAGAAGGCCCGTAAGGCTCCGCAGTTCTCGAAGCGCTAAGCGCTCTCAAGACAAGCGAAGCTCGATGCCTCAGCTGTTTGGTACCGACGGCGTACGCGGACTCGCGAACGCCGACCTGACGGCAGACCTCGCTCTCGGCCTTGCCCAAGCCACCGCAGTGGTGCTTGGGCAAGGCCGTAGTGCTGAGGCCCGCCGTGCCGCCGGGAAGCGTCCGGTCGCCGTGCTCGCACGCGACCCACGTATCTCCGGCGAGTTCCTGTCCGCCGCCGTCGCGGCGGGCCTGGCGTCCTCGGGCGTCGACGTGCTCGAGGCAGGCGTGCTGCCCACGCCCGCGACGGCGTTCCTCATCGCCGACATCGACGCCGACTTCGGTGTGATGATCTCCGCCTCGCACAACCCCGCGCCCGACAACGGGATCAAGATCTTCGCGCGAGGCGGCACGAAGCTGCCCGACGCCGTGGAACGCCGGATCGAGGAGTACCTCGACCGCCCCAAGCTCAGCCCGACCGGCGCAGACGTCGGCCGGATCATCCGCTTCGCCGACGCCGAGGACCGCTACGTCCTCCACCTGCTCGGCAGCCTCCCGAACCGCCTGGACGGCATCCATGTCGTCCTCGACTGCGCGCACGGCGCGGCCGCGGGAGTGTCGCCGGAGACCTTCCGCGACGCCGGGGCCAAGGTCACGATCATCGGCAACGACCCCGACGGCATGAACATCAACGACGGCGTCGGCTCCACGCACCTCGACCTCCTGTCCAAGGCGGTCCTCGAGCACGGTGCCGACCTCGGCATCGCACACGACGGCGACGCCGACCGTTGCCTCGCGGTCGACGCTGCGGGCAAGGTCGTCGACGGCGACCAGATCATGGCCATCCTCGCCGTCTCGATGCAGGAGCGCGGCAAGCTCAAGGACGACACGCTCGTCGCCACGGTGATGAGCAACCTCGGCCTGCACGTCGCGATGCGCGAGCACGGCATCAACGTCGTCCAGACCGGGGTCGGCGACCGCTACGTCCTCGAGGCGATGAACGCGAACGCCTATTCGCTCGGCGGTGAGCAGTCGGGCCACGTGATCATGGCCGACTACGCGACCACCGGCGACGGCATCCTCACCGGCCTGCACATCGTGGCCGAGATGGCGCGCACCGGGAAGACGCTGGCGGAGCTCGCCGCGGTGATGCAGGTGTACCCGCAGATCCTCGTCAACGTCACGGGTGTCGACCGCACGCGCCTCGTCGGCGACGAGGTCGTCGACGCTGCCGTACAGGCTGCCGAAGCCGAGCTCGGAGACGACGGACGCGTGCTGTTGCGACCGTCCGGCACCGAGCAGCTCGTCCGGGTCATGGTCGAGGCGGCCGACCAGCCGACCGCCGATCGCCTGGCGCACCGCCTCGCCGACGTCGTCCGCGAGCGACTCGCCATCTGAGTCGCCCGGCGGCGGGTCGGCACCTCAGCTGTGGAAGAGTGATCGCATGACTTCGACGACGACGGGCGGTGCCTCCGGGCAGCCGACGCCCTACGTGGAGATCGACCGTGCCGAATGGGCGCGACTCGCTCCGGAGACGGCCACACCGCTCAGCGAGACCGAGGTCGTGCAGATCCGTGGCCTCGGCGACCGTCTCGACATGCGGGAGGTCGAGGAGGTCTACGTGCCGCTCAGCCGGCTGCTGAGCCTGTACGCGAAGGGCACCCAGGACCTCGGGCGAGCGACGAGCCGGTTCCTCGGCGACCAGGCGCTCCGGACGCCGTTCGTGATCGGTGTGGCGGGTTCCGTGGCCGTCGGCAAGTCGACGATCGCGCGGCTGCTGCGCGAACTGCTGTCGCGCTGGCCGGACACCCCTCACGTCGAACTCGTGACGACCGACGGCTTCCTCTACCCGAACGAGGAGCTCCAGCGGCGCGGCATCATGGATCGCAAGGGCTTCCCCGAGTCCTACGACCGGCGCGCGCTGCTGCGGTTCATCACCGCGGTGAAGAGCGGTGCCGCCGAGGTGCGGGCACCGTTCTACTCGCACCTGCGTTACGACATCATCCCGACGGCGCAGGTCGTCGTCCGGCGCCCCGACGTCCTGATCGTCGAAGGCTTGAACGTGCTGCAGCCGGCTGCGACGGCGAGCGGACTCGCGATCAGCGACCTGTTCGACTTCAGCATCTACGTCGACGCACGGACGCGGGACATCGAGTCCTGGTACGTCGACCGCTTCATGGCGCTCAAGCGGGGCGCGTTCTCGAACCCGAACTCCTTCTTCAACGTGTTCGCCGAGCTCTCCGATGAGGAGGCGGCCGATCAGGCGCGTGGGTTCTGGCGCTCGATCAACGAGCCGAACCTCATCGACAACATCCGCCCGACCCGCTCACGCGCCAAGCTCGTGCTGCGGAAGGACTCCGATCACACGGTGTCCTCGGTGCTGCTCCGCAAGCTCTGAGCAGCGGCAGGGGAAGGGCCCGGGAACCGGTGGATCTCGGCAAGACCGTCCTGCTCCGAGGCTGAGCGCCGGCACCTCGAGGTTGGTGCAGGATCCTCGCAAAATCGCCCGATTATGCTGCTCTACATGTGTGGAATCGTAGGGTACGTCGGGAACGACAAGACGGTGGACGTCCTCATGGGCGGACTCAAGCGGCTCGAGTACCGGGGGTACGACTCCGCCGGGATCGCCGTGCTCGACGCGACGGGTTCGCTGAACACCCGGAAGCGCGCCGGGAAGCTGGCCGTCCTCACCGAGGACCTCGCCGCGAACCCCATCGCGCCGGGCTCGACCGGTATCGGTCACACCCGTTGGGCGACCCACGGTGGACCGACGGACCGCAACGCGCACCCGCACCTCGGTGACGAAGGACGCCTCGCGCTCATCCACAACGGCATCATCGAGAACTTCGCCGAACTGCGCGCGGAGCTCCTCGCGGACGGCTTCACCTTCGAGAGCGACACCGACACCGAGATCGCCGCCGTGCTCATCGGCCGCGAGTACCGTTCCACTGGCGACCTCACCGAGGCCTTCCGTCGTGTCGTCGCTCGCCTGGACGGCGCCTTCACGCTGCTCGCCATGCACCAGGACCTGCCCGGCGTCGTCATCGGTGCACGTCGGAACTCGCCGCTCGTCATCGGGCTCGGCGACGGCGAGAACTTCCTCGGGTCGGACGTCGCCGCGTTCGTGCAGTACACCCAGCGCGCGGTCGCGATCGGTCAGGACCAGATGGTCGTCATCACGCCTGACGACGTGACGGTCACCGACTTCTCCGGCAACCACGTCGTGACCGAGCCGTTCGAGATCCAGTGGGACGCTTCGGCGGCCGACAAGGGCGGCTGGTCGAGCTTCATGGCGAAGGAGATCAGCGAGGAGCCCGACGCGGTCGCGAACACGATCCGCGGACGGGTCGAGGGCGGCCAGGTCGTCATCCCCGAACTCGCCGGTCTCGACGAGCTCTTCCTCGACATCAACCGCATCGTGATCATCGCGTGTGGCACCGCCGCCTACGCGGGCACGGTCGGCACCTACGCGATCGAGCGCTGGGCCGGGATCCCGGTCACCGTCGAGCTGAGCCACGAGTTCCGCTACCGCGACCCGGTCATCGACGCGCGCACGCTCGTCATCTCGGTGAGCCAGTCGGGCGAGACCATGGACACGCTCATGGCGGTGCGTTTCGCGAGCGAGTCCGGCGCGAAGACGCTGTCGATCTGCAACACCCAGGGCGCCACGATCGCGCGCGAGTCGGACGCCGTGGTGTACACGCACGCGGGGCCCGAGGTCGCGGTCGCGTCCACGAAGGCGTTCACCGCTCAGATCACGGCGCTGTACCTGTTCGGGCTGCACCTCGCGCGGGTCCGCGGCACCCAGACTCCGCAGTTCCTGGCGTCGCAGGTCGAGGAGCTGCAGGCCGTGCCCGACAAGATCGCCAGCATCCTCGGCGCCTCCGAGAAGATCGCGCAGCTCGCCCACTGGATGGCCGACTCCCGCGCGGTGCTCTTCCTCGGTCGCCACGTCGGGTACCCGATCGCGCTCGAGGGTGCGCTGAAGCTCAAGGAGCTCGCGTACATCCACGCTGAAGGCTTCGCCGGTGGCGAGCTCAAGCACGGCCCGATCGCCCTGATCGAGCCGGGCCAGCCCGTCTTCGTCGTCGTCCCGAGCCCACGTGGCTCGGCGATCCTGCACCCGAAGGTCATCTCGACCATCGAGGAGATCCGCGCACGTGGTGCCCGGGTCATCGCGATCGCGGAGCAGGGCGACGCCGCCGTCCTGCCCTCGGCCGACGAGGTCATCCCGATCCCGCTCGCCGGTCCGCTGTTCGAGCCCCTGCTCGCCGTCATCCCGCTGCACATCTTCGCGATGGAGCTCGCGACGGCGAAGGGCCTCGACGTCGACCAGCCGCGCAACCTCGCGAAGTCCGTCACGGTCGAGTAGGGGCGGTCCGCGGGGTCCGAGGTGGCCCGTCGAGCGGGCCACCGGGCCGCGCAGGACGGCCGTAGAGTAGAGGGATGATCATCGGCATCGGGGTGGACCTGGTCGACCTCGCACGGTTCGAACGGGCGATCACGCGCACCCCGAACCTGCTGGCCAGGCTCTTCGTCCCGTCGGAACGCGACCTCCCGCTGCGGTCCCTCGCCGGACGGTTCGCCGCCAAGGAGGCGCTCATCAAAGCACTGGGTTCCTCGGACGGTCTCCGGTGGCAGGAGATGGCGATCGTGAACGGCCCGGAGGGGAAGCCCGACTTCGCGCTGTCCGGCGTCACGGCTGGTGTCGTGGCCGAGCGGGGGATCACGAGCATGCACCTGACCATGACCCACGACGCCGGGGTCGCCGTCGCGTTCGTCGTCGCGGAGCGGGAGGGATGACGCCCGTGTCCGAGCACGACGAGCGACCGACCCGCGAGGCGATCATCGACCTGGACGCCCTGCGCCACAACGTCCGTCGTCTGCGCGAGCTGACCGGCGTCGGTGAACTCATCGTCGTCGTCAAGGCCGACGCCTACGGGCACGGTGCCGAGGCGATCGCCCGCGCGGCGGTCGAGGCCGGGGCCGATCGCTTGGGCGTCGCCGACATCACGGAGGGCGTCGCGCTGCGTGCCGCCGGGATCACGGCACCGATCCTCGCCTGGCTGCACGGCCCGCAGGCCGCCTTCGGCGCCGCACTCGACGCCGGGATCGACCTCGGTCTGTCGTCAGTCGCGCAGCTCGACCGCGTGATCGAGGCCGCTCGGGATCGGCCGTCCGTCGTGCCGGTCGTCCAGTTCAAACTCGAGACCGGGCTCAGCCGGAACGGTGCGGCCGAAGCCGACTGGCCGGAGCTCTTCCAGGCCGCAGCAGCAGCCGAGGCCGCCGGGCTCGTCCGGGTCGACGGGCTGTTCTCGCACGTCTCCAACACCTCCACCGACGACGACCGGGCCGCCGCCGTCCGCTTCGAGCGCGGTGTGGCCCTCGCCACGGAGGCCGGTCTCGCTCCGCGGAGTCTGCACCTCGCCGCGTCGGCGGCAGCGCTCGGCGAGCCGTCCCTCCGCTACGACGCCGTCCGCCTCGGACTCGCCGTGTACGGTCTCTCGCCCTTCGAACCCACCGACGACGCCGGCCGCTCGGCCGACGCCTTCGGCCTCCGGCCCGTCATGACCCTCCGGGCGACGGTCGCCGCCGTGCGTCGGGTCGAACCGGGCGCCGGGGTGTCCTACGACTACAGCTACCGGACCAGCACGGCGACGACGCTCGCCCTCATCCCGCTCGGATACGCCGACGGTGTGCCGCGGAGCGCGTCGAACGCCGGTCCGGTCATGATCAACGGACGCCGCTACCAGGTGTCCGGGCGGATCGCGATGGACCAGTTCGTCGTCGACGTCGGCGACGACGCGGCCGCGGTGGGTGACGACGCCGTGCTCTTCGGCGATCCGGCGTCCGGCGCGCCGCGCGTCGAGGAGTGGGCGGAGGCCGCCGGCACCATCAACTACGAACTCGTCACCCGCATCGGGCCGCGCGTGGTCCGGACGACCGGGGAGCGGTCATGACCGATCACGTCCTCACCCCGGGCACCGTCGAGGTGGCGACGCCCGAAGAGATGCACGCGTACGGCGTCCGGCTCGGCGCCGAACTGCGTGCCGGGCAGCTCCTGGTCCTGACCGGGCCGCTCGGAGCGGGCAAGACGACCCTCACGCGAGGGATCGGCGAGGGACTCGGCGTCCGCGGCCCCGTCACCAGCCCCACCTTCGTGCTCGCCAGGACGCACCCGAGCCTCGTCGGCGGTCCGCCGCTCGTCCACGTGGACGCCTACCGGCTCGGCTCGGCGCTCGAACTCGACGACCTCGACATCGACTTCGCCCGGTCCGTCGTCGTCGTGGAGTGGGGAGCCGGGTTACTCGACGGCGTGGTCCCCACGTGGTTCGAGCTCGTCATCGAGCGTCCGACCGGAGCCGGCGACGAGCCCGCGACGGACGACGCCGGTGAGGAGCCGATCGAGCGCCGGACCCTCACGCTCTCGCGGCACCCCGCCATCGACGCCGGGTAGGCTGGACGACGTGCTGTTGGCGATCGATACATCCGCGGGTTCGAGCGTCGCCGTCGTCACCCTGGGTGGCGAGGTGCTGGCCGAACGGTCCTCCGACGACCCGATGCGGCACGCCGAGGTCATCGGGACGCTCATCGCCGGATGCCTCGACGACGCCGGGATCGAGGTCGCCACGCTGACCGGGCTGGTCGCGGGTATGGGACCAGGGCCGTTCACCGGACTCCGGATCGGGATCGCCGCGGCCCGCAGCTTCGGGATCGGCGCAGGCCTCCCGGTGCACCCCGTGGTGAGCCACGACGCGATCGCGCTCGACGCCTACCGTTCCGGTTCCGCCGCAGCCGACGCCACGCTCCTCGTGGTCACGGATGCCCGCCGTCGCGAACGCTACTGGACCAGCTACGCCGGACTCGACGCAGCCGGCCTCCCGGTCCGCGTGCAAGGGCCGGCCCTGGCGAAACCCGACGAGCTGCCGACCTCCGAATCCGCGCGCCTCGACGCGCTGGTCGTCCCCGCCGGGGCACTGGGACAGGTCGCCGCCGCACTCCTCGCCACCGATGGTGGATTCGCGGGGGAGGAGCCGTTGTACCTCCGCTCGCCCGACGTCACGATGTCAGCGGGCGCCAAGCGGGTGACGGCGTGAGCTGGTCGCTGCGCCGCGCCGGTGTCGCCGACCTCGACGCGATCATGGAGCTCGAGCACGCCGTTTTCGTGAACGACGCGTGGTCGGCGGACATGATGCGCGCCGAACTGTCGTCGCCGCACGGCTACTACCTCGTCGCGACGGAGGTCGACGCCGACGACGCGACACTCGCCGGCTACGGCGGTCTCTTCGCACCGTCCCGGTCCGATGACGCCGACATCCAGACCATCGCCGTCGCCGGGCACGCCAGAGGACGAGGGCTCGGACGACTCCTCATGCAGGCGCTCATCGAGCAGGCCCGGCAGCAGGACGTCACCCAGGTGTTCCTCGAGGTCAGGGCCGACAACCCCGTGGCGATCGCACTGTACCGGAGTCTCGGCTTCGAGGAACTCGGCGTCCGCCCCGGCTACTACCAGCCGGACGACGTCGACGCCATCGTCATGCGACTCACGGTCCAGCCGAGGCCACCTATGCCCGCCCACGGGCAGTCCCCGCTCGACCCGACCGACCAGCACCCCGGGAGCATCGCGTGAACCGTGCAGAACCGCTCGTCCTCGGCATCGAGACGAGCTGCGACGAGACCGGGATCGGCATCGTCCGCGGACACCACCTGCTGGCGAACACCATCGCCTCGAGCATGGACGAGCACGCACGGTACGGCGGCGTCGTCCCGGAGGTCGCCGCACGCGCCCACCTCGAGGCCCTCGAGCCCACGCTCACGGCGGCGCTCGCCGAGGCCGGCATCGCGTTGGCCGACCTCGACGCGGTCGCGGTGACGAGTGGCCCCGGCCTGTCCGGCGCACTCATGGTCGGCGTCGGCGCAGCGAAGGCGCTCGCCGTGTCCCTCGGCAAACCGCTGTACGCCGTGAACCACCTCGTCGGTCACGTCGGCGCGGACGTCCTCGACTCCGACGACGGGACGATCGAGTACCCGACGATCGCCCTGCTCGTATCCGGCGGGCACACCTCGCTGCTCCTCGTGCGGGACCTCGTGTCGGATGTCGAACTGCTCGGCGAGACCATCGACGACGCGGCGGGCGAGGCCTTCGACAAGGTCGCGCGTATCCTGGGTCTGCCGTACCCGGGCGGGCCGCAGATCGACCGGGCGGCCGTCGGCGGCGACCCGAAGGCGATCCGCTTCCCCCGCGGACTCAGCCTGCCGAAGGACATGGAGCGGCATCGCTACGACTTCTCCTTCTCCGGCCTGAAGACGGCCGTGGCGCGCTGGGTCGAGGCGAAGCAGGACGCGGGGGAGCCGGTCCCCGTCGCGGACGTCGCCGCCAGCTTCCGCGAGGCCGTCGTCGACGTGCTCGTCTCGAAGGCGGTCAAGGCGTGTACCGAGCTCGGTGTGCCCCGCCTGCTGCTGGGGGGCGGTGTCATCGCGAACGCACGGCTCCGCGAGGTGGCAGCCGAACGCACCGCCTCGGCCGGGATCGAACTCCGCATCCCGCCGTTGCAGCTGTGCACCGACAACGGCGCGATGATCGCCGCGCTCGCCGCGCAGCTCATCTCCGCCGGACACGAGCCGTCGTCGCTCGACTTCGGCGCCGACTCGACCCTGCCGGTCACCGAGATCCAGGTGCACTGACCGCTCGACCAGCCGTGTCCGGCACTCGACCGGGTGCGCGGACGTCGGCGCATAGGATGGGCCGGTACCCGGTCACGGATCGAAGGAGCGGCGATGGATCAGCACGAGCACCCCGACGGACGACCTCAGCACCAGGACGGTGCGGCGGACGGGCAGTCACGCCCGCCGCAGGCCGAGCAGCCGAACGGGCAGCCGCAGCAGCCGTGGGGGCAGCAGCCCCAGCCCCAGCAGCCCTGGTCGCCGTACCAGCCGCCACAGCCCTCCCAGCAGGCCGGCGTCGCGCCGCAGGGCCAGCAGCAGCCGTATCAGCCTCAGCCCCAGGGCCGGCAGCAGCCGTACCCGCCTCAGCCCCAGGCCCAACAGCCGTACCAGCCTCAGGGTCAGGCCTCCCCGCCGCCCACGGATTGGCAGCGCGGCGCCGGCGCGCCCGTCACGCCACCGACGCGCCCTGCCCAGCAGGGCTCATCCCCCTCGGCCCCTCCGGCGGGTTGGCAGGGCGATCATGCGACCTATCTCCAGACGGTGCCGACGGCGGTCTACCAGGCGCCGAGCCAGGGTGGCTACGCCGCGTACCAGCAGTCGCAGACGCAGACCCCTGCTGCGTCGACCGGGACCTCGCGGAGCACCTGGTCGCTCATCACCGGTGTCGTCGGGCTCGTCGTGTCGGTCTTCGTCGGTTGGGGCTTTCCCCTGTCGATCGCCGCGATCGTGCTCGGGTTCGGAGCCAGGCGTCGCGAGCCGCAGGGCCGAGGTCGCGCCCTCACCGGCCTCGTGACCGGGTTCGTCGGCCTCGCCTGCTCGGTCGGCTGGCTCGTCTACAGCGTCGTCGTGATCATCGGGTACGTTTCGACCTGATCCTCCTCGGGGCGCTGCGGCCCGACGGACGCCGTCGGGTCAGGCGTCGGCGGCCGGCGTCACCCGTTCGACGAGCAGCGCACTGTGTTTGCCGGCGATCCTCGTGAGGATGATCGTGGCAGAGCCGTCGCCCTTCAGCGCGAGGCGCTTCCGGAACGCCGCGGGGTCGACGTCGACGCCGCGTTTCTTGATCTCGAGGACGCCGATCCCGCGATCACGCATCGTGCGCTTGAGGACCTTCTCGTCCATCGGCAGCCGTTCGAGCACCCGGAAGGTCGTGGCGAACGGCGAGCTCGTCGCGGTGTCGGAGGTCAGGTAGGCGATGCCCTGGCCGAGCATGCCGGCCTCCAACCGGATGGCGAGGTCGCCGATGAGTCGGGCCCGGATCACGGATCCGTCGGGTTCGTGCACGTAGTCGCCGAGCTCCCGCACTGGGGCGTCGTCGGCGTCGGCCTCGGCGTGCAACTCGTGGTGGACGCCGTCCGCGAGGAGGAGCGCGGACCGTCGGACATCCGGACGGGCCAGCGGGCCGAACCAGAGCGCCATCTCGACGAGCTGTCCGTCGACCGACACCCACTGCGCCTCGGCGTCGTCGGGGATGAGGGAGCGGTCGAATCCGGGCCCGAGCTTGACGCCGGTGGGAAGGCGGGTCGCCGCACCGAAGACCAGGTCGAGGGACGGGGTGTAGTCGGCGGCACTCGACAGCCGCGCGGTGTCGGCGTGTCCTGCGGTGCGCCGCGCGGGATCGAACCAGACCGCGTCGAAGTCGTCGAGGGAGACGTCCTCGGCGGCGGCGTTCCGCACGGTCGCCGTGGGGAACGGAGCGAGGTTGTAGCTGGCGATGGCCGCGGTGACCTCGTCGATGTCGACCGCCGTGACCTCCAGGTCGAGCGAGGCCATGGCCATCGAGTCGGCGCCGATGCCGCTGCCGAGGTCGGCGACGCGTGTGAGGCCGGCCCGGGCGAACCGCCCGGCGTGCAATGCGGCGACGGGAAGGCGCGTGGCCTGTTCGAGCCCGGCCTCGGTGAACAGCATGCGGCCGGCGAACGGTCCGAACTTCCCGACGGCCTTCTGCCTGAGCCGCGACTGCGTGAGGACCGCCGCGACCAGCTCGGGGGAGTGGCCGTCCTTGCGCAGGCGCCCGACCAGGCGGACGGCCTCGTCCTTCGTCGGGTAGGGCGGCAGGGAGTCGAGGAGCCTGAGGCCGTCGGCCGTGAGGAGTTCGACGAGTTCCGAACGGTCCATGGTCAGCGGGCCTCGGGCGGAGCTGGATGCATCCGGCAACGGTAGCAGCCGCTGATTGGCACTCGCATTGCATGAGTGCCAGAAGATGCCTACACTGGAATCAGCACTCTCGCAGTGTGAGTGCTAACCACGTCTTCGTTTCAAGAAAGAGGTCAACCGTGTCGGTCTCCATCAAGCCGCTCGAGGATCGCATCGTCATCAAGCAGGTCGAGGCAGAGCAGACCACCGCTTCCGGTCTGGTCATCCCCGACACCGCCAAGGAGAAGCCCCAGGAGGGCGAGGTCGTGGCGGTCGGACCCGGTCGCATCGACGACAACGGCAACCGTGTCCCGCTCGACGTCGCCGTCGGCGACAAGGTGATCTACTCCAAGTACGGTGGCACCGAGGTCAAGTACGCCGGTGAGGACTACCTCGTCCTGTCCGCGCGCGACGTCCTCGCAGTCGTCGTCCGCTAGTCACCAGCGCACGGATCCGGCGGCTCAGGCCGCTCAACAGCCCGAATGGCATTCGCCGTTCGGGCTGTGTCCGTTTCCGGAGGGTGTCGCGGGGAGTCGCGGGTCTAGCCTGGACCAGTGCAGAACCCCAGCGATCCAGCCGACGTCGACATCCACACCGTCACCGTCGACGGGGGAGGGGATCGACGTGCGAGCGTGGCCGTACCCCAGCAGGGGAGCCGGTCCGGACTGCTCTCGGCGGTCGCCGCCTACTGCCTCTGGGGAGCGCTCCCGCTCTACTTCATCGCCCTCGCACCGGCCGGCGCCTTCGAGGTGGTGGCGTGGCGGATCCTCTTCTCCCTCGTCTTCTGCGCCGTCCTCATCCTGGCGACCCGTTCCTGGCGTCGACTGTTCGGCATCCTCCGCCAGCGCCGCATCGTCCTGACCATGGGCCTCGCCGGAGCGCTCATCTACGTCAACTGGCAGACCTACGTCTACGGTGCGCTCAACGGCCAAGTGGTCGAGGCGTCGCTCGGGTACTTCATCAACCCGATCGTGACCGTCTTCCTCGGCGTCTTCTTCCTCCGCGAGCGGCTGCGTCCGGCCCAGTGGGCCGCGGTGGTCGTGAGCGTGATCGCGGTCCTGGTCCTCGCGATCGGGCACGGCAGCGTCCCCTGGATCGCCCTCATCCTGGCCTTCTCG
This sequence comes from Plantibacter sp. 2H11-2, assembly GCF_050031945.1. Classification (NCBI taxonomy): domain Bacteria; kingdom Bacillati; phylum Actinomycetota; class Actinomycetes; order Micrococcales; family Microbacteriaceae; genus Plantibacter; species Plantibacter sp. 2H11-2. Next base: position 819,347 of record NZ_JBNBBL010000001.1, on the reverse strand, counting down.
TTCGGCCTCTACGGTTACATCAAGAAACTGGTGGGCGGCTCGGTCGACGCCGTGTCCGGGTTGACGCTCGAGACCGTGTGGCTGATGCCGGTCGCGATCGCCCAGCTCATCGCGGTCGGCGTGACCGGTGGGCTGACCATCGGCACCGCGGGCGTCGGGCACGCCCTGCTGCTCGTCGGCGCCGGCGTCATCACCGCCGTCCCGCTCCTGCTGTTCGCGGCGGCGGCCCGCCGCCTCCCGCTCACCTGGATGGGTTTCATCCAGTACTTCGCACCGATCATCCAGTTCGTCGTCGGTGTTGCGGTCCTGCACGAGGCGATGCCGCCGGAGCGCTGGTTGGGCTTCGGTCTCGTGTGGCTGGCGCTCGCGACCCTCACCGTCGACATGCTCGTCGCCTCCTCCCGGGGTCGTCGGGCCGCCGGGGCCGAACGGCGCCGCTCGATGAGGGTCTGAACAGCGGATTCCAGCGCTGATCGCGCGACCACTGCAGGAAAAGCGCGAAACTGGCCCTCCTGAGGTAACGATTTGGTCGTGTTACACGCTTGTAACGTCAACGACATTGTCCAGCGCACGTGCAGCGGATAACTTGACTCAACGGCAGCCCCTGGAGCTGCCACTCTTCTGACAAGCAAGGAGTACCATGAGCGTCTTTTCGAAGGCCACGGCCGCTCGCTCCCGCCCACGTTCCATCGTTCTCGGTGGTATCGCACTGATCGGAGCCAGCGCGCTGGTTCTGAGCGGTTGCGCCTCAAGTGGTAGCGGCGACAGCGGCAGCAGCAGCAAGCCTGCTGGCGACCTGACCCTGAAGCTCGGCACGGCGTTGCCGCAGACCGGTAACCTCGCGTTCCTCGGCCCGCCCGAGGAGGCCGGTGTCGGTCTCGCGGTCAAGGAGGTCAACGACGCCGACCTCGGCATCAAGATCGACCTGACGCTCGGCGACTCGGGTGACTCCGACAACAAGGCGTACGCGACCGAGGTCCCCCGTCTGCTCTCCGAGGGCGTCACGGCCATCATCGGTGCAGCGTCCTCGGGTGTGTCGAAGCTCTTCATCGACGAAGTCACCGGCGCAGGCGTCATCCAGTTCTCCCCGGCGAACACCTCCGCGGACTTCACGACGTGGGACGACAACGGTCTCTACTGGCGGACGGCGCCGTCCGACGTGCTGCAGGGCGAGGTCCTCGGGAACCTGATCGCGGAGGACGGCAACGCCACCCTCGGCATCATCTACCTGAACGACTCCTACGGCACCGGCCTCGCGAAGTTCACCAAGGAAGCGTTCGAGAGCGCCGGCGGTGAAGTGGTCGCCGAGCAGTCGTACAACACCGGTGACACCTCGTTCGACGCGCAGATCAGCGCGGTCAAGGCGGAGAACCCCGACGCGATCGCGATCATCGCGTTCGAGGAGACCAAGACGATCGTCCCCGGTCTCGCCGGCTTCCCCTCCGACAAGCTCTACTTCGTCGACGGCAACCTCGCCGACTACAGCGCGGACTTCGCTCCGGGCACCCTGACGGGCGCCAAGGGCACGCTGCCCGGTCTCGACACCGCGAAGCTCGGTGACTTCACCGACCGCCTCCAGGCGTTCGTGAAGGACGAGGGCGGCGAGCCGCTGAAGGACTACAGCTACGCGGCTGAATCCTACGACGCCGTCATCCTGCTCGCCCTCGCGGCGCTGCAGGCCGGTTCGACCGAGGGTGCCGACATGGCGGCCCAGCTCCAGTCCGTGTCCGGTGGCAAGGACAAGGGCGAGAAGGTGACCACCTTCGAAGAGGGCGCCAAGGCCATCGCCGACGGCAAGAAGATCGACTACGACGGCAACTCCGGTCCGATCACGTTCGATGAGAACGGTGACCCGACCGAGGCGACCATCGGTATCTACCAGTACGGTGACGACAACAAGTACACCCGCACCAACTAGTCGCCCACGCGACTGACGAGGCCCCGGAGCGATCCGGGGCCTTCGTCGTGCCCGGCCCCCGATGCACCCCGCGTGTGGTGTGCCGTGTGTGGTGGCGCCAGCGCGGTGCGCTGACGCGAGCGCGGGTCCAGCGCGTGGGCGCGGGTCTCCAGAGACCCGCGCCCACGCGCCTGGGTCGCGCTCACGCCGATTCCGAGCCCATGCGGCACAGCGGGGCGCGCTCACGCCGACGCACCGCGCTGGCGACGGGTCGCCTGCCAGCGCACCGCGCTGACGGAGGGTGCGGCGCGGTCACGTCGGCGCACCGCGCTGACAGCGACCAGTTGGGCGCCCGAGTCAACGGAACGCGCGTTGCAGTCCCGCGCGTTCGAGCTTCGCGGCGAGCCGGCTCGGATGGACGAGGTCCTCCCAGGTGGCGCGGACGACCGTGTAGCCGAGCGCGCGCAGCCGATCCTCCCGATGCTTCTCCGCCAGGACGATGTCGGCCACGTCCCGTCCTTGCGTGAACTCCTCCCGCACATACTTCTGCCGGCCGTCGAGTTCGAGGATGATGCGCTCGTCCGGCCAGACCGCATCGACCACACCGACTGGTCCGTCCGCGTCGGAGAACGCCTGCTGGAGCACCGGCAGGGCGAAACCGAGCTGCGCGATCACGACCCGCATCTTCGATTCGCCACCGTTCGCGGCGAGGGGGTCCGCGAATTCGATCGCAAAGCGCACCTGCCGTCCTCCCCGACGGCCCGGCAGGTCTCGTGCGAGCGAGCGGAGCGCCGTCTCGTCGGTGAGCTTGAGCCGGAGGGCAGCGTCGGCGACGGCGACGGCGTCCTCGAGGCGGGCGATCCGAGCGAGATCGACGACGGTCCGTGCCGGGTCCGTGACCGCGAGCCCGTACCGCATCCGTCGGGCGACGGAGCCCTGCGTCGTGTGACGGATGATGCCGGGGGCCGAACGCCCTCCGCGGTCACCGCTCGTCAGCGTGTGCACCTCGGGAGGCCACGGACCCACGATCGGAAGCCCCCACAACCGCGCCGCCGAGTAGTGGCTGAACAGAGCGTCCTTGCGGAGCGCGACGGCCGCCGCATCGATCCGGACCCGGTAGCGGTCATCGGGGGACAGGGAACTCCATATCGGTTCAGGGACGTAGATGCCCTTCCGCAGACGCACCAGGTCGCCGTCGCGGTGGGCGGCGCTCACCAGGCGCTCGGCACCGACCCGACGTGCGTCGCGGACGAGGAGGAGTCCGTTCGGGCGGAGGAGCAGGTTGAGATCGAAGGATTCCATCGCCTCACCGTGCCCGTTCGCCTCCGCCGTCACCTCGTGTCGTGGAAGCGATGTGGAGAACTGCTCCCATCCAGCCTCCGGTGGAGCGAGGGTGGAGTAGTACCCAGCGCGGTGCGCTGACGGCAGCGTGGGTCGTTGGCCTCAGCGCGGGTCGCTGTGCCGCGGGGGCGGGGATTCGGCGCGAGCGCGGGTCCAGTGCGTGAGCGCGCACCTCCGGAGACCCGCGCTCACGCGCCAGGACCGCGCTCGCGTCAGCGCACCGCGCTGGCGAAAGGCGGAGGAGGGGGAATGCACAACTCCTCCGTCCCCGTCTCAGGAGGCCGTCTTGGTACGACGGTGCCCCTCGGGGGAGGGAGGAGTTGTGGTTCGTTCACCGGTCGGGATCCGGTGGCTTCTGGCCCGTCGCTCGGCACGCGGCCGGGACGAGCATGTTCGAGGGTACCGAAGTACCCGCCGACCCGCGAGTGGGGATCGCCCTGATCAGTCCTCGTCCTGGCCGAGCGTGCCCAGGTAGAGGCCGATCACCTTGTCATCCGAGAGGAGCTCGCGGCCCGTCCCGGTGTAGGCGTCACGACCCTGGTCGAGCACGTACCCGCGGTCGCAGATCTGCAGACAGCGACGTGCGTTCTGCTCCACCATGATCGTGGTGACGCCGGCCTTGTTGATGTCCGAGACCCGGATGAACGCGTCGTCCTGGCGCACCGGCGACAATCCCGCGGACGGCTCGTCGAGGAGCAGCACGTGCGGATCCATCATGAGGGCCCGCGACATCGCGACCATCTGGCGCTCACCACCCGACAGTGAACCGGCGCGCTGCTTGAGCCGCTTGCCGAGTTCGCTGAAGATCCCGGTGACGAACTCGAGGCGTTCGTTGTACTGCTTCGGCTTCTGGAACAGCCCCATCTTGAGGTTGTCCTCGATGGTGAGGCTCGGGAACACGTTGTTCGTCTGCGGGACGAACCCGACGCCGCGGGCCACGAGCTTGTTCGCCCGGAGCCCCGTGATGTCCTCGCCGTTCAGCAGCACCTGTCCGCTGCGCACCTTGACCTGTCCGAAGATCGCCTTCAACAGCGTCGACTTGCCCGCACCGTTCGGTCCGATGATGCCGATGAGCTCGCCCTTTCGGGCGGTCAGGTTGGCACTGTTCAGGATGTTCACGCCGGGGAGGTACCCGGCGGTCAGATCGGTGACCTCCACGACCATCTCGGCGGTCTTGACCGCGGTGCCGCCGACCGGCGCACCCTTCACGTCGCTCATTTCCGCTCCTCCTCGGGCTCGGCACCAGCCGCGAGCCGTTCGTCCTCGATCTCGGCGAGCAGCTCCTCGGCCGCAGCGCTGTCCTCTCCGGCGATCCTGCCGGTCACGACCCCGAGGTCGACGTCCTGGTGGCTCCCGAGGTAGGCGTCGATGACGGCGGGATCCTCCATGACGGTGTCGGGCGGGCCCTCGGCGACGACGCGACCCTCGGCCATGACGACCACCCAGTCGGCGATGTGCCGGACCATCTGCATGTCGTGCTCGACGAACAGCACGGTCATGCCTTCGTCCTTCAACGCCAGGATGTGGTCGAGCAGGGACTGCGTGAGCGCCGGGTTGACGCCGGCCATCGGCTCATCGAGCATGACGAGCTTCGGATCGCTCATGAGCGCCCGCGCCATCTCCAGGAGCTTCCGCTGTCCACCGGACAGGCTGGCCGCGTAGTCGTCACGCTTGGTGTCGAGCTTGAAGCGGCGCAGGAGGTCCATCGCCTTGACCTCGAGGTCCTCCTCCTGCTTCCGCCAGAGCGGCTTCACGAGGCTGGAGAAGATGCCCTCCCCGGTCTGGCCGGTCGCGCCGAGCTTCATGTTCTCGAGCACCGTGAGCAGGCCGAGCGCCTTCGTCAGCTGGAAGGTCCGGACCTGACCCATACGGGCGACCTTGAACGCCGGGACGCCCCCGAGGCTCTTGCCGTCGAAGTTCCACGTCCCGGTGTTCGGCTTGTCGAAGCCGGTCAGCAGGTTGAACAGCGTGGTCTTACCCGCACCGTTCGGGCCGATGAGGGCGGTGATCGCGTTGCGGGGCACCTCGAGGTGCTCGACGTTCACCGCCTGCAGGCCGCCGAAGGTCCGGGTGACCTGGTCCGCGATGAGAATCGGGTCGACTTTCTTGACGCCCGGGACGATCTCGCCGACGTGGAGGCCGGTGGTTTTGACCGGTCGCGAGGTGGGTGAGCTGTTACTTGACAAAGGTCAGCTCCTTCTTGTTTCCGAGGATGCCTTGCGGCCTGAAGATGACGATCAGCATGAGCGCGACACCGACCAGCACGTAGCGGAGCGTCGACGCCTGCGTCGAGCTCATGAACGGCAGGACGTCCGCCTTCACGAGCGCCGGGAGGACGTTCGAGAGGAACGCCATGATCACCCAGAAGATCACCGAGCCGAGCAGCGGCCCGAAGACCGTCGCGGCCCCTCCGAGGAGGAGGATCGTCCAGATGAAGAACGTGAGACTCGTGACGTACACGCTCGGCACGACCGCGGAGGGGAGTGCCAGCACCACCCCGCCGAGTGCGCCGAAGACACCACCGACGACGAGCGCCTGCATCTTGTAGGCGAACACGTTCTTGCCGAGGGCGCGCACGGCGTCCTCGTCCTCGCGGATGCCCTTCAGCACACGGCCCCACGGGCTGCGCATGAGGAGGAACACGAGGAGTGCGGCGACGGCGAGCAGCAGGATGCCGAAGATGCGGACCCACCACTGGTTCGCGTTGAGCTCCCACGGGCCGAAGCCGTAGATGCCCTCCGGGATCGGGTTCGCTGCGCGGAAGCCCTCGTGGTAGTTGCCGAGTCCATCGGCCGAGTTGGTGAACTCGTCGAAGACCTGCGTGGTGAAGAGGAGTCGGACGATCTCGGCCGCCGCGATGGTGACGATGGCCAGATAGTCCGCCCGCAGCCGCAGGGTCGGGATGCCGAGGATGAAGGCGAAGACCACCGAGGCCAGACAGCCGACGATGATGCCCGCCCACCACGGGAGGTTGAAGCTCAGGATCGAGATGGCGTAGCCGTAGGCGCCGAGCGCCATGAACCCCGCCATACCGAAGTTCAACAGACCGCCGTAGCCGAAGTGCACGGCCAAGCCGAGTGCTGCGAGCGCGTACGCGATCGTCTCCGGGCTGATGACCCAAGCGAGCGTGTTCGAGAGAATGCTTCCCCAGTCCATGCGCGTGCCCCTAACCGATTCTCTCGCGACGGCCGAGGATGCCCTGCGGTCTCACGAGGAGCACCGCGATGAGCACCACGAGGGCGCCGACGTACTTGATGTCAGACGGGATCCAGAGCGTCGAGACCTCGACGAGGATGCCGATGATGAGGGCGCCGACCATGGCGCCGAAGGCGGTTCCGAGCCCGCCGAGCGTGATGGCCGCGAAGATGAGGAGGAGCAGCTGCGCTCCCATGTCCCACTTGATGCCCGGTCGGAAGTACGCCCACAGGATGCCGGAGAGGCCGGCGAGGGTCGCTGCGAGGATCCAGACGATGCGGACCACGCGGTCGACGTCGATGCCGCTGGCCGCTGCGAGGCTCGGGTTGTCTGAGATGGCTCGCGTCGCCTTGCCGGTCTTCGTCTTGATGAGCCACCAGGCCACGCCGAGGAGCACCACGACGCTGACCGCCATGCTGATCATGTCGGTGACGCTGAGCGAGACCGTGCCGAACAGCTTGATGTTCTGCTCTCCCGAACCGGGCAGCTGGAACGTCCCGCCGCCGACGAAGTAGAGGAAGACGTAGCGGAGCGCCAGCGACAGGCCGATCGAGACGATCATCACCTGCACGATGCCGACGCCCTTGCGCCTCAAGGGTCTCCAGATGCCGGCGTCGAGCGCGAAGCCGAACGCGGCGCTCAGGGCGAGGGCGATGATGATGGCCAGCCAGATCGGCCATTGCAGGAACACCCCGAACACGAGCGCCATGATCGCGCCGAAGGTCACCATCTCCGCGTGGGCGAAGTTGCTGAGTCCGGTGGTGCCGAACACCAGGGAGGCTCCGATGGCAGCCAGGGCCAGCATGAGCCCGAAGTTCAGGCCGTTGACGAGTCGTTCTGCGAGTTGATCCCAGAAGCTGACGGTGACGCGGACGCCCTCGCCGAGGAAGAAGTTCACGGACTTCGATTGGGTGAGGCCGAACTTGGCCTCGATGGTCGAGCCGCCCTCGGCGACGATGACGCCCTTCGGGAGGGTCTCCTCGTCGAGCGTTACCTTGTACGTACCTTTCTCGGGGACGCCGATCTTCCACTTGCCGTCGGCGTCGGTGTCGACATCGGCCTTGTAGCCGTTGCCGTCGACCGTGATGTTCACGCCTTCGAGTGGTTTGTCGTCGTACTTGACGTTCCCAGCGAAGTAGAAGTCGTACTCCTCGCCCACCTCGTCAGCATGAGCCGGGACGGCGCTCATGACGGACGTGAGGGTGATGGCCCCGAACAACAGGGCGATGAGGAGCACGAATCTCCGTGCCAGTCTCGGGTTTCGGGTCGTTCCAGCGAACTTCACTGCACCTCCAGTGCCGGGCCACTTCCGTGGACCGTTCTCCTGCGTCGGACAACGCTGTTCGACGATAGAACCTGATTATTGCCTACATGTTTCGCCCGTGCGTATTTCTCCGCATCGATTTGTCGGGATCGTGGAATAGGGGTAGGCCCTGCTCGGTTACGATGGTGATACCGGCAGGTCTGCGTTTCTCCGGTGTGTTCGTGGCTATGAGAGGGATAAATGGACCAGCCTGATCCGTTCGGATTCGTAGGACTCACGTATGACGATGTGCTGCTGCTGCCCGGGCACACCGACGTCATCCCGAGCGAGGCGGAGACCTCGTCCCGCCTGACGAAGCGGATCACCGTGAACACGCCGCTGCTGTCGAGCGCGATGGACACCGTGACCGAGGCCCGCATGGCGATCGCGATGGCTCGCGAGGGCGGCATCGGCATCCTGCACCGCAACCTGTCGATCTCCGACCAGGCCGAACAGGTCGACCGCGTGAAGCGGAGCGAGTCGGGCATGATCACGAACCCGATCACCACCACGGCCGACGCCACCGTCGCCGAGGTCGACGAACTGTGCGGCCAGTTCCGCATCTCGGGCCTCCCGGTCGTCGACGACAAGGGTGTGCTCGTCGGCATCATCACGAACCGCGACATGCGCTTCGTGTCGCCGTTCGAGAAGGCCACGACCCGCGTCAGCGAGGTCATGACGAGCACCGGTCTCGTGACCGCTCCCGTCGGCACCGACCGCAACGCGGTGATGGCGCTCCTCGCGCAGCACCGCATCGAGAAGCTGCCCCTCGTCGACGAGGCGGGCAAGCTCAAGGGCCTCATCACCGTCAAGGACTTCGACAAGAGCGAGAAGTACCCGCTGGCCACGAAGGACGACACGGGTCGTCTGCGGGTCGGTGCGGCCATCGGCTTCTTCGGCGACGCCTGGTCCCGTGCGGGCCAGCTGCTCGACGCCGGCGTCGACGTCATCGTGGTAGACACTGCCAACGGTGAGAGTGCCGGCGTGCTCGACATCATCCGCAAGCTCAAGGCCGACCCGGCGTTCGCCGGTGTCGACGTCATCGGCGGCAACGTCGCGACCCGCTCCGGCGCGCAGGCCCTCATCGAGGCCGGTGCTGACGCGATCAAGGTCGGCGTCGGTCCGGGTTCCATCTGCACCACGCGCGTCGTCGCCGGTGTCGGTGTCCCGCAGGTCACGGCCGTCTACGAGGCGTCGCTCGCGGCGCGCGAGGCGAACGTCCCGGTCATCGCCGACGGCGGTCTGCAGTACTCGGGCGACATCGCCAAGGCACTCGTCGCGGGTGCCGACACCGTCATGCTCGGCTCGCTCCTCGCCGGCACCGACGAGAGCCCCGGCGACCTCGTGTTCGTGGGCGGCAAGCAGTTCAAGAACTACCGCGGTATGGGATCGCTCGGAGCCATGCAGACGCGAGGCGAGAAGACCTCGTACTCGAAGGACCGCTACTTCCAGGCCGACGTGCCGAGCGACGACAAGCTGATCCCCGAGGGCATCGAGGGCCAGGTGCCCTACCGCGGCCCGGTGTCGGCCGTCGCGTACCAGCTCATCGGCGGGCTGCGTCAGTCCATGTTCTACGTGGGCGCGCGCAACATCGGCGAGCTGAAGGCCAAGGGCAAGTTCGTCCGCATCACCTCGGCGGGCCTCAAGGAGTCGCACCCGCACGACGTGCAGATCGTCGTCGAGGCGCCCAACTACCGCAAGTAGGCACCCGCACGAACGCCGACGGTCCGGCAGGCTTGCGCCTGCCGGACCGTCGGCGTAGGTGTGGTCAGCGCATCCGACGTTTGTTCAGAGCGGTTAGCGTCGCCCACATGACCAGGGCGAAGCCTCCGATCCACAGGGCGTATAGCAGGTAGCCATCGAGGCCGAATCCCAAACGGACCGCCGTCGTGCCACAGATGACGATCCCGACAATGGTGCTGGCGAGGACTGATTGGCGGACGCGAAGAGGTCGCTTAGGAGGAACGTTGTGGGTCTCAGGGCTCATACGTAGACGCAGCGGCCTTGGTTGCCGCCGATGTAGATCTTCATCTCTCGTCCTCCTTGGCAGATGCCGTTCGTCGCGAGAGCGGTGGATGCGACTAACAGGATGGCTCCGAAGACGACGCACAGCGCGGCGCCGACCCCTGGGAGGAGGCACAACGCTCCTTGAAGGGCCATCGCGCCTCCACCGATGATGAGGCCTTGGTCGAAGGCATTGAACAGGACATAGATCCCACCGGAGTCCTGCCCTCCGCCGAGACGCGTCTCGGAAGGGCCTTGTCCCACCGAGAAGCTGAACCCGTTCTCGAATACGAATGTCTCGATCGTGTCCTCACCGACCTGCTGTGTGGTGAACGGGACTTGTGCTGCCTTCAACTCCTCGACGGCCAGTCGAAGCTGTTCGGGAGTGATCTCGTGCTGAGCTGCTGTGCTCAGGGGCGTCGCGGTAACAGGTGGAGGAGCAGCGTTGGCTGTTGCCGGCGCAGCGAGAGCGATGACGACCGCCAGGATTGTTCCGAGACTGAAGGCCCGTGAAGTGGTGAGCATGACTTGGTATCCCCTTCTCTGATTGGTGCGCCGTGGTGCGAACCTGGTCGTTAATATAGATATTTCTGAATCAAACGTCCAGAGTTTTGACGGGATCCGGTGTTCGTCCACCAGGCGACCGGTAGGCTGGTGCGGTGAGCATGGATATTGAGATCGGCCGGTCAAAGCGCGCACGGCGCGCCTACGCGTTCGACGACATCGCCGTCGTCCCGTCGCGGCGGACCCGCGACCCACAGGACGTCTCGGTGTCCTGGTCGATCGACGCCTACCAGTTCGAGATCCCGGTGCTCGCAGCACCGATGGACTCCGTCGTCTCGCCGACGACCGCGATCATGATGGGCCAGCTCGGCGGCGTCGGCGTCCTCGACCTCGAGGGCCTCTGGACGCGGTACGAAGACCCCGAGCCGCTGCTCGCCGAGATCCGGTCGTTGCCGGTCGGCCGAGCGACCGCGCGCATGCAGGAGATCTACTCGGAGCCCATCAAGCCCGAACTCGTCACCGCCCGGCTCGCCGAGATCCGCGCGGCCGGAGTCACCGTTGCCGCAGCCCTCTCGCCGCAGCGCACGCAGGAGCTCTACGAGACCGTCGTCGCCGCAGGGGTCGACCTCTTCGTCATCCGCGGCACCACCGTGTCCGCCGAGCACGTCTCCAAGAACCAGGAGCCGCTCAACCTCAAGAAGTTCATCTACGAGCTCGACGTCCCCGTGATCGTCGGCGGCGCGGCCACCTACACCGCGGCCCTGCACCTCATGCGGACCGGGGCGGCCGGTGTGCTCGTCGGCTTCGGTGGCGGTGCGGCCTCCACCACGCGGGCCTCGCTCGGCATCCACGCCCCGATGGCGACCGCCGTGGCCGACGTCGCCGGTGCGCGTCGCGACTACCTCGACGAGTCCGGCGGCCGCTACGTGCACGTCATCGCCGACGGCGGTCTCGGAACCTCGGGCGACATCGTCAAGGCCGTCGCGATGGGTGCCGACGCCGTCATGCTCGGGACCGCATTGGCCCGCGCCACGGACGCACCCGGCGGTGGCTGGCACTGGGGTGCCGAGGCGCACCACCTGCACCTGCCGCGCGGTCGCCGTGTCGAGGTCGGCACCGTCGCGACCCTCGAGGAGATCCTGTACGGCCCGTCGCCGAAGTCGGACGGCACGGCCAACCTCATCGGCGCGCTCCGTCGCTCGATGGCCACCACCGGCTACTCCGACCTCAAGGAGTTCCAGCGGGTCGAGGTCGTCGTCGCGCCATACCAGGGCGCCTAGCCCTGCCGGAAGCGAGTCGCTTCCGCAAGCGGTTGTCGGGTCGCATCGCGCCGACTAGCCTCTGAGGCAGAGCCTCGTGGACGAGCACCTGCCTCCGGCAGGATCATCGCGAGGGCGGTTCCAGCGAGCGGAGTTCGACGATGGCCACCACCCACAACAACGTGTCACGTTCCACCAAACTGGGGATGGAGGAGCGCGACGCCGCGATCGAAGCGTTGAAGTCGAAAGAGCTCGACATCCTCGTCGTCGGTGGTGGCATCGTGGGCACCGGTGCTGCGCTCGACGCCGTCACGCGCGGTTTGAGCACCGGTCTGCTCGAGGCGCGTGACTGGGCGAGCGGCACCTCGAGCCGGTCCTCGAAGCTCGTGCACGGCGGTATCCGTTACCTCGAACAACTCGACTTCCGACTCGTCCGGGAGGCGCTCATCGAGCGCGGGTTGCTGCTGCAGCGCATCGCGCCGCACCTGGTGAAGCCGGTCCGGTTCCTGTACCCGCTCAACAAGCCGGTCTTCGAGCGCCTCTACATCGGCGCCGGCATGCTGCTCTACGACCTCTTCAGCTGGAGCGGTGGCCGTCCGCCCGGCGTCCCGCACCACCGGCACCTGTCCAAGCGTCAGGTCCTGACCTCGATCCCGAGCCTCAAGTCGGACGCGTTCGTGGGTGGACTCACCTACTACGACGCCCAGGTCGACGACGCCCGCTACGTCTCGTCCCTCGCACGGACGGCGTCGGCCTATGGCGCGCACGTCGCGAGCCGCGTACGGGTCGAGGGGTTCGTCAAGGTCGGACAGCGCGTCGTGGGTGTCAAGGCGCACGACCTGCAGACCGACGAGCGCTTCGAGATCCGTGCCAAGCAGGTCGTCAACGCGACCGGGGTGTGGACTGACGACACGCAGTCGATGGTGGGGGAGCGGGGCCAGTTCAAGGTCCGCGCGTCGAAGGGCATCCACCTCGTCGTCCCGCGCGACCGCTTCCAGTCGAACATGGGCCTCCTGCTCCGCACGGAGAAGAGCGTCCTCTTCGTCATCCCCTGGGGCCGGCACTGGCTCATCGGCACGACCGACACGGACTGGCACCTCGACAAGGCGCACCCGGCGGCGACGGCGGCCGACATCGACTACCTGCTCGACCACGTCAACACGATCCTCGCCGTGCCGCTGACCCGAGAGGACGTCGAGGGCGTCTACGCCGGCCTCCGTCCGCTGCTGGCCGGCGAATCGGAGCAGACGTCGAAGCTCTCTCGCGAGCACCTCGTCGCGCACTCCGTGCCCGGTCTCGTGGTCATCGCCGGCGGCAAGTGGACCACCTACCGGGTCATGGCGAAGGACGCGATCGACGCCGCGGTGGACGCACTCGACGGCAAGATCCCGGCCAGCGCGACGGAGAACATCGCACTGCTCGGAGCCGAGGGGTACCAGGCGGCCTGGAACAAGCGTGGCAAGATCGCGCGGGCCTTCGGGGTGCACACTGCTCGCATCGAGCACCTGCTGAACCGCTACGGCGTGCTGACGGACGAACTGCTCGACCTCATCAAGGAGGACCCGACGCTCGCCGAAGCGCTGCCGGGGGCGGACGACTACATCGGGGCGGAAGTCGTCTACGCGGCCTCCCACGAGGGTGCCCTCCACCTCGACGACGTCCTCGCCCGTCGGACGCGCATCTCCATCGAGGCCTGGGACCGCGGTGTCTCGGCGGCCCCGGTCGCGGCGAAGCTCATGGGTGGAGTCCTGGGGTGGGACGAGGAGCGCATCGAGAAGGAGGTCTCCTACTACCTCACGCGCGTCGCAGCGGAGCGGGCCTCGCAGGAGCAGCCGAACGACGAGGCCGCCGACCGCGTGCGCCTGGAGGCACCGGACATCGTCCCAGGGGCCTGAACCGGCGGTGATCGCCCGCAGCGCAACGGCTGCGGGCGCCTCGGGCGAGCGGGCCAGGTGTGGCGGATAGACTAGGAGGACTGCCACAACAAGCCTGAGGAGTACAGCCATGGTGGATGTTCGGCGGGTCAAACTTCCCGGGGTCGGTGTGCTCCACACCTTCGTCACGGACGACGGCGGCAAGGTCGGCGTCATCGCCCACCGGTCCGGCCACAGCGACCTCATCACCTTCGCCGATCACGAGGACGGTGCCGATGCCGGCAAGGTGTCGCTCCGGCTCAACGAGGACGAGGCGCACACGCTGGCCGAACTCCTCGGTGGCACGCAGATCACCGAGTCGCTCAGCGCGCTCGACCAGATCCCCGGACTCAGCATCGACTGGTTCACCGTCGACTACGAAGACCACATCGCCGGGCAGCCGCTCGGCAACCCCGCCGAGAAGGGCATGGTCGGGCTGACCGTCGTCGCCGTCGTGCGCGGCGACTCCGCCAACCCGGCCCCTGCTGCGGACTTCCGGGTCTTCCCGGGAGACACCCTCGTCGTCGCGGGCAGTCCCGAGAAGGTCGCCAAGGCCTTCGCCTACTTCCGTTCGGGCGCCGTCAAGAAGGTCGCCGTCGACGCTCCGCCCGGAGGGTAGGCATGCTGCACGCCGCGACCGACAACCCCCACCTCGGCCAGGATCTGCTCATCCTCGGCGTCCTGTTCGTCATCGCCTACATCCTCGGCCGCCTCGGCAAGCTGATCGGCCTCCCGTCGATCCCCGTCTACATGCTCGTCGGCCTGCTCGCGAGTCCGTACACGGGCTGGTTCCCGCTCGACTTCGCCAGCGCGCAGATCGAACTCATCGCCGTCTTCGGCCTCGTGCTCCTGCTGTTCAACCTCGGCCTGGAGTTCGATCAGGACGAGTTCTTCGGCAACGCCGGAAAGCTCATCGTCTCCGGCGGCTCCTACATCCTCGTCAACATGGCCGCCGGGCTCGTGTTCGGGTTCCTGGTCGGGTGGGGCACACGGGAGGCGCTCATCATCGCCGGCATCACGGCGACGAGCTCGAGCGCGATCGTCACGAAGCTCCTCATCGAGCTCAAACGGCTGACGAACGACGAGACGCCCATGATCCTGGGCGTCACCGTGGTGGAGGACATCTTCATCGCCATCTACCTCGCGATCGTCGGTGTCGTGCTGAGCGGCGAGACGGAGGTCTGGCCCGTCATCGGGAAACTCGCGATCGCCTTCACGTTCATCCTCGTGATGTTCGCGATCGCCCGATTCGGCGGACGGTTCGTGTCGCGGCTGTTCCGCACCAAGGACGACGAGCTCTTCACGATCCTGTTCTTCGGCCTCGCGGTCGCGTTCGGCGGCATCGGCGAGCTCCTGGGAGTCACGGACGCGATCGGCGCGTTCCTCATCGGCCTGGTCCTCGGTGCCACCCGGTTCCGCAACAAGATCGAGCAGATCGCGATCCCGCTCCGCGACGTGTTCGGTGCGTTCTTCTTCCTGAACTTCGGGCTCGCGCTCGACGCGACGAAGTTCGGCAGCGTCCTCGTCCCGGTGCTCCTCGCCGTCCTCATGACGGTGGTCCTCAACGTCCTGGCCGGTCAGTTCGTCGCCTGGCTCAACGGACTCGGGCCGCAAGCTGGGATCAACGCCGCGGTCATCCTGCAGAATCGCGGCGAGTTCGCCCTCATCCTCGCGACGCTCTCGCTGAGCGCGGGGCTGAATCCGCTCATCCAGCCGTTCGCCGGGCTCTACGTGCTCATCATGGCCGTGATGGGCCCGATCGTCGCCGGGCGCTCCGAGCAGATCGGCGCCGTCATCCTGCGTCCGCGTCGCCGGAAGGCGCGCCGAGCTGAGCAGGTCGACACGACAGCGGAGGAGGCCATAGCGCTCGTCGAGGGTGCGGGCGACGACCAGGACACGACGCCCGCCGACACCGATCAGGCGGCCATCGACCGACTCGTCGAACAGGCGATGAACGACCAGGAACCACCAGCACGAAAGCGAGAGCCCGATTACTAGCACCGCCCCGTCGGCACCAGGCCCCGACAACCACGGACAGGTCCGTCCGACGCTCCGCTCCGTCATGCTGCGTCCCCGGTGGATCGGCGTCCTCGTCCTCTGTCTCGCCGTCGCGGGCGCGTTCGCCGCGCTCGGGCAGTGGCAGCTCGCACGCGCCATCGAATCCGGGCAGGTGGTGCCGACCGAGACCGAGTCGGTCAGGCCGCTCGCGGACGTCCTCGAACCGGGTGTCGGGATCCGAGAGGCCGACGCCGGTCAGCGGGTGAGCGTGTCGGGAACCTGGGTGCCGGAGGACTACCTCGTGGTGGGCAACCGGGTGAACGACGGCACGCTCGGGTACTGGGTGACGGGCCACCTCGCGACGGACCGCCCGGACCAGGCCGGTCTCGCGGTCGCGCTCGGCTGGACGAAGGACCGCGAGACCGCCGACCGCGTCGCCGAGGCGTTGAACGCTGACGCCCCCACCGGCGCCGTCGAGCTCGAAGGGCGGCTGAACCCGCCGGAGGGCCCGGAGGAGCCGGCAGCGGAGGCCGCACCGACCGACCTCGACAACATGTCGGTCGCCGCACTGCTGAACCGCTGGAACGACGCCGACGGCCTGCGGGTGTTCAGCGCGTTCGTCGTGGACGACGTCGCCGTCGAGGGACTCGAGCCCATCTCGTCGCCCGCGCCCAGCCAGGAGATCCAGCTCAACTGGTTGAACATCTTCTACGCGGCCGAGTGGGTCGTCTTCGCGTGCTTCGCCGTGTTCCTCTGGTTCCGGCTCGCCAAGGACGCCTGGGAGCGCGAGATCGAGGAGCTCGAGGACGCCGAGGAGGAGGCCGCAGCGCTCCGTCCGTGATGTCCGGTCGCCTGGCGGCCGCGGGTAAGATGGGGGCATGCCCCTCCAGCCGAAACCGTCGACGTTTCCCGCGATCCGAGGCGCGCTGAAGTTCTACCAGGTGGCCGCCCCCATCACCGGTGTGCTGCTCCTGTCGCTCTGCGCCGAGATGCTCATGAAGTACGCGTTCGGCCTCGAGCTCGAGCTCGGCGGTGCTTACGGCTTCCTCGCCTTCGTGCCCTCCGGCACCGCCACCGCGGTCAACCTCAGCACGGGCATCCTGATCATCCACGGCTGGTTCTACGTCGTGTACCTGTTCGCCGCGTTCCGGCTCTGGAGCCTCATGCGGTGGAACGTCCTGCGTCTGCTCTGGCTCGCGCTCGGCGGCATCATCCCGTTCCTGTCCTTCTTCTTCGAGAGCCGCATCCCGCGGGAAGTGAAGGGCTACCTCTCCGGCCGCGAAGCAGCAGCGGCCGCCGAACCCGTGGAGTCCATGCAGTGAGTGAAACCACCCCCGCAGCCGCAGCGGAGCAGACCGCCGCCCGACCGGTCCTCGTCGTCGACTTCGGTGCGCAGTACGCGCAGCTGATCGCGCGTCGCGTCCGCGAAGCCGGCGTGTACTCCGAGATCGTGCCGCACACCGTGTCCGCCGCCCAGGTCGCCGCCAAGAACCCCGTCGGGATCGTCTTGTCCGGTGGCCCGTCCAGCGTGTACGAGCCGGGCGCCCCGTCGCTCGACGAGGGCATCCTCGAGCTCGGCGTCCCGACGTTCGGCATCTGCTACGGCTTCCAGGTCATGGCCAAGCAGCTCGGTGGAGAGGTCGCGCACACCGGTCTCCGGGAGTACGGCGCCACCGACGCGACCAGCGTCGTCGACGTCCCTGGCACCCTCCTGCACGGCGTCCCGACCGAGCAGAACGTCTGGATGAGCCACGGCGACTCCGTCTCCAAGGCCCCCGAGGGCTTCGAGGTCCTCGCCTCGACCGCCTCGACCCCGGTCGCCGCCTTCGCGAACGCGGAACGCGGCCTCTACGGCGTCCAGTGGCACCCCGAGGTCAAGCACTCCGCTTACGGCCAGCAGGTGCTCGAGAACTTCCTCCACCGGGCGGCGGGCATCCCGGCCGACTGGAACAGCGGCAACGTCATCGCCGAACAGGTCGACCGCATCCGCGCCCAGGTGGGCGACGCCAAGGTCATCTGCGGACTCTCCGGCGGTGTCGACTCGGCCGTCGCCGCGGCGCTCGTGCACAAGGCCGTCGGCGACCAGCTCGTCTGCATCTTCGTCGACCACGGCCTGCTCCGGAAGGACGAGCGACGTCAGGTCGAGGAGGACTTCGTCGCCTCGACCGGTGTCCGGCTGGTCACGGTCGACGCCCGCGAGCAGTTCCTGTCGGCGCTCGCCGGCGTCAGCGACCCGGAGCAGAAGCGCAAGATCATCGGCCGCGAGTTCATCCGGTCCTTCGAACAGGCCGAGATCGACCTCGTCAAGGAGGCCCAGAGCGAGGGTGAGCCCATCCGCTTCCTCGTCCAGGGCACGCTGTACCCCGACGTCGTCGAGTCCGGCGGCGGATCCGGTACGGCCAACATCAAGAGCCACCACAACGTCGGCGGCTTGCCGGAAGACCTCCAGTTCGAACTCGTCGAGCCCCTGCGCACCCTGTTCAAGGACGAGGTCCGGGCGATCGGTCGCGAGCTGGGCCTCCCGGAGGAGATCGTCGGCCGTCAGCCGTTCCCCGGTCCCGGACTCGGTATCCGCATCGTCGGTGAGGTCACGGCCGAGCGTCTCGACCTCCTCCGCGACGCCGACGCGATCGTCCGCGAGGAACTGACCGCGGCCGGGCTCGACCAGGAGATCTGGCAGTGCCCCGTGGTCCTGCTGGCGGACGTCCGTTCCGTGGGCGTGCAGGGCGACGGCCGCACCTACGGCCACCCGATCGTGCTGCGACCGGTCTCGTCTGAAGACGCCATGACCGCCGACTGGACCCGCCTGCCGTACGACGTCCTCGCGCGCATCAGCAACCGCATCACCAATGAGGTGAAGGACGTCAACCGCGTCGTGCTCGACGTCACGTCGAAGCCGCCGGGGACCATCGAGTGGGAGTGATCGCTCCCTGAGTCATCGGAAGGCCGTCCCGTTCGCGGGGCGGCCTTCCGTCGTCCGCGCCCTTCGACAAGCTCAGGGACCGCGGTGGGGTGGCTCAGGGACCGGGGTGGGTGGCTCAGGGACCGGGGATGGTGCCTCGGTCCGAGGGGTTCGGTCCCTGAGCCTGTCGAAGGGCAGTACCTCGAACGGCCGGTTCCTCGAACGACGAAGGCCCGCCCCGCGAACGGGACGGGCCTTGCAGTGCGTGCGCTCCTAGTTGCGGGAGATGGCCAGCAGACGCAGGATCTCGACGTAGATCCAGATGACCGTGACCATGATGCCGAAGGCGCCGGTCCAGCCGTACTTGGCGGGAGCGCGGTTCTGCACGCCACGCTGGATGAAGTCGAAGTCGAGCACCAGCGAGTACGCACCCATCAGCACCGCGAAGATGCCGATGACGATCCCGAGCGGGATGCCGAAGATCGTCGCGCCGTAGAGGCCGAACGGGTTGTTCAGCACGCCCGTGAACATGAGCACGAGGTTGAGGAGCTGGAAGACGCCGTAGCCGATGATGGCGACGAGGAAGACCTTGGTCAGCTTCTTCGAGGCGCGGACCTTGCCGCTGGCGAAGAGGGCGAGGGTCACGCCGACGACGGCGAGGGTCGCGAGGACCGCCTGGACGACGACGCCGGACCAGGACGGGTTCGCCTCGAAGACGCGCGAGATGCCGCCGACGAAGAGTCCCTGGAAGACCGCGTACCCGAGGATGAGCGCTGGGACCGGCTCCTTCTTGAAGGAGTTCACGAGACCGAGGCCGAGGCCACCGATCATGCCGATGATCATCGGGAGGGCGTAGCCGCTACCTGCCTGCAGGAGGGAGGTCGTCCACATCCAGGAGATGACGGCGAACACGACGAGGACGGCGAACGAGCCGAGGGTCTTGACGAGCGTGTTCTCGATCGTCATGCGGTCGGCGGTGCCGACGCCCGCCGGTGCGGTGGGCTGCTCGTACATCTTGCGAAGCTGTTCGGCGGTCAGCGAGGGGTTCGCTGCTTGAGCTGCCTGCAGCGTCCCGCCTCCCTGCTTCGCGAATGCCGGGTTCTTCGAGAACGCGGGATTGTCGAGGGCCATGGCTGATTCCTACTCTCAGTCGTGGAGGCTGTGTCGCGCCAAGCGGCGCTGCTGACACCCAGAGTATCCGAGTTCCCTTTGAATCAGCCGGGTCGCGCGTGGAAAACCCCGAACGGACGCCGATGTTCGCGGTGGGCTGACAGCCGGCACCCTGCGCGCACGCCGGAGCGTCGTCCTAGGCTGATGGCGTGCGCATCGACTCCCTGCCCAACCCGCTCGTCATCGGACACCGCGGGGCTCCCGGTTACCGCCCGGAGCACACCGAGTCCTCCTACCGCTTGGCCGTCGCGCTCGGTGCGGACGCCGTCGAGCCCGATCTCGTCGCGTCGAAGGACGGCGTCCTCGTGGTCCGACACGAGAACGAGATCTCCGGGACGACCGACGTCGCCGCCCGAGCGGAGTTCGCCGACCGACGGACGACGAAACGCGTCGACGGCCACGAGCTGACCGGGTGGTTCACCGAGGACTTCACCTGGGCCGAGCTGTCGACCCTGACCGCACGTGAGCGGATCCCCGAGGTACGGACGGTGAGTGCGGGATTCGACGGTACCGAGGGCATCCTGCGGTTCGCCGACCTCGTCGCGGTCGTGCGCAGCGCGGCCGAAGCGCACCGACGACCCGTCGGCATCGTGGCCGAGGTGAAGCACGCCGACTACTTCGCGTCGATCGGCCTCCCGCTCGATCGGCTCCTCGCCGAGGAACTCGCCGCCCTGGGTTTCGGCACCGATCCCGATGCCGAGCCGCTCATCATCGAGTCGTTCGAGCAGTCGGTCCTCATGGCGTTGCAGGCCCGTCGGGTGCAGGCGGAGTTCGCGTACCTCATCGAGCGGTCCGGCAGGCCGAGCGATCTCGTCGCCCGGCTGGGGGATTCGGCCCCGTCCTACGCCGACGCGATGACCGACGCCGGACTCGCTGCACTCGCCCTCGAGGTCGACGCCATCAGTGTCGACAAGGCGATGCTCATCGACCTGGGCGACGACGACGGCGCCCACCCGACGGACCTCGTGGAGCGTGCCCACGCGGCGGGCCTACGCGTCTACACCTGGACGCTCCGCCCCGAGAACCGGTTCCTCGCGCCACCCTTCCGGGACGGGTCCGATCCGGCGGCGGTCGGCCGCTGGCTCGAGGAGTTCGTCCTGGTGCTCTCCTCAGGGGTCGACGGCTGCTTCGTCGACCAGGCCGACCTCGGTGTCGCCGCGCGGTCGGCGGCTGGCGACCGTGCGGATCACCGCGACGGCGGTGCTCGGCCGAGCGATGTCGGAGGCAGCGCCTAGACTTGCAGGCGATATGGCGAGCTCTCCTTCTTCGAACGCCGACGCCGTGCAACCGGTGATCGTCGGCTGGCCCACGGCAACCGTTCCCGAGTCGTCCTCCGGCGAGCGTGCCGGCGGGAGTCGGCTGCTGGAGGGGCTCAACCCACAGCAACGGATCGCGGTGGAGTACCGGGGCCAGGCCCTGCTCATCGTCGCCGGTGCCGGGTCCGGCAAGACGAGCGTGCTCACCCGCCGCGTTGCGCTGCTGCTCGAGCAGCGGGAGGCCTGGCCGAGCCAGATCCTCGCGATCACCTTCACCAACAAGGCCGCCGCCGAGATGCGCGAGCGGGTGCAGGCGCTGGTCGGCCAGGCCGCTCAGGGCATGTGGATCTCCACCTTCCACTCCGCCTGCGTCCGCATCCTCCGCCGCGAGGCCGAGCACTTCGGCTTCACCAAGAACTTCACGATCTACGACAGCGGCGACCAACGTGCCCTCCTGAAGCGCATCATCAAGGAGCTCGAGGCCGACGCATACGGCTTCACGCCGTCGAACACCTCGGCGAAGATCTCGAAGCTCAAGAACGAGCTGTCGGACGTCGAGTCGTACTCCCGCACGATCAACACGAACGACCCGCAGGAACTCGTGTTCCTGCAGGTCTTCCGGAAGTACACGCGCGCGCTGGCCGACGCGAACGCCTTCGACTTCGACGACCTCATCAGCCAGACGGTGTTCCTCTTCCGGGCGTTCCCGCACGTCGCGGCGCAGTACCAGCAACGGTTCCGCCACATCCTCGTCGACGAGTACCAGGACACCAACCACGCCCAGTACTCGCTCATCCGGGAGCTCACCCGCGCGCCTGAGGCCGGCACGGATCAGCTCGCCACCACCCGCACCGAGGGTGCCTCGCTCACCGTCGTCGGTGACTCGGACCAGTCGATCTACGCGTTCCGCGGGGCCGACATCCGGAACATCACCGAGTTCGAGCGCGACTTCCCGGGTGCCAAGGTGGTGCTGCTCGAGCAGAACTACCGCTCCACGCAGAACATCCTCTCGGCGGCGAACGCGGTCATCTCCAACAACTTCGACCGCAAGGACAAGAAGCTCTGGACGGCCGTCGGCGACGGGGAGAAGATCGTCGGCTTCACCGGGTACTCCGGGCACGACGAGGCGCAGTTCATCGCCGACGAGATCGAGAAGCTCCGGAACGCGGGAACGGCCTACAGCGACATCGCGGTGTTCTACCGGACGAACGCCCAAACGCGTGCGCTCGAGGAGATCTTCATCCGTGCGGCCCTCCCGTACCGGATCATGGGCGGAACCAAGTTCTATGAACGCGCCGAGATCAAGGACGCCCTCGCCTACCTCGTGTCGGTCGCGAACCCGGCCGACATCATGGCGCTGCGGCGCATCCTGAACACGCCCAAGCGTGGCATCGGGCCGGCGACGGAGACGGCGCTCGCGAGCTTCGCCGAGAACAACGGCGTCACCTTCCGCGAGGCCATGCGGCGCGCCGACGCCCTCGGGCTCGGGCCGAAGGTCACGAGCGCGATCCTGCAGCTGTCGGCGCTCCTCGACGAAGCGCAGGCCGCGCTCGACGACGCCGCCGCGGCCGACCGCCCGACGGCGTCCGCGACCGCCGTCGGCGACGTCCTGTCGCTCCTCATGACGAAGAGCGGCTACCTCGACTCGCTGCGCAACAGTCGCGACCCGCAGGATGAGGCACGCGCCGAGAACGTCGACGAGCTCATCGCCGTCACCAAGGAGTTCGCCAAGAACAACCCCGACGGCGGCATCGTCGACTTCCTGACCGAGGTCTCGCTCGTCGCCGCGGCCGACGACCTCGACGACGCGACGGGCAGCGTGTCGCTCATGACCCTGCACACGGCGAAGGGCCTCGAGTACGACGCGGTCTTCCTGACCGGCATCGAGGAAGACCTCCTCCCGCACCGGATGTCGGCGAACGAGCCGGGTGGCCCGGCCGAGGAGCGACGCCTGTTCTACGTCGGCATCACGCGCGCCCGCAAGCGCCTGTACCTCTCGCTGGCGATGACGCGTGCCCAGTACGGCGAGACGGCCGTCGCCATGCCCAGCCGCTACCTGCAGGAGATCCCGGCCGAACTGATCGAGTGGCGTCAGTCGCCCGGCAACGTCAACGGTCGTGGTGGCACGCAGTCGCGTGCCCTGAACGCCCGCCGTGCCCCCTCGAGCGACCGCTGGTCGGTCCGCTCGCTCCCTGAGGGCGCCTCAGCGGGCGACACGCGGTTCTCCGGCGGTTCGAGCAAGCCGGAGACGGCCTGGGCCAATCGCATCACCGCGAAGGTCCGCGACAACGGCGACCTCGAGCTCGTTCCCGGCGACCGCATCTCCCACGCCGACTTCGGACCGGGCCGGGTGAACGCGGTGACCGGTGAAGGCGCGAAGCGCATCGCCCATGTCCAGTTCGAGTCAGCCGGAGCGAAGAAGCTGCTGATCAAGATCGCGCCCATCGAGAAGCTCGACTGACTGCGCTGAGGCGCGCACCGTCGGTCCGGCCGGTTCCCTGAGCGGAATCCAGCATCTAGGCTGATGCATCATGGGTCTGTTCTCCAAGCGCAACGCGTCCGATGCCCGATCTGCAGCCGTGGAGGCCGAGACATCGGCACCTGAGGATGAGGTGGATCCGGCCGCGGAAGCCCCGGAGACCGTGCCGCAGGTGTCGATCTCGGTCACGACGGTCAACGCAGCCGCTCGGACACCGGAGGCGCCTGTCTCCGTGCCTGCTGCGGCCCCGGCGCCCGCTCCCGTCGAGCCTGACTCCAACGTCGACCTCGCGCAGGCGCTCACAGCGCTGGCGGAGGGTGGCGATGAACGGGCGATGATGCACGTCCTGCGCCAGAGCATCCAGGGCAAGCTGCTGTTGTCCACGAGCCTCGACGGTGTCTCGGAGGAGGACAAGGCTGCCGGGCGCATCCCGCTCGGCGTCCACCGCGACCCGGAGGGCGCCGTCTACCTCCTCGCCTTCACCTCGTCGCGTGAGCTCGAGAAGACGCGGACGGCGGACGGGCCGGTCACCGGGGTCGCGGTGGACGCCGTCTGGGCACTCCGTCAGGCGACCGGCGACGGGTACGCCGGCATCGTCCTGAACCCCGCCGACGGCAAGGCGAGTGCGGTCGTCCCGAAGACGCTGATCGTGCGTCTGTTCGGGGACGGCCGGAACAACGACCTCGCGAAGCAGGCGCTCGCCCAGCCGCGAGAACCCGATGCCCTCCAGCGGCTGGTCGCCGCACTCGCCGCGCACGGCGGGTTCGTAGCCGGTCGCGCCGAGGTCGACGAGGACGGTAACCGCAAGACCGTCGGCATCGCGGAGACCCGCCTCGGCGACCGTCGACTGCTGGAGGTCTTCACCTCGCCCATCGAGATCGCCGCACTGGGACGAGGGGATGACGCGTACCCGGTCACCGCAGCGGAACTCGCGGCCGCGCTCCGCAGCGACGAGGGCATCACCGGGATCATCGTGAACCCTGCGGCGCCGTGGCTGGACGTCGACCGCGCCCAGCTCGCACCCCTCCTCGACGTGCGCTGAGCGCCGCACCCGCTCCACTCGGAGTGATCCGCCGACGGAGAGCGAGCAGGATGCCGCCGAGCGCGAGCGCTCCGATCGCCGCAGTGCCGGCGAGGAGCAGGGAGCGGTCGTCGGCGCCGGTCTCGGCGAGGCGCGCTTCGGGCACGGTCGGCGTCGAGGCGAGGGTGATCTCCGAGGCGACCCCGAAGGCGGATCGCCAGGGGCGGATCATCGTGCCGCCGTTCTCCGGCAGGGTGTCGCTCGGCTCGATGCGTTCGACCCAGACGTAGTAGCCGTCCTCGGGGAGGACGCAGGACGGCGTCGTGTACTCGCCGGGGCCTGCATCCACGAGCGTCTCGACCTCGCAGACCACCGGTGCTCCGAGCGGGACCTCCGGTGCCTCGACCGGGCGCTCCGCGAACGGACCGAGCAACTGGCTTCGGACGGTCACCGGGATCGGCGTGTACGGTCCGCCCTCCGGCCCGATGAGGCCCCACTCCGCTGCGAGGCCGGTGTCGGTAGCGATCCCGACCGACAGCCGGTCGGTGACCTCGGTTCCCGGTGTCGCCGTCGCGTGCGAGGTGGTGGTGACGACGACCGGCTGGAAGGGGAGTGGAGTGGGACGCTCGCGGTCGGCGCTCGCTCCGGCGGCGACCGTGATGGGGCGGGCGATGAGGACGCTCTGCACGTTGGCGGCGCTCCGAGCGATCGTGAGGCCGGCCCCGTAGGGCAGCTCACCGAACGTGGCGTTCGCTGAGAAGGCCACGACCGCGGCATCGGTGCTCGGCAGGATCCGCAGGCTCTCACCGTTCCCGACGGCCCGCTCGGATGTGCCGTCCTCGAAGGTCGCGCCGTCGAGGGTCACCGTCCCGGTGTGGGTGCCCGGTGGCAGGGTGGTGACGCCGGAGGAGATGAAGTCGACGGCGAGTTCGGTTCGGACGAGGTCGAATCCGTCCTCGCCGCGTTCGATGGACATGGTGGCGCTCGCTCCCCGACTCGCGCCGCCGGGACCGTCGGCCTCGGCGAGCATCTGATGGGCCCGGGAGAGCACGCGGTCGGCGCTCGCTCCTGCCCGAGCGGCGATCTGCGCCGGCGTCCACCCGTTCAGGCCGGTGATGATCCAGGTGGCGAGCTGGCCTGCAGCTGCCTCGTCGGCGTCCTGGCTGGCGCCCCAGTGCCGCGACAGGTAGGCCAGGCGGGCGGCGTCCTCGGGGGTGAACCACCCGAGCGATGATCCGTCGACGTGCTCGTAGGCGTGACCCGGCGGGATCGGGAGGTCGAGGTTGATGCAGAACCCGACCGTCCCGTCGTCGAAGGCCCACGAGCCGAGCCAGCGGCCGTTCGACGCGTCGCGGTGACCGTAGGCGGCGCCGGTGGCGGTCAGTGCGGAGGATGCGGTCGCGCCGCCGAGGACGATGCCGAGGACGAGCGTGAGCAGGATCGGGACGGCTGCCAGGAGCCCGAGGATCCGCGGTCTGCCGCCGAGGAGGCGGCCGGTCTGGGGGAGGTGGTGTGTTGTCATGCCCCCATCGTGCGAACCGCGGCACCTCGGTCAGCCGGGCGGGAATCCGAATGTGGACGGGACGGCTCCGCCAGCGGGCTGTGGAGGGCGGTGCTGGAACGTCGTCAGCCGCGGTGGCGCGCCGCCTCCGTGCGTTCGCGCTCTCGCATTGCATGGAGGTACCAGGCGGAGGGTGCCGCGCGCAGTCGCCGCGGAAGACGCGGCCAGACGGCTCGGGCGATGGCTACCCGACGTGCGAAGCGACGCTGCTGCCGCGGCGTCCAACGGAACCCGTAGGCGCTCCGCAGGCCGTCGGGCAGCAGTCCCGCCGTCACGAGCCGGACGAGCGGGAGCAGGCACCGGACGGGGAGCGGCGCCGCGCGAGCGGTCAGGAGCTCGATCGAGACGGCACGCGCCTCCGCGGTGACGTGGAGGCGCGCGACACGGGCTGCGAAGTACTCATCGAACGCGGCCCGGGTCGGAGGCCAACGGTCGGGCGGGAGCTGCAGGCTCGTCCCCACGATCGCGTACTCACGGTGCAGGCGCTCCCGCGACTCCTCGTCGAGCGGGCCGAACACGAGCTCGTAGACCTGGACGGCGGTGTCGTACAGCGTGGCCGCGACCCAGAGCTGCGCGTCGTGGTCGAAGGCCGAGTACCCGGGAGCCGCCTCACCGGGTCGGCTGCGCACCGGTCCATGGGCGTGGTTCACCCGCCGGGCCGCGCTGCGCTGCTCGTCCGGTGTGCCGAGGGCGAGCGCGTAGACGAAGGTGAGGGTGGCGTGCAGCCGGTCGAGCGGACGGGAACCGAAGTCGCTGTGCCGGGCCACCCCGGCGGCGACCGAGGGGTCCGCGATCTGCAGCAGGATGGCCCGCCCGGCGCCGGCGACGAGGATGCCCTCGCGAGCGAGGTCCGCCATGCCGGTCATGGACCCGACCTTAGTCGTTCACTGTGAACGTCCGGTTGCGGCGCAGCGCTGGGGGTAGAGTCGTCACTGGCCCTTTTTCTCTCGCCGCCGAGATAACGCGCGGCCGAAAATCGCCACGACAATCACAGCAGAACGCGCGAAGCGCGGATGGGAATGACACGTGGATCTTTACGAGTATCAGGCACGAGACCTGTTCGAGCAGTACGAGGTGCCGGTCCTCGCCGGCATCATCGCCGACACCCCGGACGAGGCGCGGGCCGCGGCTGAGCGTCTCGGCGGCGTGGTCGTCGTCAAGGCGCAGGTGAAGGTCGGAGGTCGTGGCAAGGCCGGCGGCGTCAAGGTCGCCAAGACCCCCGACGAGGCCTACGAGGCGGCGAAGGCCATCCTCGGGCTCGACATCAAGGGTCACGTCGTCAAGCGCGTGATGGTCGCGGCCGGCGCACGCATCGCTCAGGAGTTCTACTTCTCGGTGCTGCTCGACCGCGCCAACCGCTCCTACCTGTCGCTCACGAGCGTCGAGGGCGGCATGGAGATCGAGCAGCTCGCGGTCGAGAAGCCCGAGGCGCTCGCGCGCATCGAGGTGAACCCGCTCACCGGTGTCGACAAGGCGGCCGCGGTCGAGATCGCGAAGGCTGCGAACTTCCCCGAGGAGCTCGTCGACCAGGTCTCCGACGTCTTCGTGAAGCTCTACGACGTCTACAAGGGTGAGGACGCGACGCTCGTCGAGGTCAACCCGCTCGTCCTCACGGAAGAGGGGCGCATCGTCGCCCTCGACGGCAAGGTCTCGCTCGACGAGAACGCCGCCTTCCGTCACCCGAACCACGCCGAACTCGAAGACACCGCAGCCGAGGACCCCCTGGAGCTCAAGGCCAAGGAGAACGACCTCAACTACGTCAAGCTCGACGGCGAGGTCGGCATCATCGGCAACGGCGCTGGACTCGTCATGTCCACGCTCGACGTCGTCGCCTACGCGGGCGAGCAGCACGGCGGCGTGAAGCCGGCCAACTTCCTCGACATCGGCGGCGGCGCCTCGGCCGAGGTCATGGCAGCAGGCCTCGACGTCATCCTCGGCGACGCCCAGGTGAAGAGCGTGTTCGTCAACGTCTTCGGTGGCATCACCGCCTGCGACGCGGTCGCGAACGGCATCGTGAAGGCGCTCGAGATCCTCGGTGACGCAGCGACGAAGCCGCTCGTGGTCCGCCTCGACGGCAACAAGGTCGCGGAGGGCCGCGAGATCCTCGCCGCCGCCGCGCACCCGCTCATCACGCTCGCCGCAACCATGGACGAAGGCGCCGACAAGGCCGCCGAGCTGGCTTCGAAGTAAGGGATCGCACAAGCATGTCAATCTTCCTCAACAAGGACTCCAAGGTCATCGTCCAGGGCATCACCGGCGGCGAGGGCACCAAGCACACGGCGCTCATGCTGAAGGCCGGCACCCAGGTCGTCGGTGGCGTCAACGCCCGCAAGGCCGGCACGACCGTGACCCACGACGGCGGCGTCGAGCTGCCCGTGTTCGGCACGGTCGCCGAGGCCATCAAGGAGACCGGCGCAGACGTGTCGATCGCCTTCGTGCCCCCGGCATTCACCAAGGACGCGGTCATCGAGGCCATCGACGCCGAGATCCCGCTGCTCGTCATCATCACCGAGGGTGTGCCGGTCGGCGACTCCGCCGAGTTCTGGGCCTACGCCCAGTCGAAGGGCTCGAAGACCCGCATCATCGGCCCGAACTGCCCCGGCATCATCACGCCGGGGGAGTCGCTCGTGGGCATCACGCCCGCGAACATCGCCGGCAAGGGACCGATCGGCCTCGTGTCGAAGTCGGGCACCCTCACGTACCAGATGATGTACGAGCTGCGCGAGATCGGCTTCTCGACGGCGATCGGCATCGGCGGCGACCCGATCATCGGCACGACGCACATCGACGCGCTCGCCGCGTTCGAGGCCGACCCCGAGACCAAGGCCATCGTCATGATCGGCGAGATCGGTGGCGACGCCGAGGAGCGCGCGGCCGACTTCATCAAGGCGAACGTCACGAAGCCGGTCGTCGGCTACGTCGCGGGCTTCACCGCGCCCGAGGGCAAGACGATGGGCCACGCCGGCGCGATCGTCTCGGGCTCCGCAGGTACCGCGCAGGCGAAGAAGGAGGCCCTCGAGGCCGCCGGCGTCAAGGTCGGCAAGACGCCGAGCGAGACCGCCGACCTCATGCGCGAGATCATCGCGTCGCTGTAACACCCGCAGCTCGACTGCGACCACGACGCGACGCCCGGATCGGGCGTCGCGTCGTGGCGTTTCGGCCCACGCACGCCGTGTGCCTGACCGTCCGCACGCGCGGCTCCAGGTAGGGTCGAAGGCGCATGAACCGTCTGACCGTCGCCCTCCTCGCCGCCCTCGATGCCACCCTCGCCGTGGCCATCGGCATCGGTGTCGCACTCGTCCCACTCCTCGCCCTGTGGGCCCTGCACTTCCAGTTGGACGTCGACCCCGCCGCGCTCTGGCGGGGGGCCGTCGACATCTGGGCGCTCGGCAACGGCTCGAGCATGCGCATCACCCTCGACACGGCCCTCGTCACGCAGCTCGGCCTGCCTGCCGGGATGGAACCGTTCCTCGTCTCCCTGGCGCCCCTCGCCTTCACGATCGGCACGGTCCTGTTCGGCCTGCGCACAGGGGCGCGCGCGGCACGCAGCACCTGGTGGCAGGGTGCCGTCGTGCTGTCGGTGCTCGTGTTCGCCCTGCTCTCGTTCCTCGTGACCCTCACCGCCCTCCACCCGGCGGTGCGTCCCTCGATCGTCCAGGGGACCCTCGCGCCGACCGTGCGCTTCGCAGGCGGGGTCGTGGTCGCCGCGCTGTGGGTCCGGTTCCGAGAGCAGGACGCGGCCGATCCGATCCTCGACGGACTCCGCGCGATGCGGGACCGGATGCCGGACGGGACCTGGTCGATGGTCGTCGCGGCGCTGCGTGGTGGAGCACTCGCCGCCACCGGACTCGTGGCGGTCTCCGCGGTCCTGACCGCCATCCTCATCGCCGTCGGCTACGGCGCCATCATCTCCCTGCATGAGAGCGCGCAGTTCGGCGTCCTGGGCGGTGCCATCGTCACCGGCGCCGAACTCCTGTATCTGCCGAACCTTGTGATCTGGGCCATGAGCTGGATCACCGGCGCGGGCTTCGCCATCGGGAGCGGCACGGCGATCTCACCGATCGGCACGCTCGTCGGGCCCATGCCGGCCGTGCCGGTCCTCGGCGCCATCCCCACTGGGGAGAGCCCGCTCGGGTTCGCGGTCCTCGTGGTCCCGGTCGTCATCGGATTCGCCGCTGCCGTGGTGCTGCGCCGTCGTCTGCTCGTCGACCTCGACGGGCGTGGCGGGCTCGCACGGCTGGCGGTCGTCGGTCTCGGCGTCGGGGTCACAGCGGGCATCATCGTCGGGGTGCTCGCCGCCCTCTCGGCGGGCGCGGCAGGCCCAGGCCGCCTCATCGAGGTCGGCCCGAACGGTTGGGCGACGGGCCTGTGGACCACCCTGACGGTCGGGATCGCAGCCGTGGTCGGCATGGCGGCCGGTCCGACGCATCTCGCCGAGGAGGACCGCCTCCCGGAGCTGCACGCCCAGCCGAGCGGCCGGGGTGCCCGCGACCGATAGGATGCTCTGGTGCTGTCACTCGTCGTGCTGATCTCCGGTGGCGGATCCAATCTCCGCGCCCTCCTCGAAGCCTCACGCGACGCGGATTTCCCCGCTCGCGTCATCGCCGTCGGTGCCGATCGGGAGGCTGACGGACTCGCTCACGCCGAGGAGTTCGGCATCCCGTCGTTCACCGTCCCCTACTCGTCCTTCGACTCGCGGGCGGAGTGGGGCGCGGCGCTCCTCGAACAGATCCGGGTCTGGAACCCGGACGTCCTCGTGCTCAGCGGCCTCATGCGCCTCCTGCCACCCGTCGTCGTCGACGCCCTCTCGCCGCGTATCATCAACACGCACCCCGCGTACCTCCCCGAGTTCCCGGGTGCGCACGGCGTCCGGGACGCCCTGGCGGCAGGCGCCTCGCAGACCGGGGCATCGATCATCGTCGTCGACAACGGCGTGGACGCGGGACCGATCATCTCGCAGGAGCGCGTCCCCGTCCTGCCCGAAGACACGGAGCACAGCCTCCACGAGCGGATCAAGCCGGTGGAGCGTCGACTCCTCGTCCAGGCCGTCCGCGACCTCGCCACCGGAACCATCGACCTCGAGGCGCTCTCCACGGCGTCCCGCCCGCCAGCAGAAGGAGCACCCCAGTCATGAGCGGTCCCAGCCACGACCACAGCCTCTACCGCGAACGCGACCTCGTCCCCGTCCGCCGGGCGCTGATCTCGGTCAGCGACAAGACCGGGCTGCTCGAGCTCGCCGGCGCACTCGCCGCAGCGGGCGTCGAGATCGTCTCCACCGGGTCCACCGCGGCGACCATCCGCGGTGCGGGCCACACGGTGACCGATGTGTCCGAGGTCACCGGATTCCCCGAGTCGCTCGACGGTCGGGTCAAGACCCTGCACCCCTCGGTGCACGCCGGACTCCTCGCCGACCTGCGGCTCGAATCCCACGAGGCCCAGCTCGCCGAGCTCGGCATCGAGCCGTTCCAGCTCGTCGTCGTGAACCTGTACCCCTTCGTCGAGACGGTCGCGAGCGGCGCAGCCGGTGACGACGTCGTCGAGCAGATCGACATCGGTGGACCGGCGATGGTGCGCGCCTCGGCGAAGAACCACGCCAACGTCGCGATCGTGGTCTCTCCCGAGCGCTACGGGCTGATCACCGAGGCCGTCGCCGCCGGCGGCACCACGCTCGCTCAGCGTCGCTCGCTCGCCGCGCAGGCCTTCGACCACACCGCCTCCTACGACGCGGCTGTGTCCGCGTGGTTCGCGAGCACGGAGACGACCGCAGCCGAGGCCTTCCCCAGCACGCTGACCGTCACCGGTCGTCGCGAGGCGGTGCTGCGCTACGGCGAGAACTCGCACCAGGCCGCGGCGCTGTACGTCCGTCCGGGCGGTGCCGGGATCGCCCAGGCGACGCAGTTGCACGGCAAGGAGATGTCGTACAACAACTACGTCGACGCCGACGCGGCAGTCCGCGCGGCCTACGACTTCGCCAACCCCGCCGTCGCGATCATCAAGCACGCGAACCCGTGCGGTATCGCCTTCGCGAACCCGAAGGCACCCGACCCGATCGCCTCGGCCCACCGTCGGGCGCACGAGTGCGACCCGGTCTCCGCCTTCGGCGGCGTCATCGCGGCCAACCGCGTCGTGACCCTCGGCATGGCCGAGACGGTCAAGGAGATCTTCACCGAGGTGCTCGTCGCCCCGGGCTTCGAGGACGCCGCGCTCGAGGTGCTCAAGACGAAGAAGAACCTGCGGCTCCTGCAGCTGCCGGAGGACTTCGTGCGCGAGGACCGCGAGGTCCGGCAGATCTCCGGTGGCCTGCTCTACCAGGACGCGGACCGCTTCGCCGACGACCCCCAGGACACCGCCAAGGGCTGGACGCTCGTCACTGGCGAACCCGCCGACGACGACACCCTGCTCGACCTCATCTTCGCGTGGAAGGCGTGCCGCTCGGTGAAGTCCAACGGCATCCTGCTCGCCAAGGGGAGCGCGAGCGTGGGCGTCGGCATGGGGCAGGTCAACCGCGTCGACTCCTGCCACCTCGCCGTGAGCCGAGCCGGTGACCGTGCCGCGGGTTCCGTCGCGGCCTCGGACGCCTTCTTCCCGTTCGCCGACGGCCTGCAGGTCCTGCTCGACGCCGGTGTGCGCGCGGTCGTGCAGCCCGGTGGTTCCGTCCGCGACGAAGAGGTCATTGCTGCGGCCGAAGCCGCCGGCGTGACCATGTACTTCACGGGGGAGCGTCACTTCTTCCACTAGGCCGTGCCGCCCGCCCCTGTGGGGGTTCTGGGCAGGCTCGTGGTGATCTCCCAGCGGCGTCGGACCCTCGTGGCCCGACGCCGCTGTGTCGTTGAGCTACGGTTGTCGAATGATTGCCACCTGGAGCCGCAAGCTCATCGCATCCGCCGCCGCCGCCGTCGCGACCATCGTCGTGGGCTTCCTGGGGGTCATGTTCGTCACGTTCGTCGGCTACCAGTTCGCCGGGACGATCTTCGCCCAGGCGAGTCCGTACTTCTTCGAGAGCACGATCATCACCTTCGTGCTGCTGCTGATCGTGGGCGTCGTCGGCCTCTACCGGTACCGACTCCTCGCCCTGCTGGGCGGCGCCGCCCTCGCCGTCATCGGAGCGCTCCTCGGGCTCATCGTCCAGGTGGCGACGACGGGGCAGCCCATCGACAGCACCGTGCTCGGCAGCATCGTCGCGACGCTCATCAGCCTCAACCTCGTCTTCGTGGTCGTCGTCGCGCTCTCCGCGGCCTTCATCGGATACCCCGTGTACTGGATGGTCGTCCGCACGCAGGACGCCGTGCTCGACGACGGACGCCGCCTCGCACTCGTGCGGATGCCCGCCTCCAACCTTGCTGAAGGCCTCGTGACGCACCTGGAGCGCACGCCGATCGACACCGAACTCGCCGACAAGCAGTGGGACGCGTACGTCGCAGCGTTCGACGCCGCCGGCTGGGACACCACCGAGGTCTCCTGGGCCGACCAGCTCGCCGACTCCGTCTTCATCGAGGACGCCGTCATCGTGATCGGCGACGTCGCCGTGGTGACCCGACCGGGCGCCGAGAGCCGTCGCCCCGAGGTCGTCGCAGCCGAGACCACCGCCCGTGAGCTCGGCCTCCGGATCCACCGCATCGAGGGCGAAGGCACCCTCGAGGGCGGCGACGTCCTCCGGGTCGGCACGACCGTCTACGTCGGTCGCAGCGGCCGCACCAACGCCGAAGGCGTCCGGCAGCTCCGAGCCATCCTCGCGCCGCTCGGGTTCGACGTCGTGGCGGTCCCCGTCACGACCGCCCTCCACCTGAAGTCGACCGTCACCGCGCTCCCCGACGGGACCGTGCTCGTCCACCCCGACCTCGTCGAGGACCCGTCCTTCTTCGGTCGCCACCTCGTCGTGCCCGAGCGCGAGGGCGTCGCGGTGGTCGAACTCGCGGAGGACACCGTACTCATCTCCGCAGCCGCTCCCAAGACGGCCGCGCTGCTCGAGGACCGCGGCTACACCGTGGTCCAGGTGGACATCAGCGAGTTCGAGAAGCTCGAGGGCTGCGTGACCTGCCTGTCCGTGCGGGTCAGCTGAGTCGATCGTGGAGCAGCAGGCTGGAGCGCGCGGGGGTCGGGATCTGAGCCGGAGGACCGTCGCGCAGCGACTGGACATCCCGCTCGAGATGGCCAGGCACCACGGGATCCCGCCGTTCTGGTCGGCGGACCAGTTGGCGGCGTTCCTGGCCGACCCGCCGGCCTGGTACGTGCAGTCACGCGCGAACCGGACCGGAAAACGGCCGGTCTGGGTGGAGTTGCGGTGCACGATCTGCGGCACCAGTGAGACGCTCCGCCCGAAGAAGTGGTGGCCGGAGTTCTCGATGGTGAGCTGCTCCTGGCACGGCGCCGACCAGCTGCCTCCGGTGCCTGAGGGTGCCCGTCGGCGCGAGGTCGACGGCATCGGAGCCTTCGTCGGCATCGTCGACGAACCGACCTCCTGACGACGAGCGCACCCGGTCCGGTGCGTGCAACCGCATGGATCCCTTGCAGCCTGACGGCCGATTCCCATAGTCTGGTCTGCTGCGCCGAACCTCGTTCACCGTGATCGGTCGCCGTCCGCGTTCGAGTGCGACCTGTGCACCCGGCCCGCGGCTCTCGCCCCACAGGATGAGGAGGATGCCATGACGCTCTCGAACCACACCGCGCTCGCGCCGACGGTCGATCGTGCACGCTCCGCCTCGAGCCGCCGCCCGGTGGCCGTCCCGGCGCCAGCCGGACGCGACGCCGCCGCGGACGCCGACGCTTAGCACGAGCGCCAGGCAGTCCACCTCACCATCCGTCCGGCCTCGTCCGGGCCCGTCACCGGATGCTGCGACCTCGCACAGCGACCTCGCCGTCCGGCCGTTCCACGACCATCATTCCGTCGGTGATCGACGTCACCGACACTCTCGCAAGGAATCCTCGCAATGACTCCGCTCGGCGATGAACGCCGTCCTGTCCAACCGCGTCAGAGCACCTTCCGTGCCCTGATGCGGATCTACCCGTTCGCGAAGACGGCCATGCCGCGGATCGTGCTCGGCATGGTCGCCGCGCTCGTCGCCGGCCTGGTGGCGCTCGCGATCCCGCTCGTGCTGCAGGCCCTCGTCGACGGCCCGCTCTCGACCGGCGACTCCTCGCAGATCTGGCCGGCGGTGCTCGTGGTCCTCGCGCTCGGTGTCCTCGAGGCGGTCATGATCGCGCTGCGCCGCTGGTTCGTCCTGACTCCTGGGACGCACGTCGAGGCGCGGATGCGCAATGCGCTGTTCGCCAAGCTGCAGGACCTCCCCGTGACCTTCCACGACCGCTGGCAGAGCGGGCAGCTGCTCTCGCGCGCCGTCAGCGACCTCGGACTCATCCGCCGGTGGATCTCGTTCGGCTTCGTGCTCCTGATCGTCAACGGTGTCACGATCGTCATCGGTGCGGTCATCCTGTTCACCTGGAACTGGCTGCTCGGACTCATCTTCATCGCGCTCGCCATCCCCGTGTGGGTGTTCGGGTTCACCTTCGAGGGGCGGTACTCGGTGATCGCCCGGCGCAGCCAGGACCAGGCCGGTGACCTGGCGACCGCCGTCGAGGAGTCCGTCCACGGCATCCGGGTGCTCAAGGCGTTCGGTCGAGGCAAGCACGCCCTGCGGAGCTTCGCGTCGCGCGCCGAGGACCTGCGGGGCACCGAGATCGAGAAGGCGAAGGCCATCGCGGGGATCTGGTTCTGGCTGGTCCTGTTGCCCGACGTCGCCTTCGCGCTCTGCCTGTTGGCGGGGGTCTGGCTCGCGTCGATCGGCGAACTCACCGTCGGTCAGCTGTTCGCCTTCTTCGCGACGGCCACGATCCTGCGGTTCCCGATCGAGTCGATCGGCTTCCTGCTCGCGATGACCTTCGACACCCGTACGGCGACCGACCGGTATTTCGAGGTCATCGACTCGGTCAACACGATCACCGACCCCGAACACCCCGAGCGCATCCGTGAACCGCGTGGTGAGCTCGTGTTCGAGGACGTGCACTTCCGCTACCAGGACGCACCCGACCGCTACGCGGACGTGGTGAACGGCGTCGACCTCCGGCTCGAGCCGGGGGAGACCATGGCACTCGTCGGTCTGACGGGCTCCGGGAAGTCGACCATCACGGCACTGACCACCCGCCTGTACGACGTCACGGGCGGGCGGATCCTGCTCGACGGGGTCGACATCCGCGCGCTCACCCGGGAGGACCTGCGCCGGCACATCGCCATGGCGTTCGAGGATGCGACCCTCTTCTCGGCGAGTGTCAAGGAGAACGTCCTCCTCGGGCGGGACGACATCGACCTCGACTCCGCGGAGGCCGATCGGATCCTGCACGAGGCGCTCGACATCGCCCAGGCCGGGTTCGTCGACGAACTGCCGAACGGTGTGGAGACGTTGGTCGGTGAAGAGGGGCTCAGCCTGTCCGGTGGGCAGCGTCAGCGGCTCGCACTCGCGCGTGCGGTGGCCGCGCGGCCGGAGGTGCTCGTGCTGGACGATCCGTTGTCGGCGCTCGACGTCGACACCGAGGCGCTCGTCGAGGCGGCACTCCGCCGAGTGCTCGCCTCCACCACGGCCCTGATCGTCGCCCACCGGCCGAGCACCGTCACCCTGGCGGACCGCGTCGCCCTCCTGGAGGACGGTCGCATCACCGCCGTGGGTCGCCATAGTGAGCTGTTGCAGCACAACGCCCATTACCGCTACGTGATCTCGAGTCTGGAAGACGACGAACGAGAGTCCAACCGCCAGGAGGTGAACCTGTGACCCCGCCGACGACCGTCCACGGAGTGGAGGGTGAGGAGCGCGACGACCTCACCCGTGACGAGTCCGCGCACATCCGGCGCCGTTCGCTGCGCCTGCTCGGATCGCTGCTCGCGCCCCTGCGTCTGCGCGTGATCGCCGCCATGACCATCGTCGTGGTGTCGACCGCCGCCCAGGTCGCCGGGCCCGCGCTGATCGCCATCGGCATCGACCGGGCCCTCCCGGCCGTCCTGGAACGCGCCGACTGGATGCCGGCCTTCCTCGTGGTCGGCGCGTACCTGCTGACCGGCGCCGCCGGTGCGACGCTGATCTCCTGGTACACCGTGCTCGCCGCTCGGATCAGCCAGGCGATCCTGATCGACCTGCGGAAGCGCGTGTTCCTGCAGACACAGCGGCTCAGCCTCGACTTCCATGAGAGCTACACCTCGGGTCGCATCATCTCCCGGCAGACGAGCGACCTCGACTCCATCCGCGAGCTGCTCGACTCCGGCATCAACCAGCTCGTGTCCGGCGTGCTGTACATGGGGTTCACGGCCGTGGCCCTCGTCCTCGTGGACTGGGTCAGCGGGCTGGTGCTGCTCGGGTCGCTCATCCCGCTGTTCGTGCTCACGCGTTGGTTCCAGCTACGCTCGCAGCGGATGTTCCGCGAGTCGCGGGTCCGGTCGGCGAAGCTCATCGTGTTCTTCGTGGAGGCGATGACCGGCATCCGCGCCGTGAAGGCGTTCCGGAAGGAGCGGCGGAACGAGCGCGCGTTCGGCGAGCTCGTGGA
Source organism: Plantibacter sp. 2H11-2 (assembly GCF_050031945.1). Lineage (NCBI taxonomy): Bacteria > Bacillati > Actinomycetota > Actinomycetes > Micrococcales > Microbacteriaceae > Plantibacter > Plantibacter sp. 2H11-2. The sequence continues at coordinate 782,018 of NZ_JBNBBL010000001.1, read as the reverse complement.
GCAGTACCGCGACACCAACGCCCGGGTCATCCAGCTGTTCGGGGTGTTCGATCCCGGACTGGTGTTCATCGGCAACGTCTCCGTCGCCGTGGTGCTCCTCGTCGGCGGGTTCCGCGTCGCGGACGGACAGCTCGCGATCGGAGCGCTGCTCGCGGCGCTCCTCTACACGCGCCGGTTCTTCGACCCGATGGAGGAGATGGCGATGTTCTACAACTCCTACCAGTCGGCCGCGGCGGCACTCGAGAAGATCTCCGGCGTGCTCGAGGAGCGTCCCGGGGTGCCCGACCCGGTCGCGCCGGTCGACCTGTGGACGTCGCAGGGACGGATCACCTTCGACGACGTGACGTTCGCGTACGCCGCCGACCGGCTGGTGCTCCCGACGTTCGACCTCGAGATCCCCGCAGGGCAGACCATCGCGCTCGTCGGCACGACCGGTGCGGGCAAATCGACGCTCGCGAAGCTCATCAGTCGGTTCTACGACCCGACCGACGGTGCGGTGCGCCTCGACGGCATCGACCTGCGCGACCTGCACCCGAAGGACCTCCGTCGGGCGATCGTCATGGTGACGCAGGAGGCGTACCTGTTCTCCGGCTCGGTCGCCGACAACATCGCGTTGGGCAAGCCCGACGCGACGATCGAGGAGATCACCGCCGCAGCGAAGGCCGTCGGCGCGCACACCTTCATCGAGGCGCTGCCGAACGGCTACGACACCGACGTGAACAAGCGCGGTGGTCGGGTCTCGGCCGGCCAGCGGCAGCTCCTGTCGTTCGCACGGGCGTTCCTCGCGGATCCGGCCGTGCTGATCCTCGATGAAGCGACCGCTTCGCTCGACATCCCGAGCGAGCGACTCGTCCAGGAGGCGCTGCAGACCCTGCTCGCGGACCGTACCGCGATCATCATCGCGCACCGGTTGTCGACCGTCGCGATCGCCGACCGGGTGCTCGTGATGGAGCATGGCCGGGTGATCGAGGACGGCGCGCCCGCGGAGCTCATCGGCGGGACGGGTCGGTTCGCCGCGATGCACGCCGCCTGGCGGTCTTCGGTCGGCTGACCCGGACCGCGCAGGCGTGTCCACGGGGTCCTCCGGTGACGGAGTGACCCCGTGGGCACTACACCTCGTCTCGTCGACCTGCCACAATGAGCGGATGACCAGTCTGGAACCGCGTTCGCTGCGTGTCGCCGTCGCGGACGACGCGGTGCTCCTCCGTGAGGGTGTCGCGCAGATCCTCAAGGCGGGTGGTCACGACGTGGTCGGCTCGTTCGGCTCGGCGATCGACCTGGTCGATCGCATCGACGCGGGGCTGCAGCTCGACGCCGTCGTGCTCGACATCCGGATGCCGCCCACCCACACCGACGAGGGCATCGTCGCCCTCGAGCAGTTGCGGGCGTCGGGCTTCGCCGCCGGGGTGCTTTTGCTGAGCACCTACGCCGTGCCGTCCTACGCGGTCCGCGCGCTCGGCTCCGGTGGTGGCACCGGTTACCTGCTGAAGGATCGCGTCGCCGACTCCGGGACGCTCGTCGACGCCGTGGAGCGCGTGGCGGCGGGTGAGTCCGTCGTGGATCCCGAGGTCGTCTCCCTCCTCGTCGCGGAGCGGACCCGGTCGGACGGTCTTGACCACCTCACGGAGCGGGAACGTGAAGTCCTCACCCTCATGGCCGAGGGGCGGTCGAACTCCGGCATCGCGAAGGCGCTGGTCGTCAGTCTGAAGACCGTCGAAGCACACATCAGCCGCATCCTGGCCAAGCTCGGACTCGAGGACTCTCCGGCGGACCACCGCCGCGTCCTCGCGGTCGTGCGATGGCTGGAACACACGGATGGCTGACGGTCGCCCACACGGACGGGCGACATCGCTGCCGATCCCGGCGCCGGCCGGCCGCGGTCGACTGCCGTGGCCGCTGCGACTCGGCATCCTGCTCGCCGCCGCGCTCGTGTGCGTCCTGTCGGTCGTGTTCGGCGTCGTCCAGCCGGGCGTCGCCGACGGCAACGGTCTGCCCTGGTTGGTGGGCCACCTCGCGGCGCTGGTGGCGGCGGGGCTGATCTGGTGGCTGGCTCCGACGGCCACTCCGGGGTGGGTGATCGTCGGGTACGCACTGGCCGAGACGGCCTACATGTGGGCGTACGGTGTAGACGCGGGCTGGCTCTGGCCGCTCCTCATGTCGATCTCCGTGCTCCCGGGGGTCGCGCTGGTGTGGCTCGCGCTGGCCTTCCCCGCCGGGCGGCTGCGGCGCGGCTTCGATCAGCGGCTCGTCATCACCGCATCGGTCTACCTCGTCACCTATGCGATCGTGACGCTCCTGGTGACGCCGAACCACGTGCTCGACGCGAGCCACGAGCGGAGTCGGTATGCCGTCCTCGCCACCGGAGACGTGGCCGACGTGCTCGGTCGGGTCCATGCGGGTGTCATGGGGGCCTTCGCGGTCGTCGTCGCGGGTGTCGTGCTGCTGCGATGGGCGCGGAGCAGCGGAGCGGCCAGACAGGTGGCCTTCATCATGCCGGTCGCGTTCGTGTTGTGGCTCGTCATCGGGGTGGCGTGGTCCCTCGTCCGCCTCGGGGGATGGCCGGAGCACCTCCGGCTTTTCGTCGAGGACCTCAACGCGTTCTCGGTGGTGCTCGTTCCCGCGGCGTACGCGACGGGTCTCATCCGGATGCGGACGATCCGCGCCAGGGCCGTCGACCTGGTGCAGACCGGACAGCTGAGCGAGACCGGCCACGACCGCTGGGACGGTGCGGTGAAGACCGTCCTCGGCGACCGCACCGCCCGGCTCGTCTGGCCGGGATCGCAGCGGACCACCGACCGGGACCCACGCGGTCGGGCGATGTCGAGCGTCGGCGATGCGGACGCGCCGCTCGTGTACATCGAGCACGACGCGGCACTGCTCGACAACCCGCAGTTGCTCCGGTCGGTGTCGGCGTCGCTGCGCATCATGATCGACAACGAACGACTCACCGCTGAACTCCGCCACTCGTTGCGGGAGGTGAGCCGATCGCGGTTGCGCATCGTGCAGGCGGCCGACGAAGCGCGACGGCGGGCGGAGCGAGACCTGCACGACGGCTCGCAGCAGCAGCTGTTCTCCGTCGCCCTGCGACTCCGGATGGCGAGCGACGCGGCACGCGCCGACGGCCAACTCGCCCTGGCCGACGGCCTCGAGACCACCATCGATCAGCTCGCGAGCGCCATCAAGGAGCTCCGCGAGCTCGCCCGAGGACTGCATCCGGCGCTCCTGGCCGAGGGGGGACTGGTGCCGGCGATCGCCGAACTCGGGCGCCGGTGCACCGTCGTCACCAGGGTCACCGTCGAGCTGCGCGAGCGGCCCGGGCAACTCATCGAGGCGACCGTCTATTACGTCGTCTCGGAGTGCCTGGCCAACGTTACGAAGTACTCCGGGGCGTCCAGCTGCGAGGTGGTCGTCTCCGACGACCCCGACGGCGGGCTCCGGGTCGTCGTTGCGGACGACGGGGTCGGCGGTGCCGATCCTGCGCGGGGGAGTGGGTTGCGCGGCCTCGCGGACCGGGTCGACGCCGTGGGCGGGACGATGCGCGTCGAGAGCCCGGTCGGTGCCGGGACGGTCGTCTCGATCCACCTTCCCGGCTGATCGGGCGCGAATCCGGTCAGTACAGCAGCGCCTCGCGGCCCAGGCGGTATCGCCCGCCGCTCATCGGGACGATCGGTGTGCCTTCGGCCTCGTAGTGCTCGAGCGCGCGATCCTCGTGCCCCGTCGGAGGGAGACCGCCCGACCGGACGACTCGCCACCAAGGCACGGCATGCCCGTACTGCGCCATCACGCGACCGACGCCACGAGCCGACTTCGACCCGATGATCGACGCGACCTGGCCGTAGCTCAAGGCGCAACCCTCGGGGATGTCGGCGACGACGGCCAGTACGGCCTCGGCGAACGCCTCAGCCGAGTCCGTCGGTGACGACCCGCTCACGGCCTCAGAGACTGATGCTGCCGATGGTCTCGCCGTACTGGGTCTCGCCGACGGGGGTGAACCCGACGCGGAGGAAGAACGCCTCGGGACCGAGATCACCGGGCTCGTAGATGACGTTGACGTGGTCGAAGTCACGCTGCTTGGCCTCCTCGATGAGCGAGGCCACCGCGAACCGGCCGACGCCCCGGCCCTGGTCGTCGGCGTCGACGTTGATGCGCCACAGGGCGGAGCGGAACTCCTCCTGCGTCGACTCGTGGTCGAAGTTGGCGGAGATGAAGCCGACGACCTCGTCGCCGTCGAGGATGACGCGCTGCCAGGAGGTGGCGGGGTTCACGACCGCGGCGGCGACCGCGTAGGACACCGGGGCGATGAACTGCTCCTGCCCGGGTTTCATGGTGAGCGCGTTGACCGCCACGATCGTCGATGCGGACAGTTCTTCCAGACGCAGCTCAGCCATGTCCTTAGGCTAACCGGTCGAGCCGACCGCGGATAGTCCGGCCCCCGGGCGACACGCGGTGACCGCCGACTTCCACGGCCGAACCACAGCTGGGGTCGGGGACGGAACCAGGCCATCCGCAACTGTCTCGATGTCAAGAGACCTGGCGGGTCTTGTAAGCTAGGGCGTGGCCGTGCCGTCCACCTTTCGGATGCGGTCTCCTCCATGCCATGCGGAGCACTCCACCGCGTGCGCACCTCCGTAGGCCGCTCGGCTCAGGGCGGCATCAGAAAGGACAACCAGTGTCGAAGATCAAGGTCGAAGGCACCGTCGTCGAACTCGACGGCGATGAGATGACTCGCATCATCTGGCAGTTCATCAAGGACTCGCTCATCCACCCCTACCTCGATGTGAACCTCGAGTACTACGACCTCGGCATCGAGAAGCGTGACGAGACGGACGACCAGATCACGATCGACGCCGCGCACGCCATCCAGAAGCACGGCGTCGGCGTCAAGTGCGCGACCATCACCCCCGACGAGGCCCGTGTCGAGGAGTTCGGTCTCAAGAAGATGTGGCGGAGCCCGAACGGCACCATCCGCAACATCCTCGGCGGCGTCATCTTCCGCGAGCCCATCATCATCTCGAACATCCCGCGTCTCGTGCCCGGGTGGAACAAGCCGATCATCATCGGCCGCCACGCGTTCGGCGACCAGTACCGCGCGACCGACTTCCTGTTCAAGGGCGAGGGCAAGCTCACGGTCGAGTTCACGCCCGACGACGGCTCGGAGCCGCAGAAGTTCGAGGTCTTCCAGTCGCCCGGCGACGGCATCGCGCAGGTGCAGTACAACCTCGACGCGTCGATCCGCGACTTCGCGCGTGCCAGCCTCAACTACGGCCTGAACCGCAACTACCCGGTGTACCTCTCAACGAAGAACACCATCCTCAAGGCCTACGACGGCCGGTTCAAGGACATCTTCCAGGAGATCTTCGACGCGGAGTTCAAGGAGCAGTTCGAGGCTGCCGGCATCACCTACGAGCACCGACTCATCGACGACATGGTCGCCTCGGCCATGAAGTGGGAGGGCGGTTACGTCTGGGCCTGCAAGAACTACGACGGCGACGTGCAGTCCGACACCGTGGCGCAGGGCTTCGGCTCGCTCGGTCTCATGACGAGCGTGCTGGCCACGCCCGACGGCAAGATCGTGGAGGCGGAGGCCGCACACGGCACCGTCACGCGCCACTACCGCCAGCACCAGCAGGGCAAGCCCACGTCGACGAACCCGATCGCCTCGATCTTCGCGTGGACCCGTGGCCTGCAGCACCGAGGCGTGCTCGATGGCAACCAGGAGCTCATCGAGTTCGCGGCGACCCTCGAGGACGTCGTCATCAAGACGGTCGAGTCCGGCGCCATGACGAAGGACCTCGCGCTCCTCGTCGGCCCCGACCAGGCCTACCAGACGACCGAGGAGTTCCTCGAGACCATCTCGGCGAACCTCAAGGCACGCCTGGCCTGATGACGTCGGCCTGACCGACACCAGCACCACACGGACGGGGTCCGGGAGCACACGCTCCCGGGCCCCGTCCGCCGTTCGGGTCTCGACGTCGGTCCGGACGGTCGTGTTAGCGTCGATGGACCACCTCGACGACGAAGTGAGGACCATCGATGTCACCGATGACGAGAAGACAGTTGCTCGCCTGGGCTGCAGCGGGTGGTGCGACCGCGCTCCTGGCGGGCTGTTCCACCCCGGGGACGGTGTCGCCGAACACCGGTCCGACGATCGCCCCGGCCGCCGCCGGCGAACGGATCACGCTCACGTACTGGGCCTGGTTGAAGGACCTCCAGAAGGTCGCGGACGTCTGGAACGCCGACCACCCGAATGTGCAGGTCGAGGCCGTGTGGATCCCCGGAGGCAACGACGGCGGGTATCAGAAGCTCTACTCGGCGCTCGCCGCGGGTGGTGGTCCGGACCTCGCGCAGGTCGAGATGCGGACGCTCCCCGAGTTCCTGCTCGTGAACGGGTTGGTCGACCTCCGGCGCTACGGCGCGGACGAGGTCGCGTCGCGGTACAACGAGACCCTCTGGAACCAGGTCTCCTACGTCGACGGGGTCTACGGGATCCCACAGGACTCCGGTCCGATGGCGCTCTACTACCGCCCGGACCTGCTCGACCGGGTGGGCGCGAAGCCCCCGGCCACCTGGGACGAGTGGTTCCAGGTGGCGGGGGCTGTGCGCGAGGCCGACATGTACCTGGATTGCTTCGCCCTCGACGACGCCTCGTGGTTCGCGGCCATGGCGACCCAGGCCGGCGCGTCCTGGTTCCGTGTCGACGGCGACCGGTGGATCGTGGACATGACGGACGACGCGACCCTGGAGACGGCCAGATTCTTCGACCGGGCCATCGACGAGGGCGTCATGACCACCTCCTACAGTCAATTCTCACCGGCCTGGTTCGCCGCTGCGGCGAAGGACTCGATCGCGTCGCTCGCCGGAGCCAGCTGGGGAGACGCCCTCCTGCAGGGCGTCTCGGGGGCCGAGGGCAAGTGGCGGGTCGCGCCGTTGCCCCGGTGGGGAAGTGAGGGGTACGGCTCGACCTTCCAGGGCGGGTCCACGGCTGCCGTCCTCGCGAACAGCGCCCACCCGAGGGAGGCGCTCGAGTTCGCCGTGTGGATGACCACGAGCGACGCCGGCATCGACGCCATGATCGAGTACTCAGGCATCGGGTGGTCGCCGAACGACGCCTACATCGGCGCGCGCCGGCAGCAACCGAGCGAGTTCTTCGGTGGCCAGAACTACAACGAGGAGGTCTTCGTGCCGGCGGCCAAGGAACAGAACAACGAGTGGCAGTGGTGGCCACTGACCCAGCAGACCTTCAACATCCTCGCCGACGGGTTCCGGGCCAAGGCCTCGGGCGGCACCCTCGTGGACGCCGTGGTCCAGGGACAGCGCGACGTCATCACCGCCTTCCGAAACAAGGGCCTCCGGATCGAGGCGGCGTCGTGAGCGCCGTCACGGAACGCCCGGCGCGCGGTGTGGCGGACGACCCGTCGCGGTCGGGAGCGCAACGACGACGCCGGACCTCGGTCGCGGCTCCGTGGGTGCTCCTCGGACCGTTCCTGGCGCTCTTCGTCCTCACCTTCATCCTGCCGATCATCGTCGCGATCGGCAGCAGCTTCCTCCGGGTGTCACGGAAGGGCGTCTTCGGCGAGGAAGGTGTCACGACCGAGTTCGCGTGGTTCTCCAACTACGCCCAGGCCCTGGAGAACGGCAACTTCATCGCCTCGATCGGCCGGATGCTCCTCTTCGGCGTCGTGCAGGTCACGGTCATGATCGCCCTGTGCACCCTGCTGGCGCTCCTCCTCGAGTCCGCCTCCGCGAAATGGCCGGGCTTCTTCCGGGCCGTGTACTTCCTGCCCTACGGCATCCCCGGCGTGATCGCGACGATCCTCTGGTCGTTCCTCTACGTCCCGGGACTCAGCCCGATCATCGACATCGCCGGGGCGATGGGGATCGAGCTCGACTTCCTCGGCGCAGGCACCGTGCTCTGGTCCATCGCCAACATCGTGACGTGGACCTACACCGGCTACAACATGATGATCATCGTCGCCCAGTTGAAGGCCATCCCCGGCGAGGTGTACGAAGCCGCGAAGGTCGACGGCGCCGGCCCGTTCCGCGTCGCGATGAGCATCCAGCTCCCGCTCATCCGGCCGGCGCTCATCCTCACGACCGTGTTCTCCATCATCGGCACGCTCCAGCTCTTCGCCGAGCCCCAGGTGCTGCAGACCGTGTCGCCCGCGATCGACAACGAGTACACGCCGAACCTCAGCGCCTACACGACCGCGTTCGCCTACAACGACTACAACGTCGCCGCAGCGCAGGCGGTGCTCATCGCCGTTGTCGCGTTCGCGCTGTCGTTCATCTTCCTGCGTCTGACGTCGAGGAGGGCATCATGAGCGAGACCCGGAGCATCACGACCGCGACCTCGTCGAAGCGAGCCCAGCGGCTGAGCGATCAGCAGGGTCGGCCGGGTGGATCCAGGGCGATGCGGGTGCTCGTGACGGGCATCCTCGTCGTCGTCGCGGTCTACTTCCTGGTGCCGGTGTACTGGGTGGTGATCGCTGCGACCAAGAGCACCGAGGATCTGTTCGGCAGCAACGGCTTCCTCCTCGGCTCCGAGTTCTCATTGTGGTCGAACCTCCACGAGGTGCTCACCTACGACGGCGGCATCTTCGTCCGCTGGTTCGGCAACTCGGTGCTGTACGCGGGCGTGGGAGCACTCATCGCGACGTACCTCGCCGCCGCAGGGGGATACGCGCTCGCGAAGTACCGGTTCCGCGGGCGCAACCTCGTCTTCGGCGCCATCCTCGGTGGGGTCCTCGTGCCGGGGACGGCCACCGCGCTCCCGCTGTTCCTGCTCTTCAGTCAGATGGGGCTCGCGAACACGTACTGGTCGGTGCTCCTGCCGTCGCTCGTCTCGCCGTTCGGGTTGTTCCTCTGCCGGATCTACGCCGACGCGACGATCGACGACTCGCTCATCGAGGCGGCACGGATCGACGGCGCGAGCGAGCTGCGGATCTTCCACACCGTGGGGCTGAAGATCCTCACGCCCGCGCTCGTGACCGTCTTCCTCTTCCAGCTGGTCGGCATCTGGAACAACTACTTCCTGCCGCTCGTCATGCTGTCCGACAGCACGCTGTACCCGATCACGCTGGGCCTCAACAACTGGCGGAGCCAGGTCGACCGCCTGCCGGAGTTCTACGAGCTGACGACCGGCGGCGCGCTGTTGTCGATCATCCCGTTGGCGATCGCGATGATCGTGCTGCAACGCTTCTGGCGTGGCGGGCTCACCGAGGGATCCGTGAAGTAGCCGTCGGCCCGGAGACGGCGACGGGCCCCGGATCAGCCGATCCGGGGCCCGTCGTCAGTCGTGTCGAGCTAGAGGCTGCAGGTGTTGCCGAGCGTCGTGAACTCGTCCTGGAGCTTCGTGAGTGAATCGGTGAGCCCGGTCTGGTCGACGTTCTGCGGGTCGTCGACAGCCGTCTTCGCGACGTCGATGAAGTCGTTGAGCGCCTTCACCGAGTCGTTCGCCGCGGTCTTCACCTCGTCGTTGGTGACCTTGTCGGCCGCCGCCTTGAACGTTCCGGAGAAGTCGTCGAGCTGGGTGACGGCCGCCTCAGGGTCGGAGGACAGCGAGCTCAGGCCCGACTGCAGCTGCGAAGCCGACTCCGTCACCTCGGACTGGATGAGCTTGCACGCATCTTCTTTGCTCTGGGCGCCGCCGGCACAGCCGGTGAGGAGCAGGCCCGAGACGGCGATCGCGCCGAGGAATGCTGCTGCGTTCTTCTTCATGGTGGTGTGATTCCCCCGTGTTCGGTGCCCGTGGCGGGCCCGCCCGCGCGCTGCGGGTCGGTCTCCAGGGTACCCGGTGGAGCCCGCCACCCGCAGGCGTGCGCGGCCCGATCATCGTGTGCGGTCGTCGTCGGCATGGACGCGAGCCCCGTTTATTTGTAAGCTTGGCGAACAAACCGGTGGTGCGAGCGGGTCGCACCACGGATCGAAGGAACCACAGCATGCAGACGCGCCACGACGCCCTCCGGAGACGAACCGCGTGAGGGTGGGACTCGACATCGGCGGCACGAAGACCGACGCCGTCGTCGTGACGGATGACGGCGCGCTCCTGCACCGGCTCAGGCTGGTCACCGGACGCGGTCCGGAAGCGGTCGTCGAAACCGCCGTCGAGGCCGTCAGCCGGCTCTCCGACGCCGTCGCGCGTCCGATCGACGCGTTCACGTCGGTCGGCGTCGGTATCCCCGGCCTCATCGTCCCGGGCACCGGCCGCGTGACCCACGCCGTCAACCTCGACGTGGAGGAACTCGAGCTCGGTGCGATCCTCGCCCAGCGACTCGGGGTCCCCGTCGCCGTGGAGAACGATGTGAAGGCGGCCGCGCTCGGCGCCTGGCAGCTGCTCGACGGTTCCGGCACGATGGCCTACCTCAATCTGGGCACGGGCGTCGCCGCCGGCATTGTCACGGACGGCCGGCTTTGGCAGGGCTCGAGCGGGGTCGCCGGCGAGGTCGGGCATCTGTCGGTCGATCCGCTCGGCGACCGCTGCGGGTGCGGACAGCGCGGGTGCGTCGAGACCATGGCCGCCGGTGGTGCGGTCTCCGCCGCCTGGGGAGCCGACGTGGCGCTGCCGGTGCTCGACCTCTTCGACCATGCCGACGCCGGTGACCCGCGGGCCATCGCGCTCCGCGCACGCCTCGGTCACGGAGCGGCCGCGGCCGTCCGCATCCTGACCCTCACCGTCGACGCCGACGACATCGTCCTCGGAGGAGGACTCACCGCTCTCGGCGAGCGACTGCTCGCCGTCATCCTCGAGGCTCTGGCCGAATCCGCCGCCGGGTCTCGATTCGTCGCATCATTGCAACTGGAACAGCGCGTGCGCCTCGTGCCGACGGGATCCCCCGTCGCGGCCATCGGCGCAGCGCTCGTAGGAAGAGGAGAATCGTCGCATGGCTGAAGTCGTGATCGTGGGGGACAGCGGTGCCGCAGGCGCCCTCGTCGCGGAGGCGATCGTCGCCCTGATCGAGGAGCGTCCAGACGCCGTCCTCGGACTGGCGACGGGTTCGACACCGCTCCCCGTCTATGAGGCGCTCGCCGCACGCTCGCAGGGCCTCGACCTCTCGCAGGTGCGCGGGTTCGCCCTCGACGAGTACGTCGGCCTGCCGGCCGGGCACCCCGAGTCGTACCGTTCCGTCATCACGCGTGAGGTCGTCGAGCCGCTCGGCCTCGCGCCCGAGCGCATCCAGGTGCCGAACGGTGCGGCGGAGACCATCCAGCACGCCGGCGCCGACTACGAAGCGGCGATCCAGGCCGCCGGCGGCGTCGACCTGCAGATCCTCGGCATCGGCACCGACGGCCACATCGGGTTCAACGAGCCGGGCTCGTCGTTCGCCTCGCTCACCCGCGTGAAGACCCTGACGGAGCAGACCCGCCGAGACAACGCACGGTTCTTCGACTCGATCGACGACGTACCCATGCACTGCATCACCCAGGGACTCGGCACTATCCTCCGCGCGAGACACCTCGTCCTCCTCGCCTTCGGTGCGGGGAAGGCCGCTGCGATCGCCGCCGCGCTCGAGGGACCGCTCTCCGCGAACCTCCCCGGTTCGGCCGTGCAGCTGCACCCGCGTGCCACGGTGGTCCTCGACGAAGCGGCGGCGTCCGAGCTGCAGCACGCCGACTACTACCGCTACGCGTACGCAAACAAGCCCGCCTGGCAGGGCATCTGACGGCTCAGGCGACGCCCGCCAGGCGGAGGAGCGCCGTGGTGAGGGCTGCCACGAGGACGATGACGACGAACGGCGCGTTCCTCCACGCGAGGACGCCGGCCACCAGGACGCCCGAGAGTCGCGCGAATCCCGCGAACTGCTGGTCCTGGGTCAGGGCCGTGGTCGTGAGGACCGCCATGAGCAGGACGATGGCGGCGTCCGCGAGCAGCGTCTCGACCCGTTCCGAGACCTCGGTGCGGGTCCGCAGGAGTGGCCCGGCCAGGCGGAACGTGTAGGTGCCCACCGCGAGGATCACGATCCCGACCAGCACGAGCATCGACTGGTTCATGCGGTGACCTCCGGCTTCGGCTGCTTCCGGCCGAAGCCGAACAGGAGACCGACGAGCGACAACAGGACGGGGATCCCCGCCGGGAGGAACGGCGTCGCGGCGACGGCGACGACCGCGCCGACGAGTGCGGCTCGGCGCGTCCGGCGCTCGCGGAGGGCGGGGAAGATGAGGGCGAGCAGGACGGCGGGGAACATGACGTCGAGTCCGAAGGCGTCCGTGTCCTCGATCACCGTGCCGGCGAAGGCTCCGAGTGCCGCGCCCGCCGGCCAGCAGAGGAGGATGCCGAGGCCACACGCCCAGAACGCGGCGCGCTTCCGCTCCAGGGTGTCCTGGTCGAGCGCGAAGACGACGGACTCGTCGTTGAGGAGGTGCGTCCCGAGCACGCGACGCCAGCCCGTACCGACGACCTCGTGGATCGCGAGGCCGAACGGCAGGTGACGGGCGTTCACGAGCAACCCTGCCAGGGCCGCGGTGAGCGGACTCCCGCCGGCCGCGACGATTCCGACGAACAGGATCTCCGATGCGCCGGCGAGGACGAGCAAGGCGAGCGCCAGCACAACCCAGGGCTGGATGCCCGAGTGCACGGCGACGGCTCCGTAGGAGATGCCGACCAGCCCGTCGGCGATGCAGACCAGCGCGATGGCCCGCGTGGTCGGCCGGCCGAGGTGACCCCGTATCGAACGCACGTACACTATATTGAACGTCGATCAAGCGTTCGTCAAATCGAACGCGTAACACTCTGGAGCGAACGCATGCCGCAGCTCGAACCATCCGACGACGGAGCACCGCACGCTGCGGTCGCGGCGGCGCTGACCCGCGAGCGGCAGCGCACCGGCCTGTCACTCGCGGAGGTGGCCCGTCGAGCCGGGATCGCGAAGTCGACCCTCTCGCAGCTGGAGGCGGGGCTCGGGAACCCGAGTCTCGAGACCCTCTGGGCGCTCAGCGTCACCCTCGACGTCCCGTTCGCCCGCCTGGTCGAGCCGGTGCGGCGACCGGTCCAGGTGATCCGTGCCGGTGAGGGGCCGACCCTCGCCGCGTCCGGGGCGGATTACGTCGCGACGGTGCTGTCCGCGTGCCCGCCGAACGCCCGACGCGACATCTACCGCATCGTCGTCGAACCGGGGGAGCCGAGGCGTTCGGAGCCGCACATGCCGGGCGTCGTCGAACACTGGATCCTCAGCACCGGCCGCGCGTCCATCGGACCCGTCGGCGAGGAGGTCGAACTCGGACCGGGGGACTACCTCGCCCACGCCGGGGACGTGCCGCACGTCTTCGAGGCACTCGAGCCGGGTACGACCGCGGTGGTGGTCACCGAGCACGTCTGAGCACCTCGACAAGCTCGGTGACAGGGACCGCTCGGTGACCGGGACCGCTCGGTGACCGAGACCGCGCGACGGGTGCTCAGCCGTCGATGACGTGCACGAGCTCGTCGATGAAGCCGGCGAAGTCCTCGGAACGGCGGATGATCCGGGCGACGCTCGAGCGCTCCGAGAACACCTCGACGAACTGGTCGAACACCGTCTGGAACGCGGCACGACCCGATTCGCTGAACGCCACGAGTGCGACGACGCTCACGCGCGCTCCGCCCCACTCCATCGGCGTCTCGTTCACGGCGATCGCGATGGCCGTCGAGTGCGCGGTCATGGCCATGGCGTGCGGCACGGCCAGGGTGTCGGTGAACGCCGTCGACGACATGCGCTCCCGCTCGATCGCCGCGGTGAGGTAGCTCTCGTCGATGATCCCCCGGGCGATCATGCGCTCGCCGAGCAGGCGGATCATGCCCTCCTCGTCCTCGGCATGCGCGTTCCGGAGGAAGAGGTCCGGGTGGAAGTACTGCAGCAGTTCGTCGGTGATCTCCGACAAGCGGGACGATCGACGGACGCGGCTGACCGCGGTGCGGACGCGCTCAACGTCGGCCGCGGTGAGGAACGGTTGGATGACGACGATGCCGTCGGCAGGGGCCGGTGGCTCGATCGTCGTGAGCACGAGGTCGGTGTCGATGGCGGCCCAGTCGACATCGGTGCGGGTGATGACGGATCGGACGTCGAGGACGTCCCCCAGCTGCGATTCGACGCGTCGGCGCAGTACCTCGTGCATGTCGTAGTAGCCGGCGGAGACGATCGTGGAGCCGAGGAGGGCCTCCTTGCGGGCCTTCTGCTCGAGCTGGGCGCCGACGTGCATCGCGATGTAGGCGATCTCGTCGTCGTTGATGATGATCGAGCCGTGCCGCTGCAGTTGGCTGGCGATGAAGACCGCGAGCTCGTAGATCATCGGGTACGAGGTCTTGATCGAGCGGGTCAGTGGATTGCGGGAGTAGGACTGGTCCTGCGCACGACGGATGAGGTTCTGGACGTGGAGGGTGAGCCGGACGATGAAGTCCTCGTCGGAGAGGTCGACGAGGTACTCGCGGCCGGCACGGTCGACGGCCTGACGGACGGCAGCGAGGTCGTCCTGGTTGACGTAGTCGTCGACGAGGACCTCGGCGGGAGCCCCGCTGCCCGGCGTGACCACCCGCGTCACGAGCAGGTAGCTGAGGTAGACGAGGTCGCCCTCGCCGAGCGCGACGTGGAAGTGGGCGTCGACGAGCCGCGCCAGATCCTCAGCGACCGCCTCGACCTCCGGGGTGCGCGGAGCATGGTCTGCGGGTTCCGCCGGACGGTCCTTCGTGACCCGGTCGATGGCGATCGCGATGTGGAGCAGGACGTTCGCAATGCCGTACTCGTTCACGTAGTACCCGCGCGCGGTCAACGCCTCGAGCAGCTCGCCCTTGAACGGGCTGAACTCGTTCGGCGCGAACGCGCGTTGGAGCGCCTCGAGTTCGACGATGCCGCGGTCGGTCTCGTCGCGGAACATGCGGCTGAGGAGGCGCCGTCGTTCGGTCTCGCCGCCGGCCATCGTCACCGTCGATCCGGAACGGTCGAGCGTGAGGGCGGTGTCGGCGAGCATGGCGCGGACCCGGCCCAGGTCGCCCTCGACGGTCGACTCGCTGACGTGGAGCCGCTGTGCCGTCTCGTGCACGTCGATTCCCGAGGGGGCGCTGATGAGCAGCCGGACGAGCCCGTACAGCCGATCCCGCGGGGTCTCCGATTCGAACGCCGATGCGGCTCGTCGCCGGTAGACCGCATAGCCGTCGGCGTTCAGCCGATACCCGTTCGGCCCGGACTCGACGACATCGTGCGGCGCGGTGCGCGTGTTGACCGCCGTGACGTAGCTGCGGACGCTGCGCGGTGTGACGCCGAGCACCTCCGCGACCTCCGTGGCCGTCGTCCAACCGTCCCGTCCCGCGAGGTAGCCGAGCATGCGGTCGTGTTTCTCGCGTGCCACGATGCCCTCTCCGTCGGTCGGCCGTCGCGCGGTCCGGGCGAACCGCTCCACCGAGTCAACCACCTTCCCGGCTGCTTCCGCGCGTTCGACGACCTTTCCGCCCCGGCGGAAGAGCTTCTGGTGGAGCCGCGAGGGGCGCGACGGAATGATGGGTTGGTAGGCAATCGGCGGTTCTGGAGAAGGTTCGATGAAGATCCTGGTGATTTGCGGCGCGGGTGCGTCGAGCACGTTCATGGCCCAACGCCTGCGTCGCGCAGCAGCCGACCGATCGGTCGACGTCTCCGTCGCGGCCGGTGCCGAATCGCAGGTCCTCAGCGGCACGATCGCCCTCGACGGTGTCGACGTCCTGCTCGTCGGCGCCCACCTCGCCGACCACGAGGCCGCGCTGCGCGCAGCGGCCGAGCCCACCGGCACCGCGGTCGCCGTCCTGCCTGGCGACGTCTTCGGCGTCGAAGGCGGCGCGCGAGCCCTCGAACTCGTCCTCTCGATCCAATCACCAACCAGGAGGTAACCCCATGGCAACTCGAACCGTCCGCATCGGCTCGTCGCACGGCCTGCATGCCAGGCCCGCGAAGCTGTTCACGCAGGCTGCGAAGGACGCCGGGGTCCCGGTGACGATCGCGAAGGGCAGCGGCAAGCCCGTCAACGCGGCGAGCATCCTCGGCGTGATCGCGCTCGCCGTCGAGCACGGCGACTACGTGACCCTGTCCGTCGACGGCGAGGGCGCCGCAGCCGAGGGCACCCTCGACACGCTCTCCGAGCTCCTGGTGACCGACCATGACGAGCAGTAGTCCGATGACCGCGTTCCAGGGCATCGGTATCGGCCAGGGCGTCGCCGTCGGCCCGGTGGCCCGCATGGCCGACCCGCTCCCCGCCCCCGCCGACGTCGCCAGCACCCTCGACCTCGCGACCGAGACCGAGCGCGCGAACACCTCCCTCGCCGCGGTCGCCCGTGAGCTCGAGGCCCGAGGCGCCGCCGCCGGTGGTGCCGCTCGCGACGTCCTCGAGGCCCAGGCGATGATGGCGGAGGACCCGACCCTCGCCGAGGAGATCGCCACGCGGCTCGCGGACGGCAAGACCGCCGAGTGGGCCGTCTACGCGGCCTTCGCCTCGTTCCGCGACCAGCTCGCTGCGATGGGCGGCTACCTCGGGGAGCGCGCCGCCGACCTCGACGACGTGTCGCAGCGGGTCATCGCCGACCTCATGGGCGTGCCGGCCCCCGGCGTCCCCTCGCCCGGCCACCCGTTCATCCTCGTCGCCCGCGACCTCGCGCCGGCCGACACCGCTCTCCTCGACCTCGACCTGGTCCTGGGCCTCGTCACGAGCGACGGCGGCCCGACTTCGCACACGGCGATCCTCGCCCGCGAGAAGTCGATCGTCGCGATCGTCGGCGTCGTCGGAGCAGCCGAACTGACCGACGACACGACGCTCGTCGTCGACGCGGCAACCGGTGAGGTCACGGTCGATCCGACCCCCGAGCTCGTCGCCGCCACGGAGCAGCGCATCGCCGACCGACTCGCGCTCGTGAACGCACCGGTCGTCCCCGGTGCACTGGCCGACGGCACCCCCGTGCCGCTGCTCGCGAACCTGGGCTCGGCCGAGCACGCCGACGCCGCCGCGGAGCTCGGCGCCGAGGGCGTCGGCCTCTTCCGCACCGAGTTTCTCTTCCTCGACCAGGCGCTCGCACCGACGGTCGAGCAGCAGCGGGCGCACTACGAGAAGCTCCTGAACGCCTTCCCCGGCCAGAAGGTCGTCGTGCGCGTCCTCGACGCCGGCGCCGACAAGCCGTTGGCGTTCCTGAACGACGCGCACGAGGACAACCCGGCGCTCGGACTCCGCGGCCTCCGTGCGTTGCGGGCGAGCGAGGACATCCTGCGCGAGCAGCTCACGGCGCTCGCCCAAGCCGATGCGGCGACGAACGCCGACCTGTGGGTCATGGCCCCGATGGTGTCGACCGTCGAGGAGACGAAGTACTTCATGGCGATCGCCGCCGAGTACGGTCTGAAGACGCCCGGCGTCATGGTGGAGGTGCCGTCGAGCGCCCTCCTCGCCGACCGCGTCCTCGCCCACGCCGGATTCGCGTCGATCGGGACCAACGACCTCACGCAGTACACGCTCGCCGCGGACCGCCTGCTCGGTTCCGTCGGCGCGTTCCAGGACCCGTGGCACCCGGCGGTCCTCCGTCTCGTGCAGCTCGTCGGCGAAGCCGGCCAGCACCACGGCAAGCCGGTCGGCATCTGCGGCGAAGCAGCCGCCGACCCGCTCCTCGCCGTCGTCCTCGTCGGACTCGGCGCCACCACCCTGTCCATGTCACCGTCGGCGCTCGCCGACGTCCGTCATTCCCTCCAGCAGTACACGCTCGACGATGCCCAGCGCATCGCGGCAGCAGCACTGGCCGCCGACGGTGCGGCCGAAGCCAGGGCAGCGGCCACCGCTGCAACGACTCCCGAAATGAAAGAGGCAACATCATCATGACAACGACGTCTACTCCCAAGAAGCCGGGAGGTGCACGAGTCGGCGTTCAGCGATTCGGCACCTTCCTCTCCGGCATGGTCATGCCGAACATCGCGGCCTTCATCGCCTGGGGCCTCATCACCGCCTTCTTCATCGCGACCGGCTGGTTCCCGAACGGGATCCTCGGCGGCTTCGGCAACGCCGACCTCATCGGTTGGCAGGGTGCCGCGACGGCGCTCGCGCAGGCCGACGACGGCACGACCTTCCCGCAGTACGTCGGCCTCGTCGGCCCGATGATCACGTACCTGCTCCCGCTGCTCATCGCGAACACCGGTGGCCGCATGATCTACGGTGAGCGTGGCGGCGTCGTCGCGTCCATCGCGACCATGGGTGTCATCGTCGGCAGCGCGATCCCGATGTTCATCGGTGCGATGATCATGGGCCCGCTCGCCGCATGGCTCATGAAGCAGGTGGACCGGATCTGGGACGGCAAGATCAAGGCCGGCTTCGAGATGCTGGTCAACAACTTCTCCGCGGGTATCCTCGGAGCCATCCTCGCCATCGGCGGCTTCTTCGGTATCGCACCGATCGTCACCGCGCTCAGCAGCTTCCTCGAGGGCATCGTCGACTGGCTCGTCGCCAACTCGCTCCTGCCGATCGCGAGCATCTTCATCGAGCCCGGCAAGATCCTCTTCCTCAACAACGCCATCAACCACGGTGTGCTGACCCCGCTCGGTGTCCAGCAGTCCGAGGAGACCGGCAAGTCGATCCTGTTCCTTCTCGAGGCGAACCCCGGCCCGGGCCTCGGCATCCTGCTCGCGTTCTGCTTCTTCGGCATCGGTCTCGCGAAGGCGTCGGCCCCTGGCGCGGTCATCATCCAGTTCTTCGGTGGCATCCACGAGATCTACTTCCCGTACGTGCTCATGAAGCCGATGCTGGTCCTGGCCGCGATCGGTGGCGGCATGGCCGGTGTGGCGACGAACGTCGCGTTCAACACGGGTCTTCGCGCCCCTGCCTCGCCCGGCAGCATCATCGCCGTGCTCATCCAGACCGCACCCGACAGCTACTTCGGCGTGATCCTGTCGGTCATCGTCGCAGCAGCCGTCTCGTTCGGGATCTCCGCGATCATCCTGCGGGCCAGCCGGAAGCGCGACCTCGAGAACGAGAACGCCGGTGACCTCTCGGCCGCCGTCGCCGCGACCGAAGCCGCCAAGGGCAAGAAGTCGAGCGTGCTCGGCAACCTCTCCGCCGGAAGCGCCGCAGCCGGTGCGGACGTCGTCGACGAGGGCGTCGTCACGACGCTCGAGCGCGGCCCGATCCGCAACATCGTCTTCGCCTGCGACGCCGGTATGGGTTCGAGTGCGATGGGCGCCTCGGTGCTCCGCAACAAGATCAAGAAGGCCGGCATCGACGAGATCACCGTCACCAACAAGGCGATCGCGAACCTCGCCGACGACGTCGACCTCGTCATCACCCAGCGCGAGCTGACGGAGCGCGCGAAGGAGAAGACCCCGAGTGCCGTGCACATGTCGGTCGACAACTTCATGAACTCTCCGAAGTACGACGAAGTGGTGGAGTTGCTCCGCGGAGAGGGAGCACACTAGCAACGGAACGATCCCGGGGCGCACGCGAAGGGCGTGCGCCCCGGGGCTCCATCCACCGCCCTTCATCCGGCTCCGGACCGCACCGGCGGAGCCCCGCACGACGAATGCAGAGGAAGACATGTCGCAGGTACTGACCCAGGATCGGATCACCATCGTCACCGGGACGGTGACGCAGGAGGAGGCCATCCGCCGCGCTGCCGACGCCCTCGAAGCGGCCGGCGCCGTGACCGACGAGTACTTCGAGGCCATGCTCGCCCGCGAGCAGTCCGTGTCGACCTACATGGGCAACCTCCTCGCCATCCCGCACGGGACGAACGACGCGAAGGAGGCGGTCCGCGATTCCGCCCTGTCGTTCACCCGCTACGAGACCCCCATCGACTGGGACGGCGACGAGGTCCGCTTCGTCGTCGGCATCGCCGGCAAGGACGGCGGGCACATGGAGATCCTCTCCAAGATCGCCATCATCTTCTCCGAGGACGACGAGGTCGCCAAGCTGCTCGCAGCCGAGACGCCTGAGGAGCTCTACGCGCTCCTGAGCGAGGTCAACGAGTGATGCGAGCCGTCCACTTCGGCGCCGGCAACATCGGGCGCGGCTTCGTCGGCCTGCTCCTCCACGAGGGTGGCTACGAGGTCGTCTTCGCGGACGTCAACGCCGAGCTCATCGATGCGATCGCCGCGGCCGACAGCTACACGGTGCACGAGGTGGGCGACGGCGCGAAGGACACGGTCGTCACCGGGTTCCGTGCGATCAACAGCGCCACCGACGAGGAGGCCCTCGTCCAGGAGATCGCCACCGCCGACGTGGTGACCACCGCCGTCGGGCCGACCATCCTGCGCTTCGTCGCTCCGGTCATCGCGCGTGGGATCGCCGCCCGTCCGGCCGACGCCGCTCCGCTCGCCGTCATGGCCTGCGAGAACGCGATCAACGCCACCGACCTCCTCGCCACCGAGGTGCGCCAGGCGGTCGGCGACGAGGCCTGGGCGTCGCTGTCGACCCGGGCCGTGTTCGCGAACACGGCCGTGGACCGCATCGTCCCGGGCCAGCCCGCCGGGCAGGGCATCGACGTGACCGTCGAGACCTTCTACGAGTGGGCGATCGAGACCCCGGCGTTCAACGGCTCGCTGCCGTCGATCCCCGGTGCCCACTTCGTCGAGGAGCTCGCGCCGTACATCGAGCGGAAGCTCTTCACCGTGAACACCGGCCACGCCTCCGTCGCCTACTTCGGTGCGCGCGCCGGTATCGGGACCATCGCCGAAGCACTCGCCGAGCCGTCCATCGCCGTAGCCGTCGGTGCGGTGCTGGAGGAGACCTCCGCGCTGCTCGTCGCCAAGCACGGGCTCGACGTCGACGCGCAACGCGAGTACCGCGAGACGATCCTCCGTCGCTTCGCGAACGTGCACCTGCCCGACACCGTGGAGCGCGTCGGTCGGCAGCCGCTGCGCAAGCTGAGCCGGACCGAGCGGTTCATCGGACCCGCCGCAGAGCTGGCGGAGCGCGGCATGGCCCACGACGCCCTCGTCTCGGCCGTCGGTGCCGCGCTCGAGTTCGACGTCGCCGACGACGAGCAGAGTGTCCACCTGCAGGCGAAGCTCCACGAGCTCGCGCCGGGCACCTTCGTCGAGGAGGTCACCGGCCTCGCTCCCGAGCACCCGCTGGCTCCCGCGGTGCTCGCGCAGGTCGTCGCCCGACAGGCATCGCTCGCGTAACACCCTTCGACAGGCTCAGGGACCGGATCCGTCCGGACCCTGGGCCTGTCGCCGTTCCCGCAGCCTGTTCCGGTCCCTGAGCCTGCCTCCGGCCGCCCGTCTTCGGCCCCTGAGCGCGCCTCACCCCGGTCCCGGCGCGCCCCGTTCCGGTCCCTGAGCCCGTCGAAGGGCCTCAGAACATCTTGCCCGGGTTGAGGAGGTTCTCCGGGTCGAAGAGCCGCTTGATCCCGTGCTGGAGCGCGAGCTGATCTTCGCCGAGCTCGTCGCCGAGCCAGCGCTTCTTGAGCAGGCCGATGCCGTGCTCGCCGGTGAGGGTGCCGCCGAGCCGCAGTGCGGTGGTGAAGAGGTCGTCGGCGGCCTGCCAGATGAGGTCTGGTACCTCGACACCCTCGAAGACGAAGTTCGGGTGGAGGTTCCCGTCGCCCGCGTGCGCGACCGTGGGGATGGAGATGCCGTACCGGCGCTCGATCTCGCCGATCGCCGTGAACATCGCCGCCAACTGACTGCGGGGGACCGACACGTCTTCGATGAGCGGGGTGCCGAACTGCTCGAGCGAGGGATGCAGGGCGCGGCGGACGGCCAACAGGTGCTCACCCGTCGCGTGGTCGGTGGACATCTCGGCACGCCCGCCGCCGGCGTGGAGCACCTCGAGGATTGCAGCGGCCTCCGCCTCGGCGTTCGGGCCGTCGGTCTGGATCACGACGTGCGCCTCGCCGCTGGTCGGGGTCGGCAGCTGCAGGTAGCGGTGCACGGCGACGAGCGCGACGGGGTCGAGCAGTTCCATGATCGACGGCTGGACACCGGACGCGGTGACGGCGGCGGTGGCCTCTGCTGCCGAGACCACGCTCGGGAAGTACCCGGCGATGGTCGCGACGGTGCCCGGCGTCACGCGCCGGATGCGGACGGTCGCCTCGACGATGACGCCGAGGACGCCCTCGGAGCCGACCATGAGACTCGTGAGGTCGAGGCCGGTGACCCCCTTCACGCTCCGGTGCCCGACGCTGATGAGTCGTCCGTCGGCCAGGACCACTTTGAGGGCGAGGACGGCGTCGCGCGTCACGCCGTACTTGGCGCACAGCAGGCCGCCGGCACCGGTCGCGATGTTCCCACCCACGGTCGAGATCGCGCGGCTCGCCGGGTCGGGCGCGAACCAGAGTCCACGGGCGAGCAGGAGGTCGTTGAAGGCGCCGTTGATGATGCCCGGCTCGACCACCGCGAGGAGGTCGGGTTCGTTGATCTCCAGGACGCGCTGCATCTCGAGCGTCGACAGGACGATCTCGCCCGCGCCGCCGAGCGCGCCGCCGGCCAATCCGGTACCGGCGCCGCGCGTCACGACCGGCGTCCCGGTCGCGGTGGCGATGCGCATCACCGTCTGGACGTCTTCGATGGAGCGCGCGGAGACCACGGCGATCGGTGGGGCGTCGGACACGTGACCCGATTTATCGGACCGTGCGTCCGCCAGGACGGCGTCCGTCGTCGAGACCGCGTCGCCGAGGGCGTCACGGAGGGCGTCGAGGACGGTCTGCATCGTCATCGTGGCAGGGCTGATCCGTCGGCCCAGACCGCCTGGACGTTCCACTGGTGGTCGAGGAGGACGGCGTCCGCGGCGTATCCCGGGGCCAGTCGACCGAAGCGGTCGGCGAGGCCGAGGACACGGGCCGGGGTGCTCGTGAGGGCACCGACCGCCGCGTCCGCCGCCACACCGCTCGCGACGGCGAGTCGGAGCGCCCGGTCGAGCGTCAGCGTGGAGCCGGCGATCGAGTCGCCTTCCACGAGCCGCGCCAGACCGTCCGTCACCTGGACTTCGAGCGCGCCCAGGAGGTAACGGCCGTCGGAAGAGCCGGCTGCGGCCATCGCGTCGGTGATGAGTGCGACGCGGCCCGGGGCCTGCTCGAAGGCGAGCTTGGCGACGTCGGGGTGCACGTGTTCGCCATCGAGGATGAGCTCGACCGTGACCCGCTCGTCGGCGAAGGAGGCGATGATCGGTCCGGGCGCACGGTGGTGGATCCCGTTCATCGCGTTGAACACGTGGGTGACGAGTCGGGCACCGAGATCGAACGCCGTCTTCGTCAGTGCCTCGTCGGCGTCGGTGTGACCCACGGCGACGATGACGCCGGCCTCGACGAGGACCTGGATCGCCTCGAGGGCGTTCGGCAGCTCAGGGGCGATCGTGATCTGCCGCAGCGTGCCGCGGCTCGCGTCGATGAGGCGTTCGACGACCGCCGGGCTCGGGTCGATGAGGGCACCGGGGTCGTGCGCGCCCTTCTTGGCAGGTGAGAGGAACGGACCTTCGAGGTGGGCTCCGAGGACCAGGGGATCCTCGGCGACGAGGTCGGCGATCCCCTCGAGGCTCGCGACGAGGGCGTCGACCGGGTTCGAGACGAGGCTGATGAGTGTCCTCGTGGTCCCGTGTGCCCGGTGCACCGCGAGTGCGCGTCCGATGGCGTCGCGTCCGTCGTCGAAGGACGACCCGCCGCCACCGTGGACGTGGAGGTCGATGAACCCCGGCGTGAGGTGGCCGCCGTGTGCGTCGAGGACGGATGCGTCGTCGCCGACGGGGATGGACCGCCAGTCGTCGCCGGTGCCGGTGGAGCGGATGACGCCGCCGACCGCGTGCAGCCAGAAGGCGTCCTGGTGGCCGTCGACGTCGACCTTGGTGGCGGAGTGGATCAGGAGCTCGGTCATGCGAGCTGCTTCCGTCCGCGGACGACACCACTGGCGACGGCGACCACGGCGAAGACGGTCGCGATGATCGGCTGCCCGAGGTGCAACCAGGCGAGCGCCGCCGCCGCGAAGATGAGGAGCTCGACGACCGCCTGGCCGTAGAGGTCGATGCGGATCACGGCGCGCGGTGAGAGGAACAGCGCCCAGAGGATGATCGCCACGACCGGGGCGGCGATCCCGACGACCACGTTCAGCGGGAACGGCCACACCGCGACGCCCCAGAAGCCGAGCGAGAAGAAGGCGAAGAGTTCGAGGAAGAACCGCAGGATCTCGTTGGGGCCGATCTTCACGTCGGCGGGAGTTCGTTCAGACACCACACGATTCTACGGCGCGTGGCCGCGAGCCCGCTCCGGGTCAGCGGAAGATGATCGTGCGCGCACCGTCGAGGAGGACGCGGTCCTCGGCGAACCACTTCACCGCCTGGGTGAGGGTGCGGCTCTCCTCGTCCTGACCGATGGCGACGAGCTCCGCGGGGGAGCGGGAGTGGTCCACGCGGACGACGTTCTGCTCGATGATCGGTCCCTCGTCGAGGTCGCTCGTCACGAAGTGCGCCGTCGCACCGATGAGCTTGACGCCGCGCGCGTGCGCCTGCTTGTACGGGTTCGCGCCCTTGAAACCGGGCAGGAAGGAGTGGTGGATGTTGATGGCGCGACCGGCGAGGCGCTCGCAGAGCTCGGGGGAGAGGATCTGCATGTACCTGGCGAGGACGACGAGCTCGATGTCGTGTTCCTCGACGGCCTCGACGACCCTGGCCTCGAACGCCGCCTTCGATGCGGCGTCCGTCACGGGCAGCGCCTCGAAGGGCACGCCGTAGAAGGAGGCGAGATCGCGGAGCGAACCGTGGTTGCTGAGCACGAGGGGGATCTCGACCGGGAGCTGGCCGGCCCGCTGGCGGAAGAGGAGGTCGTTGACGCAGTGTGCCGCCGTCGAAGCCAGGACGAGCGTCCGGAGCGGACGACCGACGACGTCGAGCCGCCACTGGAGGTCGTATCGCTCGACGACCGGTGCGATGGACGCCTCGAAGCGCTCGCGCGAGACCGCCGCCTCGACCTGGAGCCGCATGAAGAACCGCCCGGTGTCATCGCTCGAGAACTGCTGGCTCTCGGTGATGTTGCCGTCGGCCTCGACGATCGCACCGCTGATCGCGTGCACGATGCCGGGCCGGTCCTCGCAGATGATCGAGAGCACCCAGTGGACGGAGCGCTCGTGCGTGGTCGAGGGCACAGCGGAGGGATCGGTCGAGTTCGTCACCGACTCAGGTTACCGGGACCCGACGGCTCAAGCCGCAGGGACGGACCGCTCGTCGACGAGGTCGGCGTGGGAGGACTGCCGCAGGTACGACCGCACCGTCTCGCGGCTCTGCCGCAGGCAGTCGATGCGGGCGTCGATCGAGGCGATCTGCGCGTGGAGCGACTCGGCCGTCGCGCGGGAGCAGTCGGGCACGGCACGCGAGGTGCGTGCGTCGTCGAGATCGAGGACCACGCGCACGAGACGGGTCGTGAGCCCCGCGTCGAACAGGTTGTCGACCGTGACGACGTGGTCGATCGCGGACGGTTCGTACTCGTCGGGCGCGTGCGACGCACGCACGGCCACCAGGAGTCCCTCCTCCTCGTAGGAGCGGAGCCGGGTGGCCGGGACACCCGTTCGTTCAGCGAGTTCTGCAATGCGCATGAGCGGCCTCTCTGTCACCTTCACGTCAGCTGCAACGTCGGATCGAGCTCTCCGCATTCCCGCCCTCGGGTAGACTCGTCCGCGGTCGCCGGATGTCGGTTGACCCTGGGCGCGCACATCAGCGCGTAGACGAACTCGTCCGCCACGTCAGCCGACGAGTGAACGCCATCGTTGGAGCAATCCGATGACCTCCTCTTCGCCCTCCTCGGCGCGCGCCGCCGAACCCTCCAAGCCGTCGTCACCGCCGTTCCCCTGGGTCGGCCTGATCGCGCTCGCGGCAGGCACCTTCCTCTCCGTCACCGGCGAGATGATCCCGACCGGGCTCCTGCCGGAGATGAGCACCTCGCTCGGCGTGACCGAGTCGCAGATCGGGCTCCTCGTCAGCGTGTTCGCCTTCACGGTGGTGCTGTCCAGCACCGCGCTCATCCACCTCACCAGGCGTGTCCCGCGACACGCGCTGCTCGTGGCCGTCATCGTCGTCCTCGGCGTGAGCACCGGTCTCGGCGCGCTCGCCCCGAACTACGAACTCCTCGTCGCCACCCGCGTGCTCGGCGGGCTCGCCCATGGCGTCTTCTGGGCGGTCGTCGGCGCGTACGCCGGTCACCTGGTCCCGAAGGAACAGCTCGCCCGCGCCGTGTCCGTGACGATCGCCGGAGGCACGCTCGCCTTCGTCCTCGGCGTCCCGCTCAGCACCGCGCTCGGGCACGCGCTCGGCTGGCGCCTCGCGTTCGGCGTGCTCGCCGCGGCCATGCTCCTCGGCGCCGTCGTCGTGTGGTGGAAGCTGCCGCCCGTCGGTCGGGAGGAGTCGCATGCGGCCGCCTCGGGTGCCACGGGTCGTGATCCGAGCATCGTCCCGGTCGCGATCGTCTGCATCGCGGTCGGCGTCATCATGGCGGGCCATTACGCGTTCTACACGTACATCGCGCCGTTCCTCATCGGCGAGGTCGGTGTCCCGGCCGGCCAGCTCAGCATCCTCCTCCTCGTCTACGGCGTCGCGGGCGCGATCGGCCTCATCCTCACCGGCAGCGTCTTCGCGAGGCGCGCGACCACGGGGCTGTTCGTCGCCCTGACCGTGTCTGCGGCCATGGTGAGCGTCCTCGCCCTCTCGGCAGGGTGGCTTCCGGGCGCGCTCGTCGCGTTCTTCCTCTGGGGGACGGCCTTCGGCATGCTGCCGCCGCTCATGCAGACGCGCCTCCTGCACGCGGCGAGCCCGCGCATCCGCGACACCGCCAACGCGTTCTACACGACGGCGTTCAACACGGGTATCGGTGGCGGTTCGGCGCTCGGCGCGTTGCTCCTCGCCGAGATCGGTCTCGGCGTGCTGCCGTGGGTGTACGTGTGCCTGGCCGTGGTCGCGACCGCGCTCCTCGCGGCGGACGTGCTGCGCACCCGCAAGCGCGAGACCGTCTGATCGAGCACGAGCCGATGCGGACGCGCTGAGCGGGACCGCTTACGGTACAGCCGGTTCGTCCGTCGTCGGCGCCGGTGAGGTGTCTGCGCCATCGGTCGGCGCGGTGACGTCGGGCGCGGTCTCCACCGGCGTCTCCGTCGCCGGATCCTGCTCGGTCGGACTCGGCACGTCCGTCTCCGTCGCCGGATCCGCTTCGGCCGGGGTCTGCTTCGCGATCGGGTCGACGACGGCCTGAACCGGGGCCGGAGCGGGAACCGCCTCCGGTACGGTGTCCAGAACCGCTTCCGGGAGCGGGGCCGTCGCCGGATCGACGGCGGCGTCGGTACTCAGGAGTCCGGTCAGCGAGAGGTACTCGACGGAGGTCGCAGGTCCCACGCGCGATGGGTCGGACGGGTCGACGCTCCAGACGCTGAGCTCGTGGAACCCGACGGCGACGGCGGCGCCGGTGAGCGTCGCTCGACCGTCGGCGTCGAGCGCGACGCGTTGCTCGTCACCACCGTCGACCGTGTATCCGACCGCGCCATTGGGAGCACCGACGATCACGAGCGGGCCGGTCGGATCGAGGAACTGCACCGACAGCACCGTCCGGAGCCCGGTGACGGCCGGCCCGCTGATCGACATGGTGGCCGGTTCGGCGGACACGGAGACCTCGTCGCCGAGGGTCTGGCGGACAGTCAGGACGAAGGTGCCCGTGCGGCCGAGGTCGACCGGGCCGGTCGACCAGGTCCCGGTCTCGGGAGGGGCTGTCGCGGACGCCCGCCGAGCGGAGGCCGGCACGACCGTCGACGCGACGACCACGTCGCCGTCGAGGATGTCGACGGTGGCGCCGGCCGCTGCGGTGCCGCTGAAGGCGGGCCACAGGAAGCCGCCACCGGTGTCGGCGGCCATCGTCGGCGCCGGGAGCTCCTCGGGGTCGGTCGGATCCACGGGGTCCACCGGGTCGACGGGATCGACGGGAGGGGCGACGGGCGGCGCCGTCGGCGACGGGACCTGCGGCTCGGCGACCGGAGGCGGCGTTGCGCCCGTGCCGGGCGTCGGCCAGGGAGTGGGCATCGGTCCCGAGGGTGTCGGGGTCGTCGGCGCGGACGGCGACGTCGTCGGACCCGTGGTCGGAGTCGCGCCCGGTGTCGGCACGGCGGCGGGGTCACTGGTCTCGCCGACGGAGACGGAGGTCGCCGAGTCGGCTGCGGGCGGGAACACCACCGGACCCAGGACGAGCGCGGCGGCGGTCACCGCCGCGACGACGCCGACGCCGATCGCGGCGATGATGCCACCGGAGAGACCTGCCGTCGCAGCACCCGCGACGCCCGCACCCGACGCGACGCCGACACCGGATGCGGCGCCACTGGAACCGGCTGCACCGGAAGCCGCTGCTCCGCCTGAGGCCGCCACCGAGGTGCTCAGGTGCGCCGTCAGTGCGACCCCGCCGGTGACGCCGGCCGGCATCGCGGCGACCGCGGTCGTCGACGCACCGTTCGTCTGCAACCACGCGGTGTAGCCGGCCGCACCGGCGGCGCCTGCGACGAGGGGGAGGAGGACGAGCGCCATGCGCGAGCCGACCTCCTTCGCCTCAGCGGCCACGATGGTGCACCGCTGACAGGCGTCCAGGTGCGACTCGACCTTGGCCGTGTCCCGCGCGGAGAGGTTCCCGCGCGCGTACGATCCGAGCCTGCTGATCGTGAAGGCGTGCTCCGAATCGTCGTCGACGGCCTGCAGGTGCGCCTGGATCCACGCTTCGCGCAGCCCCTCGCGTGCTCGGTAAGCGAGCGCGGCCACCGAGTTGGCCTTCATCCCGAGGAGCGGCGCGACCTCCGCAGGCGTCATCGCCTCGATCTCCGTGTACCAGAGCACCTCCTGCCACCGGGTCGGCAGGCTCCGGAACGCTCGGGCACTCAGGCTGCGATCGAGGGCCTCGATCGAGGAGGCCTCGTTCGTGTCCGGGTCCTCGAATGAGTCCAGGGTGTCGAGCGAGGTCTCCCGACGCGAGCGGCCCCATGCGGCCGCCGTGTTCCGGATGGTGGTGAACAGGTACGGGCGGAAGGCGCCGGTGGGTCCCTTCCCGCGGCGGACCGCCTGATAGATGCGTGCGAAGGACTCCGAGACGAGGTCGTCGGGATCGAGGCTCGAGGTGACGGACCGGGCGACGGTCCGTCCGGCGTTCGAGTGCCGTCGCCACAGCTCCGCGTAGGCGTCCTGCGAGCCCGTTCGGGTGCGCTCGATGAGCTCGGCATCCGATCGCTCGGTGAGCGATGAAGCCGGGGATGTGTCCAGGCTCATGATGCCTCCGTCTGCGAGCTGCGCACTACCGGGCACCGTGCCCGCTCAAGAGAGTCGGGTGAAGCGGGATCATGACGCCGATTCCTCATCTTGGCACGAGGTGTCTCGCGGACAGCCGCTGGCGCCGAGGAAGATCCGTTTCGGATGTTCTGGGAAACCGCGTCATGACCTGCTCGGGAGGCACTCTCTCAGGATGAAGAGCAGGATTCCCGGCGACGGGGACCCTGCTGGGTCGTCCTCGGACGGCCACGATGCGCGCCACGGCCGGTGTGCATCGGGCAACGGACCCGAAACGTTGCAGATCTCGACGGGAGGGGGCGCCTTCGTGCGTACCCGTCGACAGGCCGGGAGTGGTGCTCGGGGGCGAGCATCACTCCCGGCCGCTTTTCCGACCGTCGCTCGGATCAGTCGAGCCAGCTGACCTCGGGGGAGCGGTGGAAGGCGATGCCCGCGGCCGACCAGCCCTGGGCAAGCTCGGCCAGTCGGACCCGGAAGCCGCTCCAGTCCGGCGCGCGTCGCTCCGACCATCCGATCTCCGCGATGGACGCGACCCGGGGGAAGACGAGGAACTCGAGTGTCTGCACGTCGGCCACGGTCTCCGTCCAGAGCGGGGCCTCGACGCCGAGGATGTCCGGCTCACCGACGCCTTCGACGATCTCGGTCGGCTCCCAGACGGCGGAGCGTTCGACACTCGTGGGCCCGTCCGCCCAGGTGAGGCCGGCCGTCGCGACGTCGGGGTACTGCATGTCGAGGTAGGCGGCGTCCGCCGGAGACATGATGACCTGCCCGCCCTGATCCACGAACGAGCGCAGCTTGTCGGCGTGACCGTCCTCGGGGGAGACGTAGTTCCAGTACTGGCCGATGGTGCCGGGGGCGAGGTCGCGTGACGCGCCGAACTCGTGCCAGGCGATGGCGGTCTTCCCGGTCGCGGCGACCAACTCGGACACCCGACGGGCGAAGTGGAGGAAGTCCGCCTCAGTGGTGGCGAGCGCTTCATCGCCGCCCAGGTGGAGGTAGGGGCCCGGGGTCATCGCGGCGAGCTGGGTGAACACGTCCTCGAGGAACGTGTAGGTGGACTCGGCATGGATGTCGAGGCTCGAGAAGCCGACCTCCGTGCCGGTGTAGGGCTGGCGGGCGACGCCGTCCGGGTTGAGTTCGGGATACGCCGCGAGGACCGCGTTCGTGTGTCCGGGGACGTCGATCTCGGGGACGATCGTGACGCGGCGGTCGGCGGCGTACTCGATGATCGCCCGGTAGTCGTCGGCGCTGTACGAGCCGCCCGAGCCTCCACCGACGGCGGTCGCCGCACCGATCCCGGTGAGCTCCGGCCACCCGGCGATCTCGAGGCGCCACCCCTGGTCGTCGGTGAGATGCAGATGCAGGTGGTTGAGCTTGAGTGCGGCGATCTGGTCGATGAACCGCTGCACCTGCGCGACCGTGAAGAAGTGCCTTGCGACGTCGAGCATCGCGCCGCGGTATGCGAAGCGTGGAGCGTCGTCGATGACGGTCGCGGAGACGATCCAGTCCTGTGCGCCGGCCGTCGGTGCCCAGTTGGCCGGCGGGAGGAGCTGCCTGAGCGTCTGCGTGCCGTGGTGGACCCCGTCGGCGTCCGTGCCGACGATCTCGACACCGGAGACCGCGGCGGTCAATCGGTAGGCCCCGGTCGTCGTCGACAGACGGGGGTCGACCGACAGCGTGATGTCCGTGCCCGCGGAGTCCACGGTCTGCTCCATGCCGGTGGTCTCGACCGGGAGGGCGAACCCCGTCGAGGTGCGCAGGGCGTCGGCGAGGATCCGAGCCGTGGTCGCCACCGACGGGTCGGTACGGATCACCGACTCCGTCGACAACCGGAACGGGGGAGCGGAGGCGTCCGTGGTCTGCGAGACGGGGCGGGGCAGCAGGCTCATGCGCGGTTCCTTCGGCGTCGGCGACGCGGGATCGTGGGGGCTGGAACGGGTTTGTTCGGAGGGTGAACAAGCGTCGGGCCATCCTGACACACCGGCCCCCACCGCTGCCCGACCTCTCCACAGGACGGTGCGCGTCGGGCGTCCCGTTGCTATGCTGCTAGCAGTCGCAACTGGCGTATAGACGGAGTTCCGCTCCGCCTCAGATGGTTCACCATCGGGGAGCGACCCTGCACCTTGAAGACAAGGGCGGATTCGGCCGCACGCCTGGGCCGAAACGGCACATCACCGACATCCGTTCTGTCACAAAAGGGAGCCAGTCTTGTCCGACACCTTCAACGCGCCACTCTCCGAGGTCGATCCCGAGATCGCAGCGGTCCTCGAGCAGGAGCTCGGTCGCCAGCGCAACACCCTCGAGATGATCGCGAGCGAGAACTTCGTGCCCGTCTCCGTCCTGCAGTCGCAGGGCAGCGTCCTCACCAACAAGTACGCCGAGGGCTACCCGGGTCGTCGCTACTACGGCGGCTGCGAGTTCGTCGACATCGCCGAGTCCCTCGCGATCGAGCGGGCCAAGAGCCTCTTCGGTGCCGAGTACGCGAACGTCCAGCCGCACTCGGGCGCCACGGCCAACGCCGCGGTCCTCTCGGCGATCGCCACCCCCGGCGACACCATCCTCGGTCTCGAGCTCGCCCACGGTGGTCACCTCACCCACGGCATGAAGCTCAACTTCTCCGGCAAGCTCTACAACGCCGTCTCCTACGGCGTCGACCCCGAGACCTTCCTCGTCGACATGGACGTCGTCCGCGACAAGGCACTCGAGCACAAGCCGCAGGTCATCATCGCCGGTTGGTCCGCCTACCCGCGCCAGCTCGACTTCGCCGCGTTCCGCGCGATCGCCGACGAGGTCGGCGCGAAGCTCTGGGTCGACATGGCGCACTTCGCCGGCCTCGTCGCCGCAGGGGTCCACCCGTCGCCCGTGCCGTTCGCCGACGTCGTGTCCTCCACCGTGCACAAGACCATCGGCGGCCCGCGCTCCGGCTTCATCGTGAGCCGCGACATGGAGCTCGCCAAGAAGCTCAACTCGAACGTGTTCCCCGGCCAGCAGGGCGGACCGCTCATGCACGTCATCGCCGCCAAGGCGACGGCGTTCAAGCTCGCCGCCACGGCGGAGTTCAAGGACCGCCAGGAGCGCACGCTCCGCGGTGCCAAGCTCCTCGCCGAGGCGCTCACCTCCGAGGCGTCGAAGGCAGCCGGCATCGACGTCCTCACCGGCGGCACCGACGTGCACCTCGTGCTCGCCGACCTCCGCACCTCCGAGCTCGACGGCCAGCAGGCCGAAGACCTCCTCCACGAGGTCGGCATCACGGTCAACCGCAACTCGGTGCCGTTCGACCCGCGCCCGCCGATGGTCACCTCCGGGCTGCGGATCGGTACCCCGGCACTCGCGACGCGTGGCTTCGGCGACACCGAGTTCGCCGAGGTCGCCGACATCATCGCTCTCGCGCTGCGCAACGGTGCCGAGGCCGGAGCCCTCCGGGAGCGTGTCACGGCGCTCGCCGAGCGCTTCCCGCTCTACCCCGGCCTCCAGCAGTAGGGCGCGGGAGCATGACCGCACAGATCCTCGACGGTAAGGCCACGGCCGCCGCCATCAAGTCCGAACTCGCGATCGAGGTGGCCGCGCTCAAGGAGCGCGGCATCTCGGTCGGGCTGGGCACCGTCCTCGTCGGGTCCGACCCGGGTTCGCAGTGGTACGTCGCCGGGAAGCACCGCGACTGCGCCGAGGTCGGCATGGAGTCGATCCGACGCGACCTGCCCGAGACGGTCTCGCAGGAGGAGCTCGAGGCCGTCCTCGACGAGCTCAACGCCGACGAGAGCTGCACCGGCTACATCGTGCAGCTGCCGCTGCCGAAGCACATCGACACCGACGCCATTCTCGAGCGCATCGACCCGGAGAAGGACGCCGACGGCCTCCACCCGACCAACCTCGGTCGTCTCGTGCTCAACGTGAACCGCCCGATCCACACGCCGCTGCCGTGCACGCCGAAGGGCGTCATCGAGCTGGTGGAACGCCATGGGATCAGCTGGGCGGGCAAGCACGTCGTCGTCGTGGGCCGCGGGGTCACCGTCGGTCGCGCGATCGGCCCGCTGCTCACCCGTCGCGAATACAACGCGACGGTCACGCTCACGCACACGGGAACGATCGGACTCGACGACATCCTCCGCACCGCCGACGTGATCGTCGCCGCGGCGGGTGTCCCCGGGATCGTCACGCGCGATGCCGTGAAGCCGGGCGTGATCGTCCTCGACGTCGGTGTGAGCCGCGAGACCGACCCCGAGACCGGCAAGTCCCGGGTCGTCGGCGACGTCGCCCCCGACGTGGCCGAGGTCGCCTCGTGGATCAGTCCGAACCCCGGTGGTGTCGGCCCCATGACCCGCGTTGGTCTCCTCGCCAACGTCGTCCGCATGGCCACCCCCTAACCCAGCCCGCGAACTGTCACTCGACGCTAGTCCGAGCGGCCGGGACTAGCCGGAAGTGACAGTTCGCGAGCCAGGGCGGTGAGGATGGGCGACGGGTCCGTCAGGTGCGAGCGATTCACCCGGATGACCCGCCAGCCCGCTGCCATGACTCGGTCGGGGCGATCGATGTCGTGGAAGATCTGCCGTTCATCCGTGAAGTGGGTGCCGCCGTCGTATTCGACGAGGACCCGCTGTTCGGGATACACCAGGTCGCCCAAGGCCAGAAACCGTCCGTGGGCGTCTGAGATGACCTCGTTGACGAGCGGTTCCGGAAGGCCCGCGCGGACGATCAGCAAGCGCAAGGCGGTCTCCATCGGCGAATCCGTCCGAGGCCGCATCATCGAGAACGCGAGCCGCAGCCGTTTCGCGCCGCGACGGCCGTTCATCCGTGCCAGCCCGCGGACGATCTGCTGCTCCGAGGCCAGTGGTCGCTTGCGGCGGAGCAGCACGTCGCCGGCGACCACCAGGTCGTCCACGGGGAGCCGGGTTCCGAGCTGACACCAGGCGTCGACGGCGGTCAGTACCGGCAGTCCTTCGACGGCGACGACCTCCCAGTGGTCCCCGTCGAGTTGATGCCCGCGCACGCCCGCTCCTCGAGGCGCGCGTGCCGGCGCGATGGAGGCGACATCGAGTGGTGCCTGGTGTTCCCAGGTGGGCACGGGGAGGCCGTGCAAGGCCGCCGCGCTCACGTGGCTGAAGAACTGCCCGTCGTGCAGGAGCGGGGCATAGGCGTGACAGCGTCCGGCGATGTCCGTGGGCTGGTCGAGCGGTGCCCGGACGCCTCGGTGCGGCGTGGCGAGGTCGCCTGCTCGTAGCCGCGATCGAGGCACGCCGAGGTCGTCGGCTTCGGCCATGGAGAACGGCTGCTTGCTGAGTTCGAGGGGGAGGGGACGTCGGCGGACCATCCCACCACGGTGCCGACTGCGGCGCTTCGGCGTCGGAAGTTCTCCACACCCTGCCCGCGAACTGTCACTCGACGCTAGTCCGAGCGGCCGGGACTAGCCGGAAGTGACAGTTCGCGGGCAGGGGAGGGGAGGGTCAGGATTCTCGGGTGGCGCCGGCGGCGGGGCGGACGGGGAAGATGGTCGGGGCGGTGAAGGATGCCTCGGCGAAGGCCGCCGTGACCGCCTCGGCCACGGACGAGGCCAGGGCGACCGGGACCAGGGCGATCGCCGCACCCCCGAAGCCACCACCGGTCATGCGCGAACCGATCGCACCGGCCGCCATCGACGTCTCGACGGCCAGGTCGAGTTCCGGAACCGAGATCTCGAAATCGTCACGCATCGACGCGTGCGAGGCCACGAGCAGCTCGCCGATCGACGTCGGGCCGTGCTCGCGCAGGGTCCGGACGGTGTCGAGGACACGCTGGTTCTCCGTCACGACGTGACGGACGCGACGGAAGGTCTCGTCGTCGAGCAGCTCACGAGCGCGGTCGAGGTCGCCGACCGTGACGTCGCGAAGCGAGTCGGCGCCGAGCGCTGCGGCCCCCGCCTCGCAGGACGCCCGACGTGCCGCGTACCCGCCCGAGACGTGGGCGTGCTCGACGCGCGTGTCGATGACGAGCAGCTCGAGGTCGTGCTCCTCGAAGCCGAGGGGGATGACGTCGGTCTCGAGCGAGCGGCAGTCGAGGAAGACGCCGCAGTCACGCTGGCCGAGGAGCGACGCCGACTGGTCCATGATGCCGGTCGGCGCACCGACCGCCCGGTTCTCGGCGAGCTGGCAGATCTTCGCGAGCGTCCGGCGGTCGTGGTCGAGGTGCCAGATCTCGGTGAGTGCGACGGCGACCGAGGCCTCGATGGCCGCGGAGGAGGAGAGGCCGGCCCCGACCGGGACGTCGGAGTCGATGTAGATGTCGACCCCGGGCACCTCCTGCAAGGGAGCGCCGAACTGGCCGAGCGCCCACGCGACCCCGAGCGGGTAGGCGGACCAGCCGTGCAAGGCGTCGGGATCGAGCGCGCGCACCGAGACCTCGACGATCTCGGGTGAGAAGCTGCTCGACACGCGGATGCGGTCGTCGTCGCGACGCCGGACGGCTGCGACGGTGCGGCGGTCGATCGCCATCGGGAACACGAAGCCGTCGTTGTAGTCGGTGTGCTCGCCGATGATGTTCACGCGGCCGGGCGCGGTCCAGAGGCCGTGCGGCTCGCTGCCGAAGGCGTTCTCGAATCCGCTCGTGGCGGTGCGCTGCAGGTCGGTCATACGGGGTTCTCCTCGTCGGCTGCGGCGATCGCGGCGCGCAGGGCGGTGGCGGTGGTCTCCGGTGGGACGTCGCCGATCCAAGCGCCCATGGCCGCCTCGGAGCCGGCCAGGTACTTCAAGCGGTCGGCTCCACGACGCGGGGAGGTGAGCTGCAGGTGGAGTCGGAGCTCGTCGCGGTGGACACGGGTCGGGGCCTGGTGCCAGGCGGCGATGTACGGGGTCGGGGTGTCGTACAGGGCGTCGACGCCGCGCAGCAGCCGCAGGTAGAGGACGGCGAGTTCATCCCGTTCCTCGAGCGAGGTCGCGGCGAAGTCGGGCACGTGCCGGTGGGGGAGCAGGTGCACCTCGATAGGCCAGCGCGCCGCGAACGGGACGAACGCCGTCCAGTGCTCGCCGGCGAGGACGACTCGCTCGTCAGCCTGCTCGGCGGCGAGGATGTCGGCGAAGAGTCCGGGACCGTATGCCTCGCTCGCGGCGATGAGTCGCTGCGTGCGCGGGGTCACGTAGGGGTAGGAGTAGATCTGTCCGTGCGGGTGGTGGAGGGTGACACCGATCTGCTCCCCGCGGTTCTCGAAGGGGAACACCTGCTGGATCGAGTCGATCTGCGACAGCGCGTGCGTCCGGCGGGCCCACGCCTCGATGACCGTGCGCGCACGGGTGCGGGACAGCGAACCGAAGGAGCCGGTGCTCGACGGGCTGAAACTCACGACCTCGCAGCGGCCGACCGAGGTGCGCGTCCGGCCGATCCCGATCGTCTCGAGGTCGGCGAGATCGACCGGTGCGTTCTCGTCTTCGAGCAGCGGTCCGAAGGACGGCGACTTGTTCTCGAAGACCGCGACGTCGTACTGGTCGGGGATCTCGGAGGGGTTCGAGGGACTCGCGGGCGCGAGCGGGTCGAGGTTCGCGGGTGGCAGCATCACGCGGTTCTGGCGGGCGGCGGCGATCGAGATCCACTCACCCGTCAGCGGGTCCTGGCGCATGGACGCGGTCGGTGGTCGTGGCGCGAGTTCGCGTGCGTCGGGCAGGCGCTCCGCGGGCAGCGTCGTGTCGACGTCGTCGAAGTAGATGAGTTCGCGACCGTCGGCGAGGCGCTGGGTCGAGCTCGCGATCGCCGGGTCGATGACGAAGGTGTCGTCGAGTGGGGTCATGGGGATCCTCAGAACGGGTTGTCGAAAGGAAACGTACAACGTTTCGCCTTGAAAAGTATAGGCAAGTCAGCGAAGATTCAAGCATGTCCGACGACGAGCCGATGCAGTTGCCCGCCCCACTGCGACGCGACCGCATCCGCGAGCTCCTCGACGAGCGCGGCTTCGTGCGCGTGGCCGACATCTCCGACGACTTCGGTGTCTCCCGGGTGACCGCCCGGACGGACCTCGACACCCTCGTCGACCAGGGCGACGCCGTCCGCGTGCACGGAGGTGCGATGCCCGTGCAGGGACGCGGCGCCGTGGAGTCGCCGATCGAACTCGCGACCGCGACCTCGGCCCATGCGAAGCAGCGGATCGGTGAGGCGGCGGCCGCGATGGTGCGCTCCGGTCAGAGCGTGATCGTCGACGTCGGCAGCACCGGCCTCGCCCTCGCGCGCGCGCTCAAGGCTCGCCGCGACCTCGCCGACGTCGTGGTCATCACGAACGGTCTGACCATCGCTCTCGAACTCGAGTCGGAGATCCCGAGGTTCTCGGTGATCGTCACGGGTGGGTCGCTCCGACCGCTGCAGCATTCGCTCGTCGATCCGCTCTCCGGGTCGCTGCTCGGCCAGGTCCACGCTGATCTCGCCTTCATCGGGTGCAATGGTGTCGACGCCGGCCATGGCGTGACCAACGTCAACCTGCCCGAAGCCGAGGTGAAGGCCAGGATGGTGCGCGCGGCCGAGCGGGTGGTCGTGGTCGCCGATGCCTCGAAGCTCGGGGTGCGGCAGCTCGGCCGGATCGCCGGGCTGGAGGCCTTCGACGCCCTCCTGACCGACGACGGGGCCGCGCCCGAGACCATCGCGCTCCTCCGAGAAGCGGGACTCGGGGTTACGCTCGTCCCACTCGGCGACTGACCTCGCGCCGCGTCCTGCCGTCCCGCGCGGCGTCCCGGCACTCGCGCGCCGACGGCCCGATGCGGCAGCATGGTCGCATGAGTGATCGAGTGCATCCTGCCGTGTCCATCGTCGAGCAGACGCTGCGTGATCGCGGGGCCCAGGGCGAGATCACCTGGCTCGACGACGCTGCGCGCACGGCCGCGCTCGCAGCGGAGGCCTTGGGGATCGAGGTCGGGGCGATCGCGAACTCCCTCGTGTTCTCGCTCGACGGCGAGCCGACGCTGATCCTCACGAGCGGCGCCCACCGTGTCGACACCGCCTGGGTCGGTGAGCGGCTCGGTGGACGGCTGAAGCGTGCTGACGCCGACGTCGTCAAGGCGGCGACGGGGCAGGTGATCGGTGGCGTCGCGCCCGTCGGTCACCCGGAACCGATCCGCACCTACGTGGACGAGGCGCTCGCCGCCTACCCGGAGGTCTGGGCCGCAGCCGGCCATGCGCACACGGTGTTCCCGACGACCTTCGAGGAGCTCGTGCGGGTGACCGGCGGGCAGGTCATCGCGGTGGAGCCGCCGACGGATCCTGCGGGGTCGTCGGCAGCTGCGTCGGTGTAGCCACCGGAGCGGCCATGGCGGCCGGCGGCGTCCCCCGCTGCTTCGTCACCCGGCTCGGCGGCAGCGGAGCCGCCGCGGT
The DNA here is from genome assembly GCF_050031945.1 of Plantibacter sp. 2H11-2. Classification (NCBI taxonomy): domain Bacteria; kingdom Bacillati; phylum Actinomycetota; class Actinomycetes; order Micrococcales; family Microbacteriaceae; genus Plantibacter; species Plantibacter sp. 2H11-2. Next base: position 743,522 of record NZ_JBNBBL010000001.1, on the reverse strand, counting down.
CACGCCGTTCCTGCGCCCCCACCAGGTGCTCACGACGGCTGCGGCCACGCAGAGCGCCATCGGGATGAGCATGAACGGTCCGCCAGCGCCCTCGCCTCGCTCGAAGACCTGGTCGGTCTGCGACATGAGGGCCGTGGGGACGAGGAGCAGGACGTTGTTCGTCGCATGGATGAGCACCGGAGCCTCGAGGCCACCGGTCCCGCGTGCGGCGAAGGACATCGAGGCGCCGAACACGAAGTAGTAGGCGATGAGCCAGGGGTCGCCGGCGAAGTGCACCGAGGCGAAGACCGCGCCGGAGACCACCGTGCCGACGAGGAACGCCGTCATCGGTCGACTGAACCAGGATCCGACGGAACGCTGGATGAGGCCGCGCGCACCGTACTCCTCGCCGGCCGACTGCAGCGGCGTCGTGAGGATCACGACGGCGAGCATCGCGATCATGGTGCCGTCGACCACGATGGGATCGAGCGGGGAGAGCAGGACGGAGGCGCCGACGTACACGATCCACACCGGGACGATGATGAGCGCGAGACGCCCGAACCAGCGCCAGCGGAAGCGACCCTCCACCGAGGACAGCCACCGCGGCCGGACGCCGAAGAGCGCCCACTGGATGAGCATCGACACCGGGATGAGCGCGGCGAGCGACAGGTTGTTCGCGAGCATCGTCACCGGCGTCAGCGTCATGAGGCCGTTCGCGACGTCGTCGAGTGTGTAGGCCCCGGTGGCCACGTCCACGATGAGCGCGATGCCGCCGAGAACGATCGAGAGGATCAGGAACCCGACGACGAGGAGGAGGAGGGCGAGGGCGCCGCGCCACCACGCCGGTGCGGCGCGGAGGGCGTGGTCGTAGGTCGCGAGCTGCGGCTGGGGCACGGCTCGATCGACGGGCGTCGAGGCCGGTGCCGTCGAGGGTGATGGCGATGGCGATGGCGAAGGCGTCTGCGGGTGCTGTCCGGGATTCGTCATGCTGCCAGGGTAGGCAGCCGTCGCGGCAGGACGCGTCCCCCGAGCGATGGACGACGAGCGACGGATAGCCCGCGATCGGCCTGGTCCCGAACGCTCGACGGTGGGAGACTGACCGGTATGGCCGGACACCGCATCTTCACGACGAGCTTCGCCAGCGTGTACCCGCTCTACGTCGCGAAGGCGGAGCGGAAGGGTCACACGAAGGACGAGGTGGACCAGGTCATCACCTGGCTCACGGGCTACGACGACGCCGCGATCGAACGGGTGCTCGCCGATGGCACGGACTTCGAGACCTTCTTCGCCGGAGCGCCGGCGATGCACCCCAACGCGTCGCTCATCACGGGCCTCATCTGTGGCATCCGCGTCGAGGAGATCGAGGATCCCCTCATGCAGCGCGTCCGTCAGCTCGACAAGCTCGTGGACGAGGTCGCGAAGGGGAAGAAGATGACGTCGATCCTCCGCGTCTCCGCCTGACCGCCGACCGCGTGGCCCTCCCATGACGCAGACGGCCGCCGCGCGAGTGCGCGACGGCCGTGTGCTCGGAACCCGGTGGGATCAGTGCGCGAGCACCGGCTCTGCGGACGCCTCCGGGGCGTGGTGCAGGGCGAGTCCCTGGTTGCGTCGGCGGAACAGCAGTGCCGCCGTCACCGCGCCGACCGCGAAGAACCCGGCACCCCAGAAGTAGGCGGTCTGGTAGCTCTGGATCGCGGCCTGCGCGAGCACCTCGGGGGTGGGCGGCGCGTTGTCGGTCACGTAGGCCGTGGCGGCGCTCGCCGCCAGGGTGTTGAGCAGCGCCACACCGATCGACCCGCCGACTTGCTGGCTCGTGTTGACCGTCGCCGACGCGACCCCGGCGAACGCCCGGTCGACACCGAGCGTCGCGGTCTGCATCGAGGCGGGCATGATCGATCCCATCGCGAAGCCGAGCACCATGAGCGCGGGCATGACGTTGCCGACATAGGAGCTGTCGAGGTCGAGTCGGGTGAGGAGGAGCATGCCGATCGCACCGAGCGTCATGCCGAACGGCACCATGACCTTCGGCCCGAAGCGGGGGACGAGGAGGTTGGTCCCCAGCTGCGCGGCGAGCACGAGCATCGCGATCATCGGGAGGAAGGCGAAGCCCGTCTGCTGTGGTGAGTACCCGAGCGAGGCCTGCAGGTAGTAGGTGACGAAGAGGAAGATGCCGAACATCCCGGCTCCGGCGATCATGACCGAGATGAACGCGGCACCGCGGTTGCGGTCGAGGATGATCGACAACGGGAGGAGCGGGTGCGCGGCCCGGCGCTGCCAGAGGACGAACACGACGAGGAGCACGGCTGCGGCGGCGAGGAAGGCCCAGCTGAGCGGCGAGTCCCACCCGTCGGTCTCGGCATTGGCGAAGCCGTAGACGAGGCTGAACAACGCACCCGAGACGAGGACGGTGCCCGGAACGTCGAGCTTGGGGCGGGGGCCGGTCGTCTTCGGGGTGGTGATGAAGAGGACCGCCCCGACGATGGCGATCACGGCGATCACGACGTTGATGTACAGGTTCCAGCGCCAGTCGAACTGCTCGGTGAGGAATCCGCCGAGGAGGAGACCGACCGCGCCACCTGCGCCGGCGATCGCACCGAAGACGCCGAACGCGCGGGCGCGCTCCTTCGGGATCGTGAAGGTGGTCGTGAGCATCGCGAGCGCGGTCGGTGCGAGGAGGGCGGCGAAGACGCCCTGGAGTGCCCGCGCGGCGACGAGGGTGCCGAACGAGTCCGCTGCGCCTCCGAGGGCCGAGGCGATCGCGAACCCGACGAGCCCGATGATGAAGGCCCGCTTCCGGCCCATGAGGTCGGACAGGCGTCCGCCGAGCAGCAGCAGGCTGCCGAAGGCGAGGGAGTAGGCGGTGACGATCCACTGGCGATCGCCGTCGGAGAACCCGAGGTCGGCCTGTGCGGCGGGCATCGCGATGTTCACGACGGTGGCGTCGAGCACTACCATGAGTTGCGCGAGGCCGACGGTGACGAGCGTCCACCAGCGGCGTGAGGAGACTGCCGGGGTTCCGGCGGCGAGATTCGAAGTCATGCTGAGGACTCTATACGGAACTGAGTAGTTTCGGAACCGAATAGTTCCAGAACGTTCGAGTTCCTGAACTATGCTGTTCCCGGAGACGAAAGGGAGGTGAGCCGCGATGACGCAGCTCGAGACCCCACCCGCAGCGCCGAAGCTCGGCCGGAAGCGCGACCACACGCGGGACGCTGAGATCCTCGACGCCGCGCTCGACGTCCTCGCCGACACGGGCTACGCCGGGATGACGGTCGACATGGTCGCCGCGCGGGCGAAGGCCGGCAAGGCGACGCTCTACCGCCGATGGGCGTCGAAGTCCGAACTCGTGATCGACGCGGTCGCCTGCATGAAGCAGATCGATCCCGACTTCTCGAAGCTGCCCGACACCGGCTCACTCCGCGGCGACCTCGTCGCGATGATCAAGGCGCCGTCCATCGCCGAGGGTGAGCGCAAGATGCGCGTGTTCGCCGGCGTGATGTCGATGATCTCGGATGCCCCGGAGCTCACCGAGTCCATCCATGCGGCGATCGTGGAGCCGCGCATGGCGGTCAACCGCTTCCTGTTGCAGCGTGCGATCGACCGCGGTGAGATCCGCGCGGACGCCGATGTTGAGACGCTGTCCCTCGTGAGTCAGGCGATGGTGAGCTATCGCGTGCTCATGCTGCGGGAGCCGGTGACACGTGACTTCCTCATCTCGGTGATCGACGGCGTCATCATCCCGGCCGTCCGGAAGTAGCTCGATGACCGACGGATCCGCCCGATCTCGAACCGGGCTGCTCGATCACGCCGCGCCGGTCCGCCTCGGGACGCCCGACGCCGCACTGCGCTTCTCCGGCTTCCGTGAGCCGGGCGGACGCCACCTCATCGTCGATGGCGCGGAGGCGTTCGAGTTGAGCTTCCCCTGCGGAACCTGCGCGCTGCTGTTCCGTCGTCTGGACGAGGGCGCTCGGGCGCTCGCCGCAGACGCACTGCACGATCACCTCGACGAGGGCGTGCCCGCGATCGACGATCCGTCATTACGTGGCCTCGTGTCGACGATCCTCCCCGAGGGGACCTATCTGCCGCTCCTGCTGTCCATCGAGTCCGTCCTGGTCGCTCCGGGTGACGATCACGACTACTTCTCGCGGGAGCAGGTCGCGCACCGCGGGATCGACCCCACGCTCGGGGCGCCGGAGGACCCGGCGACCGGCTATTACCGCGGCCCGACCCGGACGACCGGCGAGCACGAGACCCTCTTCGAGTTCCTGGTGCCGATGGTGCCGCCCGCTTGGAACGACCGCGAGCGCGTGGCCTCGTATGAGGAGCGGCTTCGCACCGGGGGAGCGGCGACCGTGCTCGCGGTCTCCGTGCTGGACCGGACACAGCCGTTCGACAGCGCCGACGCCCACGCGGGTCTCGTGCACTTCGTGCTCGACGGCCACCACAAGCTCGAAGCAGCCGCGCGTCTCGGGGTCGCGATCACGGTCCTGTCGTTCGTCTCGATCGACGCGAGCCTCGCGGACGAGGCGTTGGTGGTGGGCCTCCCGGAGATGCTCGCGCGCTGACGCTCTCCGTCGTGCAGTGACCAGCACGCGGTGAGGGGTTCGCCCCGACGCCGCCAGGTCGTGCCCATGCGAGACTTCGCAGGACGCAGACCGCGCTGAAGACGACACGGTGCCGACGGCGGCACGGGCAGGAGGGCTCCCGTGAGGACTCGGATCTGGCTCGCGCCTGCGATGGCCGCGGCGCTCGCGCTCACGGGTTGCACCACGCAACCGTCCGCAGAAGAAACGGCTCACCGGGACCTTGCCAGGGCTGCAGCGCGGCTGCAGGCGGGTATGACCGAGCTGACGACCTTGTATGACACGGCCGACCTTGCCGTGTCGGCGGTGAGGGCAGGCGAGACATCGTTCGGCTCGACCCTCATCGGGGCACTGGATCAGGTTCCGAGGGCCCAGGGAGGCGCCATCATCTACGCCGTGAAGTCCCGGTCGGACCGTGTCGAGGTCACCGCGATCCTGCGCGGCGTTGCAGTGACGTCGGACTGGACGGGGCAGGACACCGCGCAGGTGTATGTCTGCGTTGCTGCGAGTCAGGCGATGGGCAGCGAGGAATTGACGGTCGATGAGGTTCGTTGCCCTGACGGCGTCGCTGCCGTCACTGCGGGTGGCGGACCCGCCGAGCAGGCCTCCATCGACGAACTCAGCTTCGAGCGTCCGTGATCGGCGTCCAGCTCAGACGGACGCGAAGAACCTCGTGGACCGGCGACGGCCTCATTCGTCTGTCCCGCGGCATTCGACTTGTGGGGTGGACCGGGAGAGCGTCAGAGACCGGGTGGATCACGCAGCGCTGGATCCCCCGATCCCTGCGTGACCCACCGGTCGAGGCGGTGAGCGTCGCAAACCCCCGTCGCGAACACACAGTCCACTGAGGCGTGGACTGCGGCGGCAACACCTCCACCAGTGTGTCACGAATAAGTCGTTCGTACCAGTTATTGAGAAGAGGTCGGTTGTTTGCGCTCCGAGCCTTTAGGCTGAGGCCCCGACCGGCCACGGTCGACGGATACGGCGCCGATGGATCGGAGCCGGAGCACAGGCTGCCCGAGGAGGTCAGGATGCCGGGGACGCGACGAACGCCCACGCAGGAACGCGGACAGGTGACGCAGGACGCGATCGTCGAGGGCGCCGCGACCGTCTTCGACCGCATCGGCTACGGGAACGCGAGTCTGTCGATGATCGCGGAAGCGTCCGGGATCTCGCAGGGGTCCATGTACTTCCACTTCAAGTCGAAGGAGCAGATCGCCCTCGCGGTCATCCACGAGCAGCACGACCGGTCGATGCCGCTCATGGCACGGGTGTCGGAACAGTACGACGGGGTCCTCGAGCGGCTCATCCGGGTTTCGCGCGCCATCGTCGACCAACTCGAGAACGACCCGGTGGTCCGTGCCGGGATCAGACTCACGCTCGATGAGGGTTCGCTGAGCCAACCGGCCGGCGCGTTCTACGAGGACTGGATCTCGGGGACGGCCGCTCAGCTCGACGTGGCGCTGCAAGCCGGGGATCTGGTGAGTTCGATGTCGGCGCCGGACTTGGCCCGCACGCTGATCGGATTCTTCACCGGTGTCCAGCTCACCGCCCAGGCGACGGTCGGGCGCTCGGACATCGCAGCGTCGGTGGACCGCATGTGGCGGCTCGCGATCGACGCCATCGTCCCCGAGGCGCAGTGGGCCGAGGCGACGCGGGTCCGGGAGGACGCCTTCGGCGCTGCGGGCGATGTGCGCCCGACACGACCTGCCGCGTCGATGTAGCGATCCACGCCGGGGGATGGGCGGGCGACGACCGTCTATCCCGACGTGACGCGTTCGAGTACCGCGTCTGTGGTGGGCCCGGTGGGGCTCGAACCCACGACCCGCGGATTAAAAGTCCGATGCTCTGCCAACTGAGCTACAGGCCCATACGCGCTCTACTCTACGAGATTTCGACGGCACCCGTTGACGCGCGGGCCGGGGCCACGGGGGAGGATCGCCCCACGAGGCGAGTACCGTTGTCGGGTGCGCGAAGCGCGTCGCAGGGAGGAGCAGGCATGACCGAGGGATTCCATCGTCCGACGAAGCTCCCGCCGTCGATGCTCGAAGCGATCCAGGGCGGTCTCGACCCGGAGGCCGTCTCGAGGATCACCCATGAGACGGCAGTCGCCCTCCTCACCCGGGTGCGGGCGGACCCGGACCCTGCCGTGGTCGATCGCCTCGTGACGTACACGGACGAGCACGGGATCGACGCGATCGCCGAACTCTGGTCGCACGCCAGCCCGCGGAGCCTCCCAGGAGCCCTCTGGCGGATCTACCTACTGCGCCTGCTCATCCGGCAGGACCCGGTGGGGACGAGCTTCAGCTTCCAGCGGGGCACCGAGCTCATCACCACCGTCGACCCCGTGATCGCCGGCGCGGCCGAGCCGACCGGGCCGGAGGAGATCATCGTCCTCGCCGACCAGATCCTCCGTGGGCTGTACACCGGCGACTTCGCGATCGCCCTCGAGCGGGCGGCGTCCTTCTGCCGGATCAACGCGGTCGGCTGCACCTCCCTCGCGAACGACCGGGATGCGGTGGACCCCGCCGACGCCGCGAGACTCACCACGAAGGCCGCACGGTTCAGCACCATCGCCGAGGAGCTCGCCGGCTGCGCCCGACTGTGGCGCACCGATTCCCTCGACTGATCCAGGCGCCCTGGTCAAGGCCTTCGACCTGGGAATGTCCACAGGTAATCCCTTGCTACACTGTTCTAGCCGGGCCGCAGTAACCCCGGGCTCCAAAAATCGCCGCTTCGAGCGGCCTTGCGCCGAGAGGCGTTCCTGCGGCCTGGCACTTGCTTTGTGCGGAGGTCTTCAGCCGCCTGCCGCCCGTTCCGTGATGACACCGGAACTGGGGTGTCGAATCGCGTCGATTCCTCCAATCGGATCCCGGGTCGGCACCGAACTCCGTGTATGACCGCCGCACTGTACACGCAGACCCGCCCTCGGGTGGGCGTCGCGCAAACGGCCGGTGTCCGTGAGAAGCTAAGACTTGTGACCACGGGACCGGAAGCCGACGCTGCACCGCAGGTGTCTTTGGCGAACGTGCTCGACGCGCTGCTCATCCGCGTGGCTGGCGGCGACCAGGTCGCGTTCAGCGAGCTGTACGACCACATCGCGCCGCGGGTCCTCGGACTCGTCAAGCGGGTGCTCGTCGACCACGCGCAGTCCGAAGAGGTCACCCAGGAGGTGTTCCTCGAGGTCTGGCAGAACGCCCAGAAGTTCGAGGCGGGCAAGGGCACGGCCACGACCTGGGTGCTCACCATGGCGCACCGTCGTGCGATCGACCGCGTGCGCGCCTCACAGGCCGGACGCGACCGCGATCTCAAGATCGGCATCCGCGACTTCGATGAGCGTGTCGACAACGTGCAGGAGACGGTCGAGATCCGGATCGAGCACGAGCGCGTCAAGCGGGCCTTCGTCCGGTTGAGCGAGCTGCAACGCGAAGCTGTTTCTCTCGCCTACTACGGCGGCTACAGTCACAGCGAGATCTCGAACCTGCTCGGCGTGCCGATCGGTACGGTGAAGACCAGGTTGCGAGACGGAATGATCAGACTTCGAGACGAGTTGGGGGTGCGTACATGACCGAGCGAGACGATGCAACAGACCTGGCAGCCGGAAACGCGCTGCACACCCTGACCCCGCGCGAGCAGGAGCGGTTCGACCGCCTGCGCGCCGAACACGAGTCCGTCCGCGAGGAAGCGGCGGAATTCGAGGAGACCGTCGCCATGCTCGACCTCGCAGCACCTCCCGTGCAGCCGTCGGCAGCGCTCAAGAACTCGCTCATGGCTGCGATCCAGAACCTGCCGCAGCTGCCCGCTGACGCCCCCGTCGATGCTCCTGTCGCCGAGGTGCGGGCGCTTCCGACCGCGGTCCCAGAGGTCGACGAGACGCCGGTGTCGACACCGACCGCCACGCCGGCCCCTGCAGCGGCGACCACCCCGGTGGCCGGTGCAGCGGAGCGCAAAGCCGCCTCACGGTGGCGTCGCAGTGCCGTCGGCATGGTCGTCGGCGCCGCAGCAGCGGTCGGCCTCATCTTCGGTGGTGTCGGACTCGCGAACACCTTCGGTGGCGGATCCCTCACGCAGACGGTCGCGCTCGCGGAGATCAACGCGGCGTCCGACGTCCAGCGCGCGAAGGTGTCCATGGACGATGCGACGGCGACCCTCGTCTGGTCGGGCGAGCTCGGCAAGTCAGCCCTGCTCGTCGACGGACTCGGCTCCCTGCCGTCAGACAAGGTCTACGAACTCTGGTACATCGGCGAGGGAGGCCCGGTCTCGGCCGGCACCTTCTCCGCAGCGAACGGCACCACCTGGCGGGTCCTCGACGGCGCCATGAGCGCGGGCGACAAGGTCGGTGTGACGGTCGAGCCGCAGGGTGGCTCCAAGCAGCCCACCACCGACCCGATCATGGTCATCGAGACGGCGTAGTCCGTTCCCTCCGGCCCGAGAGGGTGTGTCGGCAGGCCCTTCGCCTCGACAGACTCGCGGAGCCGCTGCAGACGACGACAGCCCCGCCCGGGATTCTCGGGCGGGGCTGTCGTGATGCCGGCGTCAGATCAACCGAAGCGACCAGAGACGTAGTCCTCGGTCGCCTGGACGGACGGCTTCGAGAACATCGTCGTGGTGTCGTCGTACTCGATGAGCTTGCCCGGCTTGCCGGTGCCCGCGATGTTGAAGAACGCGGTCTTGTCGCTGACGCGGCTCGCCTGCTGCATGTTGTGCGTCACGATCACGATCGTGTACTCCTGCTTGAGTTCCTCGATGAGGTCTTCGATGGCGAGCGTGGAGATCGGGTCGAGGGCCGAGCACGGCTCGTCCATCAGCACGACGTCGGGGGAGACGGCGATGGCACGGGCGATGCAGAGACGCTGCTGCTGACCACCGGAGAGACCGGAGCCCGGCTTGTCGAGGCGGTCCTTCACCTCGTTCCAGAGGTTGGCGCCCTGAAGCGAGCGCTCGACGAGCGCGTCCTGGTCGGACTTCGACATCTTGCGGTTGTTGAGCTTGACGCCCGCGAGGACGTTCTCCTTGATGCTCATCGTCGGGAACGGGTTCGGGCGCTGGAAGACCATACCGACCTGACGACGGACGAGGACCGGGTCGACGCCCGGGCCGTAGAGGTTGTTGCCGTCGATCAGGACCTCGCCCTCGACTCGTGCGCCGGGGATGACCTCGTGCATGCGGTTCAGGGTGCGGAGGAAGGTGGACTTGCCGCAGCCGGAGGGGCCGATGAAGGCGGTGACCGTGCGGGGCTGGATCTGGAGGGAGACGCCCTCGACAGCCATGAAGCTGCCGTAGAAGACGTTGAGGTCGTTGACTTCGATGCTCTTGGACACGGGGTTCCTTTGCTCGCGGCCTAGCGGCCGAACTTGGGGGCGAAGATCTTGGCGATGAGTCGGGCGATGAGGTTCAGCGCCATGACGATGAGGATGAGGACGAGGGCGCCGGTCCAGGCGCGGTCCACGTAGGCGGCCCCGTCGGTGCCCTGGTTCGCGTACTGGGTGTACACGAAGACGGGGAGGGTCATCATCGGGCCGTCGAACAGGTTGTAGTTCATGCTCTGGGTGAAGCCGGCGATGATCAGGAGGGGCGCGGTCTCACCGATGACGCGGGCGACGGCGAGCGTCACGCCGGTGATGATGCCGGCGATCGAGGTGGGGAGGACGATCTTCAGGATGGTCAGCCACTTCGGCACACCGAGGGCGTAGGAGGCCTCACGCAGCTCGTTCGGCACGAGCTTCAGCATCTCCTCGCTGGAACGGACCACGACGGGGATCATGAGCAGCGACAGCGCGATGGCGCCGCCGATGCCGAGCCGGACGCCCGGGCCGAAGAAGATCGCCAGCAGGGCGAAGGCGAACAGTCCGGCGACGATGGACGGGATGCCGGTCATCACGTCGACGAGGAAGGTGATGCCCTGGGAGAGCTTGCCGCGACCGTACTCGACGAGGTAGATCGCCGTCAGGATCCCGATCGGGATGGAGATGACCGACGTGGCCAGCGTGATGAGCAGCGTGCCGGTGATGGCGTGCAGTGCTCCACCGCCCTCACCGACGACGTTCCGCATCGACAGGGAGAAGAACTCGATGTCGAAGCGGGCGGCGCCAGCCGAGATCACCGTGATGGCGACCGAGACGAGCGGCAGGAGGGCGACGACGAAGGCCGCGGTCACCAGGGTGGTGAGCAGGCGGTCCTTGGCCTTCCGGCGTCCCTCCACCATGAGCGACGAGACGTACACCGTCACCGCGTAGAGCGCGGCGCCGAGCACGACGGCTCCGGGGACGTTGTAGCTCTTGTCGGCCGTCGACTGCTGCAACAGCAGGAAGATGACACCGCTGACGATGAGGCTGCCCGCGAGGATCGTGAGCGGCGCGAACTTCGGCAGCTTGCCCGCGGTGAGCGAGTTGGAGAACGGCGTGGCGATGGACGCCTGGCGGCGGTCGGTCGTGGCGGTCATCAGTTCGCTCCCGAGAATTCTTTACGACGGTTGACGATGAGTCTGGCGATGAAGTTCACCACGAAGGTGATGATGAACAGGATCAGGCCGGTGGCGATGAGCTTGTTCACGTCGATGCCGAAGGACTCGGGGAAGTTCAGGGCGATGTTCGCCGCGATGGTGTTCGGGTTGCTCGAGGTGAGCAGGAAGAACGAGTACACGGCGGCGGGGGAGAGCACGAGCGCGACGGCCATCGTCTCGCCGAGGGCGCGTCCGAGGCCGAGCATGGAGGCGGACACGATGCCTGGGCGTCCGAACGGCAGGACCGCCATCTGGATCATCTCCCAGCGCGTGGCGCCGAGCGCGAGCGCGGCCTCCTCGTGGAGCTTCGGGGTCTGGAGGAAGATCTCCCGGGAGATGGCCGTGATGATCGGGATGATCATGACCGCGAGCACGAGGGCGACGGTGAGGATCGTGCGACCGGTGCCGGACACCGTGCCACCGAAGAGCGGGATCCAGCCGAGGTTCTCGGACAGCCAGGCGAAGAAGGGCTGGACGAACGGCGCGAGGACGAGCGCACCCCAGAGGCCGTAGACGACCGACGGCACGGCGGCCAGGAGGTCGATGACGTAGCCGAGGGCGACCGCGAGTCGGCGCGGCGCGTAGTGGGTGATGAAGAGGGCGATCCCGAGCGAGAGCGGCACGGCGATCGCGAGGGCGAGGATGGCCGCCCAGATGGTGCCGAAGACGAACGGGCCGACGTAGGCCCAGAAGCTCGTCGGAGCACCGGTGAACGACGAGGAGTCGGCCGTGAGGGCCGGGAACGCCTGGACGATGAGGAAGATCGCGACCGCCGCCAGGATGACGAGGATGAGTGATCCGGAGACGACGGAGAGCGTCGAGAAGACGCGGTCGCCGACTCGTTGCTTGGCTTTGGGTCTCGCAGCTAGGGCCTCGACAGCCATGGGTTCCCGTTCTCTCGATGCGATGGTGGTGCCCCTCGACAGACTCGGGGAGCGGGTACTGCGGGTGCTGGTGACGCAGGTCGAGCGTGCCGGGCAGGCCCCGGCACGCTCGACCGTTGGATTACTTGATGGACGCGATCGCGTCCTGGACCTTCTTGGCGAGGTCTGCGGAGAGCGGCGCAGCACCGGCCGACTTCGCAGCCTCTTCCTGGCCGGCGTCGCTGGCGATGTAGCCGGCGTAGGCCTTGACGAGGTCGGCGACCTTCGGGTCGGCGTACTCCTGGCAGGCGATGAGGTAGCTCACGAGCACAATCGGGTAGTGGGTCGCGTCCGTGGTCTCGCGGTCGAGCTTGATCGCGATGTCGTTCGCCTCGCGGCCTTCGACGAGCGGCGAGCCCTCGACGACGGCGGCAGCACCCTCGGCGCTGTACTCGACGAACTCCTCGCCGACCTTGATCTTCGCGACACCGAGGTCGCCGGCCTTCGACGCGTCGGCGTAGCCGATGGTGCCGGTGCCACCCTTGACGGTGTCGACGACGCCGGAGGTGCCCTTGGCACCCTCACCCGACTGGAACGGGAAGGTGTCGGCCGGCTCAGCGGTCCAGACGTCCGGAGCGTTCTTGTTCAGGTAGTCGGCGAAGTTCTTCGTCGTTCCCGAGTCGTCCGAGCGGTGGACGGCGGTGATGGGGGTCGAGGGGAGCTTGGCCTCGGGGTTCAGCGCGACGATCGCCGGGTCGTCCCAGCTGGTGATCTGACCGGCGAAGATCTTCGCGATGGTCGCTGCGTCGAGGTTGAGCTCGTCGACGCCCTCGACGTTGAAGATGACCGCGATCGGGGAGATGTAGACCGGGAGGTCGATCGCCTTGGTGTCGGCTGCACATGCGGCGAAGGTGCTCGAGAGCTCTTCGTCGGAGAGGGCCGAGTCCGAACCGGCGAACTGCACGCCGCCGGCGATGAACGCCTTGCGGCCGGCGCCGGAGCCGTCGGGGGAGTAGTTGATGGTGACGTCCGGGTTCGACGTCTGGAAGGCGGCGACCCAGGCTTCCTGGGCGCTGCCCTGCGACGATGCGCCGCTACCGGCCAGGCTGCCCTTGAGGTCGCTGGCGGCTGCGCTTGTGGCGGTGGCGCCGCCTTCGTTGGCCGCACAGGAGGTCAGTGCGACGGCTGCGACTGCTGCTACGACCGCGACGCGGCCGAAACGTGAGAACTTCACAGGGATGTCCATTCATTGGTGTGGGTGCGAGCCGGTGCTGGCTCGTCAGTGACGCTAACCACGTGGCATGACGAGCATCCCCCGTGATGGTAAACAACGGGTGAACGGATATCGACGGCTTCATGGCGGCCGACGTGGCAACGCCGCGAATGCACCACGAACGGCCCCTGTTCAGGGGGTTCGCGCGGATGGGTCAGACGCGGGGTTCGTGCGTCTCGATCGCGATAATGCCGGAGCTCGGGTTCGTCCGGGAGAGGTGCACGATGGAGAACGCCCCGGTCTCGAGTGCGGCGGCGCTCCCGAGGTAGGAGCCTCGGGTGGACCCGGTGGCGAGCGCGATCTCGTGCAGGATCTCGGGGAGGACCGGTCCGTGGCTGCAGAGGATGGCCGTCTTGAGCGCCCGGACGCGACGGCCGACGACTCGGCGGACATCCGATTCGCCCCGCTCGTAGGCGTCCTGGCTGATGAGCTCGGAGCGTTTCGGCTCGATGCCCGCGGCCGCGGCGATCGGGCTGACGGTGCTGACGCAGCGCACGGCCGTGCTCGTCACGATCTTGCGAGGACCGAAGGCGAGCAGGGTCGGGACGTTCCCCGCGGCCTGCTTGACGCCGCGCGGCGCCAGTGGCCTGGTCGCGTCCTCGCCAGGCCATTCGGAGGGGGACGTGGCCTTCCCGTGACGCATCGCGATGAGGGCGAAGGTCGCTGTGACGCCTTCGTCGACCAGCGCGGCGAAGGCGTCGAGGATCTCCACGTCGCGCTCGTAGCTGAGGTAGCTCCGTGCCCGCTTGATGGTGACCCACTCCAGGGCGGCGACCTCGCCGTTCGGGATGAACGTGCTCTCGCGGACGGCCTGGTCGGTGACCTCGGCCGACCAGTAGTGGACGATCTTCTCGCGTCCGCTCGACAAGGGGTACGTGGAGACACCGAGCGGCACACCGAGGTGGACGCTCAGGCCGGTCTCCTCCTTGATCTCCCGCACAGCCGTCTGCGCGAGCGTCTCTCCGGGATCGACCTTGCCCTTGGGGATGGTGACGTCGCCGTACACCGTGCGGTGGATGACGAGGAGGTGGACCTTGCCGTCGATGAGACGCCAGCACACGGCACCGGCTGCGTAGATTGCCGTCGTCGTCATAGTCACTGCCTCGTCGTGTCGTGGTGCTCGGGTGGGTCGCGGTGCGAAGTCGTCAGCGACGGTTCCTCGGCCGGCGGCGGGCCGCGGTCTCGAGCATGAGGGAGTCTTGCAGATCCGTGAGCGGTCGTCCGTCAGCGTCGACCGCGTGGCGCGTCCAGACACCGTCGGCGTCGAGCCACCACGACGACGTCTGCTCGTCGAGGGCCTGCTCGAACATCGCGGCGGTCGCCTCGAGGTGCTTCGGGTCGGTGAGCCTGACGAGCGCCTCGACGCGGCGGTCGAGGTTGCGGTGCATCATGTCGGCGCTGCCGATGAACACGTGCGGGTCGCCGTCGTTGTGGAACGAGAAGATGCGCGAGTGTTCGAGGTACCGCCCGAGGATGGAGCGCACGCGGATCGTCTCGCTCATCCCCGGCTGGCCTGGCTTCAGCGCGCAGATCCCGCGAACCCACAGGTCGACCGGGACCCCCGCCTGGCTGGCCCGGTAGAGCGCGTCGATGATCGACTCGTCCACCATCGAGTTGACCTTGATGCGGATCCCGGAGGGCTTGCCCTCCTCGGCGTTCGTGCGCTCTTGCTCGATGTGCTTGAGGAGGCCCTTGCGCAGGTGGCGCGGCGCGACCAGGAGTCGCTTGAACTTCTTCTCGATCGCGTACCCGGACAGCTCGTTGAAGAGGCGGGTGAGGTCTTTGCCGACCTGGTCGTCGGCCGTGAACAGACCGAGGTCCTCGTAGATGCGGCTCGTCTTCGGGTTGTAGTTACCCGTGCCGATGTGGCTGTAGTGGCGTAGCACGCCGCGCTCCTGCCGCACGACGAGCGCGAGCTTGCAGTGCGTCTTCAACCCGACGAGCCCGTAGACGACGTGGACGCCGGCCTTCTCGAGCTTCCTGGCCCAGGAGATGTTGTTCTGCTCGTCGAACCGGGCCTTGATCTCGACCAGCGCGAGGACCTGCTTGCCGGCCTCGGCCGCGTCGATGAGTGCTTCGACGATGGGGCTGTCGCCCGAGGTCCGGTAGAGGGTCTGCTTGATCGCGAGCACGTGCGGGTCGGCGGCGGCCTGCTCGATGAACGCCTGCACGCTCGTGGCGAAGGACTCGTAGGGGTGGTGGACCAGGACGTCCTCACGGGCGATCGACCGGAAGAGGTCGGGCTTGCCGTTGGGCTCGTCGGGCTGGAACTGCAGCGCCGTGGTCGGGACGCGTTTCGGGTACTGGAGATCCGGGCGGTCGATGCCGGCGAGGCTGAAGAGGCCACCGAGGTCGAGCGGCGAGGGCAGGCGGTAGACCTCCTGCTCGGTGATGTCGAGTTCGCGGACGAGGAGTCCGAGGGTGACATCGTCCATGTCGTCGGTGATCTCGAGCCGGATGGGCGGCCCGAACCGGCGGCGCAGCAGCTCCTTCTCGAGGGCCTGGATGAGGTTCTCGGTCTCGTCCTCCTCGATCACCATGTCCTCGTTGCGCGTGACGCGGAAGACGTGGTGGTCGACGATCTCCATGCCGGGGAAGAGGTGGCCGAGGTGGTTGGCGATGACCTCCTCGAGGGCGATGTAGCGAACGCTGGGAGCGGTGTCCAGCGACGCGGAACGGCGCTCCGCCGGACCGACGCGGACGAAGCGCGGCATCATCTGGGGGACCTTGAGTCGGGCGAACTCCTCGCGCCCGGTGCGGGTGTTCCGCACTCGGACCGCGAGGTTCAACGAGAGGCCGGAGATGTAGGGGAACGGGTGCGCCGGGTCGACAGCGAGCGGCATGAGCACCGGGAAGACCTGGTTGCTGAAGTACTCGCTGAGGTACTCGCGGTCGGCTGCGTCGAGTGAGTCCCAGGTGACGACCGTGACGCCGCGTTCGGCGAGGTCGGGACGGACGAGGTCGTGCCAGGCGCGCGCGTGCCGTTCCTGCAGGACGTGCGCCTGCTGCGAGATCTCGGACAGGACGTCGGCCGGAGCGTTGCCGACGTTCGTCGGGACCGCCAGGCCCGTGAGGATGCGGCGCTTCAGGCCGGCGACCCGCACCATGAAGAACTCGTCGAGGTTCGAGGCGAAGATCGCGAGGAAGTTGGCGCGTTCGAGGACGGGTAGCGCCGGGTCTTCGGCGAGCTCGAGCACACGCTGGTTGAAGGCGAGCCAGCTGAGTTCGCGGTCGAGGTAGCGGTGTTCGGGCAGCGCGGGATCGTTCCGCTCGAAGGCGGGGTCGAAGTCCTCTTCGTCTCCATCGAGGCCGACATCGAGCACGGTTGGGTCTGCTGGCATGTCTTCATCATGACACCGTGGCGGGGGTGGTCGCGACGACTGCGGTGAACACTGTGTAAATGCCGCAGCGCCGCGCCGCTGTGGAGGGGATCAGGCGTCGGTTCTCGCGTACTGCACGTCGATCGTGTGGTCGGTGAATCCGAGCGAGCGGTACAGGGACACCGCAGGGAGGTTGTCGGCTTCGACGTAGAGCGTGACCGCCTCGACGCGTCGATCCCGCAGTCGGGCCAGGCCGGCCTCCATCAGGAGTCGCCCGAGCCCTCGGCCACTGGCCGCAGGGTGCACGCCGACCGCGTAGACCTCGCCGACCGTGTCCTCGACCTTTAACCAGATGAACCCGAGGAGGTCGCCGTCGGAGCCTCGTGCGAGTAGGAAGTCGTCGGCGTCGAACCAGGACTCGGCCTCCCGGGCGCGGAGATCGTCGAGGGTCATGCGTCCCTGCTCGGGGTGGTCGGCGAAGGCGAGCGCGTTGACCTCGAGCCACTCCTCCTCGTCGACTCCCGGCCGGAACGTGCCGACCGTGACATCCGCGTGCCCAGTGGTGGCCGGTCGTGCGCGGCTCGTCGGCGCCTTGGTCAGGCGGAGCTGCAGCAGCGTCCTGACCGGCGAGAAGCCGAACTCCTGTGCGAGCACCCGGGAGGCGGGGTGGTCGCCGTGTGCCCAGATGCGCACCTGCGGAGGACAGTTGGCGAGGACGCCGCGCAGTGCGGCGCGACCGTAGCCGTGACCCCGCCACTCGGGCTCGACGACGAACTCGAGTTCGCCATGGCCGAGGATGGCCGCGCCCACGACGGCGAAGTCGTCGGGGTCGACCGGCGGGTCCTGTGGTTCGACGGCGAGGATCAGTGTTCGGGCGCCGGACGCGGCGTCGATGAGCGACTGGTCGCTGAACGGCGGCTGGCCGTCGACGAGCGACGCCGTGCGCACGACGCGCTCGAGCGCATCCCTGGTGCGGGCGTCGTCGACGTTACGAACCGACAGCGTCAGCCGGGGCATGATCGTCCTCGTAGACGTTGAAGCGGTAGCCGACGTTGCGCACGGTGCCGATGAGCTGCTCGAGGTCGCCGAGCTTGGCGCGCAACCGGCGGACGTGGACGTCGACGGTTCGCGTGCCACCGAAGTAGTCGTAGCCCCACACCTCGCTCAGCAGCTGCTCGCGCGTGAACACGCGGGAGGGGTGGGTCGCGAAGAAGCGGAGCAGCTCGAACTCCTTGAAGGTGAGGTCCAGCGGCTTGCCGTGGACCTTCGCGGAGTAACTGGCCTCGTCGATGACGACGCCCGACGCCTGGATCTTGCTCGCCGAGTGCTCCTGCGAGGCGCGGCCGATCGCGAGCCGGATCCGCGCGTCGACCTCGGCCGGTCCGGCGGATTCGAGGATGACATCGTTCACGCCCCAGTCGGCGCTGACAGCCGTGAGGCCGCCCTCGGTCAGGATGAGGAGGAGTGGGACCGACAGCCCGGACGCACCGAGGATCTTGCAGAGCGACTTGGCGCTCGCGAGGTCCTGGCGGGCGTCGACGAGCACGAGGTCCGAACTCGGAGCGTTCACGAGTTGTGCGGGGTCGGCTGGGATCTGCCGGGTGCGGTGGCTCAGGAGCCCGAGGGATGGGAGGACCTCGGTGCCGACCATGGAGGTCAAGACCAAAATTTGCGCCACGCGCATCCTCCCGACTGAGTTTGGAACCATATTAGGCGAACGACCGCACCCCACGTCGCACCGGGCGCCCGCTGGTGGTCCGATGGCGTCCGCTCTGTGACAATGGGTCCGTGAGCGAAACCACTCTCTCCCCCCGGCTGCGCTGGATCAGTGTCGTCTCCATCTGGGCGCTCGCGCTCGTCGGCGTCGTCGTCTCCGGCTTGCTCTGGAGTCCGGGGGAGACCTTCTTCGGGCTGTCGGCCACGCTCGGCCTCTGCACCCTGGCCGCGTTCTCGGCACAGCTGTTGACGCGACAGAAGGTGGGATTCGTCGATCGGATGTCGACGAGCGTCACCGGCGCCGTCCTCATCCTCGCCATCGGCGGTGCCGTGTATGGCCTCATCGCCCTGGCCTCGGGGTAGACTTTCCCCATGCTGCTCGCTCTCGAAATCTTCTTCATCGGCTTGCTCGTCCTCGCCAGCCTCGCCATCGCGTTCACCGCGGTGGTCGTGCTGAAGAACCTGTACCGCGGTCAGCGCTAGTCCGGGTCCCTCGATGATCGAGATCCCGAGCGGCCTGCCGAGCGAACTGGTCCCGCTGTCGTGGCTCATCGGCGTCTGGGAGGGCACCGGCGTCATCGACTACCAGGTCGGCGACGAGACCGTGACCCGCGAGTTCGGTCAGCGCGTGAGCTTCAGCCACGACGGCCTGCCGTACTTGAACTACAACTCCTACACCTGGCTCCTGCCCGAGCAGCCCCCGCGCGACGCCGAGGGGGCCTCGTCCACGGACGAGGACGCCCTGTCGGACGACACCGCTGCGGACGTCGCGCCTGACGGAGCCTCGGCGGACGAGTCCGGTGTGCCCGAGCCGCTCGTCACCGAGACGGGCTACTGGCGCCTCGAACGCCCGCTGATCGAGGGCGACCCGGGCCCGGGCATGCTCCCAGGGCAAGGCCCCCGCCCGTTCGGCACCGCGCAATCGGTCGAGACCCTGCGCACGTCGACCGGCGCCTTCCCCCTGCAGGTCTCGATCGTCCACCCGAACGGTGTGAGCGAGCTCTACCTCGGCCAGATCGACGGCCCGCGGATCGACCTCGCGACCGACGCCGTCGTCCGGACCGCTGGAGCCAAGGAGTACGCCGCCGCGACCCGCCTGTACGGTCTCGTCGAGAACCACCTGCTCTGGGCCTGGGACATCGCCGCCCTGGGACAGGACCTCCGGACGCACGCCTCGGCGCGCCTGGCCAAAGCCGACTGACGTGACCATTCCCAACGGAGCGGTCACACCGGAACCGATTCCGGGTTCGCCCTTCCTCACGCTGCCGGGTGCCGTCGAACAGGCGGGTGCCGTCGACCACGGCGTCCCCTCCCATTACGGCAGCCCGAACATCGAGCAGCGCCTCATCGCCAACGGTAAGGCGATCGTCGACCTGTCGAACCGTGGCATCGTGACGGTCACCGGCCCCGATCGGCTGAGCTGGCTCAACTCCATCACGAGCCAGGAGCTGCGCTCGCTGTCGGCCGGCAGCTCGACGGAGACCCTCTTCCTCGACCAGAGCGGCCGGATCGAGCACGCGGTCAAGCTGCTCGACGACGGCACGACCACGTGGCTCGTCACCGAAGCCGACGATGCTGCGCCCCTCCACGCCTGGCTCGACCGGATGCGGTTCATGCTGCGCGTCGAGGTGGCCGTCGCGACCGAGCAGTACGCCGTGATCGGTGCGGCGGCGGGTCTCGCGGTCGACGCTGCAGAGCCGAACGGCATGCCGCTCGTCTGGCACGATCCGTGGTCCGAGGTCGCGGTCGGCGGGCATCAGTACGCGACGGGTGAGCACCCGGGTGCAGCGTGGACGTGGACCGAGACGATCGTCGCGCGCGAGCAGCTCGAGTCGCTCGTGCAGCAGGTCCGTGCGGGGACGTTCTCCGCCGCGGGTTCGCTGGCCGCCGAGGCCCTGCGGATCGCCGCCTGGCGCCCGCGGTTGCAGTCCGAGGTCGACGAGCGGAGCATCCCGCACGAGCTCGACTGGCTGCGCTCGGCCGTCCACTTGAACAAGGGCTGCTATCGCGGTCAGGAGACGGTCGCCAAGGTGCACAACCTCGGGCATCCGCCGCGTCGCCTCGTCATGCTCCTCCTCGACGGCTCCGATGCGGTCCTGCCGCCGGCCGGTTCGAATGTGGTGCTCGTCGGCGTCGGCGGCGACGCGACCCGGAAACCCGTCGGACGCATCACCTCGAGCGGAATCCATCACGAGTTGGGCCCGGTGGCCTTGGCGATCGTCAAGCGCTCCGCGGATCCGGCGGCCGTGCTGACGGTGGAAGCCGACGGCATCGATGTCGCGGCATCGCAGGAGATCGTCGTGCCGGCGGATGCCGGGGCCACGGCGAACGTGCCGCGGCTGCCGCGACTCGGCGCCGTCCGGCGCTGACCTCGGTGGGGAAGGACGACGCCTCGGACCCGGGCGTACGGGTCGACCGATGGACCGCTGCGGTGCGTCGCCGCATCGCGCTCGGCGACGCCTGGCATCGTCTCGTCGGATCCGTGCCGGCGGTGCTGCAGGTCAGCGCCACGGCGATCGGCGCGTACGTGTTCGCCCACTACGTGCTCGGGCACGCCGTGCCACTCCTCGCCTTGACGGTGACGATCTCGAGTCTCGGATTCGTTCGCGACGCGCGCCCGATCCGGGTCCTCGAGACGGCCGTCGGGATGAGCGTCGGGATCGCGCTGGCCGAGATCCTGCTCCTCGGCTTCGGTCAGGGGACGTGGCAACTCGCGGTCGCGCTCGTGCTCACATTGCTCGTCGCCCGGTTCCTGTCGCCGGCGGCGTCGTTCGCGATCGCGGCGGCGGTGCAGTCCGTCCTCGTCATGCTCCTGCCCGTGCCTGACGGCGGCCCGTTCGTGCGCACCCTCGACGGGCTGATCGGCGGGGTCTTCGCGCTGCTCGCGACCGCGCTCATCCCACGCGACCCGCGCCGGAGTGCTCGCCGGGACGGCCAGCGGCTCATCGACGAACACGTCCGGACGCTCGCCTCGCTCGTCGCCGCCCTGCGTCTCGGCGACCTCGAGGAGGCTGACCGCGCGCTCGCACGGGCGAGGGCCACCCAGCCGGCCCTGGACGCGTGGCGCGGAACCCTCGACTCAGGGCTCGCCATCGCGCGCATCTCGCCGTTCCTCCGCAAGGCGGTGTTCGACCTCGAACGGCAGCGGACCATGCTCGACGGCATGGACCTCGCCACCCGCAACCTCCGGGTGATCGCCCGGCGCATCGACTATGTGTCGCGCGACGCCACGAGCCGCCCCGAGCTCGCGGACCTGCTCGCGCGCACCTCCGTCGCGCTCGGCATCCTGTCGCAGTCGATCGGCGACATCGCCCAGCAGCCGGTCGCGAGGCAGTCCCTGCTGGAGATCGCGAAGCACCTCGAGCCGGTCGCCGTCCTTCCCGACGCCTCGGTCTCCGAGCAGGCGCTCGTGCTCGTGCTCCGGCCGTACCTCGTCGACCTGCTCACGGCGACGGGGCTGCCGACGCCGGAGGCGCAGGCGGCGCTGCCCTCGCTCTGACGGGAGCATTCTCCGACACTTAGTCCGTCGAGGAAGGCCCCGGGGAGACAGCCGACCACGGCAGTGTCAGCTCACCGAGGCGCCAACGGTTGCGGCCGGCCAGCACCGGCCACCCGCTGTCCCGGAGCGTCCGGACGGTCGCCAGCCATCGTTGGACCGGGCTGTAGACCGCCAAGGGTGCATGCATCCGCCAGGCGCGGTCGAGGTCCGTCATGAGCGCATGGACACGTTCGCCCGGCACGTTGTGATGGATCAGCGCCTTCGGCAGTCGTTCGGCCACGATGGACGGCAGCTCGAGGTCGGCGAGCCGCAGACTGACGGAGAACGACTCCGCACGACCCTGGTCGTCGACCGCGATCCAGCTGGACACCCGTCCGATCTCGTCGCACGTCCCCTCGACGAGTACTCCGCCGGGCTGCAGCCGCGACGCCATGAGCCGCCAGGCACCCGCGACCTCGGCTTCGTCGTACTGCCGGAGCACGTTGAACGCCCGGATCACCGTGGGACGGTCGTCGCCGGTCGGCACCTCGAACCCGCCGCGCGCGAAGGAGACCGCAGCCGTCGGCGTGAACCGGGTCGTGCCCGCTCGCACCTGCTGCAGTTGCGCGTCAGCGGTGCGGACCCGCCCCGGTTCGATCTCGAATCCGATGACCCGAACGTCGGGGCGGACGGCGCTCAGCCGGTCGTGCAGTTCCAACGCCGTGACGCCGCTCGCGCCGTAGCCGAGGTCCACCACCAGCGGGTTCGTCGTCCGTCTGAGTGAGGGGTGGGTCGCGATCCAGCGGTCCACCCGTCGGAGCCGGTTCGTGCCGGTCGTCCCACGGGTGATCGATCCGACGGGCATGGATCCATTCTCCCTCACCCAGCGGGGTCACCGTCCACCTCGCGGTCATGCGCCGTCGGTATGCTGGGGACATGCCTGAGACTTACACCCTCGTCCTGCTGCGCCACGGCAACAGCGACTGGAATCAGAAGAACCTGTTCACCGGTTGGGTCGACGTCCGACTCAGCGAACTCGGCGTCACGGAGGCCAAGCGTGCGGGCGAACTGCTCGCCGACTCCGGCATCACCCCGGACGTGCTGTACACCTCGGTCCTCTCCCGCGCGATCCAGACGGCGAACCTCGCCCTCGAGACCGCCGACCGCATGTGGATCCCGGTCAAGCGCAGCTGGCGCCTCAACGAGCGTCACTACGGCGCGCTGCAGGGCAAGGACAAGGCGCAGACGCTCGCCGAGTACGGCCCGGAGCAGTTCCAGACCTGGCGTCGTTCCTTCGACGTGCCGCCGCCGCCGATCGACGACGACAACGAGTGGTCGCAGGCCGATGACCCCCGGTATGTCGGGATCGACGGAGAACTGCCCCGCACCGAGTGCCTGAAGGACGTCATCGACCGGATGTTGCCCTACTGGGAGTCCGACATCACGGTCGACCTGGCCGCCGGCAAGACCGTCCTCGTGACGGCGCACGGCAACTCGCTCCGCGCACTCGTGAAGCACCTCGACGACATCTCGGACGACGAGATCGCCGAGCTGAACATCCCCACCGGCATCCCGCTCGTCTACGAGCTCGACGCGGACTTCCGTCCGGTCGCCCCGGCCCGGTACCTCGATCCCGAGGCCGCAGCAGCAGGCGCCGCCGCCGTCGCGGCGCAGGGGAAGAAGTAGCGGAAACCCCACCAAACCACCACCCCGGTCGGGAGCGCGGCGTGGCGACATAGTCGCCGAAAGTGCTCCTGGCCGGGGTTTTCCATGTCGAAAAAAAGGGGTTGAACCGCTTCGGGGTTGGGCGTACAGTGACTGCACTGTAACCCGATTGGGGGGATACGCATGGAGCAGTCGACCGACGGCACCCGTTTCCCCCTGTGGCGCGCCCTGGCGCTCGGTGGCTTCGCCGCTGCGGCGTTCACGGCGGTGGCCCTCTTCGGGTCGCCCTCCTCCGCGCATGCCGACGACGGTGCCACCGATCCGTCGCTCTTGGGCGCGGTGACCGAGGTCGTCGGCTCGCTCGAGCAGCCCGTCAATGCTGTCGCGGAGGTCGTCGACGTCGTCGACACCGCCGTGATCGAACCGGTGGTCGACGTCGTCGACGAGGCCGTCGCTGCGGTGCCGGTGGTGAACGACGTGGTCGAGGAGACCGTCGGCGCAGCACCCGTCGCCGCGATCGTCGATCCGGTCGTGCAAACGGTCGACCAGACGTTGACCGGCGTCGCCGATGTCGTCACCGCGGTCCCGGTCCCCAGTACGCCGATCATCGATCCGGTCGTCCCAGCGCTCCCGCAGGGCCCGGCAGCGGACGTGTCGACCACTGACTCGACCGCCGGCGGCGCGATCCTTCCGACCACGGTCCTCGGACCGCCGTCCGTCCAGCAGGGTGACTCGACGACCGTGTCGGGCGGCCAGGATCGCGAAGACACGTCGTCCACCGCGGCCGAGCCCGCCGCCGTCGTCGGATCGTCCAGCCTCCCCGCCACCCCTGCGAACCTTCCGCTGCTGCCGGACGCCGACGGCCGCTGGGCCGTCACGCCGAGCGGCTCCGGGTCCTCCGGCTCCGGTGGGGCCGTCGGTGGCGCCGCAGCGGCCGAACAGTCGATCTCCGTCATCCTCCCTGCGCCCGGCGACGACCGTCGCGGACCTGCGCGAGACGAAGACCTCCCGGCTTCACCCACGTTCCCCTCCGATACCTCTCCTGACTGACGCCGGACCACTCTGCCGTTCGCGGCGGAGACCCGCCCCTGGGCGGTTCAACGGTCCGAAGCCTCCCGACCACGGGAGCACATCAGTCAATCTGCAAGGAGCAGGAATCATGAATTCGTATGTCAAGAAAGGCCTCTACTGCGGCCTGTTCGTCGCGGGACTCACGTTCCTCGGCGCTACCGCGGCCAACGCCGACACGTCCGGGGACGACAGCATCCTCGGCGGAACCCTCGTCGACGTGGTCCTCGAGGCCCCCGTCGAGATCGTCGACACCGCGGTGAGCGTCGTCGGCGATTCAACGGCGACGTCCGCACCCGAAGCGGCACCTGAGCCTGAGCCGGCACCCGCGCCGGAGCCGGCACCAGCACCGGAGCCGGCACCCGCGCCGGAGCCGGCACCTGCGCCGGAGCCAGCACCGGTGCCCGAGCCCGCGCCGGCCGCCACCACCAGTGGTGACGACAGTGTCGCGGGTGGGAACCAGGTCCAGTTGCCCGTCTCCATCCCGGTGACGGTCGAGGACAACGCGATCTCGATCATCGGCGATGCCGAGCAGTCGGGTTCGACGTCCGGACCGGTGGCGGGGGAGTCCGCCTCACCGGTCACCGAGGAGGCGACCACCTCCGGTGACGACAGTGTCGCCGGTGGGAACCAGGTGTCGCCGGTGGTGACCGTTCCGGTCACGGTCGGTGGGAACGCCATCTCGCTGTTCGGCGATTCGAGCAGTGAGCAGGCGGGTGCGCCTGCCACGTCGGGTGGTGCGGCTGTTCCGGCGGCGCCGTCGACCACGACCGGTGACGACAGTGTCGCCGGTGGGAACCAGGTGTCGCCGGTGGTGACCGTTCCGGTCACGGTCGGTGGGAACGCCATCTCCTTGTTCGGCGATTCGAGTAGTGAGGAGGCGGGTGCGCCTGCCACCTCGGGTGGTGCGGCTGTTCCGGCGGCGCCGTCGACCACGACCGGTGACGACAGTGTCGCCGGTGGCAACCAGGTCCTCGGCGACGTCGGGCTCCCGATCTCGGTGGTGGGCAACGCCGTCAGCGTGATCGGCGACTCCGAGTCGACGGGCACCTCGGCCTCCGCTCCGGCATCGTCCGGCGGCGCCACGTCGACCACGGATGGTGACGACAGCCTCGGCGGTGGGAACCAGATCGACCTCGGCCTGGAGCTGCCGGTCACGATCGGCGGCAACGCGATCTCCGTGATCGGGGACAGCGAGACCGGTGGTCCCGGGACGACCGATCCCACCACCCCGGTCGACCCGACGGACCCCACGGACCCGACCGACCCGACGGACCCCACCACCCCGGTGACCCCCGCCGTGCCGACGGTCCCCGCCACGGTGGTCACCACCGCGACGGCGGCGTCCTCGACCGGCTCGAACACGACGGCCTCGGCCGCGCGTTCAGCTGAGCCGACGCTCGCCGACACCGGCAGCGCCGCGGGTCAGCTCCTGCCGCTCGCCGGCCTCGCCACGGTCCTCGGCCTCCTGCTCCTGGCAGGCGGCGCGATCACCCGTCGTCGGATGAGCTAGTCCCGCACGAACAGACGAGCGGTGCCGACCCGGTCTCGGGTCGACACCGCTCGTCGGGGTGTCCGGGATCAGCTGGTCAGTGGTGCACCGGCGTGGTCGCCTCGGGGATCCAGTCGCCCGTCGCGAGGTACTGGACCTTCTTGGCGATGGAGACCGCGTGGTCGGCGAAGCGCTCGTGATACCGCGACGCCAGGGTGGCGTCGACAGTCGCGACGGGCTCACCCTTCCAGGTGTCGCCGAGGACCTTCTCGAAGACGCTGGCGTGCAGCTCGTCGACGTCGTCGTCGTCGTTGCGGATCTCGTCGGCGATGCGCGGGTCCTGGGTGCGCAGCAGCTCCGTCAGCTTGCGAGCGATCGAGACGTCGAGTCGCCCCATCTCGGCGAAGGTGGTCCGCAGGCCCTTGGGCACGGCCTTGTCGGGGAAGCGGTACCGCGACAGCTGGGCGATGTGCTCGGCCATGTCGCCCATCCGCTCGAGCGACGCGCTGATGCGCAGCGCGCTCACGACGATGCGGAGGTCGCGCGCGACCGGCTGCTGACGGGCGAGGATGTCGATGGCGAGCTCGTCGAGTTCGATCGCGAGCTGGTCGATGCGGTTGTCGTTGGCGATGACCTCTTCAGCGACCGCGACGTCCGAGTTGCCGAAGGACTGCGTCGCCTTCTCGATGGAGATCGTGACGAGTTCGGCGATCTCGACCAGGCGATCCTGGACCTCTCGCAGTGACTGCTGGAATACCTCGCGCATGGCTCTGGGTGCCGTCCTTCCGTGACCTGGCGGTGGGCAGGCAGATGCCCGCTCCGCCGATGATGCCGAACCAAGGTTAACAGTTGGGGCACCAAGCGTGAACAGTCGTCGAAGTGGCGGGGTATTCGCGAGTTCGGCGTTCGGCGGACTGAGTAACGTAGTACCCATGGACACCATGTGGTTGGTGCTGATCGCCCTGGCACTCGGCCTCATCGTCGGGGGCGGTTTCGTCGCCCTCATCACCCTCGCCCTCAGACGGGGCGAGCGCGCCGCGACGGTCGTCAACCCGGTCGTGCCCGACGGGGTCGACCAGGTGCTCGAGGCCCTCGACAGCGCGGGCATCGTCGTCGATCCGTCCAACAACGTGCTGAAGGCCTCTCCTGGGGCCTTCGCGCTCGGGCTGGTGCGCGACCGCGTGCTCGACAACCAGGAGTTCATCGACCTCGCGCTCGAGGTCCGCCGCACCGGCGAGGCCGTCACGAGCGACCTGGAACTCGCGCTCGGGCGCTTCGGTGAGGCAACCCGGCACCTGCGCGTGCGGGCGGCGCCGCTCGGGTCGCGGTTCATCCTGCTGCTCGCCGAGGACCACACGGAGGCGCGTCGACTCGACGAGGTCCGCCGGGACTTCATCGCGAACATCAGCCACGAGTTGAAGACGCCGATCGGCGCCATCGGGCTCCTCTCGGAAGCACTCGACACGGCGGCGGACGACCCGGAACGGGTGAAGCGGTTCGCCAGCCGGCTCTCGACCGAGTCGCAGCGACTCACCCGGATGACGGCGGAGATCATCGACCTCTCGCGGTTGCAGGCGGCCGACGCCCTCCATCAGCCGGAACTCGTCCGCCTCGATCGGGTCATCGCCGCGGCGGTGGACCAGAACCGCGTGCCGGCCGAGGCGACCGGGGTGGGGCTCTCCCTCAAAGGCGGCAAGAACCTCGAGGTGTACGGTGACGAGGCCATGCTCGTCGTCGCCGTGCACAACCTCATCTCGAACGCCATCCACTACTCGCCCACCGGCGCACACGTGGGTGTCGGCGTCCGGGCGGTCGACGACGTCGTCGAGATCGCCGTCACCGATCAGGGCGTCGGGATCGCCGAAGAGGACCGCGACCGGGTCTTCGAACGGTTCTTCCGCGTCGACCAGGCGCGGTCCCGCCACACGGGCGGCACCGGCCTCGGCCTCAGCATCGTCAAGCACACCGTCCAGAACCACGGCGGCGAAGTGAAGGTCTGGTCGCAGCTGGGCCGTGGCTCGACGTTCACCATCCGCCTTCCCAGAGCAACGACCCCGCCGGAGGACCTCTCCACCGGCACGGCAAGGAGTACCCCGTGACCCGCATCCTGCTCGTCGAAGACGAAGCGTCCCTGAGCGAACCATTGAGCTACCTGCTCGAACGGGAGGGGTACGAGGTCGAGGTGGCGGAGGACGGCCCCTCGGCGGTCCAGGCCTTCACGGCTCGCGGCGCGGACCTCGTGTTGCTCGACCTCATGCTCCCCGGCATCCCCGGGACGGAGGTCTGCCGTCAGATCCGCGCGGTCTCGAGCACGCCGATCATCATGCTGACCGCGAAGGACTCCGAGGTCGACATCGTCGTCGGGCTCGAGCTGGGCGCCGACGACTACGTCACGAAGCCCTACTCGACCCGCGAGCTGCTCGCGCGGATCAGGGCGGTGCTGCGACGCCGTGTCGAGGCGGACCAGGCGCAGGAGGAGGTGCTGCTCGAGGCCGGCACGGTCCGGATGGACACCGAACGTCATGTCGTCGAGGTCAACGGGGCGCCGATCCCGATGCCGCTCAAGGAGTACGAGCTGCTCGAGCTGCTCCTGCGGAACGCCGGACGGGTCCTCACCCGTGGTCAGCTGATCGACCGGGTGTGGGGGAGCGACTACTACGGCGACACCAAGACGCTCGACGTCCACATCAAGCGCATCCGTTCCCGGATCGAGGCGAACCCCTCCGAACCCGTGATGCTCGTCACCGTGCGTGGGCTCGGCTACCGCTTCGAGGCCTGACGCAGGTCCAGGACGGACGAACGCCCCGCAACTCTGAAGAGGTGCGGGGCGTTCGGTCGTGTTGGGCGACGGAGCGTTATTCGGTCGGCTCCGTGGTGGGCGTCGCGAGCGGCGTCGGCGTCTCGGTGGGCTCATCCGTCGGCAGCGGCGTCGGGACGAGCGTGGAGTACTCGAGCAGCTGGCCGGTGAGGACCGGCACGCTCGCCGTGGCGCCCGTCTCGTCGCCGTACTGGAAGAAGACGTCCAGGACGGCTCCGGGCTGCGTGCCGAGGGACTCGATGCGCAGCGGGTCGTTGGCTCCCGAGCCGTCGAACGTCGTCAGGCCGGGCTCCGCGAGGACCTGGAACTGCTCGTCCTTGCCCTCGATCTCGATCAGCACCGTGTGGGCGCGGTCGTCGCGGTTCGCGACGCTGAAGACGAGGTTGCCGGTCTCGCCGTCGTCGGAGACGACGATGGCGTTGCGGACGGCCACGGAGCCGACGGTGACACCGACGCCGTCCGAGGCGTCGTAGTGCTTCAGGGTCGCCTGCGGCGCGATGAGGTTGCAACCGCTCATGCCGAGTGCGACAGCACCCGCGACGACGATGGAAGCGATGAGACGCGCCTTCACAGAACCCTCCAAGATGTGGTGGCCCCGGGCGCAGATGAATGACAGGTGTCCCGGGATCCGGATTCGAGTCTAGCCCACGGCTGCGAAGGGGTGTGGCCGGGTCGTCGACCCGTGATCGGCCGGTGCGCCACCCGGTCCGCGGGGCACCCGGTACCCGGCTCTGAGCAGGGGTCCCGTGGTATTCTGGGAGGCGCTGAAGGGACCGAGACCCATGATCTTCGAAGTTGGCGAGACCGTCGTCTACCCGCACCATGGCGCCGCGACCATCACCGAGGTGAAGACCCGGATCATCAAGGGCGAGGAGAAGCTCTACCTCAAGCTCCGCGTCACCCAGGGCGACCTCATGATCGAGGTCCCGGCCGAGAACGTCGACCTGGTCGGGGTGCGCGACGTCATCGGACGCGAGGGTGTCGACCGCGTGTTCGACGTGCTCCGTGCGCCGTTCACCGAGGAGCCGACGAACTGGTCCCGCCGCTACAAGGCGAACCTCGAGAAGCTGGCCTCGGGCGATGTCATCAAGGTCTCCGAGGTGGTCCGCGACCTGTGGCGTCGCGACCAGGACCGAGGCCTCTCAGCGGGAGAGAAGCGGATGCTCGCGAAGGCCCGCCAGATCCTGGTCTCCGAACTGGCGTTGGCGGAGCAGACCGACGAGGAGCAGGCGTCGTCCGTCCTCGACGAGGTCCTCGCCTCCTGAGCCGACCGTCCGTTCGGGCGGGGCGCCCGAGAAGTAGGCTCGTGGCATGACTGCGATCGACGAACCGGGTGCCGTTGCCGACCCATCCCTGGACGGCCCGGCTGTCGGCGTGATCGTCGTGGCGGCGGGCAGTGGGACGCGCCTCGGTGCCGGCATCCCGAAGGCGTTCGTGTCGCTCGCCGGCAGCACCGTACTCGAACACGCGCTCGCCCCGGTCTTCCGCCTGCGGGACGCGGTCCAGGTCGTCGTCGTGGTTCCAGCGGATCGCGTCGGTGAGGCGGAGACGATCGGTCGTCGCGCGGCGGGGAAGGCGGCCGACCACCTCCGCGTCGTCGTCGGAGGCGACACGAGACAGTCCTCCGTCCTCGCCGGACTCGCCGCCCTGTGGCCGGGAGTCCGCACGGTGCTCGTCCACGACGCCGCACGAGCGCTCACCCCGACCGAACAGTTCGAACGGGTGATCGACGCCGCAGCGCGGACGGGGTGGGGGGTCGTGCCGGGGCTCCCGGTGACCGATACGATCAAGCGGATCGACGCGGGCGACCTCGTCGAGCAGACCGTGGATCGGGCCGCCCTCAGAGCCGTCCAGACACCGCAGGCGTTCCCGCGTGATGCCCTCGTCGCGGCCTTCCGCGTCGCCGAGGACCGTCTCGCGGCGGCCACCGACGATGCGGCGCTCTACGCGGACGCCGGACACCCCGTCCTCACCGTCGGCGGCTCGGAGGCGGCGTTCAAGATCACGACCCCGTGGGACGCCCAGCGCGCGGAGCGACTCCTGGCGGACCGGGACCGAGGCCGAGAGCGCGAGGTGGGCGCACAGCCGACCTCGTCGATCAGGACCGGCATCGGCATGGACGTCCACGCCTTCGCCGACGTCGGCGAGCTGAGCCTCGCCGGCCTCAGCTGGCCGGGGGAACGGCCGCTGGCCGGACACAGCGACGGGGATGCGGTCGCCCATGCCATCGTCGACGCCCTGCTGTCCGCTGCCGGCCTCGGTGACATCGGCTCCATGTTCGGCACCGACGACCCCCGCTTCGCCGGGGCGAGCGGCGAGGTCTTCCTGCGGGCAGCTGTCGAACGGCTGCACGCCGCGGGCTTCGTCGTCGTCAACGTCGCGGTGCAGCTCGTCGGCAACCGCCCGCGGTTCGCGCCACGTCGGACGGAGGCGGAGGGCGTGTTGAGCGCGCTGGTCCACGGGCCGGTCAGCATCGCGGCGACGACCACGGATGCGCTCGGGTTCACCGGCCGTGGCGAGGGTGTCACAGCCATCGCCACCGCCCTCATCGACCGCCGCTGACGGGTCGGTCCTCAGTCGGCGGACGTGCCCTCGTCGACCGACGCACCGAGCCCGAGGAACCGGCCGTATTCGCCAGCGGCTCGTCGGAACCCCGCCTGCACCCGCTGCGACAGCGGTTGGAACGGCGTCGGGGTGACGACGACGCCGGTCGCGCTCGTCCGTCGGCGCCAGGTGCCGACGACGCGTCCGTCGACGGCGATCATCGGGAGGAAGATGCCGTTCGCGCCGGGGACGATTCGGTCTGCGAACGCCGCCGGGAGCGTCAGCTCGCGGTCGCGGTAGCCGAGGAGCAGTTCGTCGAATCCGGGAAGCGCGAGCACCCGTGGTCGCCGTGGAGCAGGTGACGGCTCGATGCCCTCGGACGCCGACCAGCGGGTGACACCCTCGCGCGACTCGGAGACCAGCCGTCCGGCGGCCACCTCGACGCCGCGTTTCGCCTGTGCGACGGTGAGCTTGGACCACCAGGTGAGGTCGGCGATCGTCGACGGGCCGTGGCCGGTGAGATACCGGACGACGAACTCGCCGAGCGCCTCGTCCGCCTCGAGCACCCGCGGTGCACGGATCCACTCCTCAGTCAGGACGAGTGCCTGTTGTCTTCCAGCGGGCGGTCCCCAGCAGACCACGCCCGACATCGCGAGTTCCATGATGAGGTGTGAGCCTCGTTGTCCGTCGATCGGGATCCCGGCGTCGGTGTGGGCCGTCAGCAGCTCATCCCTCGTCACGCGCCGATGCCCGCTGAGCAGTCCCTCGGTGAGCGCACGGGAGCGCGAGAAGGTCTCGGCGTCGAGCTCGAGCTGACGGTGTCTGGCCGCGATCGTCGAGCGGACCCGCGGGACACCGAGTCCGAGCAGCCACCCGAGGTCCTCGGCGGCGACGAGATGCAGGGTGCCGCGCATCGGCCAGGACCGGACGATCGACCCGTCCTCGAGCGCCGCGAGCACCTCGTCCATCGTCGTCCCGCTCGACCTCACGCCGACCGCCCACAGCGACGAAGCGAGGTCTTGGGCCTGGACCGCGAGCAGCCGCGAGACGACACCCGTTGGGGAGCGGTGATCGGCTCCGGCGAGGAGCTGTGCCGCGAGTCGCGCGCGGAGAACCTGCTGGTCGTCGCGTCCCGTCGTCATGGGACCATCATGCCCGGACGACGGCGGCTAGTCTGGTCTCGTGGCCCTCCGACTCTACGATTCGAAAACGCAGTCCCTCCGGGACTTCGTGCCGCTCCGCGAAGCCGAGGCGGGGCTGTACGTCTGCGGACCGACCGTGCAGTCCTCCCCGCACATCGGACATCTCCGCAGCGCGCTCGTCTACGACCAGTTGCGACGCTGGCTGACGGCGTCCGGGGTCCGCGTCACGCTCGTCCGCAACGTCACCGACATCGACGACAAGATCCTCGCGAACGCCGCCTCCGGCGTCGAGGGCGGGTTCGCCCAGCCCGGTGAGGAGTGGTGGGCGCTCGCCTACCGGTACGAACTCGAGTTCACGGCCGCCTACCGTGCCCTGGGCATCCTGCCCCCGAGCTACGAACCACGCGCGACGGCGAGCATCCCGGAGATGCAGGAGCTCATCGAGCGGCTCATCGACGCCGGGCACGCGTACCCGGCTCCCGACGACTCCGGCGACGTCTACTTCGACACCGCCTCATGGAGCCGCTACGGCGAGCTCACCCGGCAGACCGCCGAGCACATGGAAGCCGCGACCGACGCCGACCCTCGCGGCAAACGCGATCCCCGCGACTTCGCGCTCTGGAAGGGCACCAAGCCTGGGGAGCCGCGCTCGGCGAGCTGGATGTCGCCCTGGGGCGAGGGACGGCCCGGGTGGCACATCGAGTGCTCGGCGATGTCGACCAAGTACCTCGGCGAGGAGTTCGACATCCACGGCGGCGGACTTGACCTCCGCTTCCCCCACCACGAGAACGAGCTCGCCCAGTCGAGCGCAGCCGGCGACCCCTTCGCCCGGTACTGGTTGCACAACGGGCTGGTCGCCGTCACGGGCGGGCAGAAGATGTCGAAGTCCCTCGGCAACTCCGTCTACGCAGCCGACCTCTTGGCAGCAGCCCGGCCGCTCGTGGTCCGCTACTACCTCGGTGCAGCGCAGTACCGATCGACGCTCGAGTTCCATCCGGGCGCACTCGCCGAGGCCGAAGCCGCACTCGGACGCATCGAGGGCTTCCTCGATCGTGCCGCCCGCGCCGACCTGCTCACCGAGACGACCACGGCCGCCAGTCGAGCGACGCTCCCGGCCGCCTTCGTCGAGGCGATGGACGACGACCTGAACATCCCCCGTGCGCTCGCCGTGTTGCATGACGCCGTGCGCGTCGGCAACGCCGCCCTCGATGGCGGCGACGACCTGGCGACAGCCCGCGAGCGTGCGGTCGCCGTCCTCGACATGACCCGGGTGCTCGGCATCGACCCGACCGACCCTTCGTGGTCGTCGGGCACCGACCCCGTCACTCACCGATCCCTGTCCGCACTCGTCGAGCGTCTGCTCGTCGATCGCGCGGACGCCAGGGTCGCCAAGGACTTCGCAGCGGCCGACCGGATCCGCGACGAACTCACAGCGGCTGGGATCACCATCGAAGACACCCCGTCCGGAGCACATTGGAGTATCAGTGGCAAGTAAGCCTTCCCGCCCGACCGGGCCGAAGAAAGCGAAGAAGGGTCCCACCAAGGGCACCGGCGGCCTCGGCCGCAAGGCGCTCGAGGGGCGTGGACCGACCCCCAAGGCCGAGGACCGCGCCTGGCACCCGGCCGGCAAGCGGAAGGCCGCGCAGGAGCGCTACGCGGCCTCCGGCGGCACCGGCAAGCCGAGGCAGGCGGCCGGCCAGAACGGACGCCCGTCCACGAACGGCCGGACCAAGCAGAAGTCGAGCGACGAGTCCGAGGTCGTCACCGGCCGCAACTCCGTCCTCGAAGCGCTCCGCGCGAAGATCCCAGCCACCACGCTGTACGTCGCGACCCGCATCGAGATGGACGACCGGGTGAAGGAGGCGCTCAGCATCGCCACCCGACGCGGGATCCCGGTGCTCGAGGTCATGCGTCCGGAGCTCGACCGCATGGCCGGGTTCGACGGCGTGCACCAGGGCCTCGCCATCAAGGTGCCGCCCTACGAGTACGCGCACCCCATGGAGTTGCTCGACCAGGTCATCGCCCGTGGCGAGAACCCGCTGTTCATCGCCCTCGACGGCATCACCGACCCCCGGAACCTGGGTGCGATCATCCGATCGACCGCAGCCTTCGGAGGTCACGGCGTGATCCTGCCGCAGCGCCGGAGCGTGGGCCTCACCGCCTCCGCGTGGAAGACCTCGGCAGGAGCGGCGGCTCGGACGCCGGTCGCGATGGCCGCCAACCTCACCCAGACGCTCAAAGCGTTCAAGGAGCGCGGCGTCTTCGTGATCGGTCTCGACGGCGACGGCGACGTCTCCCTTCCCGGGCTCGAACTCGCCGACCAGCCGATCCTCGTGGTCGTCGGCAGCGAGGGCAAGGGCCTGTCC
This sequence comes from Plantibacter sp. 2H11-2, assembly GCF_050031945.1. Classification (NCBI taxonomy): domain Bacteria; kingdom Bacillati; phylum Actinomycetota; class Actinomycetes; order Micrococcales; family Microbacteriaceae; genus Plantibacter; species Plantibacter sp. 2H11-2. Next base: position 708,713 of record NZ_JBNBBL010000001.1, on the reverse strand, counting down.
CGCCTCGTCACCGAGACCTGCGACGCGGTCGTGTCGATCCCGATCTCGGCCTCGACCGAATCGCTCAACGCCGGGATCGCGGCCAGCGTGACGCTGTACGAGATCGCGCGTCGCCGGAACGCCGAGTAGGCGACCGGCGCTCGCGCCGCACGAACGAGGACAGGCCCTCGGAACGGATCTCCGTTCCGAGGGCCTGTCTGTCGTCAGTCGAGGAGACGGACGTGGTCAGACGAGGTCTCGCCAGTCCACTGGTCCGGTCATGGCGGCGGGGATGCTGATCGCCTCGGTCGGCGGCACGATCATGGTCGCCTCGTCGCGGCGGTGCCGCAGGACGGTGTTCACGTAGGAACCGACGGCTTCCGCCAGCGGGATGTCGCGACCCTCGTTCTGCGCGAGGAACCAGCGGTGCTCCAGGAGTTGGTGGAAGATCTCGGCGGGCTCGAGCTTGCCGCGGAGTTCGCGCGGGATTGCCTTCACCACCGGCTCGAACACGCGGATGAGCCACTCGTGCGCCGCCATCTCCTCGTCGAACCCGTCCTTCCCGAACGAGGCCGAGTAGGCGTCGAGATCGTTGAGCAGGCGCCTCGCCTGGTTCTCGCCCGCGTCGAGGCCGGTGAGCCGCAGGAGGCGGCGCTGGTGATGCCCGGCGTCGACGACCTTCGGCTGGATCCGCACGGTCGAGCCCTCGTCGGTCGTCTTGATCGCGAGTTCCTCGATGTCGAAGCCGAGTTCGTTCAGACGGTGGACGCGCTCGGTGATGCGCCAGCGCTCGGACGCGTCGAAGGACTCGGAGCCCGTGAGCTCCTTCCAGAGGGACCGGTAGGCGGCGACGATGCCGTTGCTCACGGTGACGGGGTCGAGTTCGGCGTCGGCGCGTCCGCCGGCCTCGAGATCGAGGAGCTCGCCGGCGATGTTCACCCGGGCGATCTCGAGGTCGTTCTCACGCTGCCCGTTCGACAGCCCGCCCTCGTAGAGCTTGCCCGTCTCGGCGTCGACGAGGTAGGCGGCGAAAGCTCCCGCGTCACGCCGGAAGAGCGTGTTCGACAGCGACACGTCACCCCAGAAGAAGCCGACGATGTGGAGGCGGACGAGAAGGACGGCGAGCGCGTCGACGAGGCGGGTCGCGGTGTCGGGTCGGAGGGTGCCCTGGAAGAGCGCACGGTAGGGGAGTGAGAACTTCAGGTGCCGCGTCACGAGCACGCTCGGCAGCTCACGGCCCTTGCGATCGCTCCGGTTCGTGATGACCGCGAGCGGGTCGACGCAGGGGATGTCGAGCCGCTGCAGGGTGCGCAGCATGTCGTACTCCCCCTTCGCCATCTCCGCGGTCGTCTCCTTGACGGCGATGACGTAGCCGGACAGGTTCGCGAACCGGACCAGGTGGCGCGAGATGCCCTTCGGGAGCGAGGCGATGGCCTCATTCGGCCAGTTCTCGAGGGGGAGCTCCCAGGGGAGATCGAGCAGCGCCGGGTCGACGGTGGCAGCGGTGATGTTCAATGCGCCGGACATGGTGCGGAGCGCTCCTCAGGGATCGTCGTACTGAGACTGGACAAGCGAAAACGACGATGGCCGAGCGATCGGAGACCGACCGCTCGACCATCGTCGGCGGGAAACTAGATCGAGGAGGACACGACCGGCTTGTTGCCCAGACGCTCACCCGATGCCGAGTCGAACGCGTGCACGTGGTGCGGCGTCGGCGCGAGGAACACCGTGTCGCCGATGTGCGCGTGGTTGCGACCGTCGACGCGGGCGACGATGTCGGTGCGCTTGCCGGAGACGTCGGTGTGGCCGTAGAGGTAGCCGTCGGCGCCGAGCTCCTCGACGAGGTCGACGGTCACCTCGATGCCGGAGCCCGAGTTGCTGGACACGGTGATGTCCTCGGGGCGCACGCCGACCGTGACGTTCTTCGACGGAGCGGCGTCGGTGATCTCGCGCTCGACCGGGATGATGAATCCGCCGAGCTTGATGCCGCCGTCGGCGATCTCGCCCTCGAACAGGTTCATGGCCGGGCTGCCGATGAAGCCGGCGACGAAGACGTTGTTCGGCTTCTCGTAGAGGTCGCGCGGGGTGCCGACCTGCTGCAGGATGCCGTCCTTGAGGACCGCGATGCGGTCGCCCATGGTGAGCGCCTCGGTCTGGTCGTGGGTGACGTAGACGGTGGTGACGCCGAGACGACGCTGCAGCGACGCGATCTGGGTGCGGGTCTGGACGCGGAGCTTGGCGTCCAGGTTCGACAGCGGCTCGTCCATGAGGAAGACCTGGGGCTGACGGACGATGGCTCGACCCATCGCGACGCGCTGACGCTGACCACCGGAGAGCGCCTTCGGCTTGCGGGTCAGGTAGTCCTCGAGGTCGAGGAGCTTGGCGGCCTCGAGCACGCGGGTGGCGCGCTCCTCCTTGCCGACGCCGGCGATCTTGAGCGCGAAGCCCATGTTCTCGGCGACGGTCATGTGCGGGTAGAGCGCGTAGTTCTGGAACACCATCGCGATGTCGCGGTCCTTCGGCGGCACATCGGTGACGTCGCGGTCGCCGATGAAGATGTGGCCGTCGTTGACCTCTTCGAGGCCGGCGAGCATGCGGAGGGAGGTGGACTTGCCGCAGCCGGACGGGCCGACGAGGACGAGGAATTCGCCGTCGGCGACCTCGAGGTTCAGCTTGTCGACCGCGGGGCGGGTGCCACCCGGGTAGAAACGGGTTGCGTTGTCGAACGTCACAGACGCCATGGTTGTTCTCCTTCACCGGCAGGTACGTGCCGGACGATCCGTTGTGAATGGACGCGAACCCGTCATCGATGGCAGGTTCGCCATTCCAGTATGCCACGACCACCTGTGAATGGAAGGTCCAGCGGCCAGTGGATCTCTCGGTGGACGCACAGCCGGCTCCCGGCCTGGTTTGGGCCTCTCCCAGGCGGCAGGTCTACGATTACTCTGTTTGGCGCTGCCTCGTCTCCGCAGCGCGAGCCCCCCGAAACGAGGATCAATGTCTGGCGCTGGATCGCAGAACCGACCGACCAAGAACGAACGACGCGACGCGGCACGCGAGAAGGCGCGGGTGCTGCGCGAGCAGCAGAAGCGCCGCGACCGCCGCAACCGGGTGCTGCTCCAGGGCGGCATCGTGCTCGGTGCGCTCGCGATCGTGGCGGTGGTGGCGGTCATCATCGTGACGTCGATCAAGCCCGCCGGACCGGTCCCGACCGCGGCCAAGAACGACGGCTTCACCGTCTCCGCCGGGTTGCAGCTGGTCGGGGCCCCGGCCGGTGCGTCCACACCGACGCCGAGCGCGACCGATCCGGCCGCCCCCGCGGAGCCCGCCCCGGCCGAGACACCGGCAGCCTCCGAGACCCCGGCCGCCGACGGCGTCGAGATCGCCGTCTACCAGGACTTCCTCTGCCCCTACTGCGGTCAGTTCGAGACCACGAACGCCGAGCAGGTCAAGGGTTGGCTCGAGGCCGGCGCCGCGACCTACACGGTCCACCCCCTCGCAACGCTGAGCAACCTCTCGCTCGGGACGCAGTACTCGCTGCGCGCCTCGAACGCGGCGGCCTGTGTCGCGGAGTACTCGCCGAACGACTTCTTCTCCTTCAACACCGCACTGTTCGAGAACCAGCCCAAGGAGAACACCGAGGGCCTGACCGACGCCGAGCTGAAGTCGATCGCCAAGGGCGTCATCTCCGGCGGCGAGAAGAAGATCAACGCCTGCATCGACGACGGCACCTACAAGTCGTGGGTGAAGGACTCGACCGACCGTGCGCGCAGCGGCCCGCTGCCCGGCACCGACGTCGCCAAGGTCGAGGGGACGCCGACCATCCTGGTGAACGGCAAGCAGTACACCGGTTCGCTCACCGACGCCGAGCAGTTCGCGGCCTTCGTCCTCGCCGTCTCGAGCGAGAGCTACTCCACCGGCACGCCGACGCCGGGAGCCAGCGAGTCGCCCGTGACCAACGGCTGATCCGCCGTCATCGTAGGATGGGTGGGACCGGGGCCAGCCCCTGTCGGCCGACGTGGCGCAATTGGTAGCGCAACGCTCTTGTAAAGCGTAGGTTACGGGTTCAAGTCCCGTCGTCGGCTCCAGCCGAGAACCGCCCGCTCAGCCTCGCTGAGTGGGCGGTTCCTCATTGGAAGGAACCCTCCCGTGACCCGTGTCCCAGCGCCGCTCGCGCTCCTCATCGCCGTCGTCAGCGGTGCCTTCATCGCGGTGCAGGCAAGGCTGAACGGTGAACTCGGAGCCCGCCTCGGTGACGGGTTCACCGCAGCTGCGATCTCGTTCGGCGGCGGCTTGATCATCCTCACCGTCGGGCTGGCGGTCTCCCGCGCCGGTCGTCAGGGGCTCTCCACGGTGGCCGGTGCCGTCCGACGCCGGGAGATGCCCTGGTGGACCGTGCTCGGTGGGTGTGCCGGCGCGTTCCTCGTGCTCTCGCAGGGGCTCACCGCCGCCACGCTCGGCGTCGCCCTCTTCACGGTCGCGGTCGTCGCCGGCCAGACGGCGAGCGGACTCGTGCTCGACCGGATCGGCTTCGGCCCGGGAGGCGTCGTCGGGTTGAGCGTCCAGCGCGTCCTCGGGGCGGTCGTCGCCCTCGTCGCCGTCGGCGTCGCGGTCTCGGGCGAGCTCGGCGGGAGCATCCCACTCGGACTGCTCGTCCTCCCGCTCCTCGCCGGCATCGGGATCGGCTGGCAGCAGGCGGTCAACGGCCGCGTGAAGATGCGGGCGCAGAGCACCCTCGCCGCCACGTTCATCAACTTCATCGTCGGGACGGTCGTGCTGGTCATCGCCGCGGTGCTCCACGCGGTCATCGTCGCGCCGCCCGGACCGCTCCCGGGGGAGTGGTGGCTCTACCTCGGCGGCCCGATCGGATGCGTGTTCATCGCCGTGGCGGCGTTCCTCGTGCAGCACACGGGCGTGCTCATCCTCGGGCTCGGCACAGTGGCCGGTCAGACCCTGAGCGCGCTCGCCCTCGACGTGCTCCTGCCCACCGACGACGGCGGCGTGCATGTCGCGACGGTCATCGGGACACTCCTCGCGTTCGCCGCCGTGGCGATCGCATCGGCGCGGTTCAGGCGTCGTCCCACGGCATCGTCGTCCGCCGACTGAGTCGAGCCGTCGAGCCGTCGGATGCCGTGAGCGACTCCGTCCTCAGGGCATGGAGCTGAGGTGCGCCTTCGCGTTGATCGTCTTGCGGCGCCCCGTGCGAGCGTTACCCGGCTTCCCTCCGACGTACAGCCAGCCGAGGAGCTCCTCGCCCTTCTTCAGGCCGTGTGCCTTCCGGACCGCTTTGGCGCGAGTCGCGCCGCCGGTGCGCCAGAACACGCCCCAACCGGCGTCGTCGAGCAGGAGGCTGACCATGTGGGCCACTCCGGCCGCGACCGCCTCCTGCTCCCAGGCGGGCACCTTCGACTTCTTCACGCTCACGACGACCGCGAGCAACAGGGGCGCGCGGAGCGGCTTCGTCGAGGGCTTCGAGTCACCCTCCGCCTTCGCGAGCGCCCGGCCGAGCTTCACCCGGTCGTCGCCGCGGAGGGTGATGACCCGCCACGGACGCAGGGCGCTGTGGTCGGCCACCCGACCGGCGGCCCCGAGGACCTCGAGGAGTTCCGCGTCACTCGGAGCGACGTCGGTGACCTTGGACCACGAACGGCGTCCGGCGACGGCGGCGAGGACCGGGCGCTCGACCGGTTCGGTCACTCCGTCGGCTCGGTGGTGTCGGCCGCGGCGAAGTTGAGCGCGATCGAGTTCATGCAGTAGCGGTCGCCGGTGGGCGTGCCGAAGCCGTCGTCGAACACGTGGCCGAGGTGCGAGCCGCAGTTGGCGCACCGGACCTCGGTGCGCACCATGCCGAGGGTGCGGTCCTCGATGAGCTGCACCGCCTCGGGGTTCACGGACTCGTAGAAGCTCGGCCATCCGCAGCCGGAATCGAACTTGGTACCGCTCTTGAAGAGTTCGGCGTTGCAGGCGGCACAGGTGTAGAGGCCCGCGCGCGACTCGTCGAGGAGCTCACCCGTCCAGGCCCGCTCGGTCGCCGCTCCGCGGAGGACCTGATACTGCTCCGGCGTGAGTTCCTCGCGCCACTGCTCATCGGTCTTCGACACGTCGTACGTCATGCTGCTCCATTCGTCTCGGTCATCCTACGTGCGGGGCTGCCTCGTGCATGCGGCTCCCGACGTATTCCATAACACTGCACCGAGCCTGATCCTTCCCGGTGAACGTCGGCCCTCGCCGGGGTGGATGCGGCCCGGCGGCCATCGGCTGAATAGACTTGGACGGCGGCGGACCGGAGCATGACTCCACGGTCGCCGCATCGGCACCGATCGGCAGGAGATGAGCATGCAGCCAGCGTCGCGCACGCCTGCCGATGACGACGCGTCGACGCCGACGGGAGGCCTCGACCAGCGCGAGCTCGAGATCCTCGAGTTCGAGTCCCACTGGATGCAGCACGTCGGGGCCAAGGAGGCCGCCATCCGCGACCGCTTCGCCCTGTCCCCGGCCCGGTACTATCAACTGCTCGGCGCGCTCATCGACTCGCCGTCCGCCCTCGCCCACGACCCCATGCTGATCAAGCGGCTGCAGCGCACCCGCGACGCCCGACTCTCGGCGCGAGGAGCCCCGGCTCCCCGCACCGACGGCTGAGCAGCTCTCGGAGACCACACCATGGCTGAATCCTTCCCGCCCGACCGCTTCGACGAGGTCCCCGACCTCAAGCGCGTCGGTGCGCACCGTGCCCCTGCTCCCAAGGGACGCGGCTGGATCGCCTTCCTCGTCGCCGTCGTCGCCACGCTCGTCCTCGTGGGGGTCGGCACCTTCGCCCTGTTCGGGCTGAACGACCGGATCGACTTCTTCGGCGGCTCGCAGAGCCCGAGCGCCACGCCCACGCCGACCCCCACCCCGACCGAGGCTGCCCCCGTCATCGACCCCGCGGCCAGCATCCTCGTCCTGAACGGCACACCCACCGCCGGCCTGGCGGCATCGGCGGCGGCAGCGATCACGGCCGCCGGCTTCACGCAGCAGATCCCGACGAGCGATGCCAGCACGGAGGACGTCACGGCGAGCGGCGTCTACTACCAGGATCCGTCGCAGGAGGGCGTCGCCCGCGCCATCGCGAACGCGCTCGGCGGCATCCCGATCCAGATCACGGACACGTACGCGATCCCCGTCGAGGAGGGCGAGGCACCGGTCCTCCGCATCGTCGTCGTGGTCGGCGCGGACTACCAGCCGGCCGCCTGAGCGCGGCTGAGGGAGGTCGATCTCGCGGTTTGCCGGAACGCCGTGTTTCCGGAGTGTTTCCTCCATGTTGAGTTGTCGTATCACTCCGCTCCATTTGTCGATTTCGGGGTGAATCCGCGCGGTGCTCCGGATTAGTATCTGGAACTGGCCGCTCATCCCGTCCCGTCTCGACTCGCCCCCGGGTCCGCTTCGGCGCAGGGTGGTCACCGGGGTCCCGATCCCGGATGGCAGGTCCGGGTTCGGCAACAGTCGATGCCTGCGAGCACGCAGCAATGGGAGTATGAAATGGCGAACGGAACCGTCAAGTGGTTCAACGCTGAGAAGGGCTTCGGCTTCATCACGGTCGACGACGGCGGACAGGATGTCTTCGTCCACTACTCGGCGATCGACATGAGCGGCTACAAGTCCTTGGAAGAGGGCCAGGCGGTCGTCTTCGAGGTCGGCACTGGAGCAAAGGGGCCTCAGGCCGAGGGTGTGCGCCTGGCGTAGCCGCTGATCAGGTACGCGATTCCTGCGACGCCGTCCACTTCGGTGGGCGGCGTCGTTCGTCGTTCCGGGGCTGTTCCCGGGAGTTCGCTCAGGGCGCCGGTGCTCACTTGCACTCCCACCCCCTGAGTGCCAGAATCGACTTAGCACTCGTACTCATTGAGTGCTAACAACGTTCATGACGTCCGGGAGGGACGAAAAACACACATGGCTAAGATCATTGCTTTCGACGAGGAGGCCCGTCGCGGCCTCGAGCGTGGACTGAACATTCTTGCTGACACGGTCAAGGTCACCCTTGGGCCGCGCGGTCGCAACGTTGTCCTCGAGAAGAAGTGGGGCGCCCCCACGATCACCAACGACGGCGTGTCCATCGCCAAGGAGATCGAACTCGACGACCCGTACGAGAAGATCGGCGCGGAGCTCGTCAAGGAGGTCGCCAAGAAGACCGATGACGTCGCCGGCGACGGCACCACCACGGCGACCGTGCTGGCACAGGCGCTCGTCCGCGAGGGCCTCCGCAACGTCGCCGCAGGCGCCGACCCCATCAGCCTCAAGCGCGGCATCGAGAAGGCCGTCGAGGCCGTCACGGTCGAGCTCATCGCCAACGCTAAGGAGGTGGAGACCAAGGAGGAGATCGCTGCGACCGCTTCCATCTCCGCCGGCGACACCACCATCGGCGAGATCATCGCCGAGGCGATCGACAAGGTCGGCAAGGAGGGCGTCGTCACCGTCGAGGAGTCGAACACCTTCGGCACCGAGCTCGAGCTCACCGAGGGCATGCGCTTCGACAAGGGCTACCTGTCGCAGTACTTCGTGACCGACCCCGACCGCCAGGAAGCGGTGTTCGAGGACCCCTACATCCTCATCGCCAACCAGAAGATCTCCGCGATCAAGGACCTCCTGCCGATCGTCGACCAGGTCATCCAGTCGGGCAAGCAGCTCCTCATCATCGCTGAGGACGTCGACGGCGAAGCTCTCGCGACGCTCGTCGTCAACAAGATCCGTGGCATCTTCAAGTCCGTCGCCGTCAAGGCTCCGGGCTTCGGCGACCGCCGCAAGGCTCAGCTGCAGGACATCGCCATCCTCACCGGTGGCCAGGTCATCTCCGAGGAGGTCGGCCTCAAGCTCGAGACCGTCACCCTCGACCTGCTCGGCCGTGCGCGCAAGGTCGTCATCACCAAGGATGAGACCACCATCGTCGAGGGTGCCGGCGACGCCGACGCCATCGCCGGTCGTGTCTCGCAGATCCGCAAGGAGATCGACAACACCGACAGCGACTACGACCGCGAGAAGCTCCAGGAGCGTCTCGCCAAGCTCGCGGGCGGTGTTGCGGTCATCAAGGCCGGTGCAGCGACCGAGGTCGAGCTCAAGGAGCGCAAGCACCGCATCGAGGACGCCGTTCGCAACGCGAAGGCTGCCGTTGAAGAGGGCATCGTCGCCGGTGGTGGCGTCGCCCTGATCCAGGCCGGCAAGACCGCGTTCGAGAAGCTCGAGCTCGTCGGCGACGAGGCGACCGGTGCGAACATCGTCAAGGTCGCCATCGACGCTCCGCTCAAGCAGATCGCGCTCAACGCAGGCCTCGAGCCTGGCGTCGTCGCCGACAAGGTCCGCAACCTGCCCGTCGGACACGGCCTCAACGCCGCGACCGGTGAGTACGTCGACATGCTCGCTGCCGGCATCAACGACCCGGTGAAGGTCACCCGCTCCGCGCTGCTCAACGCAGCGTCGATCGCCGGCCTGTTCCTCACCACCGAGGCCGTCGTCGCCGACAAGCCGGAGAAGAACCCGGCTCCGGCCGGCGACCCGACCGGTGGCATGGACTTCTAAGTCCGACAGCAACACCTGCGCAGGGCGTCTCCTTCGGGAGGCGCCCTGCGTCGTTTCCACCAGACGCATCGGGGAGAACCCTCGATCTGTATGCCTGTTTCCGCATGGGTCCGACAGTCGTTGTGGAGACGTGACCGGAACGGCATATCGGCCCGCGCGCCAGTTCCTATGATCGAGCTATGAGACGTATCGGGGGAGCGGCGATCGCCGCCGTATTGATTCTGGGGCTGAGCGCGTGCACGCCGGCCGAGCCGAAGCCGACGACGACGTCCACACCGGTGTCGTCCGCGACACCGACCACCGCCCCTGGGCCCACCACCCCGGTCAGCTCGTACGGGCTGGGATGTCAGGACCTCGTCCCAGCCGACATCGTCAGCTCGGCGCTCGCGCCCTCCGTCGTACTCGAGGCCCCGTTCACGGATGACATCAACGCGACACCGATCAACACGGCGCCCGTGGCGCTCGGAGGACTGCAGTGCAGCTGGGGGAACGGGGAGCCCCGTAGCCGACTGCAGGGCGGCTCTCCGCTCGGGACCGAGCGCTGGGCGACGGTGATGGTGCTCCCGCAAGCGTCCGCAGTCTGGCAGCCGTTCTTCGAAGATTGGACGTCGGGCGAGCCCGGCCCCTGGGAGAACTCCACGCCGCTCTCCTGCTTCACCGGTGATGGACGTGTGCTCGATGTGTGCAGTATGCAGTTCCTCGTCGGCGACAGCTGGGTGGAGGTCCTCATCGACGGCCCGGCCGACAATGTCGCCGAGTCCGACGAAGCGGCGCGGACTGCGGTCATGCCGTTCGTCGAGTCGATCAGGGTCGCGTTGGAGCCGACGGCGACCGCGCCCCGTTTCGACTGGGGCGACACGACGGCCGTGGCGGGTGTCCTGCCAGCCGAGTGCGAGGGTTTCGTGCCCGAGGCGACGATGAGTGACCTGCTCGGCCAGCAACTGGCGTACACGTCGGCGCCGAAGAAAGGCGGGTCGGTCAGCCGAGGGGCCGCCAACGACTTCGGCGTCCCGGACTGTATCTTCGGGCTCCCTGACAGCGATTCGGCCCGCGGATTGCTCACCGCTCTGCCCCATGGGCAGTGGGCCTACGAGCAGCTGGTCGAGACGCGGATGAAGGACGGTGCGGACATCAGCTTCCTGGCGATCGACGGCCTGGGATCGCGCGACGCATTCCTGCAGTGCCGCACGGAGATCTTCTCGTCATGCAGCGTCCACCTCACGGTCGACGGACAATGGCTGCGCATCGACGTCAGCAACGAGAGCTCGGCCGATCCGGTGTACGGGGTGTCCGAGCTCGGCGCACAGGCGACGGCTTATGCTCAGGCTGCCGCGGCCGGGGTCCTGAGCGGCCGTTGACCCGGCTCGTCGCTGCGTTCGGAGGAGCCGCCGGCGCAGGGTCGTCGACCCGCGTCGGCGGCCAACCGCTTACCCGCTGAACATGCTCGCGTTCGCCCGCTCGATCTCGGCGTACTGGGTACCCGCGACGGCGAGCGCCCGGCTGATCTCGCCGAGGTTCTCCTCGACCTGACGCTGGGTGCCCCTCCAGCGCTCGACGACACCGTGGAACGCGGCGGCCGCAGCGCCGGTCCATTGGCCGTCGAGTGCAGCCAGCTGCGTGTGCAGGCGGGCGACCTCGTTCTGGATCTGCTCGATCGTGACGCGTGCCGCCGTGGAGGCGCGCTCGACCGCGTCGCTGTCGACCTGGAAAGTGGCCATCGGGAACTCCGTTCGTCCGGGCGATGCCTGTCATCGCCGCTACCGAGACGGTAGGTGCTCGCCACCGGCCGGAACCGGCGAGGAAGGTTTCGGGCGCGCAGTCCGAAGCAGGCCGGAGCTTGTGGAGGAGGGTCGAGCCAGCCCGCCGGCGGATCAGGCCGGAGGGCCCGCGATGACGATGGGGCTCGTGGCCGCCGACGGGGCGAGCGGCAGGATGACGCGGAACGTCGCGCCGCCGCCGGGGGTCTCGGTCACGTCGACCGTGCCACCGTGCGCCGCGACGATGGAGGCGACGATGGCCAGTCCGAGGCCGCTGCCGCCCGTCTCGCGCGTTCGCGAGCTGTCGGCACGCCAGAAACGCTGGAAGATCTTCTCGCGGATCTGTGGCGGGATGCCCTCGCCGTGGTCGACGATGGCGATGCTGGCCGTCCCGGCGCGGGCGTCCGTGCCCACCGCGAGCTCGATCGGGCTGTCGGCGGGCGTGAAGCGCAGGGCGTTTCCGATGAGGTTCGTGACGACCTGCCGGATCTTGTTCTCCTCGCCGAGGACGATCGGCGGCACGGCCAGGGTCAGTGGTTCTGCGATGGGCTTCGTGTCGGGCGTGGTGGCGTCGCCGGACGGCTTCGGCCGACGCCGGAAGCGGTTGAACGTCGCGCCGAAGATCGGCCCGGTCGAGTTCGTCTGGGCTGGTGCGTCGGCAGTGGCCGGGGACTCGCCGGTGGTCTCGGAGGCATCGTCGTCGACGGCTCGCGCCATGCGTTCGTCGCGGACCACCTGGACCGTGCGCCCGGGGGCCTGGGCGGTGGTGTCGAGCGCGGCGTCGCGCGCGATCGGGAGCAGATCGACGGGGGCGACATTCAGTGGTCGCGTCTCATCGAGGCGGGCGAGCTGGAGGAGGTCCTCGACGAGCGCACCCATGCGGATGGCCTCCTTCTCGATGCGCTCCATGGCCTGTGCCACGTCCTGCGGCGTCTGGAGGGCACCCATCCGGTAGAGCTCGGCGTAGCCGCGCACGGAGACGAGCGGGGTGCGGAGCTCGTGGCTCGCATCCCCGACGAAGTTGCGCATCTGCTCGATGGTCTTCCCGCGATCCGAGTACGCGCGGTCGATGCGAGCCAGCATCGTGTTGAGTGATCGGCTGAGTCGCCCCACCTCGGTGTTCGGTGTCGAGCCGGCGAGTCGCTGGCTGAAGTCGCCGTCGGCGAACGCGGCGGCCGTCCGTTCCACCTGGCGGAGCGGTTCGAACGTGCCGGTCACCAGCCACCGGGTGAGGAGCGCTCCGACCACGATGATGAGCACGCCGAGGACGAAGAAGATCGTGAGGTAGGTCGCGATGGTGTTGTCGGTGCCCTGCATCGAGATAGCGACCCATGCCGCTCCCGTGCGGAACCCGTCGAGGGTGACCGGGACGGAGACCGCGTGGTACACGATCGTGCCACTCGCGTTGGTGGTCGTGTAGATCTGGGTCCCGCTCGCGGCGACGTCGTTCGCGCTGAGGTGCGCCGGGTGTTCGGGAGCGATGCTGTCGTCCCACCCGGACGAGGCGCGGAGTTCGCCGTTCGTGTCGTACACGGCGACGAACAGCGTCGAGGGGGCGTCGAGCTGGAGTTGTCCGTCCTCGGAGATCTCACCGACGATCTTGCCCTTGGCGGCAGTGACCAGACTGTCGTTCGCCTGCTGGGTGAGGACCTCTTTCAGGAGCGGGGTCGTCCCCATGCCCGCGACGAGCAGGCCGAAGGCGAGGACGAGCACCGTCACCCCGGTGATCTTCGTCCGGAGTGAGACGCTGCTCCACCAGGTGGACAGGGAATCGGCCATCGGGTGGGGGCTACGCCTTTCCGGCCTTGAGCATGTAGCCGAATCCGCGCTTGGTCTGGATGAGCGGCTCGCTGGAGAACTGGTCGAGCTTCCTGCGCAGGTAGGAGATGTAGCTCTCGACGATGCCGGCGTCGCCGTTGAAGTCGTACTCCCAGACGTGGTCGAGGATCTGGGCCTTCGATAGGACACGGTTCGGGTTGAGCATGAGGTAGCGGAGGAGCTTGAACTCGGTCGGGCTGAGGTCGATCGGGGTGTCGCCGACGAGGACCTCGTGGGTGTCCTGGTCCATCGTCAGCTCGCCGGTGCGGATCACTGCATCCTCGTCGGCCTGCATGGTCCGGCGAAGGATGGCCTTGATGCGTGCCACGATCTCGTCGAGGCTGAACGGCTTGGTGACGTAGTCGTCGCCGCCGACCGTGAGGCCCGTGATCTTGTCCTCGGTGTCGTCCTTCGCGGTGAGGAAGAGGATGGGCGCCGTGTAGCCGGCGCTGCGGAGGCGCTTGGTGACGCCGAAGCCGTTCATGTCCGGCAGCATCACGTCGAGGATGATGAGGTCGGGCTCCTCCTCGAGGACCGCTGAGATGGCGGCTGCGCCGTTGCCCACGGCACGGACGGCGAAGCCGGCGAATCGCAGGCTGGTGGTGAGGAGGTCGCGGATGTTCGGTTCGTCGTCGACGATGAGGATGCGGGGTCCGGTCATGACACCATTATCTGCACGTTTCTTGAGACTTTTCTGAGAGCCTGTTTCACGCGGTCTGCAGGGCGTGGGCGTCGAGGATCGTGTAGCTGTAGCCCTGTTCGGCGAGGAAGCGTTGGCGGTTCTGCGCGAACTCCTGATCGACCGTGTCGCGCGACACCAGCGTGTAGAAGCTCGCGGTGAGTCCCGTGGACTTCGGGCGCAACAGGCGGCCGAGACGCTGCGCCTCCTCCTGTCGTGAACCGAACGATCCCGACACCTGGATGGCGACGGTCGCTTCGGGCAGGTCGACCGAGAAGTTCGCGACCTTCGAGACGACGAGCACCTGCTCGGTGCCGTCGCGGAAGGCCTGATAGAGCCGTTCGCGCTCGTCGACCGGCGTTGCGCCCGTCAACTGCGGGGCACCCAGCGTCTCTGCCAGCTCCTCGATCTGATCGAGGTACTGCCCGATGACGAGGATCTGCTCGCCACGGTGCCGTTCGACGAGCTGCCGGACGACGTCGAGCTTCGCCGGGGCGGTCGCCGCGAGGCGGTATCGCTCGTCGTCGGCGGATGCGGCGTAGGTGAGTCGGTCCGCCTGGGGCAGGTCGATGCGCACCTCGAAGCACGCGGCGGGGGAGATGAAGCCCTGCGCCTCGATCTCCTTCCACGGGGCGTCGAACCGCTTCGGGCCGATGAGCGAGAAGACGTCGCCCTCGCGGCCGTCCTCCCGGATGAGCGTCGCCGTCAGGCCGAGGCGACGCCGCGCCTGCAGCTCGGCGGTGAGCTTGAAGACGGGTGCCGGGAGCAGGTGCACCTCGTCGTAGACCACGAGGCCCCAGTCCATGGCGTCGAGCAGCGCGAGGTGGGCGTACTCGCCCTTCCGCTTGGCCGTGAGGATCTGGTATGTCGCGATCGTGACCGGCTTGACCTCCTTCACCTGCCCCGAGTACTCGCCGATCTCCTCGGCGGTGAGGGAGGTGCGCTTCAACAGCTCATCGCGCCACTGCCGTGCGGACACCGTGTTCGTGACGAGGATCAGGGTGTTGGTGGACGCCGTCGCCATCGCCCCGGCGCCGACCAGGGTCTTGCCCGCACCACAGGGGAGCACCACGACGCCGGAACCGCCGGAGAAGAAGTTGTCGACCGCCTGCTGCTGATAGTCGCGGAGGTGCCAGCCGTCCTCCACCAGGTCGATCTGGTGCGGCGTGCCGGCGGTGTACCCGGCGAGGTCCTCGGCGGGCCAGCCCAGCTTCACGAGTTCCTGCTTGAGCGCGCCGCGTGCCCACGGCTCGACGAGGAAAGTGTCCGGCGTCGGGTGCCCGATGAGGAGGGGCGCGATCCGCTTGGCGCCGGCCACCTCGGTCAGGATCGGGAGGTCCGTGGAGCGGAGGACGAGCTCGCCCTCCTCGGAGCGTTCGATCACGAGCCGGCCGTAGCGGTTGACGGTCTCGCGCATGTCGATCGTCACGGACGCGGGGATGGAGAACTTCGAGTACCGCTCCAGCGTCTCGATCATCTGGTCGGCATCGTGCCCGGCTGCCCGTGCGTTCCAGAGTCCGAGACGGGTGATCCGGTAGGTGTGGATGTGCTCCGGCGCGCGTTCGAGCTCGGCGAACACCGAGAGATCGTGGCGGGCGTCCTCGGCGAGCGGGTGGGCGACCTCGAGCAGCACGGTGCGGTCGCTTTGGACGATCAGTGGTCCATCAGACATAACGGTCGAGTCTACCGGCGGATCCGGTGCGCAACCCCCTGAGCGAGCGCTCAGCCGGCGATCCGGACCTCGGTGATCATCGCGAGCGGCAGGGTGCGTTCGACGTCGGCCGACCGGTCCAGACCGCGCAGGCGACCGCCGGCAAGGCTCACCGGTTCGATCGTGAACGTGGATCGGCGCTCGCCGTGCTGCAGCTGCACGGTGACCGGCGTGTGGTCGCGGACGGCGATCTCCAGTTGCTTGGCCAACCATGCGCTGCTCGTGTCGCCGCTGTCGTCGGCGCGGAGCCGCGACACCAGATCCGGTTCCGTCGAGGCGGCCGGAGCGGAGAGGCTGGTGCGCATGACCGGCTGCCGGCGGATCCGGAGCGGTGCGCCGCCGTCGTCCTCCGCGACCACCGGGTAGCGCGCGTCGTGGAGCGCCCAGTAGACCGTCGCCGCCTCGATCCGGCTGGTGAGCCGGTGCTCGTCGCTCGGACGGAGACCGAGCGCGACGAGGCCCTGGTCGACCGAGATCGCCGCGATCAGGCCGGCGTCGTCGGAGCGGATGTAGCTGCTGCGTCCAGGGTCGGCCGAGGCGTCGGCCGACGCGCGGATCGTCCCGACGCGGACGAGGCCGAATCGGGACGCGGCCTCGGACACGAGGTACCGCAGGGGTTGAGGGACGCCGGTCAGGGAGATCGACTCGAGGTACGCGAGCAGGTCCTCGGCCGTGTCTCCGTCGGCGAGGGCCCGGGTGACGCTCGCGGTCGTGATGCGGTACCTGGACGCCTGAGCGCGCCCCTCCGGCTCCGCGAGGGCCCGGAGTCGCACGTCGAGTTCCGCCGTCGGGGGACCGAGCGCGATGACCGTCAGGTCGTCCTGGAGGACGACCTGCGACACCTCGGCGGGGAGCATGGACGCGAGCGTCGAGGCGGCGTCGGCCGCGTGGTCGTCGACGAGGAGTCGTCCGAATCCGCTGGTCGCGCCGTCGACGGTGATCCCGAGCAGCTCGGCGACCGCGTCGACCGCCCGCGTCGGCGCCACGACGGCATCCTCCGCCAACGGGTACCACCAGCTGAGCTCTTCGACCAGGTCGACGGAACCGCGCCGGTACGCCGTCAGGATGCGATCGCGGATCGTGGCCGGGATCGCGTCGCGCCAGGCTGTCGCGAGACGGAGCCAGCGTTCCGCGGTGGCCGACGCCAGCCAGGCCTCGCCGACCTCGCTCAGGCGGATGGCGGAGCCGATCGCGTCCGTGAGCCCGGCAGCCGACGCCACGGACAGGGCGAGCTCGATCTGGTCGGGCGTGCTCGCCGCCGCGGCTGCGAGCCGTTTGAGGTCCGGCATGGACGGGGCTCCACGGCCGAGCAGGCGTGCGGGCTCGCGGTCGAGTTCATGGAGGCTCTCGCCGACGATGCCGACCGAGCCGGCCGCTCGCTCGCTCGCGAGGGCGTCCGTGTCGGGCGAGGGGCGGGTCGCGTGGGACGCCGGCGCCGCCGCCGGAAGTTGGAGTTCTGCACGGCCTGGTCTGCCGCTCGCCGCCCACTCCTCGAACACCGCGGCCACCGCGCTCACCGGCCTGATCGGACCGGCTCCGTCGTCCAGCACGAGGATGTCCCGCTCCAGCCGCTCCAGGGCGGCATCCACCTCCGACTGCTCGCGTCCGAGCGCGGTCGCGAGCGAGTGGCGCTCGGTCCCGTCCAGCGCGGCGGCGAGCACTGCGAGGGTGTCCCGGTCGAGCAGTGCCATCCGGCGGGCGACGCTCGCATCGTCCAACAGGGCCTCGGCGAAGTCGAAGAAGTCCGCGATGCGGGCGGAGGAGGCCCTGCGGTCGGGAGTCAGCCGGCGGAGCGCGTCGTCCGGGAGCTCCCGGAGGCGGCGCGCGATCGCGAAGGCCTCGCCCATGGTCGTCAGCGCGGCGACTGACCGCGGGACTCGCGGGACCGTCGTACGGCACCCACGATGATGAGCGTGATCAGCATCAGGAAGGCGATCGGGAGTCCGACGAGCGGCAGGATCGTCACGACCGGCCAGACGCCGACGGCGAAGTCGCCCTGCTCGAGGCCGGTGGCGGTGCCGACCATCACCGCGACGAACGCGGCGATCGACACGGCGACGATCGTCACGACCATGTAGGCCAGGATCCGTTCGGGCCGCGAGATGCTCGGCGTCTGCTCATCAGTCACGCTCCCAGGATAGAGGCACGCGGCTGCTGCACCGAATAGGCTGGGGGCCGAGGACCGATGGTCCTCTCGATCGTGCTTCCTGCGCGATCACCGCACGGCGCTGCATTTTCTGCGCACGACACACAGCGAGGTTCCCATGCCCACCGGCAAGGTCAAGTTCTACGACGAGGAGAAGGGCTTCGGCTTCATCAGCTCCGATGACGGCCAGGAGGTCTTCCTGCACGCTTCCGCACTGCCCGCGGGCACGGCCGGCGTGAAGCCGGGGACGCGGCTCGAGTTCGGCATCGCCGACGGCAAGCGCGGCGCCCAGGCGCTGTCCGTGCGCGTCCTCGAAGCTCCGCCCAGCCTCGTCAAGCTGAAGCGCAAGCCGGCCGACGACATGGCGATCATCGTCGAGGACCTCGTGAAGCTCCTCGACGGCATCGGCGGCGACCTGCGCCGCGGCAAGTACCCGAACAGCAGTCACAGCACGAAGATCGCTGCCGTGCTGCGCAAGGTCGCGGACGAGCTGGATGCCTGACGCCGATCAGGAGACGCCCGTCGAGGATCGCGACGTCACGGCCGACACGGACACACGAGCAGAGTCGGACGAGCATCGCTCGGACGACGGCACCGATGGCGAGTCGACCCCGGCACCAGTGCCGGACGAGACCCTGATCGCCGCCGTGGAGCTCGCGCGCGAAGCGCTGCAGGAGATCACGCCCGCGAGCACGGTCGGTGAGCCGGCCGGGCACGTCGTGGTCGATGATCACGTCGTCTCGCTGCTGTTCGCGAACACGATGGCGGGCTACCCCGGATGGTTCTGGACGGTGACGCTCTCGCGGACCGCCGACGACGCCGCACCCAACGTGCTCGAGACGGAGCTGATGCCCGGCGACGGCGCGTTGCTGGCTCCGCAGTGGGTGCCGTGGTCGGAGCGCCTCGCGGACTACCGCGCCGCGCAGGAGGCAGCGGCAGCGGCTGCGGCTGACGACGCGCTCGACGACGCGGATGACACCGACGAGTTCGACGACGACGATGTCGCGCTGTCCGGGGACCCCCGCGACCGCGACCGCGACGGCATCGAACTCGAGTACGACGAGGACGACGTCGATGCGGCGTCGGACGACTCGGATGACGACGACTCGGACGAGGACGAGGACGACTCGGACGAGGACGAGGACTCCGACGAGGACGACGACCGGTTCGAGGACGAGTAGCACTCGCACACCGCGAGACAGACGAACGGGCGGCCGAACCTCGAGAGGGTTCGACCGCCCGTTCGGCGTTCAGCGGGGGAGACGGATCAGAGCGCCCCGACGACGTGTTCGATGCTCGCGATGAGCTGACGGACGTCTGCGGGGTCGATCGCCGTGAAGGTCGCGACGCGCAGCTGGTTGCGGCCGAGCTTGCGGTAGGGCTCGGTGTCGACGATGCCGTTCGCCCGCAGGGTCTTCGCGACCAGCGCGGCGTCGATGGCGTCGTCGAAGTCGATCGTGACGACGACCTGCGAGCGGTGGTCGGGGTTCGTCACGAACGGCGTCGTGTAGGAGGTGCGCTCGGCCCACTCGTACAGGGCGCCGGAGGACTCGGCCGTCCGTGCCGATGCCCAGGCGAGGCCGCCGTTGCCGTTGATCCACGAGATCTGCTCCTCGAGGAGTACGAGCGTCGACAACGCGGGAGTGTTGAGCGTCTGCTCGAGTCGGGAGTTGTCGACCGCGTTCTTCAGGCTCAGGAACTCCGGGATGTAGCGGCCGCTCGCCGCGATCCGTTCGATGCGCTCGATCGCCGCGGGGGAGCAGAGCGCGAACCACAGGCCGCCGTCGGATGCGAAGTTCTTCTGCGGTGCGAAGTAGTAGACGTCCGCCTGGCTCGCGTCGAAGTCCACACCACCCGCGGCGCTCGTCGCGTCGATCACCGTGAGGGCGCCGGCGTCGCCGGACACGCGTCGCACCGGGGCCATGACGCCGGTCGAGGTCTCGTTGTGCGGCCAGGCGTACACGTCGACGCCCTCGACCACCTCGGGATCGATGCGGGATCCACCCGGCACCTCACGGACATCCGGAGCGGTGAGCCACGGGGCGCCCGCCGCCTTGGCGAACTTGCCGCCGAACTCGCCGAAGACGAGGTGCTGGCTGCGCTGCTCGATGAGGCCGAAGGCGGCCGCGTCCCAGAACGCGGTCGAGCCGCCGTTGCCGACGATGATCTCGTAGCCCTCGGGGGCGCGGAACAAGTCGGCCAGGCCGGCGCGCACGCGGCCGACGAGCTGCTTGACGGGAGCCTGACGGTGGGAGGTGCCGAGGAGGGACAGGCCGGCCTCGGAGAGCGCTGCGATCTGCTCAGGTCGGATCTTGGAGGGGCCGCAGCCGAATCGACCATCGGCGGGCAGAAGGGACGTGGGAATCGTGATCTCCGGCATACGGCGATTCTAGAGGCGGGGGCCTCATGGCGTCGTGCCACGGCGCCCGGATGCGTCCACGCGGGGCGGAGTGGCTTGGCGCGGGAACGTCGCCGCCGCGCACTAGGCTTACCGGGAACGTGCAATCGGGCAGGGAGGGCGTCGATGACCGATTTGATTGACACCACAGAGATGTATCTCCGCACCATTCTGGAGCTCGAGGAGGAGAACATCATCCCGCTTCGTGCGCGGATCTCCGAGCGCCTCGGGCACTCCGGACCGACGGTCTCGCAGACGGTCGGTCGGATGGAGCGCGACGGACTCGTCGTCGTGTCGGGCGACCGGCACCTCGAGCTCACCGAACCGGGCCGACGCAAGGCGGTCCACGTCATGCGGAAGCACCGCCTGGCTGAGCGCCTCCTGAGCGACGTCATCGGGCTCGAGTGGGAGTTCGTCCACGAGGAGGCCTGTCGCTGGGAACACGTCATGAGTGAGCAGGTCGAGCGCAAGCTGCTCGACATGCTCAACCACCCCACCGAGTCGCCGTACGGCACCCCGATCCCCGGACTCGACGAGTTCGGCGACAGCCCCGCCGTCGCCTTCTCGCAGGGCGTCATCAACATCGTCGGCCTCGTCGAAGGACGCTCCGAGCCGGTCACGGCGACGGTCCGACGTCTCGGCGAGCCGGCGCAGGTCGACCCCGAACTCCTCCTGCAGCTGAAGCAGGCCGGCGTCATGCCGGGTCGCTCGGGAACCTTCGCGGCAGCGGGCGGCTACGTGCTCGTCACCATCGACGGTGTCGAGGGCGGCCTCGAGCTGCCCAACGAGCTCGCGACGCACATCTTCGTGGAGACCCCTGCCGCGTGAGCATGAGATGCGTATGAGGATTCCCTCATGTGCCCGTTTTCCCGTGATCGAAACGTGACTTTCTGAGGGGTAACCCGTAGGCTGTCACTCGTCCTGAAGGCCATGATCTGGCCCCAGGAAGACGACCGAGGCACCCCCTAGCCCGTCCCTCGGCCACACGAACCGACATCAATCGTCGGATGGGGCTGCGCCATGCCGATCGCCACACCGCGATCGTCGTCGCTCATGCGGGGTGCCGGAGGAATCCACTTGACTGCAGCTGGCGAGAGCGGCCCCGAACAGGCCGAGACGACCCCGAACGTCCCCCTCACCCGGAAGCAGCTCCGACTCCAGGAGCAGGCCGCGAAGCAGGCGGAGCCGACCACCCCGTCCCAATCGGCAACCGACGACGCGCTCGTCGCCGACGTCGCTCCGGACGCACCCGTCGAGCACCCCGAGATCATCCTCGACGATGCCGTGGTCGAGGAGGCCGACGCCGCCGTCACGACCGGCGAGGTCCGTCTCGACGAGCGGCCGCTGACGAAGCCCGCCGCGCCGGAGCCGACGACCCCGCAATCCTTCACCGTGACATCCGCCACCGAGACCTCGTTCGCGACCGTCGCTCCGCTCCGCACCGGCGCGGACCGCGTCGCCCGCAGCAAGCCCCCGGTCAAGCCGACCGCGTCGACGGTCGCCGTGCGCAAGCCGAAGCCGTCCGGAGCCCGACCCGGATCCGTCCGCGGCGTCGCCACCATGGCCTTCCTCGTGCCGGCACTGGTCGCCACCGTCGCCCTCCCGGCGTATGCGGCGAGCAGCAGCGCGCAGACCACCTACGGGACGTCCGCCTCGGAGCAGTTGAAGACCTCCGGCGCCCAGAGCGTCGTCGCTTCCGACAAGGTGGCCGACGCCCCGATCTCTCGCGATCTCTACAGTGCGACGACGCCGGACGAGCTCGCCGAGCGCCAGCGGCAGCTCGACGCCGCTGCGGCTGCCAGCAACGCCACCTACTCGATCACCGTCGGCGCACGCCAGGCCGGCGACGACTACCCCTGGTTCGACCAGGCGACCGACGACGAGGGCGGCGGGCTGTCACCACTGCGCTACTACTACCGTGAGTGCGTGGACTTCGTCGCCTGGCGACTCAACCGCGACGCGGGCACGCCGAGCGGGAACTGGGCCTTCACCTGGGGCAACGGCCTGCCGCCGAGCAGTGCCTACGGCTGGGCGGACTCGTGGCAGTACAACAAGGGGACCAACGCCATCGCCGGCTCCGTCGCCTGGTTCAACTACAACCACGTCGCCTACGTGCAGTCGGTCAACGCCGACGGGACGGTCACCCTGGAGGAGTACAACTGGGGGTCCGCGCGTCACAGCTACAACACGCGCACCATCGCCGCCAGTGCCGTGGCGCTCTACCTCTACCCGCCGGGCGTCGGCTGATCCGACCCGCTCGACCTGGATCGCGTCCCTCCGTCGGAGGGGCGCGATTCGTCGTCGATGCGTGTTGACCGTTCGCGACCATGCGGTGTCCTTCGGCCGAAGCCGAGGTGGCGCGGAGGGGAATTCTCCTGCAACGTGCGGAAATCCGGTCGGTGTGGGTTAATCTGGTGCTCTGCAACTCGGAGAGGTTCAGGAGCTGATGCACGCTATACGTCGCCACGTGGTCGCGAATGGTCGCGGCCTCTACGTGCTGCGGCATTCCAGCCAAGCGTGCCGCGGCTCCGCCGTGGGTCAAGAGGGTGCTGTCGTCATGACAGCGCCCTTTTTTGTTCCCCGGAGACGACTCGATCCGGCGCGTCACGGACGCTGCAGGTGGTGATCGTCGACCGGTCGCGGCAGCCGTCGTGGCCCTTCGGAAGGGAACGTGCATGCGCACACTGGTGTTGAACGCGGGCTACGAGCCGCTCGCGATCGTCTCGTTCAAGCGGGCCCTCGTGCTCGTCATGCATCACAAGGCGACCGTCGTCGAGATCGACTCCTCGCATCCCGTGGTGGCGACGAGCGGATCGTTCGATCGGCCGTCGGTCATCCTGCTCACCAGATACGTCCGGATCCCGAACGCCCGCCGGGTGCCCGTGACCCGCCGCGGGGTGCTGCGCCGTGACGGCCACCGCTGCGCCTACTGCGGGAAGGCGGCGACGACGATCGACCACGTGCAGCCGCGCTCGCGCGGGGGTGTGGACAGCTGGGAGAACCTCGTGGCCTGCTGTCTGCGCTGCAACAACGTGAAGGGCGACCGCACGCCGATGGAGATGAACTGGAGCCTCCGGGTCTCACCGGGGACGCCGCACGGCTCGCAGTGGATGGTGCGGGGCGTCGAGCGCTCGGAGCCCGACTGGGAGCAGTACCTGGCGCCCGCCGCCTGAGCGACCGGCTAAACTCGACGGGTCAGCCTCTGTAGCTCAATGGAAGAGCAGTTCCGTCCTAAGGAAAGGGTTGGGGGTTCGAGTCCCTCCAGGGGCACAGTCGGAGGTCCGGTCGTCCAGGCGAGCACGGCTTCGCCTGTCGGGTAGGGCTGCGAGCACGCCGTAGGCTCGAAGCATGACGCACGACCTCCACCGCCAACTCGAACGCGACGCCATCACCCTTCGTCAGCTGCGGTCGGCCGTGGTCGTCGCGGATGCTCGGACGCTCGGCGCCGCGGCGAACCTGCTCGGGGTCGCACAGCCGAGCCTGGCGCAGCAGCTGCGGCGGCTCGAGGCCGCGCTCGGGGTCGAGCTGTTCAGCGTCCTGGGGGAGGAGTACCGCCCGACGCGTGAGGGGCAGCGCTTCCTGTTGAAGGTCCGTACCTTCATCGACGTCGTCGCCGACATGGATCCCGCGTCACCGGCTCGGCACATCCGGGTCGGCCGTCCGCCGACGACGTGGGACGCGGTCGTCTCCGAGGCCGGTCGCCGCATCGACGTCCCGGCGGTCGCCGTCGCGATCGAACCGGTCGAGCAGCTGCACCTCGTCACCACTGGCCGTCTCGACGCCACCATCGTGCGTCTGCCGATCGAGCTGCCGGACGAGCTCGCCGCCGAGGAGATCGCCGCGTTGCCGCTCGGCGTCGTCATGCGCGCGGCGCACCCGCTGTCGGCGAAGGACGTCATCGAGTGGTCCGATCTCGCCGACCAGGAGCTGCTCCGTCCCGAGCCCGGCAAGGACCCGGCGTACTCGGCCTGGTTGGCCGGCGCGCTCGCGGCGCGCGGCTGGTACCCGCGCTCGCTGACGATCGACGCGGGGAACGACACCCTGTTCCTCGACGCCCTGCGCTTCGGTGAGCGACTCGTCGCGCTCCGTCCGGTAGCTGCGATGCGGGAGGACGACGGCCTGTGCTGGCGACCGTTCGCCGACGCACCTGAGCTCCGTGAACGGTTCGCCCTGGTCACCCGACGCGAGTGAGTCCGCTCGGTCGCGTCGGTGATGACACCCTCGATGCGCCCTTTTGCGACCCGACCGGGATCTTCTCGCGATCAAGTCGGTCGACTTGTTCCGAATTTCTGCCGCGTTCGACACCGTCTTCTCAGCTCGGAGTGGGTACGCTTATCCCTGAATCGGGGGATGACAGAAGCAGGAAACGCACATGCCCGAACGACGACCACAGCAGCAACGAGGTCATGAACGACGCCAGACCGTCGTCGAAGGTGCCGCCCGCATGTTCGACCGGGTCGGCTACGGACAGGCGAGCCTGTCGGACATCGCCCGCGAGGCGGGGACGACGCAGGGTTCGCTCTACTTCTACTTCCCCTCGAAAGAGGAACTGGCGATCGCCGTCATCAACGAGCAGAGCACGCGCTCGATCGCTGCGCTGACCGCGCCGACCACCGCGCCCTCGCCGTTCGGTGGGCTGGTCCAGGCCTCCCGCCTCATCACCGAGCAGCTGCTCACCGATCCCATCGCCCGCGCCGGCCTGCGGCTGTCCCTCGAGCAGGGCGTCATCCAGGCTCCGACGACCGCGTTCCACGAGCAGTGGATCGCGAGCGTCGAGGAGCGGGTGCAGGCCTCGATCGAGCTCGGTGAGCTGCAGTCTCCGCTCGAGCCGGCGGAACTGGCGAGGTCCTTCGTCGCGTTCTTCACCGGGACGCAGCTCATCTCGAACCTGCTGGCCGGCCGGACCGACCTCCTCAATGCGGTCGACACCATGTGGCGGATCCTCATCGCGGCGGTCATCGTCGCGGATCGCCAGGCCGAGGTTCTTGCCGTCCTCGACGCAGCCTTCGAGGCGCAGGACGCCTGAGCGGTCGGCTGCACGTTAGGGGGTAGCCCTGACGCATGCGTCGTGAGGTCACCCTAAACTGAATCGGGTGATTAACTCACTTTGCTGATCGTCGTGCGACGACGGATGGATCACGGTGTGCGGGGGCATTCCGCGTTCCATCGGCGAAGAGTTGGTTCACGTGCCGGGCTGGGCGATGTCGTGGGGGGATCGCCCAGCCGACGGCGTGTGGACGCCTCAGCGGCCGACGCCTGGCGGCGCGTATCGGTGCTCTGGACGCCCGGTGGTCCCGTACCGCAGCTGCGTCGTCAGGAGACCTCGAGCGGCCAGCGCGGAGAGGTACCGTTGCGCCGTCGCGCGTGAGACGCCGACCAGCTCGGCCACTTCGGCGGCCGAGCGCTCTCCGTCCGCCTCCGACACCGCTTCGAGGACTGCCGTCTCCGTCGCGGATCTCGACCGGGTCGTCGCCCCGGCGTCGCCGGAGTGCAGGATGCGCAGGGCGCGCTCGATCCTCTCCTGGTCGGCGTTCACCGCCTCGTCGAGGACGTTGCGGAAGCGGGCGTAGGCGGCGAGCCGGTCCTGGAGCACCTGGGGCGCGAACGGCTTCACCAGATACCCGAGGGCTCCCGCACGAAGCGCTCGGCGCACGGACGCACCGTCCGACGCTGCGGAGACGACGATGGTGTCGATCGGGAGGTCCACGAGGAGCTCGAGCCCGTTCCGATCGGGAAGGTAGCCGTCGAGGAGCACGAGGTCGGGCGGCTCGGCGGCGATGCTCCGTGCGGCCTCGGCAGCAGACCCGACAGGACTGAGCGCATGGAACCCGTCGACCTCGTCGACGATCCGGCAGTGTAGGCGGGCGACGTGGAAGTCGTCGTCGACGACCAGCACGGTGAGATCGGCCGCCATCATCCGTCTCCCGCCATGGACGGCGCCGGTACGACCGTCCCGGGGAGCCGCGCGCAGAAGACCGCTCCGTGTTCGCCACGGACGCCGGGAGACGCCAACCAGACGTCCCCTCCTCGACGACGGGCGATGTCTCGTGAGAGGGGCAGACCGAACCCGTGGCCGTGGACGTCGTCCAGATCGCCGTGGTCGCTGGTCGGGGAGGCGGGTGGAGCGTCGTCCTGGCCGGTCGCCACGACGCCGTCGCCCGAGTCCATCACGGAGCAGTGCAGCTCGGTGCCGTGGTCGAGAACCTCGACCTCCACCCAGGCCGGTCGGACCCGGCCCGCGACGGCCGCGTTCACCGCATTGTCGAGCAGGTTGCCGAGGACGGTGGTCACGTCCTCAGGATCGCACAGGGAGCCGGTGACGAGGGTCTCGGAGCCGATGGTCACGAGCACCCCGCGTTCCGCGGCTTCGACGCCCTTCGCGCCGAGGAAGGCCTGGAGGTAGGGCTCGGTGAGTCGGTCCGCGTGTTGCACCGGGTACTTCAGCGGTCCATGGTCGAGCACGTTGGCGAGATAGTCGCGGGCCTCGGCGTCCTGCCCGGTCTCGAGGAGTCCGGAGATCGCGTGCAACCGGTTCGCGAACTCGTGCCGCTGCGCGCGGAGGGCGGTCGTCATCGTCGCGACCGCGTCGAGCCGCCGGGTGAGCGCCTCGACGTCGGTACGGTCGCGGACGACGACCACCCGCCCGAGGTCGACGCCGTCCTGGGACACGGGCCGGACGTCGACGAACAGGACGCGGGACCCGACGACGAGCTGGGCCGAGGTCGGGGTTGCGGCGTCGTCCGCGACGAGGTCCACCAGTGGATCGGGCAGGTCGAGGTCGTCGAACCGGCGCCCGACGACCGACCCGATGTCGAGGAGCCTGGCCGCCTGATCGGTGCACACCGTCACGACGCCGTCCGGCGAGACACCGAGGACGCCTTCGCCGACCCCGCCGAGGACGGCAGCCTGGTTCTGCACGAGCGCGGCGAGTTCCTCCGGTCCGAGGCCGAGGGTCAGCCGCCGCAGCCGCCGCCGGATGAGCATCGAAGCGACCAGGCCGATCGTCAGCGCGAGGAGCGCTGCGCCCGCGACCAGCATGGTCTCGCCCACGACGTCGGCGAACACGCGCTGCGGGGCGAACCCGACGCTGATCTCGCCGACGACCTCGCCGGCGCCGGACGAGACCACGGCCCCACCGGTGTCGGAGGACTCGGCGGCGAAGACGGGCACCTTGGCGCGCGCGGACGGGCCGAGGGTGCCGGTCTCCCACGAGACCGACTCCGTACCGGCCAAGGCCGCTTCCGCGCTGGTGCTCACCCGGAGCCCGAGCTGGTCGGGGTCGGGGTGCGCCAGACGGATCCCGCGCTCGTCGGTGATGACCACGAAGAGCGCCCCGGTCCGTGCGCCGACCTCACGGCCGAGCTCCTGCAGGGGGCCGGTCCGGAGGTCGGCCGCCGTCGGCGTCCCCGGGGTACGTGCCTCGAGCGTCACGGCGGTGCGGACGTCGGGATCGCTCGCGACACTCTGGGCGATCGCGAGGGCGGTGGACTGGGCCTCCTGCACGAGGCGCTCGCTGCTCATCCAGGCGAACACGCCCGTGCACACGGCGACGACCGCGATGACGACGACCAGCTGCAGCACGAGCACCTGCGCCGCGAAGCTGGAGCGCCCGCCCCGTCGTCGACCTGGCCGCTCCGCTTCGTCGCCGATCATGGCTCCGATCGTACGTCGCCGGGGCGATGGGCGGCGTCGACCGCGTGATGAGCAGAATGCGCAGAAGGTGGTGTAACCCGCAGATCCGAGCCGAACGCCCACAAGCGAGACAGCTCCGTGCCGCTCCCGTACGGTTCCGGGAACGCCCGCCGCGCTCGGTCCATCGCCCGTGTCGCCGCGCCGCGTCCCGTCGTGCACACCGCGGTGCACGCAGACGAAGGAGTCGACATGCTGGTCATTCTCGGATTCGCGATGATCCTCACCTTCATGGTGCTGATCATGACGAAGCGCCTCACCCCGATGGTGGCGCTCATCATCGTCCCCACGGTCTTCGGGCTGTTCGCCGGCGCCGGACTCGGGCTCGGCGACATGGTCATCGAGGCGATCGGCAGCCTCGCTCCGACCGCCGCCCTGTTGATGTTCGCGATCATGTACTTCGGGATCATGATCGACGTCGGGCTCTTCGACCCGCTCGTCCGGTTCATCGTCCGTGCGCTGGGCAATGACCCGGCGAAGATCGTCGTCGGTACGGCGCTCCTGGCGGGCGCGGTGTCACTCGACGGCGACGGGTCGACGACCTTCATCGTGACGACCGCCGCGATGCTGCCGATCTACCTACGGCTCGGCATGAACCCGGTCGTCCTCACCTGCGTCGCCGGGCTCGCGAACGGCACGCTCAATATCGTCCCGTGGGGTGGGCCGACCGTCCGAGCCGCCTCGGCCCTGGGCGTCTCGCCGACCGAGATCTTCGTCCCGATGCTGCCGTCGCTCGCCGCCGGCCTCGTCCTCGTGTTCGCCTTCGCCTGGTTCCTGGGACTGGGGGAGCGCAAGCGCCTCGCGGGCGTCGACCTCCTCGGCGACGGCGCCTCCGGCGTCGCCGCACCGGGTTCGGGTTCCGGGCCCGCCGACCACCCGCTCACCGGTGGCATGTCGACGACCTTCTCGACCAGTGCCCGTGGGCGCCTCGCGACCCTCGTCCGCCCTGACGACACGGCCATGGCCGACACGATGCTCGACCCCGAGCGCGACACCCTGCGCCCGCGACTCATCTGGGTCAACCTCGTGCTCACGGTCGCGGTCATGACGCTGCTCGTGCTCGACCTCGTGCCGTTGCCCTACGTGTTCATGGTCGGCACCGCCATCGCCCTCCTGGTGAACTTCCCGCGGCTCGCGCAGCAGTCCAAGGAGATCGTCGCCCACGCCCCGAGCATCGTCGGCGTCGTCTCGATGGTGCTCGCGGCCGGTGTGCTGATCGGCGTCCTCAACGGGACCGGCATGGTCACCGCGATGGCCGATTGGATCGTCGACATCATCCCGACGGAGCTCGGTCCGTTCCTCGCGGTCATCACCGGGGTGCTCAGCATCCCGATGACGTTCTTCATGAGCAACGACGCGTTCTACTTCGGCATCCTGCCGGTGCTGGCCGAGAGCGCCTCGACCTTCGGCATCGAACCGGTCGAGATGGCGCGGGCGTCGATCACCGGCCAGCCGGTCCACCTGCAGAGCCCGCTCGTGCCGGCCATCCTCCTGCTCGTCTCGCTCGCCAGCGTGAACCTCGGCGACCACCACAAGAAGGTCCTGTGGCGCGCCGCGATCGTCTCGCTCGTGATGCTCGTCGTCGGCGTGCTCGTGGGCACCATCCCGTTCGGCTGACACCGGCGGGCGCCGAGGCTCAAAGCGTGGTCGTCCAGTCGAGGTTGACGATGTCGCCGATGTAGATGTCGAGTCCGAAGCCGGGTATCGACGGGTTCATGCGGAGCAACTGCTGCTGCGGCAGGTCGAAGCGCTGCGCGATGTCGAAGAACACGTCGCCGGCGACCACCGTGTAACTGATCGGATTGCCATCGGCGTCCGAGACGACCGGGCCGAGCGCACCGTCCCTCGGCCCGAGGTCGAACGCGGGGCCCTCCGGAATCGGTTCCGCCGGTTCCGCCGGCGCGTTCGGCACGATCGGCGCCGGTTCAGGAGGCAGCGCGTCGCGCGCGGTCGAGGTGGGCACCGGGGCGACCGAGGGCGACGGGTCCGGCTGCTGGGTGACGACGACCGTCACCGGAGGCGGGGCCGGCTCCGAGACGCAGCCGCTGAGGGCGAGGAGACCGACGACGCCGATCGCGAGGGTCCGGGCGTGCGACAGCGCCCGTCGACGTCCGGTCGATTCCTTCGGCCCCACAACGCATCCCCCCAGGATGGACCGGGCCCTCAGCGCGGTCGGCGTGGCTCGGTCGAACCCTCAGCCTACGGCGAGGCGCCGCGAGCCCGAGCAGGGCTACCCCCGAAATCCCGAGCGCCGAAGGCCCTCCAGTAGGCTGCTGGAACGCGCATCGAAGGAGAGCCATGACGGAGCAGGACATCGACCGGACCGGAACGGGAACCCCCGCGGCAGGCCCGTCCACCGGCTTGCGATGGGGCATCCTCGGCCCCGCCGGCGTCGCGAAGAGCTTCACCGCCGATCTCCGACGGCACGGCTTCGACGTCCGGGCCGTCGCCTCGCGATCCGCCGAGACCGCCGCCGCGTTCGCCGCAGAGTTCGACATCCCGAACGTCCACGTGGGGTACGAGGCACTCGCCGCCGACCCCGAGGTCGACGTGATCTACATCGCGACCCCGCACCCGTTCCACGCCGAGCAGGCGGTGCTGGCGCTCGACGCCGGGAAGCACGTCCTCATCGAGAAGCCCTTCACCCTCAACGCCGCCGAGGCGCAGGCGGTCGTGGCGCTCGCCGCGGAGCGCGGCCTGGTCGTCCTCGAGGCGATGTGGACCCGGTTCCTCCCGCACATGGTCCGGCTCCGCGAGCTGCTCGCCGAGGGCGTCATCGGGCAGCCGCGCAGCCTCGTCGCCGATCACACCCAACTGCTCTCGGACGACCCGGAGCACCGCATGAACAACCTCGAGCTGGGCGGCGGCGCGCTGCTCGACCTCGGCGTGTACCCGGCCTCCTTCGCGTCGTCCGTCTTCGGGACCCCGACGACGATCCAGGCCACGGCCGCGCTCCGCGACACGGGGGCGGACATGCAGGTCGCGACCCTCTTCGGCTACGCGGACGGCCAGGTGGCGAACACCCTGTCGGCGAGCAACACCGTCGGCCCGAACCGCGCGGCCATCGTCGGGACCGACGGCTGGATCGAGTTCGACCGCGTCTGGTACACGGCGACGACCTTCCGGGTGTTCGGCACCGACGGCGAGGTCGTGGAGACCTACCGTTCCGAGGTGGACGGCCGCGGCATGCACTTCCAGGCGTGGGAGCTCGAACGGCTCGCCTCCGAGGGCCGCCTCTCCGGTGACATCATGCCGCTCGCCGAGACGGTCGCGATCATGGAGACCCTCGACGAGGTCAGGCGCCAGATCGGCGTCCGGTACCCGGGCGAGTGACCCGAGGCATCTGAACACGCGGGTCGAGACCGCTCCGCCGTGCCCGAGCGCCCTCGTGCAACTCGATGGCGTCACTGTAGTGCCCGATCAGCGCGCTGCTGACGCTCTTCCAGCTGCGCGGCAGGACGCCTGCCCGAGCCGCGGCACCGAACGCCGCCCGCTTCACCTCGTCGCCCACGAGGTCCTGGACGAACCCGCGCAGCTGGTCGAGCCTGCCGGGTTCGTAGAGCCACCCGGTGCGGCTGGAGTCCACGAGGTCGACCGGCCCACCTCGACCGGTCGCGACGACGGGTACGCCAGAGGCCATCGCCTCCTGGATGGTCTGGCAGAAGGTCTCCGACTCGCCGGGGTGGACGAACACGTCCAGTCCCGCCATCGCGACCGCCAGCTCCTCGCCGCCCAGGAATCCGGTGAAGACCGCGTTCGGCAGCCGCTGTTCGAGTGAGGCACGCAGTGGCCCCTCGCCGACGATGACGAGCTTGACGCCCGGGAGCCCACCGAGCACCGCGAGGTCCTCGACCTGCTTCTCGGCCGCGAGCCGACCGACGTAGCCCACGATCCGTTCGCCGCCGGGAGCGACGGAACGACGCCAGGCTTCGCTGCGCCGCTCCGGGGAGAACCGCACGGCGTCGACGCCGCGCACCCACAGG
Source organism: Plantibacter sp. 2H11-2 (assembly GCF_050031945.1). Lineage (NCBI taxonomy): Bacteria > Bacillati > Actinomycetota > Actinomycetes > Micrococcales > Microbacteriaceae > Plantibacter > Plantibacter sp. 2H11-2. Next base: position 677,007 of record NZ_JBNBBL010000001.1, on the reverse strand, counting down.
CGGACCCGCGGGATGGCGTGCGCCTCCAGCTGAGCGATCGACTGCCGTGACGGCGCGAGCGTGAGCGTCGACCGGCCGTGGAGGCGCTCGACGTGCTGCCACAGCAACGCTTCGGCGACTGGGAACCCGTACCGTCCGGCGTAGGCCGGGATGTCGGTCTGGTACACGGCGACGGTCGGGACGCCCAAGCGCTCGGCGGCCTGGACACCGCGCCAGCCGAGGACGAACGGCGAGGCCAGGTGCACCACGTCGGGGCGGAAGCCGCGGAGGAGCTCGGTGATCCGGCCGACTCCGCCGGCGGCGACCCGCACGTTCCGGTAGCGGGGGAGCGGGATCGACGGGACGCCGTCCACCCGGAAGCCCTCGTGGAGCCGTGGCGTCGAGGCTCCGGCGCCGGGGGCGATGACGAGCACCTCGTCCCCTCGGTCCGCGAAGTGCTCCATGATGCGGAGCAGGGAGTGGGTGACGCCGTTCATCTGCGGCAGGAACGACTCGGTCACGATTGCGATCCTCACACCCATGATGCTCCGCGTCGTACGGGTCGCAGCGGTGCCCGGCGGGCGACGTGTCGGTGACCATCGGGTGACATCGCGGTGCCGCACGATGAGGCGCAGCCTGCTTTACTTATCGCATGAGTGCTGGTGGATTCGGAAGCGGCGGCGGGATCGCGTCGGAGCGGATCGAATCCTTCTCGTACACCCCGGCGCGGCGGCTGCGGCCGAACGCGAAGGTCCTGCCGGAGCACGCCCGTGGTCATAACCGGGCGCTCGTCCTCCAGACCCTCTTCGCCAGCGGTGCCATGAGTCGGGCCGACATCGCCCGCGCCACCGGCCTGACCCGGGTGAGCATCTCCGACCTCGTCGCCTCGCTCATCGCGGACAACCTCATCGTCGAGGTCGGCCTCCGCGAGACCTCTCGCCCGGGCAAGCCCGCCACGCTCATCGACATCAACCGCGACGAGTTCCAGATCGTCGGCCTCGACCTCTCCGACACCGAGGTGTTCAGAGGTGCTGTGCTGACCCTCGACGGCGAGGTCGTGACGATGCTCGAGGTACCGCTCGACGGCGCCACGGGGGCGGACGCGATCGCGAAGGCCGTCGCGCTCGCCGCAGACCTCGTCGAGGAGGCGACGGTCGAGGTGCTGGGCATCGGGGTCGGTTCGCCCGGCGTCGTCGACATGACCGGCACGGTCCGGAGCGCCCCGAACCTCGGCTGGATCGACGTCGACCTCCAGGGGGCGATCGAGCAGGTCGCCCAGGTGCCGGTCCTCGTCGCGAACGACGCCAACGCCGCGGTGCTCGCGGAGTACAGCTTCGGCGGGGCGGACGGCGACCTCATGCTCGTGAGCGTCGGGAACGGCGTCGGGGCGGGGCTGCTCGTGGGCGGCCATCCGCTCTTCGGGAGCCGGTTCGCCGCCGGCGAGATCGGCCACGTGGTCGTCGGTACCGACGGCGGGCCGCTGTGCGCCTGCGGGAAGCGGGGGTGTCTCGAGGCCTGGCTGGCCGTGCCGCACCTGCGCGAGCTCCTCGCGGCGGCCGAGGCGAGCGATCTTCCCGCCGCGGAGGTCGAGCAGCGTCGCGAGGAGATCCTGCGCGCGGCAGGGGAGCGCCTCGGTGTCTCGCTCGCCGCGATCGTCGGTGCGCTGAACCTCTCGGAGATCGTGGTAAGCGGCCCGGAGGAGTTGCTCGCCGGCGTGCTCCTCGACGCGGCGATCGAGACCGTGCGGGCGCGCACGATGACCGAGTTCCACGGCGGCGTGCAGATCCGGATGAGCGAGCAGGGCGCCGACATCGTCCTGCGCGGCACCGCGGTGATGGTGCTCTCCGGCCTCCTCGGCGTCTCCTGACCCTCGGACGACGCGCGCGTCGCACATTTCCTCGGCGGACTCGGCGAAAAACCGCACCGCTTCCCGGTGTTTCCACTACCGGGCACGTATGGTGCAAGTGTGTGGCGGCTAGAGAAGAGACGGGATGACGGCGACGTGACGTCCGGAGTCGAACGGGAAGCAGCGGAGGCGCAACTCCGCGAGGGTCCCGTGGCGGCATCGGCAGGCGTGGTCGACACGGCGCTGCACGCCTGGCGTCAGCAGCTCAGCACGGTCGGCGGCCCCTCGCCGCTGCTCCACTTCGTGGACGCACCGACGACCCGGGTGGAGCTCAGCTCGACGCATCCCGGTGGTCTGCCCCAGTTCATCTCGGGCAAGTCGACGCTGCTGTCGAACCTCATCCGCGACGAGATCGCGCTCCGCGGTGCGAAGCGCGCCGCCGACCGCATCACGACGAAGGGCATCGAGCTCTCCACCGTCCGCGGCATCGACGCCGTCCACCTCGCCGTCGGCCTCGCCCAGTGGACGCATCAGGGTGAGGACTTCAGCGCGCCGGTCCTGCTCCGGCCGCTGGCCATCCGCCGGTACGGTCGCGACTACGAGGTCAAGCTGCGCGGCGCCACGACCGCGAACCCGGAGCTCGTCCGCGCCCTCCGCGAGCAGTTCGGCATCGTCCTCGATCCCGACGAGTTCGTCGCGCTGAGTGAATCGGGCGGGGTCTTTAAGCCGCAGCCCGTCATCGACCGCCTCCGCTCGCTCGCCGCCGGGCTCGAGTGGTTCACCGTCCAGCCGCGTCTGCTCGTCTCCTCGTTCGCCGCCGTCGGTCACTCCCTGCTCGACGACGCCGCCAAGCTCGACCACCCGATCCTCGACGCCGTCGCCGGCGACGAGGGTGCCGTCGGTCTCGTGCGCAGCAGCTTCACGCCCGTCGACGCGCCGGGCCAGGACGACCGCCCGCCGTCGACCGACACCCTCCTGCTCGACGCGGACGTCGAGCAGGAGAACGTCATCGCGCAGATCGGTGCCGGCAACTCGCTCGTCGTCACGACGCTTCCGGGCACGGGCGGCACGCAGACGATCGTGAACGCGATCGGCGTGCTCGCGTCGCAGCACAAGCGCGTCCTCGTCGTCAGCCCCCGCCGCTCCACGCTCGAGGGCATCCGCCACCGCCTGACCAAGGTCGGTCTGCCGGGCCTGTGCGCCTCACCGTCGACCCTCCGCCGCGACCTCATCCAGGCGATCACGCGCAACGAGCGCGCGATCCCGCCGCAGGTCGGCGAGGTCGACGACGCGCTCGTCCGGCTGCGTCGGGTCCTCATCGACTACCGCACCTCGCTGCAGGCGAAGGACCCGGACCTGCGGGTCTCGGTCATCGAAGCGCTCGAAGCACTCTCGAAGCTCTCCAAACTGCCGCACCCTCCGGGAACCCTGGTCCGGCTCGACCGCCAGACGCTCGTCGGGCTCGCCGCGGGCCGCTCCCGCGCGGCGGAGGCGCTCGAAGGCGCGGCCGCCCTCGGCGAGTTCCGCTACGGTCCGGGCGACTCGCCCTGGTACGGCGCGTCGTTCGACACGACCGCGGAAGCCCAGGAGACCCACGACCTCGCCAAGCGGCTGCACCGTAAGGACCTGCCGCAGCTCCTGGAGCGCGCGTACGGGCTCATCGGGCAGACGCAGATGCGGCCGTTCGAGTCCATCGACGAGCTGGGCATCTACCTGCGACTCCTCGCGGACATCCGGGAGACGCTCGACCGCTTCCAGCCCGACGTCTTCGACCGGTCGCTCGCCGACCTGATCGTCGCGACGAGCCCGCGGAAGGACTCCGCCGCGATGTCGTCGACGAGCCGCCGGCGACTCAAAGCCCTGGCCAAGGAGTACCTGCGGCCCGGCGCACACGTGCCCGACATGAACGCCGCCCTCCGTCGGATCCAGCAGCAGCGCACCCTGTGGCAGCGCTACGTGACGACCGGCGCGCCGCCCGAGGTGCCGCTCGGCATCGCGGACGTCGAGCAGGCGTACCAGACGGTCGCCGCGAAGCTCGAGCTGGTCGACCAGCCGCTCGGTATCGCCGACACTCCCGACCGCCTCGGACGCCTCGCGATCCCGAGTCTCGTCCGCACGATCTCCGAGCTCGCCGCCGAGTCCGAGGTCCTCCACAACCTCCAGGAGCGCACCGCGATCCTCGCCGGCCTGCGCGAGCAGGGTCTCGGCGAGCTCATCATCGACCTGTCCCAGCGGCACGTGCCTCGGACGCGCCTCGCCGACGAGCTCGAACTCGCCTGGTGGCAGTCGATGCTCGAACTCGTGCTCACCGAGGACCGCGGCCTGCTCGGCGCGAACACGAGCGTCGTCGAACGTCTGGAGTCCGACTTCCGGCTGGTGGACGAGGCGCACGCCTCCGCCTCCGGGCAGCTCCTCGCCTCGCTGCTGGCCGACACCTGGAAGATCGGTCTTGTCGACCACGCCACCGAGGGCATGGCGCTCCGTTCGCTCCTCAAGCGCGATCGACCGCTCCGAGCGGCCGAGCTCGAGCAGGCGGCCCCCACGTTGTCCCGTGTCCTCGCGCCGGTCTGGCTCGTCTCGCCGTACGAGGTGCCGCGCATCCCCGAGAGCGCGTCCTTCGACGCCGTCTTCCTCGTCGACGCGGGGGCGACGCTCCTCGCCGAGAACGTGGACGCCATCCGTCGTGCGCGTCAGGTCGTCGCCTTCGGTGACCCCGTCACGCAGAGTCCGTCGCCCTTCGAGATCCGTCTGACGGATCAGGAGGCGACCCCCGAGCAGCACGCCGACATCGCCGAACTGCACCGCGAGTCGGCGCTCGAACAGCTGAGCTCCGTCCTGCCGACCCTCATGCTCACGCGCTCCTACCGCGCGGGAGGCGAAGACCTCGCAGAACTCGTCAACGAGCGGTTCTACGGTGGCCAGATCGATTCCCTGCCGTGGGCGGGTTCGTTCCTGGGCCACGGCAGCCTGAGCCTCGATTACGTGCCCGGCGGGCTCGGCATGCCCGACCCGGTCACCGGAGCGGTGGAGAGTGTCGACGTCGAGGTCGAACGAGTGGTGGAACTCGTCCTCGAGCACGCCTCGAACCGTCCGAAGGAATCCCTGATGGTCGTGACCGCGAGCGACAAGCACGCGGTCCGGGTCCAGCAGGCGGTCCTCGCAGCGTTCTCCCGTCGGGCCGACCTCTCCGACTTCCTCCTCCGCGAGCGGGCGGAACCGTTCACCGTGCTGACGCTCGAGCAGTCCGTGGCCGAGAGCCGCGACCGTGTCATCTTCTCGATCGGGTACGGCCTGACGCCGCACGGGCGGGTCCTGTCCGACTTCGGCGCGCTGGGTCAGCCCGGCGGCGACCGGCTGCTCGCGGTCGGTATGACGCGCGCGCGGCGGTCCATGGTGATCGTCTCGTGTGTCCGCCCCGAGGACCTCGACCAGAACCGGATCCAGCACGGCATCCTCGCGCTCGCACGCATCCTCACGGACACGTCGCGCCGCGCCTCCGAGGATCAGGCGACGCACGAGGCCGAGCCGATGCTCGTCGACCTCGCGACGCGCCTCGAGACGCTCGGGATGCGGGTCGACATGGGCTACCGCGGCAAGCTCGCCCTGGTCGCCTCGTGGGGTGGCCGAGCCGTGGTCGTCGAGTGCGACGAGGAACTGGGTGACGCGAGCCTCCGTGAATCGCTGCGGCTCCGCCCCGACGTCCTGCGCCGCCTCGGCTGGCACTACGTCCGCGTGCACAGCTTCGACCTCTTCGCCGATGCCGAGGCGGTCGCGCAGCGTGTGGCCGGTGTGCTCGGTCTCAACACGACCGAGCACCTCGACACCGCGCCGATCGCCGTGCAGGTCCCGCGCCACTGATGGTCGGACACTGATCATGCAGGACGATCAGGAGCCACGGATCGTCCGCCCCCGAGGATCGAGGCGGGCGATCCGCCCCGGTGCTCCCGGAACGGATCCCGCGCCGCAGCTGCCGGCCGATCCCGTCAAGGCGGCGGAGGACACCGACGCCGCCTGGGGCGGCACCGCCAAACCCGCCGGCGGCGGTGGCAACGACGACGAGCTGCAACGCAACGTCCCGCCCCACTGGTGAGCGGGACGGGACGTCGGTGCTGCTGGACGAGCCGGACTAGCGGCCGTCGGTCGTGTCGTCGCGTGCGGGCGGCAGCGGAGCGCTCGTGCCCGTCTTCAGCACGTCGCGGATCTCGGTGAGGAGCGACAGCTCGCTCGGTGCTGCGGCCTCGTCGGCGATCGTCGGCTTCGTCGTGATGCGCTTGAAGTGGTTCATCGGCAGCACGATGACGAAGTAGACGACGGCGGCGACCAGCACGAACTGGATCGCGGCACCGAGGAACGCACCGAACTGCAGATCGGCCGTCTTCCCGTCGAGGGTCGGGATCGGGACGATGAAGGCGTCCTTCAGGCTCTCCGCCTTGAAGAGTGCCCCGAGCAGCGGGTTGAAGATGTTCTCGACGAGCGAGTTGACGATGGCGGTGAACGCGGCGCCGATCACGACGGCCACGGCCAGGTCGATCACGTTTCCGCGGAGGATGAACTCCTTGAAGCCTTTGAGCATGGGGTCTCCCTGGGGGATCGGCGTGGTTCGGACCCTGGCTACGCTACCGGCTCAGGACGCACTGCTCCCGGCGGAGGCCGGTGTGGCGCTGGAGCCGGAGTTCGAGGAGCCGCCCGAGGAGGAGGATCCGCCCTTGGTGTCGGAGGAGGACGAGCTCGACGACCCTTCCGAGGACTTCGAGGAGGCCGGAATCGAGCTCGAGCCCTTGCCGGCACCGGCGCGGGAGTCCGTCCGGTAGAAGCCGGAGCCGTTGAAGGTCACGCCGACGGCGCTGAAGAGCTTGCGCAGTTTGCCGGAGCACGCCGGGCACTCGGTGAGCGAGTCGTCGGTGAAGGACTGCTGGACATCGAAGGCGTTGCCGCATTCGGTGCAGCGGTAGGCGTAGGTGGGCACGGGGTCTCCTGGGATGTGGTGGGTCGGCGCGCTCAGCGGCGCGGTCTGACCTGGTCGAAGTCGAGGATGCGGCTGGGGGTCACGGCGCCTCCGACGGGCTCGTCGTGGACCTCGCTCGGGACCTCGTCGAGGATCTCCGTGTCGTACAGCACGGCGTAGACGGGAGGGCAGCGCTCCATCGAGCCGAGCGTCTTGTCGAAGTACCCGCGACCCCAGCCCATGCGCATGCCGTGGGCGTCGACGGCCGCCGCGGGGACGAGGATGAGATCGACGTCGTTGATCGCGATGGGACCGAGGGTGGTACCCACGACCTCGGGGGTGCCGGCGAAGCCCACCGTCTCGATGCCTTCCTCGCCGATCGTCCAGTCGAGGAGCCCGTCGGTGCGGGTGATGGGGAACAGGATGCGGATGCCCGCCTCCTGCGCCCACTGGAGGAAGGGACGGGTGTCGGGCTCGCTCGGGGAGGAGAGGTAGCAGGCGATGGAGCTCGCGCCGAAGCGGGAGACGAGGGCTCGGAGGTTGTCCGTCAGGCCGGTGGTCGAGCGCTCCTTCTCCAGGGAGGTGAGCAGCTCCCGCCGCTCACGGAGCTCGGCGCGCAGCGCTCGTTTCTCGTGTTCGGCGGGGCTCGTCATGCGACCCATTCTAAACGGCTCATCGTCGCGCCCGGCTCGTTGCCCGACGTCCTACCCGACATCCGCCGCCTCGTCCAGGGGTTCAGGGGATTTCACCTTCGATCGAGGGGGTATTCGGCCACTTCACCGACTCCACACGATAGGTTTTCCCTCATGACCACTCGTGTTACCAAAGCAGTCATCCCCGCAGCAGGTCTCGGCACCCGGTTCCTTCCGGCGACGAAGGCCCTGCCGAAGGAGATGCTCCCCGTCGTCGACAAGCCGGCCATCCAGTACGTCGTCGAGGAGGCCGTCAGCGCCGGGCTCGCCGATGTGCTCATGATCATCGGCCGCAACAAGAACGCCCTCGCCAACCACTTCGACCGCGTGACCGAGCTCGAGCTCAACCTCGCGAAGAAGGGCGACACCCAGCGCCTCGAGAAGGTCAACGAGTCGAGTGAGCTCGCCGACATCCACTTCCTGCGCCAGGGAGACCCGAAGGGCCTCGGCCACGCCGTCCTGCGGGCCAAGCGCCACGTCGGCCACGAGCCCTTCGCCGTGCTCCTCGGCGACGACCTCATCGACGCCCGCGACGTCCTCCTCGAGCGCATGCTCGACGAGCAGGACAAGCGCAACGCGACGATCATCGCTCTCATGGAGGTCGACCCCGATTCGATCCACATGTACGGTGCAGCAGCCGTCGAGGCCACCGACGACCCCGACGTCGTCCGGGTGACCGGGCTCGTCGAGAAGCCCGCGAAGGAGGACGCCCCGTCCAACCTTGCCATCATCGGCCGCTACGTGCTGAAGCCCGAGGTGTTCGAGATCCTCGAGCGCACCGAGCCGGGCAAGGGTGGCGAGATCCAGCTGACCGACGCGCTCCAGGAGATGGCCGCCGACGTCGAAGGCACGGGTGGCGTCTACGGCGTCATCTTCCGCGGCCGTCGTTACGACACGGGCGACCGCCTCGACTACATCAAGGCGATCGTGCAGCTCGCCGTCGACCGCGAGGACCTCGGTCCCGAGCTGCGTCCGTGGCTCAAGGGCTTCGCCGGGAACCTGGACTGAGTCCACCCGACGACACACGACGCGCCCCGGGTCCGCAGCTGCGGATCTCGGGGCGCGATGCTGTCGACGACGATGCATCGGTGAGCGCTCCACTAGGCTCACCACAGAACGCGAGAGGGGTGGCACGGTGGCGCAGGTCGTACCCGTTCTGAGCAGTGGGCGAGTGAGCATCCGGCCGATCAAGGTCCGTGACGCGAGGCCGCTCGAGCGCGAGCTCGCGGAGAACCGAGCCTGGTTGCGCCGCTGGGAGGCGACGAGCCCCTACGGCCCGGTCCCCGCCGACAGCCGTGCAGCGATCCGGTCGCTGCAGAACCACGCACGCTCGGGCGCAGGCCTCCCGTTCGTCATCGAGGTCGACGGGGAGTTCGCCGGCCAGCTCAACGTCTCCGGCATCACCTACGGATCGCTGGCCTCGGCGTCGATCGGCTACTGGGTCTCCCAGCGGTTCGCGGGTCTCGGTGCCACACCGATCGCGACCGCCCTGGCCACCGACCACTGCTTCACCGCCCTGCAGCTCCATCGTCTCGAGATCTGCATCCGGCCCGAGAACGCTCCGAGCCTGCGGGTCGTCGAGAAGCTCGGGTTCCGGTACGAGGGACTGCGGCGCCGCTTCATCCACATCGACGGCGACTGGCGTGACCACTTCTGTTTCGGCCTCGTCCGCGAAGAAGTCCCGGGCGGCGTCCTGAACCGGTGGTTGGACGGCCAGGTCCCGAAGGACGCGTGCGTGATCCCCGAGGCCGACCGTCTCGCGGCCGCGTCGCCGTTCCCCACCCGCTGACGCGGTAGCCGTTTTCCCCCTCTATCCGGGGACACACCCGACGACTGCCCGTCTCCGGTCGTTGCACCCGCTACGGTCAGGGACATGGACGGCGGATTCCTGAGCGGTGGGGTGATCATTCTGGTCGCAGCGATGCTGTGGCTGGTGTACCTGGTGCCGTCGTGGGTGCGTGACAGTCAGTTCTCCGCCAGCGAGCGCAACGCGATCCGGCTGCAGCAGACGCTCCGTGTGCTCGCCGAAACGGCTGAGGTCCCGGAAGCCGTCCGGCTCGAGGCGACGTCGCGTGAGGTCGCCGCGCAGCGCAAGCTCCTCAAGCAGCTCGAGGCCAGGACGAAGGCGACGGCCGAGGCCGCGGCGCGCGTCGAACTCGCCGAAGCCGACCGGATCCGCCGCGAGGAGGAGGCCAGGGCCGTGCAGGCCGAAGCCGCCGCCCGTGCCGCGGAGGATGCTCGTCGTGCGGCCGCTGCCGCAGCCCGTGCCGTGCAGCGCAACGCCCGAGCGGCGAAGCTCGCGCGAAGCCGTCGTCGCTCCAGACTGCTCGCGACCACCGTGTTGGTCGCATCCATCATCGGGTTCTGCTCCGGCGTGACCGCGTTCCTCGCGGGTGGCGGTCTCGTCCTCGGTATCTCGTCCACGGTCGTCGGTCTGCTCGCTCTCTCTGCGCTCTCCCGGATGTCACGCATCGCCCACCGTGCCGTCGCGCCGGTACCGGCGGTCGCTGTCACCACCAGGCGTGTCGAGTCGGCGCTCTTCGAGTACAACGAGCCCGTCAAGGCGGCGTCGCAGGCGCAGACGTGGACCCCGACGTCCATCCCGAAGCCGCTCCACCTCTCCGAGGGTTCGTCGGCTGCCGCCGAGCTGGCGAAGGCCGACGCCTACGATCGCCTGCGCCAGGCGGCCATGCAAGAGGCCATCGCCTCCCGCGCCGAGCGTCTCGCGCCGGTCGTACCGACGATCGTCCGTCGTCCGGAGCCCGTCGCCGCTCCGCAGCCCGAGCGCGTCGACCCGCAGCCGGCCCCGAGTCGTTTCGCCTCGATGGGTGTCATCGACGAGGGCGAGATCGCCGCCGGCGGCTCCACACTGTTGCAGCGTCGCCGCGCCGCGGGCTGAGTCCCGACCGCGCCCGTCCGGTCGTTCATGAACCGGTCACCGGCGACGGATAGACTCGTCGAGGGGGTTCGTCGCTCGGTTCTCGTCGACGCCCTGGAACGCGAAAGGTGACCATGGGCGTGTGGCGGAAGAGCCGGCGGAAGCCGATGAAGCCCTACGTCGCGCCCCCTGAGGTGGCTCCGCCGCCGGTCGAGCACGCGGTCGAGGAAGGCCTCCTCATCGCGCGGTCCTGGACCGTGGTCGAGGTCACGAACTGGATCATCGAGCGAGCACTCCGCGACGGTGCCTCCTACGACGCCGAGGCGACGCAGGCGGCCGTCCGGCGTGAGCTGGGACGCATGGCGGACGAGCAGGAGGAGTACGCCGACCTCGCGCGGGAGGCGCGCCAGACGGCGTTCCAGCGGCGGGGGAGTGCTCGCCACCAGCACGACTACCGTGCAGGCGACCTGAGCGCCCTGTCCCGTCGCCGCGAGGTGTACTCGGGGCTCGCCGCCGAACTCCGTCGGGTGAGCAAGGACGAGGAGTTCGTTGCGGCGATCGCGGAATCCGCTCGTGAGCGTGCGTGGGGTGACCTGGAGCGCGCCATCCAGGCGAAGCTCGACCGGGTCCTCGACGAGCCGGTCGTCGACGAGCACTATCGGCGTGCCCGGAGCCAGCGGCTCCGCTGGTTCCGCGATCTCGACCTCGCTGCCCTCATCGCCGCCAATCCGAAGGACGGCAGCATGCCGGTCGACGACGGCCCGAACCCCTACGAGGACTAGCGCGGCCGGTTCGAAACGGCTCGCCGGTTCTGCTAGCCTGGACGAGTAGTTGGGCCCATGGCGCAGTCCGGTAGCGCACCTCGTTCGCATCGAGGGGGTCAGGGGTTCGAATCCCCTTGGGTCCACCAGCTGCAACGACAACCCCGCACCTCACGGTGCGGGGTTGTCGCGTTTCCGGGCGTCGGCAGCGCCCGCGTCCTGTACGGTCAGGGGCACGGCGCCGCTTCGGTTCCCGTGAACGGGACGAGCAGTCATGCCAGCAGCATCCGAACCGACCCTGCAGCACGACGCCGTCCTCGGGGTGATCGGCACCTCGCTGAAACCCGACGAACGACGCGTGCCGATCCACCCGGCGCACTTCGAGCGCATCCCGGAGGAGTTCCGGTCTCGGATCGTCGTGGAGCACGGCTATGGTGCCCGGTTCGGCGTCTCCGACGAGGAGATCGCGCCCTACGTCCGCTCGTTCGCGACGCGAGCCGAGGTCATCGCGCAGGCGGACGTCGTCCTCCTGCCGAAACCGCAGCTCGAGGACGTGCAGGAGCTCCGCGACGGGCAGACGCTCTGGGGCTGGCCGCACTGCGTCCAGGACACCGCGCTGACGCAGCTCGCGATCGACAAACGACTCACGCTGATCGCCTTCGAGGCGATGAACCATTGGGCCGCCGACGGCAGTTTCGGGTTGCACGTCTTCCACAAGAACAACGAGCTCGCCGGCTACAGCTCGGTGATCCACGCGTTGGAACTCTGCGGCTCCACCGGCAGCTACGGCCGTCGCCTGACCGCCGTGGTCATCGGGTTCGGCGCGACCGCCCGAGGTGCCGTGACCGCGCTCAACGCCCATGGGATCCACGACGTGCGCGTGCTCACCAACCGCCGGGTCGCGGCGGTCGCGGCGCCCATCCATTCCGCCCGCATGATCCAGTTCGACCACGACGACGGCCCGTACCTCAGCGAGGTCATCACCGACGAGGGCCGCGTCCCGCTCGCACCCTTCCTGGCCGAGAGCGACATCGTCGTCAACTGCACGCTGCAGGACCCCAACGCACCACTGCTCTACCTCCGTGAGGACGATCTCGGCGCGTTCCGGCCCGGGAGCCTCATCGTGGACGTCTCCTGCGACGAGGGCATGGCCTTTGAATGGGCGCGTACCACCGGGTTCGACGACCCGATGTTCACCGTCGGGCGCGGGGAGATCAACTACTACGCGGTCGACCACAGTCCGTCGCTCCTGTGGAACTCGTCCAGCTGGGAGAACAGCGAGGCGTTGCTGCCGTTCCTGCCCACCGTCCTGGCCGGACCGGCCGCCTGGGCCGACAGCCTGACCGTCCAGCGGGCCGTCGAGATCCAGGACGGCGTCATCCTCAACCCGGCGGTCACCGAGTTCCAGCACCGGTCGGCCGAGTACCCGCACGAGGTCATGCTGGGCTGATCGGTTCTTGGCAGTCCACTCAAGCAGTGGGCCGCGGCGGGCCTGTCGTTGAACGGCTGACGGAGGCGCCCTCACCCGGGAGGCCTCTCGTGGGCACTTCGACGGGCTCAGTGACCCGGAAGAGGTTCGCCCGCCATGTCTCGGTCCCTGAGCCTGTCGAAGGGCAGCCCGGGCCGTGCCACCTCGGTGAATGGGGAGGTTCGCTCGGTCCACGTGGGACGCGCCAGCCACGTGAACTCGGCCTGAGAGGTTCGTGGCAGGCCGCGCAAGCGGTCGAGCATGGCATGCACCCGCCCCTACGCTGGACGCTTGCGCCGTACGGTATCGGTCGGCGGAGGAACACCTAGTGCACGACCGGCTCGAGGAGGCAAGGATGTTCGTATGGCAGAGCTGGTGGGGTGTCGCCGCAGCAGCCGGGATAGCGCTGATCGCAGCGCTCGTCGTCATCGTGATCGTGTCGGTCTCCTTCCGGATGGCGGCGCGGCGGAGCGACTGGCCGGGTGCGCTCGCCGGGAGTGCCAGGCACCCCTTCCGGGCCCTCGTGATCCTGGTCGCCGTGTGGCCGGCGGTGGCGGCGACGCTTCCCGATGAGACCGCCCGTGGGTTCATCGACCAGACCTTCCGGATCGCCGTCATCGCCGCAGCGACGTGGCTGGTCGCCGCGCTGCTCGCCTTCGTCATCGGGCTCGGCCAGGCCCGGTACCGCATCGACGTCCCGAACAACAAGGTCGCCCGCCGCATGCAGACGCAGCTCGCGCTCGTCCGTCGCCTGGCGATCGCGGTCGTCGTCATCGTCGGTGTCGCGTCGATCCTCCTGACGTTCCCCGGCGTCCAGGGCGTCGGGGCGAGCGTGCTGGCCTCCGCCGGTGTCGTGAGCATCGTCGCCGGCCTCGCGGCGCAGTCCGTCCTCGGGAACGTGTTCGCCGGGATCCAGCTCGCCTTCAGCGATGCGATCCGGGTCGACGACGTCGTCATCGTCGAGGGGGAGTGGGGCCGGATCGAGGAGATCACCCTCACCTACGTCGTCGTCGGCATCTGGGACGATCGCCGCATGGTGCTCCCGTCCACCTACTTCACCTCCACGCCCTTCCAGAACTGGACGCGGAACACGAGCGAGCTGCTCGGGTCGGTCGAGTTCGACCTCGACTGGTGGGTGAGCCCTGCGGTCATGCGGACCGAGCTGGAGCGCATCCTCGACCGCACCGACCTCTGGGACGGCCGGGCGCAGGTCCTGCAGGTCACGGACGCCGTCGGCGGCTACGTGCGCATCCGCATCCTCGTCACCGCGGTGGACGCACCGACCCTCTTCGACCTCCGATGCCTCGTGCGCGAGCAGATGGTCGAGTGGATCCTCGCGCAGAACCCGTCGGCGATCCCGCGCAACCGGGTGCAGATGGTCGAGCAGGAGCCTCGTCCGGTGCCGAAGCGCGGCGGGCCGGTCACCGAGCCCGTCGGGCTGTTCAGCGGCAGCGCCGAGGCCGAACAGCGCGCGAGCCTCTTCACGTCCTCGATCACCCTGCCCGACCTGGACGACGAGCCCGAACGCTGACCGTCGCACGACCGGACGCGTGTGCACCGAATCGTTGTCGTTCCGGCGATCCTGTATGCGCTTCCCGTCGCTACCATCAAGGGAACCTCGCCGGGTGACCTGCCGGCGGGCCGTCGGTGTTGCTGCCGACACGAACGGACGGCGCCGGCCCGAACCCCGGCAACGGCATGCGAAGGAGACCGCGCGTGAACGACGACACCCTCTTCCTCACCGATGAGGACACCGCCGTCCCCGGCGAACGCCCGGAGCAGCGTCTCGAACGACGCTCCGCGTCCGTGCTGAAGCACCGACTCCTCGAGCAGGAACGCAAGCAGTTCGAGGAGTCCCTCGCCTCGGCCAAGGCGGACGGCGCCCTCGAACGCGCAGCGGCCCTCATCGTCTCCGCCCGGCGACGCTTCCTCATCGGGGCGTCGAAGTCGTTCACCTACGCGTCCCTCCTCGCCGCGGACCTCAGCTACGGCCTCGCGAACGTCACGCTCATCGACGGCACCATCGTGCGTCCCCTCGACGTCCTGAGCGACGTGCGCACGAGCGACGTCATGATCGCCGTGTCGCTGCAGCGGTACCGGAAGTACACGATCGACTCCGTCGTCCCATTCGCCGAGGCGGGAGGCAGCCTCGTACTCATCACGGACGCGCCGGACGCCCCGCTGACCCCGTACGCCGACGAGACGATCGTGCTCGGCCGTGCCGAGGACGGCCACCCGAGTTCCTCGATCGGGATCGCGCTCACCCTGCACATCCTCGCCACGCTCACGACGGCCAGCGCCAAGGGCGCCGGACGTCGGGCGGTGGAGCGGGAGCGCCTCGCCGAGACGCTCGGGGTCTACGTCTCCGACGAGCACTGAGCGCGGACCGGGATCAGCTTCCCGAGCCCTTCCCCTCGCGCACGATCGACAGGGGTTCCGTGATGTCCTCGAGGGACTTCCGCGCGGCGTCGACGCCGAAGATGAGGGCGATCAACCCGCCGAGGACCATCACGCCGGCACCCACGAAGTAGCCCACGGTGAGCGGCCCGCGGTCGGTGCCGTCGCCGATCAGGATCCCGTAGAGCAGGGGCGCGACCGAACCCGCGATCTGTCCGATCGCGAAGAAGTAGCCGATCACCTGGCTGCGGAGCTCGAGCGGGAAGATCTCGCTCACGGTCAGGTAGGCGCTTGACGCACCGGCGGAGGCGAAGAAGAACGAGACGCACCAGAAGATCGTCTGGGTCGTCGCGTCGAGCGCACCGGCGTTGAAGAGCACCGCCGACACGGCCAGCACCGCCCCGGAGACCCCGTAGGTGAGGAAGATCATCTGGCGACGACCCCAGGTGTCGAACAGCCTGCCGAGGAGGAGTGGGCCGAGCAGGTTGCCGATCGCGAAGGGGAAGAAGTAGTACTGCGTCGACGAGGGGCTCGTGCCGTAGAAGTTCTGCAGCACGAGCGCGTAGGTGAAGAAGATCGCGTTGTATAGGAATGACTGGGTGATCATCATCGCGAGGCCGACGAAGGTGCGCTTCGGGTACTTCGAGAAGAGGACGCCGAAGATGGTCCGGATCGGGATGTGGCCCTGGGCCTGGACCGTGAGCGCCTTCGACTCGTCGACCGGGTCGATCGTCCCGCCCTGCTTGCGGACGGTGGCCTCGATGTCGTCGACCGTGGCCTCCGCCTCCTGTTCCCGACCGTGCGTCATGAGCCACCGCGGACTCTCGGGGATGTGGCGGCGCAGGAAGATGATGGCGAGACCGAGGACCGGCCCGATGAAGAACCCGATGCGCCAGCCGACGTCCTCGGCGAAGTAGTCGGTGTTCAGCAGGAACAGGTTCGCCGCCGATCCGAGGGCGGCGCCACCCCAGTAGGTGCCGTTGATGGCGATGTCGACGTGCCCGCGGTACTTCGACGGGATGAGCTCGTCGATGGCCGAGTTGATCGCCGCGTACTCGCCGCCGATGCCCATGCCGGCGAAGAACCGGAAGATGGCGAGGAACCAGAACGTGGGGGACAGGCCGGCGATGCCGCTCGCGACGAGGTAGATCGCGAGGGTCAGGATGAAGAGCTTCTTGCGGCCGAGGCGGTCCGCCATGCGGCCGAAGACGAGGGCACCCGTCACCTGGCCGAGCAGGTAGATCGTCCCGAGGAGGCCGACCTCCGCCGCCGACAGCCCCAGCGACTTCTGGAATCCGGCGGAGGCGACGATCTGGATCTCGAGGCCGTCCAGCACCCATGAGAAGCCGAGACCGACGACGATCATCCAGTGGAACCGGGTCCACGGCAATCGGTCCATCCTGGCGGGGACGAGGCTCCGCACCGGGGCAGGTAGCCCGGAGGTCGACGTGTTCGACATGGAATGACTCCTTCCACGGCCGTCCCGTCGACGGTCGATCCGGGAGATGACGCTACTCCCGCGGCGGGCATCGGACGTCGCTGATCGGTGCCCCTTGACTTCGTCCTGGCGGAGGAGCACCCTACGCCCGGCACCCCGTGCGATGGCGCCCGGTGGCGCGGAATGGTCGTACGCTCGAAGCGCGACGAGATCGCGGACGGCTGCCGAGGGCCGTCGAGGAGGAGGCGACATGCACCTGGTCGAGGACAGCACCGAGACGGACATCACGCGGGTCTTCCAGGACCGGATCACCTCCGGCGTCGCCCCGGGGTCGTACGTCGCCGTGTTCGACCGCGAGCGGGTCCGGTTCGAGCAGGGGTTCGGCGGGGTCGCCGTGGGCGGTCCGGTGCCCGACGCCGACACGCTGTTCCGCATCGCCTCCTGCACGAAGAGTTTCACCGCGGCCGTGCTCCTCATCCTCCGCGACGCCGGCCGCCTCGACCTGGACGCGCCAGTGGACGGGTTCGTGCCGGAGTTCGCGCCGGTGCTCCCTGACGGGATCGCCGTCCGGCCGACCGTGCGTATGCTCCTGACGATGTCGGGTGGGCTCGGAACGGACGATCCCTGGGGTGACCGCCAGGAGTCGATCACCGTGGACGAGTTCCGGCGGCTGCTCGTGCGCGGCGTCCGATGCGTCACGACACCCGGGACGGCGTTCTCCTACTCGAACCTCGGCTACGCGTTGCTCGGGCAGGTCATCGAGCGTGTGACCGGTGGCTCCTACATCGACGCGGTGACCTCGCTCCTGCTGGAGCCGCTCGGACTCGGCGCCGTGTTCGAGCGACCCGAGGGCGACGGGGCGGTCACGGCGACCGGTCATCGTGTCCGCCGCGAACGGGCCGTCGATGAAGACGGCCGATTCGTCGAGGTCCCGTTCTCCGGCCCCGGGGTCTTCTCCTCGATCGGCGGACTCTTCGCCTCGGCCTCCACCCTGATCGGATGGGTGCGCTGGCTCGACGGCGCCTGGACCGGGGACGAGACCGGACCACTGTCGAGCGCCAGCCGCCGCGAGATGCAGCAGCTGCACCGGCTGGCTCTGTCGCGGCCCACCCTCGACGGCGTGCCGCCGAGACTCGCGCTCGGCTACGGCTTCGGCCTCTTCGTCGAAGAGGACGCCGACCTCGGGACGCTCGTCTCGCACTCGGGCGGCTACCCCGGTTACAGCGCCCACATGCGGTGGCACCCGACATCGGGCTTCGGCGTCGTCGCCTTCGAGAACGCCGGCTACGCCGCCGTGGCGAAGCCCGCCGAACAGGCCCTGCGGCTGGCGATCGCCGGCGCCCAGACCACCGGTGAGCTGCCGGAACCGGCGATCCGCCCCTGGCCGGAGACGCTTGTGGCGTCCATGACCGCGACCGGGCTGCTGTCGCACTGGGACGACCGCGTCGCCGCCTCGCTGTTCGCCGAGAACGTCGCCCTCGACCGGCCACTGGACGAGCGACGCGAGGCGGTCGACGCCGCTGTCGCCGCCGTCGGTGGCATCGCCGAGGTGGCTTCAGGGCGCGCGACTCCGATCTGCGATTCGCCGGACCACCTGGTCTGGTTCGTCGAGGGGACCGAGGGGCGCCTCCGCCTGGAGGTCCGGATGACACCCGTGCTTCCGCTCCGGGTCCAGACCTTCACGGTGACGGTCGACGACCAGGGCGAGTGAACGCCGAACGCCGGCAGCTGAGGCTCAGCTACCGGCGTTCAGGTGGAACGGTGTGGCTCGGTTCAGCCGATCGAGTCGTCGTCGCCGTTGCCGTTGCGGTTCGTCGGGGAGATGTCCTCCGTCGACTCGACGTATTCGTAGTCGGTCGTCGTCGGGCCGTCGTGGTCACCGGTGTTCGTCGCTTCGCCGACGGGACGGTAGATGAGCTGGCCTTCGCCGTAGGGCAGGACGAGCTCGCCGTCCTGACCGTCTTCGAGCGGGATGATCTCGCTGTCGAGCGGGCCGCCGGTGAGTTTCGCAAGAGTCTGTGACATGTCGCCAGCCTAGCCCCGACGACTGTCAGAGTGCTGCGATGGTCCAGGACACCCGGTGTGGTGTATTGGGAGCCAGGACGACGAGGTCGGTCCCGGTCGAGAAGGCGTCGGGTGGGCAGGTCATCGGTTCGACGGCGAGCCCCAGTCGGTTCAGCTCCGCGACGGGCTGATCGGCCGTGTGCACCTGGACCCAGGGCAGACCGTCACCCCAGTGCATGGCGACGCCGCTGCCGGATGGCGTCGTCACGCGCACCGTGACCCGGCCGTCGACGTCGCGATCGAGCGCCGTGTACGCGTGGTCGACGAAGGTGTCGCCGATGGCCCGGGGTGACCGGAAGTCGAAGTGCTCCGTCGCCTCCGTGTCGACCGGCTCCAGCGAGACCGGGCTGAGCCGGTCCGGCGTGACGGTGAGCACCTCGGCAGCGGGCAGTTCGAGCGTCCAGTCGTCGACACGGCCCTCACCCGCAACGAGGTACGGGTGCGGTCCCGTGCCGTAGGGCGCGTCGACGTCGCCGAGGTTCAGCGCCTCGACGTCGGTGCGGAGTCCGTCGTCGTCGAGCGTGTAGGTCGCGGTGACCTGGACGCGGAACGGATAGCCCTCCTGTGCCTCGATGACCACGCGGAACGCCGCCGACGCCGCGCTCGACGACACGAGGTCCCACTCCGACCAGGCGGCGAGCCCGTGGAGGGCGTGACCGCGAGCGGGTTCCGTGAGTGCGAGCTGGTAGTCGACGCCCGCGAAGGTGTACCGGCCGTCGACGACGCGGTTGGGCCACGGGGCGAGCATGGCGCCACGGAACGCCGGACGGACCTCCTCGGCGTCGAACGGGACGACGAGGTCCCGGCCGTCGTGTCGCAGGAACCGCAGTGAGGCACCGACCGAGGCGATCGACGCGGTGTACGCACCGTGCTCGAGATCGACACGACGTCCCGAGATCGGACGTCGGTCGACGGAGGCGGACGGGGACACGGCGCTGGTGGATTCGATCACGGCCCCATTCTGTCGCATCGACGCCGACCGACCCGGCCGACTGGCGGTGCGGGTCGGGCGGTGGGACGCGGCTCAGTCGAGGGAGCGGCCGCGCATGTCCGAGAGGAACAGTGCGGCGACCGCGGCGACGACGAAGAAGGCGGCGAACACGGAGAAGAGCAGTGCCTGCCCTGCGAGGAGGAGCACCGGGACCGACAGCGGGGCGATGATCGAGGCGATGCGACCGATACCGGCGGCCCACCCCGCCCCCGTCGCACGGAGCGCTGTCGGATACAGTTCCGGGGTCGTCGCGTACAGCGCGCCCCAGGCGCCGAGGTTGCAGAAGGACAGGCACATCCCGAACACGATGATCATCGGTTCGGTCGTCGCCGTGCCGAACAGGACCGCCGACACCGCGGAGCCCGCCAGGAAGGTCGCGAGGGTCTGCTTCCGGCCCCAGGCCTCGATCAACCAGGCTGAGACCGCGTAGCCCGGGATCTGGGCCAGGGTGATGATGAGGGTGAAACCGAAGGACCGGACGAGGGAGAACCCGGAGGCGACGAGGATCGTCGGGATCCAGATGAACGCGCCGTAGTAGGAGAAGTTGACGCAGAACCACACGATCCACAGCGATCCGGTGTCGCGGCGGTGCGTGGGCACCCACAGCCCACGGAGGCGCTCACCGGCGGAGAGGCCGGCGCTCACGGTGGTGTCGGTGGTGGTCTCACCGGCGGCCTCCTGGTGGGCGAAACCGGCCGATGCCTCGAACTGGCGGACGACGGCTTCTGCCTCGCGGTGGCGCCCACGCGACTCGAGGAACCGCACCGACTCCGGGAGACGCGTCCGCACGATGGCCGCGTAGACCGCGGGCAATGCACCGATGGCGAGCGCCCAGCGCCACCCGTCGTCGCTCGTCGGTACGACCAGGTAGCCGATGAGGGCGGCGGCGATCCACCCGACGGCCCAGAACGCCTCCAGGAACACGATGATCCGCCCGCGGATCCGCGGCGGGGCGAACTCGCTCATGAGGGTCGAGGCGACGGGCAGCTCGGCGCCGAGTCCGAGGCCGACGATGAACCGCAGCACGATGAGCACGCCGAGTCCCCAGGCGAGGGCCGAAGCGCCCGTCGCGATGCCGAACACGAGGAGCGTGATCGCGAAGACGTGGCGTCGACCGACCCGGTCGGCGAGCAACCCGCCGAGCGTCGCACCGATGGCCATGCCGAGGAACCCGGCTGAGGCGATCCAGGAGAGCTCCGTGTTCCCGAGCTGCCACTGCACGGCGAGCTGGGCGAGCACGAAGGACACGAGTCCGACGTCCATGGCGTCGAGGGCCCAGCCGACGCCGGAACCGACGAGCAGTCGCCCGTGGGCCTTGGTGAACGGGAGCGCATCGAGGCGCTCGCTGCGGGTGCGGGGTGTGGTGGGGGCGGTGGACACGTCACCATTCTGGTGCAGGATGTGCCCACCGGCGCCGGTCCGTCGCAGATAGGCTGACGGCATCGAACTGCAGGCGTGCGGCCGGGCAGTTCACCCGCTCCGCCCGCCGTTCCGTCGAAAGGCCACTCCCGTGACCGATGCACCGCCTCCTGACCCGCAGCAGCCTGACGGCCGCCCGACGCAATGGCCCGCGGGTCAGCAGCCGCAGCACCCCTCCGGTCAGCCGCAGCAGCAGCAGCCGTACGGACAGCAGCAGCAGCCCTACGGCGGGCAGCCGCAGTACGGGCAGGGACCGCAGCAGCAGAACCCGTACGGGCAGCAGCAACAGCCGCAGTACGGGCAGGGACCGCAGCAGCAGAACCCGTACGGACAGCAGCAGAACCCGTACCAGCAGAACCCGTATAGCGGGCAGCAGAACCCCTCCGGTGGGCAGCCGCAGCAGCCGTATCAGCCGCAGCAGAACCCGTACCAGCAGCAGCCACCGCAGGGTCCTCCCGGGTACGGCCAGCAGGCGCCGCCTCCCGGCGCCCCGAAGCGCAAGCGGACGGGGCTCATCATCGCCCTCGCCGTCGGTGTCCCGCTCGTGTTGGCGGCGATCATCACCGTCGTCGCCCTCGTGCTCACGCAGGGTGGCGCACCGGTCGCGGACCCGAGCCCCACCCGCTCGGCCACGCCGACGAAGACCGCGTCTCCCACGCCCACGGAGACGGACTCGACGCCCGAGCCGACCAAGACCTACGTCAACATCCCGCCGGATCTCGATTTCGCAGCAGGACAGGACGTCCCCACCGACTGGACGGCCTACCTCACGAACGACTTCGACTCATCGTGGGCG
This sequence comes from Plantibacter sp. 2H11-2, assembly GCF_050031945.1. Taxonomy (NCBI): domain Bacteria; kingdom Bacillati; phylum Actinomycetota; class Actinomycetes; order Micrococcales; family Microbacteriaceae; genus Plantibacter; species Plantibacter sp. 2H11-2. Next base: position 655,333 of record NZ_JBNBBL010000001.1, on the reverse strand, counting down.
GCAGCGGGTCAGGACGCGAACGGGATCGACATCTACACGAACGCCTCGACCTCGTGTGAGGTGCGGCTCGGCAACATCGCACTGACTCCGGAGGAGATCGCGGTCGGTGACGACCAGCGCTCGAGCGACGCCTATCTATCGAAGTACGTCGGGGCCGACTACGTCAAGGCGGACGGCACGACCGAACAGCTGAACTACAACAGCGGTGGCGGGCTCATCGAGTTCCGGGTCCTGTCGTGGACGCAGGCGACGGGGGAGCGCACCTACTGGGGCGTCCGGTCCCTCACGAAGATGGGGACGCTCGTCGTCTTCACCTTCACCTGCAAGGACCAGGGCTCGCTCGATCTGCTGGCGAACGACGTCGTGAACCTCATCTCCGTGGAGCTGCTCCCGAAGCGCTGACCGGTCCCGTCGTCAGAACGCGCGGAGGACCGCCTGCGCGACCGTGAAGATCGCGAGGCCGGCGAGCGCGCCGACGATGGTGCCGTTCAAGCGGATGAACTGCAGGTCGCGTCCCACGAGCAGCTCGATCTTCTGGGTGGTCTCCCGGGCGTCCCAACGCTCGACGGTCTCGGTGATGATGCTCGCGATGTCGTGCCGGTAGCGGGTGACGACGTAGGACAGGGCGTCCGCGACGCGGGTGTCGACGCGGGTGGAGAACGCCCGGTCGGTCGACAGTCGCCGGCCGAAGTCCGCGATGGTGCCGGCGATCCGCACGCGGAGGTCGCTGTCGGGGGCGTCGAGTGCCTCGAGGAACGCGGTCTTCGCGGCCGTCCAGGTCTTGCCGGCGACCTCCCGGACGCGAGGACTGTCGATGACCTCGTGCTTGGCGTTCTCGAAGCGGGTGATGGTCGCGTCGTCGTGCTGCAGTTGCTCGGCGAGCTCTCCGAGGTAGCCGTCGAGGGCATGACGGAGCTGGTGGTCGGGGTCCGCGCGGACGGCCTGGACGAAGGACACGGCCTCCCGGTAGAGCTTGTCGTCCACGAGCCGGTCGACGAAGGACGGCACCCAGGTCGGCAGACGGCTCGAGACCAGGCGTTCGAACGCCTTCGGATTCGTGCTCAGCCATTCACCCGTGCGGTCGAGGAGGAGGTCGACCGCGTCGTGATGTGCGCCGACGCCGACGATGTGCTCGACCCAACGGCCGATGTTCGGGGCCCACTGCGGGTCGATGAGGTGTTTGGACGCCAACGCCTCGATGACTTCGCGGACGTCGTCGTCGGACAGCGTCTCCAGCAGACCCCGCACCGCGATGGACCCCTCGGCGGTGACCCGCTCGGCGTTCGCGGGCTCGGACAACCATCCGCCGAGCTTCTCCGAGACGGAGACGGACGCGAGCTTCTGCCGCACGACCTCCTCGGAGAGGAAGTTGGTCTCCACGAACTCGCCGAGGCTGACGCCGATCTCGTCCTTGCGCTTCGGGATGATCGCCGTGTGGGGGATCGGGATGCCGAGCGGGTGCCGGAAGAGGGCGGTGACGGCGAACCAGTCCGCGAGCGCTCCGACCATGCCGCCTTCCGCAGCGGCCCTGACGTACGCCAACCACGGGTAGCGTCCCTCGAGTGCGAACGCGACGGCGAAGATGACCGCCATGACGAGGAGCAGTCCGGTGGCCAGGCGCTTCATCGAGCGCAGGGCTCGCGCGCGGTCCGCGTCGGCAGCGGTGAGTTCGAGTGTGGGGGAGCTCGTCATCCGCCCATCCTAGGCTCGTCGCCCGTGTCCTCCGGTCCGATGGAGCAGGAGGACACCGTACCCCCTGGTGGTACCCTGAGCCGGTGATCGAAGACATCAAGAAGCGGGCCCTGCACCGGACGAAGATCCTCGAGGGCCAGATGCGTGGCCTCGAGAAGATGATCGAGAACGAGGACTACTGCATGGACATCATCACGCAGTCGCTCGCCATCCAGAAGTCGCTGGGGTCCCTCAACAAGCTGCTCGTCGAGAACCACCTGCTGACGCACGTCACGCAGATGTTCGAGGAGGGCGGGGACAGCAAGGACGCCGCGGTCGGCGAGCTCCTGCGGATCTTCGAGCTCAGCAACAACCGCGGCTGAGCCGGGCCGTCAGGCCGACCCGAGCCGTCGCACGGGCCCGAGCAGAGCCGTCACGCGGGCCCGAGCCAGGCGTTCGCGACGGTGGCGTGGGCGGACTCGTCGTCGGAAGGATGGAACATCCCGGCGAGGACGTCGCGGTACAGCCGGCCCAATTCGCTCGCGGCGAAGTAGCTGCCGCCGCCGGCGACCCGGATCGCCTGATCGACGACCTCGCGGGCGGTCTCCGTCGCGCGGACCTTGAGCCCGACGAGTTTCGGGAACCAGAGCGCGCCATGGTCGACCCCGTCGTCGAGGTCACGGGCGATGCCGGCGAGCTGTGGCAGCATGCCGTCGTACGCGATGGCGGCCGCCGCGATCCGACGGCGGATGTCGGGGTCGGCCGCGTAGCTCGCGCCACCGGCCTTCTTCGACGTCTTCCGGTGGGCGGTCTCGACCGCCAGTCGGAGGGCGCGCTCACCGATGCCCGTGTACACGGCGGCGATGAGGGTCTCGAAGCAGGCGAAGATCCCGAAGACGATGGGGTCCGGGTTGGGCCCCGGGTCGAGGCGTCGGACGATGTGCTCCGCCGTCGACTCGGCCCCCTGGAGCAAGGTCGTCCTGCTCTGGCTGGCGCGCATCCCGACGGTGTCCCAGTCGTCGAGGATCTCGAACCCGCCGCGCGAGCGCTCGATGAACCCGTAGACCACCTTCGGACCGTCGGCCGAGGTCGTGTCGAGCCCGGTCGTCCCCAGCCAGGTCCACGCGGGCGACAGCGAGGTGAAGATCTTCCGGCCGTGGAACCGATAGGAACCGTCGGGGCCCGGACGGGCTTCGGTGTCGGATCCGAAGAGCACGAGGTCGTTGCCAGCCTCGCTCACCCCGAACGCGTAGAGCTCGTCCCCGGCAGCTCCCTCGAGGACGAAGCGGAGCGAGTCGTCTCCTCGGGTGTGGAGCAGTCGCGCGACACCCGTCCACACGAGGTGCATGTTGATCGCGAGGGCGGTCGCCGGGGCGGCGGTGGCGAGCCGGGATTGGAGCAGCGTGACCTCGCCGAGGCCGAGGCCGAGGCCGCCGAACTCCTCGGGGACGAACGCCCGAAGATAGCCGCACGCTCGCAGCTCGGCGAGGTCTTCGTCGAAGAAGGCGTTCTCGCGGTCCGCCACGGCGGCACGTTCGCGGATGCGCTCGACGAGCCCGTCACTGAGGATCGAGGCGGGGTCGAACGACCGATCGGATGGATGGTGCTGCGCTTGAGCGGTCACCGGTCCATTGTCGCATCGGGCCCGGCCGAGGTGGCAGGTGTCTGCGAGCGGCGAGCAGCCCGCCGACGGCCCGACCTGACGAGGAGGACCACGACCGCGGCGACGACCGCGAGGGGGAGCAACCACGGCACCAGGACGCCGACCACGACGACGAGCCCCGAGGCGGCGGCGACGAGCGCGTTCCACCCGGCGACCACGCCGCCCCAGAAGTCGGTGGGCACACCCGGCGCGACCACGCCTGGGGCCACGAAGCTCACGAACACGGAGGAGAAGTCGACCTGATCGGCGAGCGCCTCGCGCTGGGCGACGAGCCCGTCCAATTCCGCCTGCCGCTGGGACAGGCTGGTCTCGGCGGCGAGGAGGTCGGCCGTCGTGGTCGAAGCCGCCATCAGTCCGAGCAGTCGGTCGACCGAGGCCTGGAGGGCGGTGACCCGCGCGTCGAGGTCGGCGGCCTGTGCCGTGACGTCCACCGCGGACACGGAGAGGTTGTTCACCGTGCCGAGCGCCTGCAGCTGCGCGAGCACGTCGTCGAAGTCGTCGGCGGGGATGCGGACCGTCAGGGTCGCCTGCGCGGCCTGGTCGGAGGTGCCCGGAGTCTCGTCGCGGCTGTCGACGCGCCCGCCCGCCTCGGTGACGATCCGGGTGGCGTCCGTCGCGGTGCTGATCGGGTCGTCAGCGGTGACGGTGAGTGAACCGGTCGTGACCACCTGCTGTTGCGTGAGGTCGGGGGAGGCGGCGCCGTCGACCCCGACCTGCGCGTCGCCGGCGACCTGGCCGGGCGCGGGCATCGCAGCTCGCGAGTCGCTGCCGGCCTCGGTGCTCGACCCGGCCGAGCAGCCCGAGAGGACGAGCCCGACGAGGACGGCGGAGACGAACACGGTGGTGGTGCGGGTCACTGCGGAGCGCTTCATGGCATCACCCTAGGGAGCCGCCGCACCGCGGAGGTGCAGGGACCCTGGGAAGCGGGTCACGATCAGGTCTCGCGACGCGCATCACCCGAGAGAGCCGCCGCATCGCGGAGGTGCAGGGACCCTGGGAAGCGGGTCGTGATCAGGTCTCGCGACGCGACCGCTGTTCGAGTTGCAGCTCGGCCCAATCGCCGATGGCCTTCGTGGTCTCCGCCGGGCGGTCCCGGTGCACGTTGTGACCGGCGCCCTGGACGATCGTCAGGCTGACCTGGCGGTTGGCGAGGACCTCGGCGGCGAGCGCGCCGCGGAAGAGGCTGTACACCTCAGGGTCGGAGGCGATCACGAAGGTCGGGTTGCGCAGAGCGGCCGCTGCGGGGCGGACGTCCCACGGATGGTTCTGTTCGCTCGTCTGCTCGATCGCCCACCGGCTCGCCTCGGACACCGCCTGGACCTTGATCTCCACGTCGAGCGGGTGCCACTCGGGGTTCTTCGCACGGACGGATGCGATCGTGTTGTCGGCGAAGGCGGCCTCCTGGCTGGCCCGGATGATCTCGGCGTCGTGGTCGTCGAGTGCGATGGCGGGGTCGAGCAGCACGACCGCCGCCGCCCATCGGGGATCGGCTGCGGCGGCGATCGCCGTGGCAGCGCCTCCGAGCGAGTGTCCGACGACGAGGTCCCACGCGGCGTGCCCGACGCCGGGCACGGGGGTCGGCCTGGTGGCCAGCAGATCGGCGGCGTAGGCCTCGACCCGGTAGTCCAACGCACGAGGGGCGACGCCGTGGCCGCGGAGGTCGACCGCCTCCACGAGCCACCCGCGATCGGCCAGGGCTGCGCAGATGCGCCAGGTGCTCGGACCGTTGCTGCCGAGTCCGTGGACCACGAGCGCCCGAGCCGACGCGTCGTGGCGACCCCAGCGGTGACGCGGGAGCTTCACGGGCGTGATCGTGCGGGCGGCGAGGCTGGAAGCGGTGTCGACGACGGGCTCGGTCATGCGTTCAGCCTACGGTCTCGCGTCAGTCGAGCCGGTCCGGGTCGGTGCCGGTGCGCTCGCCGTTCTCGAGCGCCGAGATCGCGGCCAGGTCGTCGGCGTCGAGGGTGAAGTCGAACACCGCGAAGTTCTCCGAGATCCGCGCCGGTGTGGCCGACTTGGGGATGACGATGTTGCCGAGCTGCAGGTGCCAGCGCAGCACCACCTGCGCGACCGTGCGCCCGTGCTTCTGGGCGATGGCCCCGAGGTCGGAGGTGGCGTCGGATCCGTCCGCGGCGGGCGTGAAGAAGCGGCCGCGGGCGAGTGGCGACCAGGCCTCCGTCGCGATGCCGTGTGCCGCGTTGACGGCGCGCAACTCCCGCTGGGGGAGGAACGGGTGGAGTTCGATCTGGTTGACGGCCGGGGTGACCTCCGCCGACTCCAGGAGTCGTTCGAGATGGCTGCGGTGGAAGTTCGAGACGCCGATGGAGCGCGTACGTCCCTCGGCCCGCAACCGCTCGAGCGCGCGCCAGGTCTCGCGGTAGCGGTCCTGCCCCGGGGCCGGCCAGTGGATGAGGTACAGGTCGACGTGGTCGAGGCCGAGGAGGTCCAGGCTCGTGTCGAACGCGCGCAGCGTCTCCTCGTACCCCTGATCGGTGTTCCAGACCTTCGTCGTGACGAAGAGCTCGTCGCGGGGGATGCCCGACTCGCGGATCGCGACGCCGGTGCCGCGCTCGTTGCCGTACAGCGAGGCGGTGTCGATGTGGCGGTACCCGACCTCCAGCGCCGTCTGCACGATCTCGGTGCTGGCGAGGTCCGGGACCTTGTAGACGCCGAAGCCGAGCTGGGGGATCGTGTGCCCGTCGTTGAGGAGGACGGTCGGGGTGCTGTCTGCCATGGCACCAGTATCCTCGACAGGGCCACCGTCACCGTCGAAAGGGAGCCCATGCCGCAACTCATGATCGTCACCGGGAGTGTCCGTCCCGAGCGGGTGGGCGGTGCCGTCGCCGACTGGGTCGCGGGTGTGGCCGAGGCGGACGAGCGGTTCACCGTCGACGCGGTCGATCTCCGGGAGCTGGCGTTGCCGTTCATGGACGAGCCCGCGCACCCGCGGAAGCGCGCCTACGTCCACCCGCACACGATCGCCTGGAGTGAGCGGGTCGATCGCACGGACGCCTTCGTGTTCGTGACGCCCGAGTACAACTACAGCTACGCGCCCGCCCTCAAGAACGCGCTCGACTACCTCATGCACGAGTGGGCGCGGAAGCCGGTCGGGATCGTCAGCTACGGCGGGCTGTCGGGCGGAACCCGCGGCGTCGTCGCGCTTCGACCCGTCCTGCAGGCACTCGGCCTCGTCAGTACCGGTGCGAACGTTGAGATCCCGTACGTTTCACGGCAGATCGCCGACGGGGTGTTCACGCCCAACGACCGCCAGACGACCATGCTCCCGATGCTGCTGGGCGAACTGGCCGCACTCGACGGGGCCCTCGCGCCGCTGCGCGCCGCCGACTGAAGCGGCGCGGCTCAGGACGGGTGGGTGTTGATCGGCTCGGTGTCGGGGATCGGGCTCGCATCGCGGCCGCGGAGGTCGGGGTGCCACCGGTGACCGATCCACGGGATGACGAAGCCGAACAGCGCGAACACGCCGGCCACCCAGAACGCGCCGACCGCTCCGGAGCCGTCGATGAGGAAACCTGCCGCCGCCGACCCCATCGCGGCACCGATGAGCTGACCGGTGCCGACCCAGCCGTAGGCCTCGGCGGTGTCGCTGAACTTCACACTCGCCGAGACGATGGCGAACAACACGGCGAGGGCCGGCGCGATGCCGATACCGGCGACGAAGAGGGTGACCGACAGCCACCAGGCGTTGAGGAAGAGGCTCGCGACGGCGAGTCCGGCGAAGACGATGAAGATCCGCCGCGCCAGCGCGTAGGGACCGATCGGCGTGTGTCCGAGGGCGAGGCCGCCGGCCAGCGAGCCGACCGAGAAGATCGCCAGGACGATACCGGCCTCGAGGCCGTCGTGCCCGAAGGTCGCGACGACGCCCGCCTCGACGGCCGAACAGGCGCCGATGAGGAGGAAGCCGACGACGGTGGCGAGGAGGACCGGCGGGCGCTTGAGCACCTGTCCGAGTTTGCGACGGCTCCTCGGGATGCGGACGCGCCCGACCTCCGGTGAGGAGATGAACCACAGGCAGCCGACGACCATGATCACCGCTGCCAGGGCGATGCCCCAGACCGTGCCGACCTGGGTGGACACGAAGGTGGTCACGACGGGCCCGAGCACCCAGATGATCTCCTGGGCCGAGGCGTCGAGGGAGAACAGCGGGGTGAGCTGCTGGGAGGTGACGAGCTTTGGGTAGATGGTGCGGACCGCGGGCTGGACGGGCGGCGTGCTCAGCCCGGCGACGAATCCGACCGCCATGTACGCGGGGACGGTCATGGTGACGAGGGCGATGGTCGTGACGGAGACTGCACAGACCGCGAGGGTGAGGAGGAGCACCTTGCGGATGCCCCAGACGCCCATCCACCGGCTCGTGAGGGGGCCGGCGATCGCCTGCCCGATGCTCGTCGCGGCGAGGACGAGCCCGGCGGCCCCGTAGGACCCGGTGACCTGCTCGATGTGGAGCAGGAAGGCCAGCGAGAGCATCCCGAACGGGAAGCGTGCGGTGAGCTGCGCCGCGATGATCCGGGCGACGCCGGGGGTACGAAGAAGGTCACGGTAGCTGCTCACAAGGACACCAGTCTAGGGACCGGTTCCGACACGCGCGACACGCCCGCGACACGCCCAAACCGACAACGGATGTCGGAGGTGCGGAGGAGAATCTCGCCTGTGGATAGATATCCCTCAGACGGGGGAGAAAAGGCCGTCAATCCGGGATTTTCGCGTCGCCCACGGGCGTTGTACCCAGTGGAGAACCGGTGGATAACTCGCCCGAAACGGTGGAGAACCCGGTGGAAAACTACAGGGCTGTAACTACTAGCCCTTGTGGTCAACCTGAAGACCGCCATCTATATGTAGTATTGGAACCCCGGCGCAGGACGCCGCGGGAATCACCAGATTTTGAGGGGAAGGCACGAAGAGCTATGGCAATCACGGTCTACACGAAGCCCAGTTGCGTGCAGTGCACCGCGACGTACCGCGCACTCGACAACAAGGGCATCGAGTACAACATCCTCGACCTCTCGGTCGACGAGAACGCGCTCGAGCAGGTCAAGGCCCTCGGCTACCTGCAGGCACCGGTCGTCATCACCGAGGAAGACCACTGGTCGGGCTTCCGTCCCGACAAGATCGAAGAGCTCGCCGCACGTCTGGCTTGAGCCCACGGTCGCAGGCGTCATCATGAGCCGGCTCCAGCAGCACCGCACCATCCGACCGTCCGGACGTCGACGAGGAGGCCACCCGTGCAACCACGGCTGATCTACTTCTCCAGCATTTCCGGCAACACGCATCGCTTCATGCAGAAGCTCGACCTGCCCTCGTTGCAGATCCCGCTGTATGCGAAAGACGAAGCCGTGCACGCCACGGCACCCTACGTCCTCGTGACCCCCACCTACGGCGGGGGCAACGGCGACGGAGCGGTGCCCAAACAGGTGATCCGGTTCCTCAACGTGGAGGCCAACCGCTCCCTGATCCGCGGGGTCATCGCCGCCGGCAACACGAACTTCGGCGAAGCCTACGGGCTCGCCGGCGACGTGATCGCCAGCAAATGCAAGGTCCCGCATCTGTACCGCTTCGAACTCTTCGGAACCCAGGACGATGTCACCACCGTCCACAATGGATTGGAATCATTTTGGCAGCAGCGCCAGTTTCAGTGATCGACGCACCGTCGACGAGCCAGATGGACTACCACTCGCTCAACGCGATGCTCAACCTCTACGGCCCGAACGGCGAGATCCAGTTCGACAAGGACCGTGAGGCCGCGCGGGAGTACTTCCTCCAGCACGTCAACCAGAACACCGTCTTCTTCCACTCGCTGAAGGAACGGCTCGACTACCTCGTCGAGAAGGAGTACTACGAGCAGGCAGTGCTCGACAAGTACTCGTTCGACTTCATCCAGGAGCTCAACGACCTGGCCTACTCGAAGAAGTTCCGCTTCCAGACCTTCCTCGGCGCGTTCAAGTACTACACCTCGTACACGCTGAAGACCTTCGACGGCAAGCGCTACCTCGAGCGGTTCGAGGACCGCGTCGTCATGACCGCCCTCGGTCTCGCCGACGGCGACCAGCAGCTCGCGGTCGCGCTCGTCGAGGAGATCATCGCGGGTCGGTTCCAGCCCGCGACGCCCACCTTCCTCAACTCGGGCAAGGCCCAGCGCGGCGAGCTCGTCTCCTGCTTCCTCCTCCGCATCGAGGACAACATGGAGTCGATCGCCCGTGGCATCAACTCCGCACTCCAGCTCTCGAAGCGTGGCGGCGGCGTGGCGCTCTCGCTGTCGAACATCCGTGAGTCCGGTGCACCGATCAAGCAGATCGAGAACCAGTCGAGCGGCATCATCCCCGTGATGAAGCTCCTCGAGGACTCCTTCAGCTACGCGAACCAGCTCGGCGCGCGTCAGGGCGCCGGCGCGGTGTACCTCAACGCACACCACCCCGACATCCTGCGATTCCTCGACACCAAGCGTGAGAACGCCGACGAGAAGATCCGGATCAAGACGCTGTCCCTCGGCGTCGTCGTCCCCGACATCACCTTCGACCTCGCGAAGAAGGGCGAGGACATGTACCTGTTCTCCCCGTACGACGTCGAGCGCGTCTACGGTGTACCGTTCGGCGACATCTCGGTGAGCGAGAAGTACCACGAGATGGTCGACGACTCCCGCATCAAGAAGACAAAGATCAACGCCCGCGAGTTCTTCCAGACCATCGCGGAGATCCAGTTCGAGTCCGGCTACCCGTACATCGTGTTCGAAGACACGGTGAACAAGGCGAACCCCATCAAGGGCCGCATCAACATGTCGAACCTCTGCTCGGAGATCCTCCAGGTCAACACGCCGACCACCTACAACGAGGACCTCTCGTACAAGGAGATCGGCAAGGACATCTCCTGCAACCTCGGCTCGCTGAACATCGCGCTCACGATGGACTCGCCCGACTTCGGTCGCACGGTCGAGACCGCCATCCGCGGCCTCACCTCCGTGTCCGACCAGAGCCACATCTCCTCGGTGCGTTCGATCGAGGACGGCAACGACAAGTCGCACGCCATCGGCCTCGGCCAGATGAACCTCCACGGCTACCTCGCCCGCGAGCGCGTGCACTACGGCAGCCCCGAGGGCATCGACTTCACGAACATCTACTTCTACACGGTGGTGTTCCACGCGCTGCGCGCCTCGAACCTCATCGCCAAGGAGCGCGGGGAGACCTTCGACGGTTTCGCCGACTCGCAGTACGCGTCGGGCGAGTTCTTCGACAAGTACATCGACCAGGTCTGGGAGCCCGAGACGGCTCGTGGCCGCGAGCTCTTCGAGCAGGCCGGCGTGCAGATCCCGACGCAGGCGGACTGGACGGCCCTCAAGGCGTCCATCCAGGAGTACGGCATCTACAACCAGAACCTCCAGGCCGTCCCGCCGACCGGTTCGATCTCCTACATCAACAACTCCACGTCGTCGATCCACCCGATCGCGTCGAAGATCGAGATCCGCAAGGAAGGCAAGCTCGGTCGCGTGTACTACCCGGCTCCGTTCATGACGAACGACAACCTGGAGTACTACGAGGACGCCTACGAGATCGGTGCCGAGAAGATCATCGACACGTACGCCGCCGCGACGCAGCACGTCGACCAGGGGCTGTCGTTGACGCTGTTCTTCAAGGACACCGCCACCACGCGCGACATCAACAAGGCGCAGATCTACGCGTGGAAGAAGGGCATCAAGACCATCTACTACATCCGTCTCCGGCAGCTCGCGCTCGAGGGCACGGAAGTCGACGGCTGCGTCAGCTGCATGCTCTAAGGAGCTTCGCGCTTCGTCATCTGCACTTCGACAGGCTCAGTGACCGGTATTCCGGTCCCTGAGCCCGACCCCGGTCCCTGAGCCTGTCGAAGGGCATCAGCATCACCGGTCCGTCGAGGGCCACGAGTATCACCGGTCCGTCGAGGGCCATCAGCATCACCGGTCCGTCGAGGGCCATCAGCATCACCGGTCCCTGAGCCTGTCGAAGGGCCAACCCCACTTCCCGATAGAGGACACCAATTCATGTCAGAGAAGCTCAAGCTGGTCGACCGCGTCCAGGCGATCAACTGGAACAAGATCGAGGACGAGAAGGACGTCGAGGTCTGGAACCGCCTCGTCAACAACTTCTGGCTGCCCGAGAAGATCCCGCTGTCGAACGACGTCCAGTCGTGGAACACCCTGACGCCGCAGGAGCAGCAGCTCACCATGCGCGTGTTCACGGGCCTCACGCTCCTCGACACGATCCAGGGCACCGTCGGCGCCGTCGCCCTCATCCCCGATGCGATCACCCCGCACGAGGAGGCCGTCTACACGAACATCGCGTTCATGGAGTCGGTGCACGCGAAGAGCTACTCCTCGATCTTCTCCACGCTCAGCAGCACGAAGGAGATCGACGAGGCGTTCCGCTGGTCGGTCGAGAACCCGAACCTGCAGAAGAAGGCGTCCATCGTCCTCGACCGCTACCACGGCGACGACCCGCTGAAGCGGAAGGCCGCCTCGACCCTCCTCGAGTCCTTCCTCTTCTACTCGGGCTTCTACCTGCCCATGCACTGGTCGAGCCGCGCGAAGCTCACCAACACGGCCGACATGATCCGCCTGATCATCCGCGATGAGGCCGTGCACGGGTACTACATCGGCTACAAGTTCCAGAAGGGACTCGAGAAGCTGACGCAGGCCGAGCGCGACGATGTCAAGGACTACACGTTCTCGCTGCTCTACGAGCTCTACGACAACGAGGTGCAGTACACGCAGGACCTCTACGACGAGGTCGGTCTCACCGAGGACGTCAAGAAGTTCCTGCACTACAACGCCAACAAGGCGCTCATGAACCTCGGCTACGAGGCCATGTTCCCGAAGACGGTCACGGACGTGAACCCGGCGATCCTGTCGGCGCTCTCCCCGAACGCCGATGAGAACCACGACTTCTTCTCGGGCTCCGGCTCCTCCTACGTCATCGGCAAGGCCGTGGTCACGGAAGACGAGGACTGGGACTTCTAGTCGCTGCGCTGAACGCCTGAGGGCCGGATGGAATCCACGATTCCATCCGGCCCTCAGGCGTTCAGCGTGTAGGGGCGTCAGCCGCCGAGGCCACCGAAGCCGGCCAGGAAGAAGTAGAAGAACGCCGTCGCGCCCTGGACGACCGGGAAGAAGAGCGCCGCGATCGCGGTGACCACGATCGTGAGGATGGCCACGAGCGCGACCAGGCTGACGACACCGTTGCGTCCGGCGCTCGGCGTCTCGACGGATTCGGCGACGAGCAGCTCGTCCATGGTCGCTTCGGTCGTCAGCATCGTTCTCCCTGTGGCTCTGGTGTCCTCGACCCTACCTGGCGATCCGCCGTGCGCCGCTGACTCGCCCGAGGATGTTCGAATCCGACGCGGAAACGCGCATATCCGGGCGACTCAGCGACGGCTGGTGGTCAGCGGCGGGTGGACCAGAGGGCCCAGGCGATGAGCACGGGCTGGAAGAAGAGCCGGGTGAACCGGCGGCTGTCGGTGTCGAGGCCGAAGGCGTCGCGGCGGTTGAGCCACTGGGAGAGGTTGCCCGGGAAGATCGCCGTGAAGAACGCCGCGGCGAGGTTGCCGACGGCCGTCCGCTTGACGCCTGAAGCGAGTGCCGCACCCAGGGCGATCTCGACGACGCCTGAGGCGAGCACGGTGGTGTCCTCGTCGATCGGGACCCATTCCGGCACCTGCGCCTGGAAGTCCTTCCGAGCGAAGGTCAGGTGGCTGATGCCGGCGAACACGAGTGCGCCTCCGAGCAGCAGACGTGCGGCGGTGCGGGCTTTCGATCCAGCCATGAGGGTCCTCTCGACGATGGTGATGTCACCACGCTATCCGGAGATCGGTGGACCGACGGCGGGTTGGAGTGCACAGATGTCCAGCAGCAGGCCGCTCAGCCGTCGATCTGCGAGTTCGCGTCGAGACGGTGCCAGGTGCGGTTGTGGTAGACGAGCGGCGCGCCGTCGAAGCTGGGGCTGAATGTCGGGACGGCGGGAGCGGGCGCCTCGGCAGCAGGCTCGGCCCGGACCGGCTCCTCGGCCGCTTGCAGCTGCGAGACGCTCGACTCCAGCGCGTGCACCGCGATGACCGTCGAGGTGCCCGCCTCCATGCGGTTGACGATGCGTCCGCGGATCCAGACGCCGTTGCCCGTGAAGTACGGCTCGCCCGTGGGCAGGCGGTCCCAGATGGAGGTGTCGGCGAAACGGTCGATCCCGCTCGTCGCGCAGAGCTTCGCGATGTGCAGTTGCTCGGAACCCAGGAGGTGGACGACGACGGTGTCGGACGCGGTGATGGTCGGCGCGCTCGAGGACAGCGACGACACGGAGAAGACGAGGAGCGGCGGTTCTGCACTGACGGAGAAGACCGAGGTGGCGGTGAGTCCCACCGGCCCGCTGCCGTCGTCCGCGGTGATGACCGAGACGCCGGCCGGGTGCTGACGGAACGCCGCCTTGAAGTCGTCGGGGGACAGGGAGGCGAAACCGGGGGCGACCTCGCCGCCGTCGACGGGGGACGGCAAGGTGGTCACGGAGGCGGCTGCCGGGTGGACTGAGCTCACGGGGGATCCTTCGAACGGCTGTGGACGACTGCTGCAACGCCGATTCGGTGGACGCTGCACAGGCTACGTTTCGCTCATCCGGCCGGAGCTGCAACTCTGTTACCCGGTGTGACGGTGACCGAGCGGTCGGGCGCAGGTCCCGTCGACCTCGCGTGCGTACGCTGGACGCATGCCCATCCTCATCGCCCCGGACGACCTCGCCGCTGTGATCGCCTCCGAGACGCCGGTGCGCGTCCTCGACGTGCGGTGGCGACTCGACGCGCCGGACGGACGGCCCGCCTACCTCGAGGGGCACCTGCCCGGCGCGGTGTACGTCGACCTCGACCACGAGCTGGCCGACCCCGTGCCGACCGGAGAACCGGCCGTCCGAGGCCGTCACCCCCTGCCCGATCGCGAGGCGCTCCAGGCGTCCGCGCGATCGTGGGGCGTCGACGACGGCGACGTGGTCGTGGTCTACGACGATCTCAAGAGCCTGTCGGCGGCACGAGCCTGGTGGGTGCTGCGGAACGCCGGCATCGCGGACGTCCGCATCCTCGACGGCGCGTTCCGGGCGTGGACGGACGCCGGACTGCCCGTGGAGCGCGGCGAGGTCGTCCCGGAACCCGGGACGGTCACGCTGACGACGGGTGTCCTGCCGACCATCGACATCGACACCGCCGCGACGTGGGCGGGCGAGGGACGGGTGCTGCTCGACGCGCGCGCCGGCGAACGGTACCGGGGCGATGTCGAACCGATCGACCCTCGGGCCGGTCACATCCCCGGAGCGCTCAGCACGCCGACGACCGCCAACGTCGGCGCAGACGGCCGATTCCTGTCGCCTGAGACCCTCCGCGAGCAGTTCCTCGCCGCGGGCGTGCCGGAGCACGCGACGGTCGCGACCTACTGCGGCAGCGGGGTGACCGCGGCGCACAATGCGGTCGCACTGACCTTGGCCGGCTTCGAACCGGTGCTGTACCCGGGGTCGTGGAGCGAGTGGGCGAACCACCCGGAGCGTCCGGTGGCGACGGGTCCCGGGGCCTGAATCGCTGACCCCGGTCATCGAGCTTGTCGAGATGCGCCCTTCGACAGGCTCAGGGACCGGGGAACGCTAGCCCGCGAGGACCTTCTGCAGGCGCTGCAACGACACCGACTCGGCCGTGCCCAGCTGCTGGGCGAACAGGCTGATCCGGAGCTCCTCGAGCATCCACCGGGCCTTCACAAGGTGCTCCGGAGCCTCGGCGGGCAGCGGGATCGTGCCGCCGGCGGCCTCGAACCGCGCCGACGCCGTCTGCGCCTCCGTCATCCACACGCGGTCGCGGTTCGGGTTGTCCGTCAGTCGCTCGGCGCGGTAACGGATGCCGGCGAGGTAGCGGGGCAGATGCTCGAGTCGTGCTGAGCCCGTTCGGGAGACGAAGCCCGGGAAGACCAGTCCGTCGAGCTGGCCCCGCATGTCGGTGAGCGCCGCGAGCAGCGTCATGCTCGTCGCCGCCTTCATGGCCTTCTCCGTGTCGCGCGCGGCCTGCAGGATGCGGGCGACGATGGCGACCGTCTGGAACATGCGGTCCATGACCGAGGCGGAGACGCGGTCGCGCAGCGTCTCGTACTGCAGCCGGGAGAACACCTGTCCGTCGGGCACCACGCGGAACAGGACGTCGTCGATGCAGGCGGCGAGGCAGTCCTCGAACAACGCCGGCGTCGACCGGTAGGGGCTCGTCGCGAGCGCGAGTTTCTCGTTGGCCTTGAGGTGCTGCTGCACGTAGGCCGTCGGGGACGGGATCGCAAGCAGGAGGAGGCGGCGCACCCCCGCGGGCATGGCGCGGGCCTGGTCGGCCTCCGTGCTCATGATCCGGATCGACACGCTCGTGCCGTCGTCGACGATCGCGGGGTAGCCGCGGATCACGCCGTCCTCTTGGCGGATGTCGATGAAGCGGGGGAGGTCGTCGAAGTCCCACCTGGTGAACCCGGAGCGCTCGATGGCGTTGGGCACTCTGGCGGCCGCGACCTTGGCGACGCTCGCCCGCGTGCGCTGCTTGAGGCGCTGCTGCAGCTCGACGAGGTCCTTGCCGCTGGCGAGCGTCCGGCCGCGCTCGTCGATGACCCGGAAGGTCACGAGCAGGTGCTCGGGGACGCGTTCCATCTCGAAGTCCGAGGCGGTGATGTCCATGTAGGAGAGCCGTTTGATCGCGTTCGCGAGACGGGTGGCGAAGGAGTCCTCGGCGGCGGGACTGCCGGGGGCGACCGCCGGGACGTCGGCGGGGAGCTCGGCGAGCAGCTTCGCCGCCCAGTCGGCCGCAGGCACGATGTTCCGACGCAGAGCCTTCGGGAGCGCCTTGATCATCGCCGTGATGAGGTCCCGACGGAGACCGGGGACCTGCCAGTCGAAGCCCGCGGGCGAGAGTCGGTCGAGCAGGGCGAGCGGGACGATGACCGTCACGCCGTCGTCGTCGCTTCCGGGTTCGAAGCGATAGCTGAGCTTCAACCGCTGGTCGGCCTGCACCCACTCGGCGGGGAAGCGGTCCTCATCCACCGCCGGAGCGTCCTCGGGGAGGAGGTCCTCCTGGCGCATCGTGAGCAGCTCGCGCTGGTCGACGCGCGTCTTGCGCCACCAGGACTCGAAGCCCCGCGTCGTCGAGATCTCGGCAGGGACGCGGGCGTCGTAGAAGTCGAAGACGGCTTCGTCGTCGAAGAGGATGTCGCGGCGTCGCGTCCGCTCCTCGAGCTCACTCAGCTCCTTGCGCAGCCGTCGATTCGTGCGGTGGAAGTCGAACAGCTTGTCGCGACCGATGTCGTGGGTCCACTCGCCGTCGACGAGCGCGTGCCGCAGGAACAGTTCACGGGCCTGCTCCTGGTCGATGCGACCGAACTGCACCCGGCGGCGCGGCACGATCGGCACGCCGAACAGCGTCACCTTCTCGAAGGCGACGGCGGAGCCCTGGTTCTTCTCCCAGTGCGGCTCGCTGTACGACCGCTTGCAGAGGTCGCCGGCGATCTGCTCCGCCCACGCCGGGTCGATCGAGGCGTTGGTGCGGGCGAACAGCCGACTCGTCTCCACGAGTTCCGCGCTCATCACGGCGTTCGGCTGCTTCTTCGCGAGCGCGGACCCGGGGAAGAGGACGAAGCGCGTCTGGCGGGCGCCGATGTAGTCGCCCTTCTTCGCGGTCTTCGTCGCCGGTGGAGCGTTCCGGCCCTTCACGACCGGAGCGACGGTCTGGTCCTTCAGTCCGATGTGCGAGAGGAGCCCCGCGAGGAGCGACTTGTGGATGCCGTCGGGGTTCACCGCCGGCTCGTTGATCGTCAGGCCGAGGGGCTTCGCCAGTTGACGCAGCTGGCGGTAGACGTCGTGCCACTCGCGGACGCGGAGGTAGTTGAGGAACTCGTTCTTGCAGAGCCGACGGAACGCGCTCGACGAGAGTTCGTCCTGTTTCTCCTCGAGGTAGTTCCAGAGGTTCAGGAGGGCGAGGAAGTCGCTCGTCGGGTCGACGAACCGGCGGTGCAGTTCGTCGGCCTTCTGCCGGTGCTCGAGCGGTCGTTCGCGTGGGTCCTGGATGGTGAGCGCCGCGACGATAGCGAGCACCTCCCGCGACACCCCGTGCTGCTTCGACTCCACGACCATGCGCGCGAACCGCGGATCGATCGGCAGGCGGCTGAGGTCGCGCCCCACCCGCGTGAGACGTGGACCGCCGCCGCGAGGTGAGCCGTCGGCGAAGGTGCGCGTCTCGATCGCGCCGAGTTCGGACAGCAGATCGACGCCGTCCTTGATGCCGCGGGCGTCCGGCGGTTGGAGGAAGGGGAAGGCGGCGATGTCGCCGAGGCCGAGGGAGATCATCTGGAGGATCACCGCGGCGAGGTTCGTGCGGAGGATCTCCGGTTCGGTGAACTCCGGGCGCTTCGCGAAGTCGTCCTCCGAGTAGAGGCGGATGGCGATGCCGTCGCTCGTGCGGCCGGACCGACCCGAACGCTGGTTCGCCGACGCCTGCGAGATCGCCTCGATGGGGAGCCGCTGCACCTTTGAGCGCACGCTGTAGCGCGAGATGCGGGCGGTTCCGGCGTCGATCACGTACTTGATGCCGGGCACCGTGAGGCTCGTCTCGGCCACGTTCGTCGCGAGGATGATGCGGCGGCGGAGGCCTGCCACGGTCGACGGCTGGAACACACGGTGCTGGTCGGCGGCGGAGAGCCGGCCGTAGAGCGGCAGCACCTCGGTGCCGGGCAGGTTGCGGCCGCGGATGGCGTCGGCGGCGTCGCGGATCTCCGTCTCGCCGGACAGGAAGACGAGGACGTCGCCCATCGACTCTCGCGCCAGCTCGTCGAGGGCCGCGTTGATGCCTTCGAGATAGTCGCGGTCGGCGGCCTCGGACTCGGGGGCGTCCTCATCGTCGTCCGTGGGCTCGTCGGCCACGAGCGGCCGGTAGCGGATCTCGACCGGGTACGTGCGGCCGGAGACCTCGACGATGGGCGCTCCGTCGAAGTGCTTCGAGAAGCTCTCCGGGTCGATCGTCGCTGACGTGATGATGACCTTGAGGTCGGGGCGCTGGGGGAGGAGCTGCTTGAGGTAGCCGAGCAGGAAGTCGATGTTGAGGCTGCGCTCGTGCGCCTCGTCGATGATGATCGTGTCGTACTTGCGCAGCATCCGGTCGCGGTGGATCTCGTTCAGCAGGATGCCGTCGGTCATCAGCTTGATCTTCGTCGCCTTCGACGCCTGATCGGTGAAGCGGACCTGGTAGCCGACGATGCCACCGAGCTCCTGGCCGAGTTCCTCCGAGATGCGTTCGGCGATCGTGCGCGCGGCCAGTCGTCGGGGCTGCGTGTGCCCGATGGATTCGCGACCGAGCTCGAGGCAGATCTTCGGCAGCTGAGTGGTCTTGCCGGAACCCGTCGCTCCCGCAACGATGACGACCTGGTGCTCGCTGATGGCACGCGCGATGTCCGCGCGGGCGGCACTGACCGGCAGCTCGGGCGGGTAGGAGATTCGGAGGTCGGACATCAGCCCTCCATCGTATCGGGCTGGACGCGGTGTGCTGCCGCTCCGGGCCTCCTAATGCAGCGGACCCTTCCTTCCGGTCCCTGAGCAACCTCCTTCGGTCCCTGAGCAACCTCCTTCGGTCCCTGAGCAATCTCCTTCGGTCCCTGAGCTTGTCGAAGGGCAGGCGGAGAACCTCGCGAACTCCGCAACGCCCCGCCGGTCCCTGAGCTTGTCGAAGGGCAAACGAGGAGACTTCCACAACCGGGCCGACTCGGCATCTGGAATGTCAGTGGTCCATGGTGGGCTTGTTCCATGACCGAGACCACCCTCACCGCAACCCGCGTCGGCGACACGTACGCCGCGCAGCTGGCGGAGTTTTCGGACGAGTGGGCTGAGATCCACCGGCAGCAGGCCGTCCTGGACACACGCAAAGCGCGACTCCTGGCCCGCTCCGCCGCCTACGCGGACGCGTTCGCGGACGCCACGGTCCCGGCGATCTTCCCGCCGGCCGAACGCCAGGCCCTCTCCCGTCGGTCGACCTGTGCAGCACTCGCGATGGCGACCCGAATACCGGAACGGACGATCCAGCGTGCGACGAACGACGCCGAACGTCTCGTCAACGAAGCGCCGGCCGTGCTCGAGTCGCTGGAGGCAGGCCGTATCTCGGTGCGGCATGCGCAGGTGATCATCGACCAGCTCAGCGACGTCCCTGCTGCTGGACGGGCGGTGTTCCTCGACCGCGTCCTCGTCGTCGCCGAGCGCACCACGGCCGCTGGCCTCCGCACGAGCGCCCGCGTGCTGCGCGAGCGACTCCACCCCGAGTCGATCACCGCACGTGCAACCCGCTCCGAAGCCGACCGCCGGGTCGAGTTCGAACCCGAAGCCGACGGCATGGCATGGGTGCACCTCTTCACCACCGCGCCCATCGCCCAGGGCATCATCGAGCGCGTCGAAGCAGCGGCCTCGGAATCTCGCGCAGCTGGCTACACCCGCACCTGCGCCCAGCTGCAGGCCGACGCCCTCGCAGCACTCGCGCTCACCGGCGTCACGCCCGAGGACGTGATGTCGAGCCCGGTGCTTCCGCATCCGATCGAGGTGCAGGAGCACATCAAGCCGACGGTGCAGATCACGGTGCCGGCGCTCAGCATGGCGGGCGTGAGCGATGCCCCGGCGATGCTCGACGGTTACGGCCCGATCGACCCCGAGACCGCGGCTCGCATCGCGGTGAACGCACCAAGCTTCACCAGGATCCTCGTCCAGCCGGAAACCGGCGCCGTCCTCTCCGTCGGGCGGAATCAATACCGGGTCCCGGCCGACCTGCAACGCGCGGTCCGCTTGCGGGACGGCACCTGTCGCGCACCAGGCTGCGGCAGGCGAGCCCGGGCCTGCGACCTCGACCACTCGGTCGCCTGGGAGGACGGCGGGACGACGGATGTCGGGAACCTCGCCTGTCTCTGTCGACATCATCACCGGATGAAGCATCTGCCCGGGTGGAACCTCGACCACGGTCCCGGCGGGGTCCTCGACTGGACGACACCCGACGGCAAACACCATCGGACCGAACCTGATCCCGCGCCCTTCTGACCAGTTTTGGTCCCTGAGCCTGTCGAAGGGGGTGGGTCCTCGTGGGCACTTCGACAAGCTCAGTGACCGGGAGGGGTGTGCCCGGGACGATGAGGCGTCCTCGTGGGCACTTCGACAGGCTCAGTGACCGGGAGGGGTGTGCCCGGGACGATGAGGCGTCCTCGTGGGCACTTCGACAGGCTCAGTGACCGGGAGAGGTTCACTGAAGGTGATTCGGTCCCTGAGTTTGTCGAAGGGTGAGCGGGAGAGGGGCGGCCGGATGAACCCGGTCCCTGAGCCTGTCGAAGGGCAGTCGGGCTGTGGCACCTCGGTGTGAAGCGGGCACGTCTAGCGCTGTATCGCAAACAGGGTTGCTTCGCAGAGTGGTTTGCGTTACAAAGTAGGTATGACTTCACCGATGGAACCCACCGACGGCTCGGATGCGCTCGACCCGGCCGCCATGCTCGCTCTGCAGGAGCGACAGGCGAGCCGTGTCGACGACATCTTCACGAGGCCCACCATCGCGATCGTGTACATCTGGGGTGTCGCGTGGACCGTCGGGTTCCTCGCGCTCTGGTCCGCGAGCGACGAGAACCCCTGGTTCACCACGCCGCCGACGGTCGCTGGATGGCTCTTCGGAATCCTGATGGTTGGCGGCATCGTCTCGTCGTCGATCATCGGCTCCCGCGTGTCGCGCGGGATCCAGGGAGCACAGCAGGTGCAGGGGACCATGTACGGCATCGCCTGGGCGATCGGGTGCACGGCAGCGGCGGTGTTCGGAGGCGCCCTGTTCGCTGCGGGGATGGCACCCGCACTCGCCGCCATCTTCTACCCGGCCATCTACAGCCTCGTGGTCGGTCTGCTCTACCTCGCAGGTGGAGCAGTCTGGCGCGACCGCCTCATGTACGGCATGGGCATCTGGATCATCGTGGTCGGCATGGCCGCGCCGTTCTTCGGCTCGCCGGGCAACGCGCTCATCATGGCCATCGCCGGCGGAGGCGGGTTCCTCGTGTACGCGACCTTCCTCGAAGCGACCCGCCGTCGGCGTGCCCACCGATCGGCGGCGTGACCGATGGACGAACTCGACCCCCTCATCCATGCCCAGGCCCGCCTGCGCATCATGTCGACGCTCGCGGCGATCGATGCGGACAGCAGCATGTCGTTCCCCCGCCTGCAGGAGATGCTCGACATGACCGCCGGGAACCTGTCCACACACCTGCGGAAACTCGAGGACGGCGCCTATGTCCTCGTCACGAAGACCCACCGGGGACGCACTCCGGTCACCTACCTGGAACTCACCACGCTCGGGCGCCGCGCGTTCGAGGACTACATGACCGGTCTCCGAGCGATGCTCGGCGGCGCGTCGGGAACGGGGACATCATGACGATCACACCACTGGCCACCCTCGAGGGCGTGACACGACGCTACGGCGAGGTGACCGCGCTGGACGACGTCGACCTCCGGATCGAGCCGGGCTCGCTCGTCGGGCTCCTCGGCCCCAACGGCGCCGGCAAGTCCACCGTGCTGTCCCTGCTGCATGGCACCCGACGTCCGACGACCGGCACGGTGACGCTCTTCGGCGGCGATCCCGCCCAAGCGGTCAACCGCACGCGGCTCGGATCGACACCGCAGGAGACGGCACTGCCGCCCACGCTCCGGGTGGGAGAGGTCGTCGACTTCGTCGGACGGCACTTCGCGGACCGCGTGCCGACGGCCGCCCTGGCGGAGCAGTTCGGTTTCGGCGATCTCCTCCGACGCCAGACGGGCTCGCTCTCGGGCGGCCAGCAGCGCCGCCTCGCGGTCGCACTCGCGTTCGTCGGCAGACCGCGTCTCGTGCTCCTCGACGAGCCGACGACGGGCCTCGACGTCGACGCCCGCCGGACCCTCTGGGACGCGATCCGCCGGCAACACGAGCTCGGGGCGACGATCGTCCTCACCAGTCACTACCTCGAGGAGATCGAAGCGCTCGCCGAGCGCGTCGTGGTGCTGGGTGGTGGACGGGTCATCACCGACGCCCCACTGCGCGACGTGCTCGGGCTCGTCGGCATCCACCGGGTGCGGCTGCGGAGCACCGACCCCGGAGCGGTGGAGCGGCTCGCCGGGGTCGTCCAGGCGAGTCGGGACGGTGACGCCGTCGAACTGGACGTCCGCGACGCCGACGCGTTCGTGCGCGATCTCATCCGGTCCGAGGTCCCGTTCACCGGTCTCGCCGTGCGCGGAGCGACCCTCGAGGAGGCGTTCCTGACCCTCACCGCGGGTGCCCGGGCGGACGTCGAACGGAGCGCCGCCTGATGGCCACCACACTCCAGCTCACCGCCCTGCATGCGCATTACTCCCTGCTCGAGACAGTACGCGTCCCGATCGCGCTGATCGGCTCGCTCGTCTTCCCCGCGCTCTCGCTGCTGTTCTTCGTCGTTCCGCAGGCGCAGGTCGCCGGCGATCCGGTCATCGCGACCCAGGCGGTCATCTCTCTCATCGTCTTCGCGGTGCTCGCCAACTCCCTGTTCGGCTTCGGGCTGACCATCGCCCAGGCGAGGGAGCAGGCGTGGGATCCGTACCTCCGCACCCTTCCGGTGACGGGTGTCGCCCGTGTCCTCTCGCACCTGTGCTCGGTCGGTCTCCTCGGGTTCGCGGCCGTCATACCGGTCGTCGTGCTCGGTGCGCTCCTGACCGCCGCCACGACGACTCCGACAGGGCTGCTCGGCGGCATCGTTGCGCTCCTGGTGGGTGCTCTGCCGTTCATGCTCCTGGGCACCGCGATCGGGTACGCCCTCCCCAGCAAGGCCGCGATCGCGGTGGTGCAGGTGGTCATGTTCTCACTGGCCTTCGCCGGCGGACTGTTCATCCCACCGTTCCTCTTCGCCCCGTGGCTCGACCGGCTGTCGATGTTCCTCCCGAGCCGCCAGACCCGGGAGCTCGTCGTCTGGGCGGTCCAGGGTGGCGAGTTGCCGTGGTGGTCGTGGGTCGGCGTCCTGGCCTGGACCCTCGTCCTGACCGTCGTGGTCCTCGCTCTCTACCGCCGCGACGAGGGCCGCCGCTACCGCTGAGGTCGACGGACACCTCGCCGAGCACCGACCGTCCCCGTGTGCTGTCACACGTCGACACACACCGTGCACCGGCCGCCAGGCGCTCGTACGCTGACGTCCATCCCGGCCGGACCACGGCCCATGACGAGCGGATGGAGCGACCCGTGTCCAACAGCGCAGACCAGACGAACGCCGCCGACCGATCGACGGGCGCGCACTGATGGGAGCCCCGGTCGTGTTCGGCATCGGCCCGATCTCGGTCGACGACCTCGTGGCCGTGTCCCGCGACGACGCCATCGTCGTCCTCGACACCCCGGCGCTCGACCGCATCGGCGCCGGCCGGGCCGTCGTCGACCGGCAGACGACGCCGATCGGCGTCGGTGCGCCGGGTCCTCGGTCCCAGGGGCCACGGATCCCTGGTCCCGCCGGGGGACGAGCGGCTCCGCGCACCGCGACGCTCGATGCCTCGGCGGTGGAGGAGCGCGTCGTCCATGACCGCCGTGGCGGCATCGGACTGCCGCTCTCGGTGGACCGTGCTCGGGCGGTCGTCGCCGCCCGGCTCGCCGGATGGACCCGTGGCGCGTCCGGGATACGCCTCGAGACGGCCGTGTTCGTCGCGGAGCTCCTCAACCGTGGGGTGACCCCGGTGATCCCGTCCATCGGCTCCCTCGGCGACGGCGACGAGACCCACCTGGCGTCCGTCGCGACGCTCGTGATCGGGCAGGGGGAGGCGGTCCTCGCGGGTGAGCGGATCCCCGCCCAGGTCGCCCTGTCGCGGGTCGGGCTCGCACCGCTCGACCTCGCTGTGCACGAGGGCTTGGCGTTCGTCCACCACAACGCCTACTCCCTCGGCGTCGGTGCGCTCGCACTCCACCGGCTCGGCGCGCTCAGTCGGCTGGCGGACACCACGAGCGCGCTCTCGTCGCGGGCCGCTGCGCGGTCCGGGCTCGGCGGGCGAGGACCGGTGTTCGACGCGAGGGTCCTCGCCGGCAGCCAGTCGGCGGGCACCCGGGCGAGCGGCGAGCGGATCTCCGAGCTGTTGGCGACGCCGGTCGACCCGACAGGTGCGCGTAGCGGGCGTGACCTGGACGGACTGCGGCTCCGGGCGACCCCGCAGATCAACGGTGCGCTCGCCGACGAGGTCACGGCGGCCGTCCAGCTCGTGGAAGCGACGCTCGGAACGGCTTCGGAGGATCCACTCGTCGATCAGGCGTCGGGCGTCCTGCGGACGGGCGGGCTGCTGCATGGCGCGCGGCTCGCCCGCGCCTTCGACGGGCTGCGCGCGGCCATCGCGCACACCGCTGCTGCCGCCGAGCGACGGCTCGGACGCATCGCCGGAGGCGGCGTCGACCCGCGGGGGACCGGGCACGGGCTCGTACCGGGTCGGCTCGGTCAGTCGGCCGCGGACCTCGTCGCTGAACTGCGCGTGCTCGCGACCCCGGTCGTCACCGCCGGCGTGCCGGACGAGGACTCGGACGACCCGGCCTCCTTCGCCGGGACCTCGCTGCGACTGCTGGAACGCTCGACCGCCCTCCTCGCGGACGTGCTGGCGGTCGAGGCGGTCGTCGCGGCGGACGCGCTCGGCCCGGCGGAGCACGACGAGTGGTCGGTCGGGTTCTCCGTCGCCCACGCCGGCCTCCGCTCGGCGATCGAGCAGGAGCTGCACGGTCAGCAGCTCGTCACGGCGGCGCTCGCCGCGTTGGGCGTCGACCGATCCTGAGCGACGGCGGCCGGCCGGCGAACGTGCGAGGGCGCACCCACGTCGTCGCATGCCATGTATTTCGACATGTGTCGAGGGGGTGGGCGATGTCAGTGCCCTCCGGTAGGTTCGGACCACCGACCGAGAGACGTTCAGCGAGCCACCGACCGCGGCGGCGACGACCCTTGGAAGACGACCTGTCACGAACAGCCGTGCAGAGAAGAGGCATCGGTCCAGCATGATCTCCTTCGAACACGTCTCCAAGCGCTTCGACGACGGCACCCTCGCGGTCGACGACTTCTCCCTCACGATCCCGTCGCGGTCCACCACGGTCTTCGTCGGGTCCTCAGGGTGCGGCAAGACCACGCTCCTGCGGATGATCAACCGCATGGTCGACCCGAGCGAGGGACGCATCGTCATCGACGACGAGGTCGTCTCCGCCGTCGACCCGGTCCGTCTCCGTCGCCGCATCGGCTACGTCATGCAGAACTCCGGTCTCCTCCCGCACCGCACCGTGATCGACAACGTGGCCACGGTGCCCATGCTCACCGGCGTCAACAAGAAGCAGGCCCGGGCGGACGCCCTCACCCTCCTCGACACCGTCGGACTCGACCGCGCGCTCGCCGACCGGTACCCGAGTCAGTTGTCCGGCGGCCAGCAGCAGCGCGTCGGCGTGGCACGAGGCCTCGCGATCGACCCGAACATCCTGCTGATGGACGAGCCGTTCGGCGCCGTCGACCCGCTCGTGCGTGCCGAGCTCCAGCGGGAGCTGCTCCGACTGCAGCGCGACATCGCGAAGACGATCGTGTTCGTCACCCACGACATCGACGAGGCGTTCCTCCTCGGCGACCAGGTCGTCATCCTGCAGAAGGGTGGCCACATCGCCCAGGTCGGCACGCCGGCCGAGATCGTCGCCAACCCTGCCGACGACTTCGTCGCCCAGTTCATCGGCGCCGATCGTGGCCAGCGGACGCTCCACGTCGAGCGCGTCGACGGACGCGACGTGGTCGTCGACGAGTCGGGCCGCCCCGCCGGCGTCCTCGGAGCCGGGCCCGGCGCAGGCGACCGCCCTGGCCTGGACGTCCGGAAGGACGGCGCATCCACATGAGCTGGGTCATCGCGAACTGGGACATGATCTGGGACCTCACCCTCACCCATGTCCAGCTGAGCCTGCCCCCGATCATCCTGGGGTTCCTCATCTCCCTCCCCCTCGGCTGGCTCGCACACCGGTACCGGTGGTCGCGTGGCGTGCTGCTCACACTGAGCGGCATCCTCTACGCGATCCCGTCCCTGCCGCTGTTCGTCCTCATGCCGTCCCTCATCGGCACGAAGATCCTCGATCCGGCGAACGTCGTGATCGCACTCACCATCTACGCCGTGGCCCTGCTCGTCCGCACGGTCGCCGACGCGCTCGACGCCGTCGACGCCGGGGTCCGGCAGTCGGCACAGGCCGTGGGGTTCTCCACCGGCCAGCGGTTCTGGCGGGTCGAGTTCCCGCTTGCGGGTCCGCTCATGCTCGCCGGCATCCGGGTGGTCTCCGCGAGCACGATCAGCCTGCTGAGCGTCGGCGCCCTCATCGGCGTGACGAACCTCGGCTACCTCTTCACCGACGGCTACAACCGGCAGTTCCCGATCGAGATCCTGACCGGCATCGTCGGGACGGTCGTGATCGCGATCGTGTTCGACGTCCTGCTGGTGCTCCTCGGCCGACTCCTCATGCCGTGGACGCGGATCAGCTCGAAAGGCGCGATCCGTCGTCGTCGCGCGGCCACCGAAGCCCGTGAGCTGGCGACCGCCGGGGGAGGAGCAGCATGATCAACTTCCTCGCCGCCTTCGCCTGGATCTTCGACCCCGCGCACTGGGAGGGCCCAGGCGGCATCCCCGTGCGGGTGCTCCAGCACCTGGCCGTGACCGGCCTGACCGTCCTCATCGCGTGCGTCATCGCGATCCCGCTCGGGCTCCTCATCGGGCACACCGGGAAGGGACGGGAGATCGCGGTCGCGATCACCGGCGCGCTCCGGGCGCTGCCGACCCTCGGTCTGCTCTCACTCCTCGCGCTCATCACGCTCGGGTGGGGCTTCTCCAGCACGAGTCTCGTCCCCGCGATCACGGCCCTCGTCGTGCTCGCCGTCCCG
This sequence comes from Plantibacter sp. 2H11-2, assembly GCF_050031945.1. Classification (NCBI taxonomy): domain Bacteria; kingdom Bacillati; phylum Actinomycetota; class Actinomycetes; order Micrococcales; family Microbacteriaceae; genus Plantibacter; species Plantibacter sp. 2H11-2. Next base: position 628,073 of record NZ_JBNBBL010000001.1, on the reverse strand, counting down.
CCAGTCCTGGCCGGCGCGTACGGCGGGGTCGAGTCGATCGACCGCCAGACCATCGACGCCGCGCGTGCGGTCGGGATGAACGAGTGGCAGATCCTCGGCAAGGTGGAGATCCCGCTCGCCCTGCCACTCATGATCGGTGGCGTGCGCTCGGCGGTCCTGCAGACGATCGCGACCGCCACCGTCGTCGCGTTCCTCACCAACGGCCCCGGTCTCGGTCGCTACATCCTCGACGGCCTCCCGGTACGCGACTATGCGCAGATGCTCGCCGGCTCGATCATCATCATCGTGCTCGCCCTCCTCCTCGAGGGCGTCTTCTCGCTGCTGCAGCGCGCCGTCGTGCCGCGCGGTGTCCAGGCGACCCACACGCGGGTCGACGAGACCCGGGGTCACGCCGCCACCGGCGGCGACCGCTCCACCGCACCGGACCCCGTCGTCGCAGAAGCGGAGGCGAACATGCAGACCGCGGCATACCGCAACAACTGACGCGTCCCGTCATCCCGGGTGACAGCACCGTCCGGCTCCCAGACCCACAACGGCACCACCGTTCTCGCCCATCACAGATAGGAAACACCATGTTCACAGTTCGACAGGGTCGACGCCTCGCCGTCGGCATCGCCGCGACCGCCGTCGCGGCCCTCGCGCTCAGCGCCTGCTCCGCAGGCGACCCGACCGCCGGGGAGACCGCGGCATCCGACACGATCACGGTCGGCTCCGCCGGATTCCCCGAGTCGGAGATCATCGCCCAGATCTACATCCAGGCGCTCGAGGCCAACGACATCAAGACGGCCGAGTCCCTCAACATCGGCGCGCGCGACGTCTACATCGCAGCGCTCGAAGACGGCTCGATCGACCTCGTCCCCGACTACAGCGGCAACTTGCTGCAGTTCTTCGACGACTCCGCCACGGCCACGTCGAGCGACGAGGTCTACTCCGCCCTCCAGGAGGCCACGCCGAAGGGCTACGAGGTCCTCGACCAGTCCAAGGCGGAGGACAAGGACTCCTACAACGTCACGAAGGAGTTCAGCGAGGCGAACAACGTCACGAGCCTCGCCGACCTCGCGGCCCTCACCATCCCGCTGGCCATCGGCGGCGCACCCGAGTTGGCCGAGCGTCCGTACGGCCCGAAGGGCCTGACCGAGGTGTACGGCGTCCCCGCCGACAAGCTCACCTTCGTCCCGATCAGCGACGGCGGCGGCGCACAGACGACCGCGGCCCTGCTCGACGGCACGGTCCAGCTCGCCGACATCTACACCACGACCCCGTCGATCACCGAGAACGACTTCGTCACGCTCGAGGACCCGGAGAACCTGATCCTCCCGCAGAACGTCCTGCCGCTGATCAACTCGGCCAAGGCCAGCGACAAGGTCAAGGAGGTCTTGAACGCCGTGTCCGCGGAGCTGACCACCGAGGACCTCATCGAGCTCAACGCCCGCAACCAGGGCGACGAGAAGGCCGCTCCGAAGACCCTCGCGGCCGACTGGCTGAAGGACAAGAAGCTCTTCAGCTGAGCAGCAGCCACACGTCGATGGCGTCGTCCGGTTCTCCGGGCGGCGCCATCGCGCTGTTCGCGGGGAGCGCATCCGGCTGCAGCCGGATGTCCAGGGGGTCTCCGACACCTGAGGAGTTGGTAGCGTCAGGGTATGAGTTCCGAGACCCCCGCAGAGTTCATCGCGTCCTGGACCGCCTGGCACACCGCTCGCGAGCGTTCCGTCCGAGCACCCCACGGTATCGCCGCCCTGCGGTTCACCCACTGGCTGACCGAGGAGGCGACCGCCCTCGAGGGCGCGCCGGGCACCTGGCGTGCGGACGCGACCGGCATCGTCGGTGAACGGCTCACGGGTACCGGACTGACCACGCCGAGTGGCGCGCAGATCATGACCGACCGCGTCGAGCTGGTCCATGGTGACGAACTGCACTTCGGCGACGCGTTGCTCCGAGGCATGGAGCGGGACGGCGTCTACGCCCTCCGCGTGCTCGACCCGGAGGCGCCGACGCGGACCTCGCTCGCGGGCATCAGCGCGTTCGCCCCCGACGTCGCCTGGATCCGCCCGGCGCGGTTCGTGCCGTCCCCGGGAGTCACGGTCGAGACCGAGTCCATCGACGGCCACGTCACGACCGAGACCCCCGTCGGCCGGGTCGAGTTCGAGCTCGGTGATGAAGCGGTCTCGCTGACGGTCACGGGCGGCCCGAACGGACTCTGGGCGGTCTTCGCCGACGGCACGAGTGGCGACGAGAGCTACCGGTTCCGGTTCATCAGCATGCCGGCCCCGACCGCGGACGGCCACGTCCTCGTCGACTTCAATCGCGCGTACCTGCCTCCGTGCGCGTTCAGCGACCACTACGTGTGCCCGCTGCCTGCGCCGAACAACCGGCTCCGCACCCGGATCACGGCGGGCGAGCGACTGCCGCTCGGCCAGTAGGTCCCGGGCCACGGATCCAGCATGACGAACCGGCTCGCCGAGGCGATGAGCCCGTACCTCCGCTCGCACGCCGAGCAGCCGGTCGACTGGTACCCCTGGGGGCCGGAGGCCTTCGCCGAAGCGGCCCGTCGTGACGTCCCCCTGCTCGTCTCGATCGGCTACTCGACGTGTCACTGGTGTCACGTCATGGCACGCGAGTCGTTCTCGGACGAGCACATCGCCGGGCTCCTCCGACGCGGCTTCGTGGCGGTGAAGGTCGACCGCGAGGAACATCCCGACGTCGACGCCAGCTACCTCGCCGCCGCCGGCGCGTTCACCCGCGACCTGGGTTGGCCGCTGAACGTGTTCGTGACGCCGCGCGGACACGTCTTCCACGCGGGGACCTACTCGCCTCCCGTCCCGCTCCGCGGGCATCCCTCGTTCCCGCAGGTGCTCGAGGCCGTCCGCGTCGCGTGGACCGAGCGACGGGAGCAGGTCGTCGCGAGCGCCGACGGACTCGCGCGCGCGATCGCCGAGACGATGTCGTCCACGGATGACGCCCCACTGCCGGAACCCGGAGACCTCGACGCGTCGATCGTGGCGGTCGAGGCGCTGGAGGACCAGGAGCTCGGCGGCTTCGGCACGGCTCCGAAGTTCCCGATGGCCCCGCTGTTCGACTTCCTGCTGACGCCGCGCGAGGGGGAGGTCGCCCGCCGCGGTGTCGACCTCGCGCAACGCACCCTCAGGACGATGGGGGCCTCAGCGCTCCGGGATCCGGTCGAAGGCGGGTTCTTCCGATACGCCGTCAATCGGGACTGGACCGAGCCGCACTACGAACGCATGCTGACCGACAATGCGCTCCTGCTCACCGCGTACACGCGGGCCTGGGCCGAGCGCCCGAGCTCGTGGGCGGCCAGTGTCGCCGCCGGGATCGCCGAGTTCCTCATCGGCACGCTGCAGCAGCCGAGCGGCGGCTTCGGGTCGGCGCAGGACTCCGAGAGCGTCGTCGACGGCATCGGATCCGAAGGTGGCTACTATCGACGCGATGCCGACGGCCGGGCGACGCTGACCCCGCCGGCTGTGGACCGCAAGGTGCTCACCGGTTGGAACGGGCTCGCGATCGGCGCGCTGGCGGAGGCCTCGGCGGTCTTCGACCGCCCCGAATGGATCGAATCAGCGAGGTGGGCGGCGGACGCGGTGGTCGAGAACCACCTCGCCTCGGACGGCACGCTCGCCCGGGCCTCGCTCGACGAACGGCGGTCGGGTGCGGCTGCGGCCCTCGAGGACTACGGGATGCTCGCGGAGGGACTCCTGCGCCTCGGCCTCGCGACGGGCGAGGTCCGCTACGCGGAGGTCGCCCGCGACCTCGTCGACCGGTGCTTGCCAGATGAGACCGTGACTGACGAGACCGTGACTGACACCTCCTCCGCCACGGTGGCCGGCTTCATCCTGCCGGGCGGCGGCGACCCGGTGCTGTCGGCCCAGGGCATGCGGATCGACGGCGACCCGTCGGAGGGCGCGTATCCCTCGGGGATCTCGTCGCTCGGACGCGCGTCGCTGCTGCTGTTCCAGCTGACGGCCGACGGCCGGTTCCGGGACGCCGCCGAGAGCGCGGTCCGGTTCGCCGCGTCGGCTGCGCTGTCGGCACCGACCGCGTTCGGCGCGAGTCTGGCCCTCGCGGCATCGCTCACCGGGCCGGCGTCGCAACTGATCGTCGTCGGACCGGATCGGGCGGACCCGGAGGAGGACGAGGATCGCGCGACGGCGGATCGGGCGATGCGCGACGCGGCCAGGACGCGCCGGGACGACGTCGTGGCGGTGGTCTCCGAGCGGCAGGCGGTGGCCTGGGCGAGGAGCGGGTTCGACGTCTTCGCCGAGCGGACGAGTCGGGACGGCCGGTTGACCGCCTACCACTGCCGGGACTTCGTCTGCCGCCTCCCCGTGACGGATGTGGCGCAGCTCGACGCCCGCTGATCCAGCGCGCCCGTCGACCCGACACCTGGGTGGGTCAGGCCCCGAAGGTGCCGTCCGGTCGGCCGAAGCGCAGCTCGCGGGCTTCGGAGCGCCAGCGCCCGAGGCCGCCGTCGAGGAGCGCGACGCGCTTGTATCCAGCTCCGGTCAGCCCAGCACGAAGGCGCTCGGCGGAGCGCCCGTCCAACTGGTCGTACAGGACGACCGTGTGCTGCTCCGTGACGCCGATGGCCGCCGCGCCGCGGCGGACCTCGTCCGCTGAGGATGCTCCGAGCCCCTGACGCACGTCCAGCAGCTCGACGAACACGGCGCCGGGTACGTGCCCGTCGAAGAGGTAGAGGTCGTAGCCGCTCACCAGTCGCACCGGGCCGCCGTCCAGCGCAGGCAGCTCGACGACGCTCGCGTCGAGGACGATGAGGCTCTCGCTGCCGAGATGGTCCGCGAGCCACTGGGTGGAGACGAACGGGTCCACGAGGAACGGCGCGTGCGTGGAGGTCATGCGCCCACCGTAGGAGGCCGCGGCCCGGATGACCACGGTGGTCGGCAACACGCGGTCACACGACGCCGCGGTTCAGCACTCGATGACGTTGACCGCGAGACCGCCCTCGCTCGTCTCCTTGTACTTCGTCGACATGTCGACGCCGGTCTGGCGCATGGTCTCGATCACGGTGTCGAGCGACACCAGGTGCGTCCCGTCGCCGTGCAACGACAGGCGTGCGGCGCTGACGGCCGTCGAGGAGGCGATCGCGTTGCGTTCGATGCACGGGACCTGGACGAGCCCGCCCACCGGGTCGCACGTGAGGCCGAGGTGGTGCTCCATCGCGATCTCCGCGGCGTTCTCGACCTGACGCGGTGTGCCGCCGAGGACGGCGCACAGGGCACCGGCGGCCATGGCGCAAGCCGATCCGACCTCGGCCTGGCAACCGCCCTCGGCGCCCGAGATGGACGCGTTGGCCTTGAAGAGCGAGCCGATGGCGGTCGCCGTGAGCAGGTACCGGCGGATGCCGTCGAGCGAGGCGCCCGGCACGAACCGCAGGTAGTAGCTCCCGACGGCCGGGATGATCCCCGCGGCCCCGTTCGTGGGTGCGGTCACGACCCGCCCGCCGGAGGCGTTCTGCTCGTTGACCGCCAGGGCGAACGCGTGCAGCCACTCCGTGGGGAGCTCGCGCCCGCTCTCGGCCTCGGCCACGTCGAGGCGCTCACGGACGGCACGCGCCCGGCGCTTGACGCCGAGACCGCCCGGGAGTGTGCCGGTGTCGGCGAGCCCGGCGGTCACGCACTCGTGCATGGCCGTCCAGATGGCGTCGAGGCCGGCGTCGACCTCGACCGCCGACCGCAGGGCCTCCTCGTTGCGTCTCGCGATCGCGTCGATCGGCAGCCCCGTCTCGTCGCAGAGCCCGATGAGCGTCTCAGCGGTCCGGAACGGCATCGGCACGGGGGTCGACGGCAGCACCGTGCTCGGGTCGTCGCCGTCACGACGGATGAAGCCGCCGCCGACCGAGTAGTACGTCTCGGAGCGCACGGGGAGGTCGCTCCGCTGATCCCAGGCGTGGAGCGTCATGGCGTTCGGGTGGCCAGGCAGCCTCGTCCTGGGCACGAACGAGACGTCGTCCTTCGAGAACGCGATGGCACGCGTCCCGGCGAGCGTGAGCGGAGCGCCGTCGGGGTGGTCGCTCCAGGCCCGTCGGACCTCGGTGGGATCGCACCCTTCGGGAGTGAGCCCCTGGAGTCCCGCGACGACAGCGTCGGGGGTGCCGTGGCCGATGCCGGTCGCGCCGAGCGATCCGTACAACGAGCACGTGACGCGGTCGACCCGGTCGAGCAGGCCGTCGTCAGCGAGCCCGGTGGCGAAGGCCAGGGCCGCCCGCATCGGTCCGACCGTGTGCGAGCTGGACGGCCCGATCCCGATGGAGAAGAGGTCGAACGCGGACACGTATGCGGTCACTGGACGACCCCCTTCGGTGCGACTGGCTCCTCTCACTCTAAGCGTCTTCGGTGCCGGGTGCGGTGTCAGCGGCCGTCAGCGGGTGTCAGCGGCAGGTGAGCGATCCGTGAGCGCCCCCGCCCACACTGTTGTCCAGATCGCCCACCGGCGGCCCACACCTGATTTCGAAAGGCATCCGCATGAGCATCAGCTCCGACTGGGCGATCGAAGCCCACGGCCTCGTGAAGACCTTCGGCGACAACCGGGCGGTCGACGGCGTCGACCTCTCGGTCCGCACCGGCACCGTCTACGGCGTCCTCGGCCCGAACGGCGCCGGCAAGACCACCACCATCAGCATGCTGGCGACGCTCCTGCGTCCTGACGCCGGCACCGCCACCGTCTTCGGTCACGACATCCAGCGGGAGTCGCAGGTCGTGCGCCAGCTCATCGGCGTGACCGCGCAGTTCGCGTCCGTCGACGAGAACCTCTCGGCCACCGAGAACCTCGTCATCTTCTCGCGACTGCTCGGACTCGGCCGCGCGGAGGCGAAGCGCAAGAGCGCGGAACTCCTCGAGGAGTTCGGCCTGAGCGACGCGGCGTCGCGACCCCTGAAGAAGTTCTCCGGCGGCATGCGTCGTCGTCTCGACCTCGCGGCGAGCCTCATCGCCCAGCCTCCCCTCATCTTCCTCGACGAGCCGACCACGGGCCTCGACCCGCGGACGCGCGCGCAGATGTGGGACACGATCCGACGCCTGGTCGCGACGGGCTCGACCGTCCTCCTGACCACCCAGTACCTCGACGAGGCGGACCAGCTCGCCGACCGGATCGCCGTCATCGACCGCGGTCTCGTGGTCGCCGAGGGCACCTCCGACGAGCTGAAGGCCTCCGTCGGCGAGTCGTCGCTGCAGCTGCGGCTCGCGGACCCCGCCGACCTGGAGGATGCGCGACGGGTCATCGCGAGCGTCCTCGGCGTCGACACGATTGTCTCGCCGGAGGCCACCCGCATCACGGCCCCGATGCGCGATCCCGACGCCGTGACCGACCTCTTCATCACGCTCCGGGAAGCCGGGATCCGGCTCGCGGAGATGAGCGTCCAGAAGCCGACGCTCGACGAGGTCTTCCTCACCCTCACCGGGCACGGCGTCGAGGCGGACGACGCCGACGCCACGTCCGACACCGATTCCCTCGACACCGCAGAGCAGGTCCACGCATGAGCACGATCACCATCACCCCGGCCGCAGACCGGTCCCTCCGGAACCATGTCAGCCTCTCGCAGACGGTCCGCAACTCCTTCACCATGGCGTACCGCGGACTGCTCAAGATCAAGCGCACGCCCGAGCAGCTGATCGACGTGACGGTCCAGCCGATCATCTTCACGCTGATGTTCACATACATCTTCGGCGGCGCGATCGCCGGCGACGTCGCGAGCTATCTGCCGATCATCATCCCGGGCATCCTGGTCCAGACCGTCATCACGACCTCGGTCGTGACCGGCATCCAGCTCCGCGAGGACATGGACAAGGGCGTGTTCGACCGCTTCAAGTCGATGCCCATCGCCCGCATCGCACCGTTGGCCGGTGCCCTCCTCGCCGACACGGTGCGCTACACGATCGCCACGACGCTCACCTTCGCGATGGGCTTCGTCATGGGGTACCGGCCGGAGGGCGGCATCGGCTTCGTGGCCCTCGCCGGCCTCCTCGTGATCGTCTGCGCCTGGGCCATCAGCTGGATCTTCGCGTTCTTCGGGGTCATCGCCCGGAGCGCGAGCAGCGTGCAGGGCATCTCGTTCCTCGTCCTGTTCCCGCTGACGTTCCTGTCGAACGCCTTCGTGAACCCGGAGACGATGCCGAGCTTCCTCCAGGGCTTCGTGGACGTGAACCCGGTCTCGCACCTCGTGACCGCGGTCCGCGACCTCGCGAACACGGGTGTCTTCGGCGGCGACGCCTGGCTGGCGCTCCTCGGTGCCGCCGTCATCGTCGCGGTCTTCGCACCGCTCACCGTGCGGGCGTACATGCGCCGCGCCTGACGACGAGACGATCGCAGCGACCGATCAGCGCGCCGCCAGGGCAGGACTGCCGAGCAGTTCGAACGCCCTGGCGGCGCTCTCGTGCGCCTGCAGGGAGAGGGACCGCTCGGCGATGCGGTCGCGCTCGGTCGGCGTGAGTCGCGCCGCCGCTGCTGCCTCGTGTGGTGTGCGGACGAGCGAGGGGATGTCCTGACGGGAGGCGAGCGCACTGGCGAGCGCGATGAGCTCTGCGCCGATCAACCGCACCTCGTCGTCCTCCGAGCGGACGTACCAGGCGCCGAGCGCGATGACGGTGGAACCCAGCACCGGTCGGTCGAACCGGTTCGGGAGGAGGCGTCCCAGCGCGATGGTGCGGGTGCGGACCCGCCGCGCGAGACGCTGGACCTCGGTGGCGTCCGGGACACCGTCCAGCACGGCGGCGGCGATCGCGGCGGAGCCGACGAGGGTGAACCACGGCGATCGGCGCGACTCACCCGGCGCGAACGCCACGAGCGCCTTCCCGTAGAGCTCGGCTCCCCGTGCGGCGTCGCCCTGTGCCCGCGCGATCTCGGCGAGACCGGCCCAGCCGATCGACCGCCGTTCGGGGAGCGGGGCGAACGCGGAGAACGAGACGTCGTCCGAGAGGAACCGGTCGAGCACGGTGGTGGCGGCGGCGTGGTCGCCGCGGGCGATGTCGCCGATCGCGATCAGCCACTCGAGTTGACGGAGGTCCGCCTCGGCACCGATCGCGGTCAGCCCCTCGGCAGCACGGGCCGCCCAGACGAGCGCCTCCTCCGGCTCGTCGTTCTGGCTGTGCAGTTGGGCGAGCATGTGCGCACTCATGGCGGCGCCCCAGACGTCGCCGAGCGTGAGCGAGAGGTCGTTCGCGCGCAGGGCGGCCGCTTCGGCGGCGCGGGGGTCGCCGTCGTTCTCCGCCGCCTGGGCCGACATGAGGTTCCCGAGGTTCGCGACGTGCGGGTCGGTCGACCGGGAGTACTCGCGGAGGAGGGCCTCCGCGCGTTCGGGGCGACCCGCGACCAGCAACAGGCCCACCATCGCGCGCATCCGTGGATCCTGTGTCGTGCGTACCCGTTCGAGTCGGCGGAGCACGCCGATCGCCCGCGCGGACGTCCGGGGATCGGTGGCGAGGAAGGTCACGGTGATGATGGCGACGGCGATGGCCGGGGTGTCGGTCGACACCGACTCCGGGTCCTGATGGCGGAGCACGTCGAGGACGGCCGTTCCGAAGACCAGGACCTCCTGATGCGCGCTGCGGATCGTCCAGAAGAGGGCGAGTCCTGCGAAGACCGGGGCGACGACGTCGGCACGATCGTCGGCGACGGCCCCGCGGAGCACGTCCACCAGGGTGTCCTGTTCGAGGGCGAGGCGCGCGAACGCCGCCACCTGTCGCGGTCCCTGCATGGCGGGGAGGAGCGTCTCAGCGAGTGCGACCGCCCACGTCCGAGTGCGGTCGAGTACGAGGTCGTCCTCGTGCGCCTCGGCGGACTTGATCGCGCCGAACTCGCGGACCGTCTCGAGCATCCGGAATCGGACGGTCCCGGTGACAAGGTCGTCCTGCACGGTGAGCAACGACTGGCCGACGAGCGCGTCGAGCGCCTCCTCGACCTCGACCTCGGGGGCGAGCGCTGCAGCCGCCTCCAGATCGAAGCCGTCGGGGAACCTGGACATGCGACGGAGGACGACACGTTCGTGCTCGCCCAGGAGGTTCCAACTCCAGTCGATGACGGCGAGCAGGGTGCGGTGGCGCTCAGGCGCACTGCGATCACCGGCGGTCAGCAGGGTGAAGCGGTTCCCGAGTCGTCGCTCCACCTCCTCGACCGACATGGATCTGGTGCGCGCCGCCGCGAGTTCGATCGCCAGCGGGAGGCCGTCGAGTCTCGCGCAGAGACGTGCCGCGACGTCGAGTGGCACGTGGAGTCCCGGACGGGCGGCGCGCGCACGCTCGACGAACAGCCGCACCGCAGGGCCCGCGTGTTCGAGGTCGGTGCCGTCCACGGCAGCGTCCAGCGGGTCGAGTTGGTAGACGTGCTCGGCGGCGATCGACAACGGGCTCCGACTCGTCGCGAGGACGCGGAGGTCGCCGGCCCAGGCCAGCGCATCGGCGATCCAGCCCGCCGCCGCATCCACGAGGTGCTCGCAGTTGTCCATCACGAGCAGCGTCGGCCGCTCCGAGAGTCGGTCGATGATGCGCTCGTGCAGCTCGACCGGTTGCACCATGATCGCTTCGCTCAGCCGACGCGGGGTCGGGGCCTCGCGGATGCCGAGTGCGGTCGCGACCGCGAGTGGCAGATCCTCCGGGTCCCGTACACTCGCCAGTTCCACCACGACGACGCCGGGCGTGGTCGTGGTGGCACGCCGGGCGACCTCCTGGGCGAGTCGGGTCTTCCCGAGGCCACCGGGGCCGAGGATCGTGGTCAGGCGGACCTCGGACACCAGCGTGCCGATCGCATCGAGGTCGGTGTCGCGACCGAGGAGCTCGTTCGGCGCCGTCCGGAGTCCGAGCACCATGCTGGAGACCCGGGCGGCCAGGGGAGTGGCGGCCGGCGGAGACGGCTCGACGGCGTCCTGCAGGAGCGCCGCGTGTGCCGCGACCAGCGCCGACGTCGGGTCGGCACCGAGTTCGTCCCGGAGCCGGTGACGGTGGTCTGCGAAGAGCTGCATCGCGTCGGAGCGACGTCCGCTCTGCGCGTAGGCGTTGAAGAGCATCAGCTGGGTGGCGTCGTCGAGTGGATCGGCGGCGACGAGCGCCTCGAGATCGGTGATGACGGCCGCGCCGTCGCCGAGCTCGAGGCGGCTCTGAGCACGCACCCGGCGCAGGTCGTCGCGGAGCCGCGCCGCGCGGTGCGCCAGCTCGTCGCCGAGCGGGCCGTCCAGTTCCGCGCCTGGATCACCGGTCCAGAGGAGGAGCGCGTCCCGGGCGAGCGTGCCCGCGGTGTGCGGGTCGGCGGCGCGGATGGCCGTCGACGCCGCATCGGCGGCCTGCGCGGCGACGCGGAGGTCGACCAGGGACTGGTCGATCGACAGTCGATACCCGGCAGCCGAGGAGTCGATGAGGTCCGGCGCCGACACGGCGCGCACCCGTGAGACCAGGGTCTGCAGCGCGGCTTTGGCACCTGCGGGCGGTGCGTCGTCCCACAGCTCGTCGATGAGGGCGGCCGTCGACACGGCGCGCCCGTCCGCGAGCACCAGGATCGTCACCAGCGCTTTGGCGAGCCGGCCGCCGGGTTCGACGAGCTGACCGGTGCGTCCCTCGACGAGCACCGGCCCCAGGACGGTCACTCGGAGGTTCGACGCAGGCACGTCACGAGTGTATCCAGGGCTGTATCCCGGAGCTGTTCCAGTCGTCGTGAGCCGGACTGCCGTCAGCGCAGGGTCTTGCGGGCGGTGATCTGCCCGGTGTCGAAGCCGAGCAGGTGGAGGCCACCGTGGAACCGGGCGTGCTCCACCTTGATGCAGCGGTCCATCACGACGTTCAGACCCTTCGACTCGCCGTACTCGGCGGCCTCCTGGTTCCAGATGCCGAGCTGCACCCAGACGGTCGGTGCTCCGATGGCGACGACCTCGTCGATGACCTGGGGGATGTCGCTCGCCTTGCGGAAGACGTCGACGATGTCGGGTACCTCCGGCAGGGAGGCGAGGTCGGGGTAGGCGGGCTGACCGAGGATCTCCGTGGCGTTCGGGTTCACGAAGTAGATCGTGAAGTCGCTCGACTGCTGCAGGTAGGTGCCCACGAAGTACGAGGAACGCGCCGGGTTCGGGGAGGCGCCGACGATCGCGACGGACTTCGCCTCGCGGAGGAGCTTCAGGCGGGCCTTCGCGTCGGGGCCCGCCCACGTGCGCTGCGAACGCAGCAGCTTCGCGAGCGGCGAATCGGCGGGCAGCGAGCAGGTGAGACCGTTGGTGAGCCGGACCGTCTCGGTCGCGTCCTGGTCGGTCACGGTCGCGTCCACACCGGTCACGGTCGCGTCCACACCGGTCACTGAGCTTGTCGAAGTGCTCATGACACTACTCCTTCACCGCTGCGGCGAGCGCCTGGTCGAGGTCGTAGATGATGTCGTCAGGGTCCTCGATACCGACGCTCAGCCGGACGATGCCCGGCAGCACACCGGCGTCGACGAGCTGCTGGTCGGACAGCTGCGCGTGCGTCGTCGATGCGGGGTGGATGATGAGCGTCTTCGCGTCGCCGATGTTCGCCAGGTGGCTCGCGAGGTCGACGGACTCGATGAGCTTCTGGCCGACCTGACGGCCACCCTTCACCTCGAAGCTGAAGACCGAGCCCGGTCCCTTCGGCAGGTACTTGTTCGCGCGCTCGTGGTGCGGGTGGGCCGGGAGTCCGGCCCAGTTGACGGCGGCGATGCGCGGGTCGGCGTCGAGCCACTCGGCGACGATCCGCGCGTTGTCGACGTGGGCCTGGATCCGGAACGGCAGTGTCTCGACACCCTGGGCGAGGAGGAATGCCGAGTGCGGTGCGAGCGCCGGACCGATGTCGCGGAGTTGCTCGGCGCGCAGCCGGGTGAGGAAGGCGTATTCGCCGAAGTTGCCCGACCACTGCAGGCCGCCGTAGCTCGGGACAGGCTGACCGAACAGTGGGAACTTGTCGGTGTTCCAGTCGAAGCGCCCGCTTTCGACGACGACGCCACCGAGGGTCGTGCCGTGGCCGCCGAGGAACTTGGTGGCCGAGTGCGTGACGATGTCGGCGCCCCACTCGATCGGTCGGTTGAGGTAGGGCGTCGCGATGGTCGAGTCGATGATGAGCGGAATGCCGTGTGCGTGCGCGACGTCGGCGAGGCCCTCGATGTCGGCGATCTCGCCCGAGGGGTTCGCGACCGTCTCGGCGAAGACGAGCTTCGTGTTCTCCTGGATGGCGGCGGCGTAGTCGGCGGCGTCGGAGGACTGCACGAAGGTGGTCTCGATGCCGAACCGGCGGAGGGTGACGTCGAGCTGGGTGATCGAACCGCCGTAGAGGTTGGCCGAGGCGACGATGTGGTCGCCCTGTCCGGCCAGCGAGGCGAAGGTGATGTACTGCGCGGCGAGGCCGGAGGCGGTCGCGACGGCACCGAGGCCGCCCTCGAGGCTGGCGATGCGCTCCTCGAAGCTCGCGACCGTCGGGTTGGCGAGGCGGGAGTAGATGTTCCCGTACTTCTGCAGGGCGAAGCGGGCGGCGGCGTCGGCGGTGTCGTCGAAGACGAAGGCGCTCGACTGGTAGATGGGCAGCGCCCGTGCGCCGGTCACCTGGTCGGGGATGTTGCCCGCGTGGATCGCACGCGTGCGGAAGCCATACTCACGATCTGCCATGCGTTCACGCTACCGGAGCACCGTCGAGCGCTTCACCGTGCTGCAACATTGCGTCGCATTCGACCGCACTGCACAGGGCCTGCCCAGGGCGTCGGCGTATCGTGTGGGACACAGCCCTCATCGGGCTGCCGGACGAGGGCGCAGTACCCGGAACGCGACAAGACTGACCACTTGGGAGTGATCGTCATGTCTTGGATCGTACTCATCGCGTCCGGGGTCCTGGAAGCCGTCTGGGCCACCGCGCTCGGCAAGTCCGAGGGCTTCACGAAGCTCTGGCCGACCGTGACGTTCGCGGGGGCGCTCGTGCTCAGCATGGCCGGCCTCGCCTGGGCCATGCGCGACATCCCGGTGGGCACCGCCTACGCGGTCTGGGTCGGGATCGGCGCAGCGCTCACCGTCGGATACGCCATGACCTTCGGCGGCGAGCAGCTGTCGGTCGTCAAAGTGCTGCTCATCCTCGGGCTCATCGGCTGCGTCATCGGCCTGAAGATCGTGGGCGGCGAGCACTAGCCGCGCTGCCCAGGCACGCACGCCTGCCTGCCTCAGGCCAGGTGCACCGCTCCGAGCGCGAGCACCGCGATGAGGAGCCAGGAGACGAGCCCGACGACGAGCGCGCGCCACCCGGTGGTGACGAGCGTGCGGACGCGGATCGCGGCGCCGAGTGCGAAGAGCGCCATCGCCAGCAGTGCGGTCTGCACGCCGTCGGCGACGTCGAGGACGAGCTCGGGCACCGGGAGCAGGGTGCGGACGAGGACCGCGGCGATGAAGCCCGCGACGAACAGCGGGACGATCGGCGGTCGGGCTGCGGTCACGGTCCCGTCGGCATCGACCTGGGCACCGGCGCTGGCCGACACCGCCAGGAGTCGGCGGCGTTCGATCGTCGCGGCGGCGGCGACCATGGGGGCGAGGAGCACGACGCGGGTCAGCTTGACGACGACGGCGATCGCGAGTGCGCTCGTGCCGGCGATCTGGGCGGTCGCGACGACCTGACCCACGTCGTGCACGCTCGCCCCCACCCAGTGACCGAACTGCTCGTCACTGAGCCCGAGTGGGCCGCGGAGTGCCGGGAGGACGAAGATCGCGAGGGTCCCGCAGAGGGTGACGAGCGCGACGGGCGTCGCCTGCTCCTCGTCCTTCGCCTTCACGACGCCGCTCATCGCGCCGATGGCGGAGGCGCCGCAGATGGAGAAGCCCGTGGCGATGAGGAGCGGTTCGGGGCCCGCGAGCCCGAGTCTCCGGCCGAGCCAGAGGGTGACGAAGAAGGTGACGACGACGATCGCGACCGTGGTGGCGAGCGTGACCCACCCCAGGCCGGCGATGTCGACGAGGCTCAGCTTCAGCCCCAGCAGGACGACACCGATCCGCATGAACCGTTTCGCGCTCATGCCGAGTCCCGGCTTCAGGACGCCCGCCGCGAGCCGCTGGAACGCGGGGAGCTGGCCCACCACCATGCCGAGCAGGACGCTCGCGGTCAGCAGCGGGACGACCGGCAGGAGGGTGTGGAGGCCCAGGGCGGCGAGCGCCGCTGCACCGGCGACGAGCACCCCTGGGAGCGTCTTCATCGTCGTCCTCCCGTCACACCCATGACGGCAACCAGGCGTGCAGGTGCCAGAACCAGTAGGGCACGGTGATGGCGGTCCAGAGCGGATACCAGAAGATGCTCAACAGCGTCGTGATGGTCACGAACACCCCGATGACGCCGACGCCGGCGAACCGTCGTTCCTCCGGGTCGTCGCGGGACCCGAGGATCTTCCCGATCGCGAAGACGAGCGCCAGGATGAGGTACGGCTCGAAGACGATCGTGTAGAACTGGAACACCGTCCGGTTCAGGTAGAGCAGCCAGGGCAGGTACCCCGCTGCGACCCCGAGGACGATCAGCCCGACCTGCCACTCGCGGTAGCGGACGAGCCGGTAGACGCAGTACCCGAGCGCGACGGCGGCGCCCCACCAGATGAGCGGGTTGCCGATCGAGGTGATCGCGGAGGAGCAGGCGTCCCACGCGCAGCCGTCGGTCCCGGTGGCGGGGGACTGGTAGTACATGCTCGTCGGCCGGATCATGAGCAGCCAGCCGAGCGGGTTCGCGGCGTAGGGGTGCGGGGTGCTGAGGCCGACGTGGAAGCTGTAGGCGCTCTGGTGGTAGTGCAGGAGGCTCTGGAACCAGTGGGGGACCCACGCGAAGGTCCCGGTCCAGGCGTTGCCCACCGCGTCCGCCCATTGACGGTCGTACCCGCCGGACGTCCTGATCCACCCGGTCCAGCTGGCGAGGTACACGACGGCGGCCACGGGGACGAGGGTCACGAAGGACACGGGGCCCTGCTTGAGGACCGCCGCGCTCGCCCACAGGCTGAGGCCCAGTCGGCGTCGGAGCAGGAGATCCGTGACGATCACGTACACGCCGAAC
This sequence comes from Plantibacter sp. 2H11-2, assembly GCF_050031945.1. Taxonomy (NCBI): domain Bacteria; kingdom Bacillati; phylum Actinomycetota; class Actinomycetes; order Micrococcales; family Microbacteriaceae; genus Plantibacter; species Plantibacter sp. 2H11-2. The sequence continues at coordinate 612,057 of NZ_JBNBBL010000001.1, read as the reverse complement.
GCGGCGAGGAAGTACAGTCCGTTCCACTTGACCGCGGTGGCCGCGCCGAACGCGACCCCTGCGGCGAGCAGCCATGGCCGCCACCAGAGGACGGGACCCCAGGCCGGATCGGCGCCCCTCGCCCGGGCGGACGCGACCTTCGCCGCCAGGCGTGATGCGTGCCACGACCGGTCCAACAGGATCGCGCCGAATCCCGCGAGCACGAAGAACATCACGAAGTTGTCGAGCAGCGAGACCCGGGCCATGACGATCGCGTGCCCGTCGATCGCGAACAGGAACCCGGCCAGGACGGCGAGGATCGACGAGGTGAACAACCGCTTGGCGATGAGCGTGACGAGCAGGACCGCGAGCGTTCCGGCGATCACGGTGGAGATGCGCCACCCGGTGCTGTCGTCGATGCCGAACACGGCGATGCCGAGCGCGATCAGCCACTTGCCGAGTGGTGGGTGCACGACGTAGGAGGGATTCGTGCTCGGGCTGCCCGCGTCGCCGTTCGCGAAGCCCTCGTCGGCCCCGTCCGGCCAGGTGCTCTCGTAGCCGTTCAGCCACAGCGACCACGAGTCCTTCACGTAGAAGGTCTCGTCGAAGACGAGCGAGTGCGGGTGACCGAGGTTCCAGAACCGCAGCACGAACGCGAGGAGCGTCACGGCGGCCGGGCCGCCCCAGATCCAGAGCTTCCGGCGGCGCTCGGTGCGGAGCATCCGCTCCCACCAGCGGTCGAGGCGGGATCCCGTCACAGGGGCTTCCAGAAGATCGACCGACACCGTCTCATCTAACCACCCCGACCGGATGGGAGACTGGTCCGGTGATCATCCTCGGAGCGACCCCCATCGGCAACCTCGGCGATGCGTCGCCACGACTCCGGGAGGCGCTGGCCGCGGCGGAGGTCATCGTCGCCGAGGACACCCGGACGGCCATCCACCTGCTGCGCGCCCTCGGTGTGGAATCGCGGCCGCGGCTCATCGCCATGCACGACCACAACGAGCGCGAACGCGCGGCCGAGATCGTCGAACTGGCCCGTGAGACCGACGTCCTCGTGCTCAGCGACGCCGGCATGCCGACCGTGTCCGACCCCGGCTTCCACCTCGTCGACGCGGCGGCGGCCGCAGACGTCCAGGTCACCGCGATCCCCGGACCGTCGGCGGTCGTGACGGCGCTCGCCGTGTCCGGCCTCGCGACCGACCGCTTCACCTTCGAGGGGTTCCTCCCGCGGAAGCCGGGCGACCGACGCAGCAGCCTCCGAGCGCTCGCGACCGAGCCACGGACGATGGTGTTCTTCGAATCGCCCAATCGACTCGCCTCCTCCCTCGAGGACATCGCCTCCGTGCTCGGAGCCGATCGTCGCGTGGCAGTGTGCCGGGAGCTGACCAAGCTGTTCGAGGAGGTCAAGCGGGGGACGGCCGCTGAACTGGCCGAATGGGCGTCCGGCGGTGTGAAGGGCGAGATCTGCATCGTCATCGCCGGTGCTGAGGCCGTCGAGGCCGATCCGGCCACCGCGCTCGAGCAGGTACTCGCGCTCGTGGCCTCGGGCACACGCCTGAAGGACGCCTCCAACGAGGTCGCCGAGGCCACCGGCCTCTCGAAGCGCGACCTGTACCAGGCGGCCCTCGCAGCCCGGCCTCCGAAGGCGTCGCCGGACGCGCAGGTGCGTCCCGCGCCGTAACAGGCACGGTGGCCACGCCCGCTCGTCCTAGGATTGACCCCATGGCCGACGGCACCTCGTTCTACATCACCACGCCCATCTTCTACGTCAACGACGCCCCGCACATCGGGCACGCCTACACGGAGGTGGCCGCGGACGTCCTCGCGCGCTGGCACCGTCAGGCCGGCGACCGCACCTGGTTCCTGACCGGGACCGACGAGCACGGCCAGAAGATCCTGCGCACGGCGACCGCGAACGGCGTGACGCCGAAGGAGTGGGCCGACAAGCTCGTCAGCGAGTCCTGGTACCCGCTGCTCGACACGATCGACATCTCGAACGACGACTTCATCCGCACGACGGACGTGCGGCACGAGCAGAACGTCCAGCTCTTCCTCCAGCGCCTGTACGACGCCGGCTTCATCTACACCGGTGAGTTCGAGGGGTACTACTGCGTCGGCTGTGAGGAGTACAAGCAGGAGAGCGACCTCGTGCAGGGCACCGGCGAGTACGTCGGGCAGCTCGTGTGCGCGATCCACTCGAAGCCGGTCGAACTGCTCCAGGAGAGCAACTACTTCTTCCGCATGAGCGACTTCGCCGAGCGCCTGCTGGCCCTCTACGAGGAGCGACCGGAGTTCGTGCAGCCGGAGTCGGCGCGCAACGAGGTCATCCAGTTCGTGCGCCAGGGGCTCAAGGACCTGTCCATCTCCCGCTCGACCTTCGACTGGGGCATCAAGGTCCCGTGGGACGAGAGCCACGTCGTCTACGTGTGGTTCGACGCCCTGCTCAACTACATCACCGCCGCCGGGTACGGCTCCGACGAGGAGGCGTTCGCCGAGCGCTGGCCCGCCACGCAGATCGTCGGCAAGGACATCCTGCGGTTCCACGCGGTCATCTGGCCGGCCATGCTCATGGCCGCCGGGCTCGAGGTCCCGAAGCGGGTCTTCGGTCACGGCTGGCTGCTCGTCGGCGGCGAGAAGATGTCGAAGTCGAAGCTCACCGGTATCGCACCGAGTGAGATCACCGACACCTTCGGATCCGACGCGTTCCGCTACTACTTCATGCGCGCCATCGCCTTCGGGCAGGACGGTTCGTTCAGCTGGGAGGACCTCTCCGCGCGGTACCAGGCGGAGCTCGCGAACGGCTTCGGCAACCTCGCGTCGCGCGTGCTCGCCATGGTGACGCGGTACTTCGACGGCGTCGTGCCGGCGAGCGGCCCCGCCGGACCGGCCGACGTGGCCATCCAGGAGACGGTCGCCCGGGCGGCTGCGGACGCCGACGCCGCGATCGAGCGCCTCGCCATCCAGGACGCGCTCGCGGCCATCTGGCGGATCGTCGACGAGCTGAACGGCTACATCACCGAGCAGGAGCCGTGGGCACTCGCGAAGGACGAGGCCAAGCGGGAGCGGCTCGGCACCGTGCTCGCCACGGCGGTCGAGGGCCTGCGCGCCCTGTCGGTCCTGCTCCACCCCTTCGTCCCGAAGGCGACCACCGAGCTGTGGTCCGCCCTCGGCGCTGAAGCCGCCCTCGGCGAGCTCGGCGCACAGCGCATCGGCGACGTCGGCACCTGGGGGCAGCTGCCCGCCGGCACCTCGGTTGCAGGGCTCGAGCCCCTGTTCCCGCGGATCGAGGCCGTCGCCGAATGAGCGGGGGCGTCGCGCCGGATCCGGCCGCCACACCGCACCTGCGGCAGCGCGAAGCGGGGGAGCGGAAGCAACTGAGCTACCCCGAGGCACCTGAGGCGCTGCCGGTCGCGGTCTACGACAACCACACGCACCTCGAACACGCCGACGGCGACGCCCCGCTGACCCCGTCGGAGCACTTGGACCGCGCGGCCTCCGTCGGGGTCCGCGGCATCGTGCAGGTCGGCACCGACGTCGAGACCTCCCGTTGGTCGGCGGCGATCGCCGCTCGTGACCCCCGCGTGCTCGCGGCGGTCGCGATCCACCCCAACGACGCACCGGACCTCGACCGCGCGGGCACCCTGGACGAGGCGCTGGCCGAGATCGACCGTCTGGCGGCGGAGCCTCGCGTCCGCGCCGTCGGCGAGACCGGCCTCGACTTCTTCCGCACCGAGGAGGACGGCCGCGCGGCGCAGTTCGCATCGTTCGAAGCGCACATCGCCATCGCGAAGCGCCACGGTGTCGCACTGCAGATCCACGATCGCGACGCCCACGACGAGGTCGTCGAGACGCTCCTCCGAGTGGGCGCTCCAGAACGCACCGTCTTCCACTGTTTCTCGGGCGGCCCGGAGCTCGCCGAGCTGTGCGCCGAGCACGGCTGGTACGCCTCCTTCGCCGGGACGGTCACGTTCAAGAACGCCGCACCGCTGCGTGAGGCGCTCGCGATCATGCCCCGCGAGCTGATCATGGTCGAGACCGACGCGCCCTACCTCACGCCCGCCCCGTTCCGCGGTCGGCCGAACGCGCCGTACCTCCTCCCGTACACGGTGCGCGGCATGGCCGAGCACCTGGGTGAGGACGTCGCCGCGTTCGCGACGCAGCTCGCGACGAACACCGAGCGCGTCTACGGCTCCTGGGCCGGCTGAGCCACTGAGCCCGTCACCGAGCCTCGCGCCTGTCGCCCGACGAGGACCGGCTCCCCGATCAGGGATACTGGAGGGATGACCGCCTCCGTCGCCCTGCTCGGCCCCGCCGAGATCCGAGATCTCGCCACCCTGCTGGACGTGACGCCGACGAAGAAGCTCGGTCAGAACTTCGTCATCGACGCGAACACCGTCCGCAAGATCGTGTCGGTCGCGCACGTCGCTCCGGGCGACGTCGTCGTCGAGATCGGCCCCGGCCTCGGCTCGTTGACGCTCGGCCTGCTCGAGGCCGACGCGAGCGTCGTCGCCGTCGAGATCGACGGTCGGCTCGCCAAGCAGCTGCCGCTCACGGTGGGGGAGATGGCACCGGGCATGATCGACCGGTTGTCGGTCGTCCACGAGGACGCGATGCGCATCGAGGAACTCCCGGCGCAGCCCAACCGACTCGTCGCCAACCTGCCGTACAACATCTCCGTGCCCGTCCTCCTGCACTTCCTGGAGCACTTCACCTCGCTGACGGCCGGTGTCGTCATGGTGCAGGCCGAGGTCGGCTACCGGCTCGCCGCCGGCCCGGGGAGCAAGGTCTACGGCGCCCCGAGCGCGAAGGCCGCCTGGTACGGCGCGTGGCGCATCGCCGGCCAGGTGAGCCGCCAGGTGTTCTGGCCCATCCCGAACGTCGACTCCGTGCTCGTCGGATTCGAGCGGCGCAGCAACGTCATCGGCACCGAGGAGGAGCGCATCAAGACCTTCGCGCTCATCGACGCGGCGTTCCAGCAGCGTCGCAAGATGCTCCGGCAGGCACTCGGGAGCGTCCTCGGCAGCTCCCAGGCCGCGACGGAGCAGATGGAGGCCGCCGGAGTGAAGCCGACGGCACGCGGCGAGGAGCTCACGGTCCACGACTTCCTGTCGATCGTGCGCGCGGGACGATAACGTTGGCGCATGACCGCTGATGCTCGATTCCCGCTGAACGTCCCCGACATCCACCGCCCGTACGCCGCGGCGGACGACCGCTACGCGCGGAACGACTACCGCCAGGTCGGCACCTCGGGGCTCTTCCTCCCGCCCATCTCGCTCGGCCTCTGGTACAACTTCGGCGACAACCGGCCGTTCGACGGGCAGCGCGCGCTGCTGCGCCACGCGTTCGACCACGGCATCACGCACTTCGACCTCGCGAACAACTACGGCCCGCCCTACGGCTCCGCCGAGACGAACTTCGGTCGCATGATGCGCGAGGACTTCGGTCCGTATCGCAACGAGCTCATCATCTCCTCGAAGGCCGGTTACGACTTCTGGCCAGGCCCGTACGGCAACTTCGGTTCGAAGAAGTACCTGACCGCGAGCCTCGACGAGTCGCTCGAACGGATGGGTCTCGACTACGTCGACGTCTTCTACTCGCACCGGGTCGACGAGGTCACGCCCATCGAGGAGACCGTGGGCGCGCTCGACGCGATCGTGCGCTCCGGCAAAGCCCTGTACGTCGGCATCTCGTCGTACTCGGCCGAGCGGACGGCCGCCGCACACGCCGTCGCTCGCGAGCTCGGCACGCCGCTCGTGATCCACCAGCCGTCGTACTCGATCCTCAACCGCTGGGTCGAGGACGGCCTCACCGAGGTGCTGACCGAGACCGGCCTCGGCGCGATCGCGTTCGTGCCGCTCGCGCAGGGGCTGCTCACCGACAAGTACCTCGGCGACGGCCCGGCCGAACGTGCGACGAACCGTCCCTCCCTGCCCGACCGCCAGGTGAGCGAGGAGATGGCGACCCGCCTCCGGTCCCTCAACGACATCGCCGTGGAGCGCGGGCAGACCCTCGCGCAGATGTCGCTCGCCTGGGTCCTGAACAACTCCGCGATCACCTCCGCCCTCATCGGTGCCTCCCGCCCCGAGCAGCTCGACGAGAACCTGGCGGCGCTCGACGGCCCCGCGTTCACGACCGAGGAGCTCGAGGAGATCGACCGACTCGCGGAGGGTGCCGACGTCAACATCTGGGCGGACTCCTCCGACAAGTGACGCGGTCTGAGGCGCCTGCTCGATCGACTAACTTGGAACAATGACCACCGAGGCCATCCTCAAGCACGTCCACGTGCGAGCACCGGGGAAGATCAACGTCTTCCTCAAAGTCGGCGAAGTGATGGACGACGGCTACCACGACGTCGCGACCGCGTACCAGGCGATCTCGCTGTACGAGGACGTGCACGCGTACCCGGCCGACGACTTCAGTGTGTCGTTCTCCGGCTCGGTGGACGTGTCTGGTGTGCCGACCGACACGAGCAACCTCGCCATCCGCGCCGCGAAGGCCCTCGCGAGACGGACCGGGTACCGCGGCGGTGTCCGGCTCGAGATCGAGAAGCACGTGCCGGTCGCCGGCGGGATGGGCGGCGGCTCAGCCGACGCCGCGGCCACGCTGCTCGCCTGTGACGCCCTCTGGGGGACCGAACGCAGCCGTGACGACCTCCTGGCGCTGGCGGCACGCCTCGGCGCCGACGTGCCCTTCGCCCTGCTCGGCGGCACCGCTGTCGGCACCGGCCGCGGCGACCAACTGAGCAGTGCGTTGGCCAAGGGGCAGTTCGAGTGGGTGCTCGCCCTCGCCGACTTCGGCATGTCGACCCCGCAGGTCTACCAGGAGCTCGACGCCCACCGGGCGCGGCACATCCTCGACATCTCTCCGTCCGGTCGCCAGCCGACGGTCGACGCCGCGGTGCTCCAGGCGTTGCGTGCGGGCGATGCCCACCTCCTCGGCGAGGTCCTCTACAACGACCTGCAGGCCGCCGCGCTGCAGCTGCGCCCGGTGCTGGGCGAGGTGCTCGAGTTCGGCGACTCCCAGGGCGCCCTCGGCAGCCTCGTCTCCGGCTCCGGGCCGACGATCGCCTTCCTGGCTGCCGACACCGACGACGCCGTCGAACTGCAGGTGACGCTCGCCTCGTCCGGGCTGAAGGTCATCCGTGCCCACGGACCGGTCCACGGCGCCCGTATCGTCTCGCAGAGCTGAGACGCGGCCCGCACGACACGAAGCAGCCCCGGTCGGAGATCCGACCGGGGCTGCTGTGCGAGGTGGCGCGGTTCAGGCCGCGACGCCGCGCACGCGGAGCGAGTTCTCGATGATCGTGAGCCCCTCCATGCCGGGGAGCTTGGCGATGTGCCCGTCGATGCGGCGCACCTCGGCCAGGCCGTCCTCGTCGCCGAAGAGGTGGCCCATCACGTGCGTGACCTCGGAGTCGGGCATGACGCCCGAGCCGACGGGGCCCCACACCTTGCGGAGCAGGAAGCGGGTGAGTCGACGTGCGCTCTTCGACGACTCCAGGCGTGCCTTGGCCTGGCTCGCGTAGAACGCCACGTGACGCGTCTCCTGCTTCGCGATCCGCTTGAGGAGCACCGAGAGCACCGGGTGCCGCTCCAACTGCGCGAGGCGGGTGTACGCGGCGGTCGCGGACCACTCGTTCGCCGCGCCCCAGCTCATGTGCACCGCGATGAAGTCGGTGCCCACGAGGTTGCCGAGGATCGACTGCTTGATGGGGTCGAGGCGGTCCTTCCAGCCGAGCTTCAGGCGCGTCGCCTTGAGCTCGTCGAAGTCGACCGTGATGTCGTGGGCGGCGAGGACGGCGGCGAGCGCCTCCCCGTGCCAGAACTCCTCACGGTTCCACATCGTCATGAACGCGCCGACCTCGTCGTCCTCGTGGGACGGCGTCATGAGCATGTCGCGCAGGTAGCAGACCGTGTGGTACTCGATGTCGCACATGTAGCGCAGGCTGCGCAGGGTGGAAGCGGGGAGCGGGTTCGTCTTGAACTCGTCGAAGTCGAGGTCGCTCCAGTTCACCGAGACACTCGTCTCGGTGAACTTGTCGATGTCAAACGCCATGTGCGGTGGGGCGGTCGGGGATCGTGTCCTCGGCCGTCCGCTCTCCTCTCGGCTGTGCGGGGCGCGGTGCGCGGGTCAGTTCGTCTTCGGAGCGGACGCCTCCGGTGGTTCGTGCCCATTCTCGCACCGTCCACCGGCCGGCCTGCGCCAGCTTGTACAGGGTGTGGTCGGGGTTGACGGCGACCGGGTTCCCGACCAGCTGCAGCCAGGCGGCGTCCGCATGGGAGTCGCCGTAGCCGTAGGAGTGCGCGAGGTCCATGCCGTGCTGCTCGGCGTACTGCGTGAGCCAGGCGCCGCGCGCTTCGTCGACGAGCGGCGGGCTGTCGAGGTAACCCGTGAGGCGTCCGTTCTCGGCGTGCATCGCCCCGGCCACGACCTCGTCGAAGAACGGCTCGAGCGGAGCCGTCATGAGGTCGATGGTGCCGGTGACGAGGATCGTCCGGTGACCGGCCGCCCGGTGCGCGGCGATCTGCTCGAGCGCCTGGGGGAGGAGGCGGGACCGGACGGCCTTGCCGAAGCCGCCCCGGACGATCTTCTCGAGCTGCGCCACGTCGACGCCCTCGTAGCGACGCATGAACGTGCGGATGAACTCACCGCGGTCGCGGAGTTCAGCACCGATGTACCCCGGCATGGACGCGCCGAGCGCGGCGATCTCGATGGGCCAGCGCGACCGCGAGGTCGCCGCGAGCCGCAGCCAGAGGTACTGCTCGATGAGGTTCCAGGCGAGCACCGTGCCCTCGAGGTCGAACACCGCGAGGACGTCGTCGCGCACGGGCAGGATCTTCTGCTGCTTCGCGGCGCCCGCCTTGCGGTTGGCGAAGGCGCGGGTCAGGGTCGTGACGGCGGGGAAGTGGATGCGCTGGAAGTAGTCGTCCCAGTCGATCGTGGTGACGTCGAACCCGCGGTCCGCCTGCTGCTCGGGCGTCAGCGAGGCGTGCAGGGCACGGGTGCGCTGGTCGTCGAAGACGATCTCGCTCTGCACGTAGGAGCGGTAGAGCCCGGTGAAGTCGCGGAGCGAGCCGAGGTCGCTCGACGCCTTGCGGATCCGGTCCTGCCACCCGCGGGTGGTCGCGTTCGCCGGCAGGTGGGAGACGACCCGGCCGGCCGCCGTCGTCGCCTTCTGCCGCCGGTCGATGGAGCGCTCGATCGCGCGCCCGCCGGGGAAGTTCCAGGTCGGCACACTGATGTCACCGGCGTCCGCCGGGATCGGGTGCTCCGTGAAGTAGCTGTGCACGTTCGCGTACATCTTGTGGAACGGCAGCGGGTTGCTGGCTCCGGAGCTCACGTGGAAGTAGCGCGCCGCAGCCGGCTCCGGCGGGGTCTGGGCCGCTGCGAGGATCGCGTTGACGACGAAGTCGACGGGGATGATGTCGAGCACGCTGTCCGGGAGGCCCGGGAAGTCGGGCAGCTGTCCGCGCCCGTAGGCGATGATCAGCGGGTCGGCGACCTTGTAGCCGTCGATCCAGCCGGGGAACGGGTGCGCGAGTGCACTCTCGATGATCGACGGGCGCACGACGGAGAGTCGGTTTCCCTCGCCGGCCCAGCGCTGTTCGGCGACCCGCTCGGCCATCGCCTTCGTGAAGGTGTAGACGTCGGTCCAGCCGAGGCTCTCGGCGCGTGCACGGCCGTGGGCGACGAGTCGGGCGTCGACCCAGGCGATGCGTGCGGCCTCGGCGGCGTTCGAGACGGCCTGGGGGCCGGCCTTGCCGTGCTCGCGACGGGCGGTCTGCATGAGCTTGCGCAGGACCTCCGGACGACGGGACGACTCCTCGGTGCGGACGCGTGCCGAGCGGGCGGCCTCGGCCTCGACGCGCCAGTCGACGTCGTGCGCGAGGCTGCGTTCCGGCTGGATGCCCTTCCGCGTGCCGCCGACGTAGGCGGTTGAGACGTGGACGACGTGCGGGGTCGCGCCGCTCTTCGCGAGCGCCGCGTACAGGGTGGTCGCGCCGCCGACGTTCGTGGCGAAGGCCTCGTCGATCGGCGGGTCGAAGGAGACGGTCGACGCGCTGTGGATGACGACGTCGAGGTCGGCCGGCAGCGCCATCTCGTCGAGGCCACCCTCGATCACACTGACGCGCTCGGCCACGATCGCCGTGGCGGCTTCGGCGCCGACGCGTTCGCGCCAGGCCTTGAACACCGGCTTGCGGAGCAGGGTCTGGAGACGGTCGCTCCCGCGGACCGACCCCTTCTTCCGGATGAGCAGGCTGACGCGGGTGGTCGGGTGATCGGCGAGCAGGCGCTCGAGCACCGCCTGCCCGAGGAAGCCGGTGCCGCCGGTGACGAGCACGTGCGCGCCGTCGAGGGCATCCGGGGCGGTGGCGGGCTGCTGAGCCTCCGGCTCCTGAGCGTCGGGCTGTTCGGCGTCTGGGGTGGGGTTGTCGGTCATCGGTTCTCCTCGAGGCTGCCGCGGCGTCCGCGGCGGGCAAGTCTGGCGGCGAGATGGAGGCCCGACTGACCGGGCAGCGCGTCGATCGACGCGTCGATGCCGAGGACGGCGGGGTCGCTCCAGGTGGCGGTGCTGCGGAACACGAGCGCGGCGAACCGCGCCGTCTGTCGGGGGCCGTTCGCATCGGAGCCGGTGGGCCACACGGCGTTCCGGATGCGGCGACGGGTGATGCCCTGCGCACGGGGCGACGCGGCGAGGCGGTCGCTCGCTTGTGCGGTGAAGAACTCGAGGTGCCGGGCCTTCGTCTCGAGGATCTCGTCGACGAGGCGGTCGAGCACGGGGTGCGGCTCGCGCTCGCGCACCGCACGGTAGGCCGCGTGGGTGATGAGGTCGTCGATCGTCCCGATCGTCATGTGCCAGGCGATGATGTCCTCGCCGAGCACGTTCGCGATGAGCGCCTGGCCGATTGGCGCGAAGCGGTCGCGCACACCGTGGACGGTGCGCCGGACACCCGTCGAACGCGTCTTGTCGCGCGGGGTCCCGTTCGCCTTGAGGACGGTGTCGAGGGTGTCGGTGATCCAGTACTTCTCGTACGCCCAGGTGATCAGGAACGCGGTGACTCTGGCGTCCTTATGGGTGGGGGTGACGAGCACCCCGCGGAGGTACTGCATGGTCGCGCGCTCGATGTCCGACAGGGCGCGGAGCAGTGCGACCGTCTCAGCACTCAGCGGCGTCTCGGCGAAGGCCGCGGCGTCGATCTCCTTGCGACGACTGCCGACGGCGGACTTCGCGTAGTCGCGGACGCTGAACCCGTGGGCAGGCCGCAGCATGGCGCTCTCCTGCTCCGCGTCCTCGAGGGCCGCGGGTGCTGTTCCGCGCGGCGAATCCCGGTTCACCATGGCGTCTCCGTTCCGTGACGATCCGACCTCATCACTGTAGCTTGCAACGATACGCAACGCGTAGCGTATTCTGATCCCCATGGCTACAGCTCTCGTCACCGGTGGGACGTCCGGCATCGGTGCCGCGTTCGCCACGGCGCTCGCCGGACGGGGCTTCGACCTGGTGCTCGTCGCCCGTGACGTCGGGCGGCTCGAGCGATCGGCCGAGCGGCTGCGCGCGACCGGTCGCACCGTCGAGGTGATGAGTGCCGACCTCTCGGACCGCGCCGACGTCGCGAGACTCGCCGCACGGATCGAGGATCAGGCGTCGCCGATCGAGGTCGTCGTGAACAACGCCGGGTTCGGTGTGCACGCCCGCCTCACCGATCCCGACACGAGCGAGCTCGACACCGCGATCGAGGTCATGTGCCGGAGCGTCGCCACGCTTTCGGGCGCCGCGGCCCGCGCCATGCGGGAACGCGGACGCGGCACCATCATCAACGTCTCGAGCACGGCGGGGTACATCACCACCGGCGGTTACTCGGCGGTGAAGGCGTTCGTCACCACCTACACCGAGGCGCTCGCGGTCGAGCTCGCCGGCTCGGGTGTCCGCGTCACGGCGCTCTGCCCCGGGTGGGTCCGCACCGAGTTCCACGATCGCGCCGGCATCAGCACCCGCTCGATCCCGTCGGGTCTTTGGATCGATGTGGACCGGCTCGTCGCCGACGCCCTCCGCGACGCCGGGAGAGGGGTCGTCGTCTCCATCCCGAGCTTCCGCTTCAAGGCCCTCATGGCCCTCGTCAAGTTCGCGCCCCGTGCGTCCATCCGGTGGATCTCCGGCCGGATGTCCTCGAGCCGTCGAGCCGCCAACGCCGCCCAGTCAGGAGCCCACCGATGACCGCAGAGCCGCGGTTCACCTCCTCCCTCCACGCCAACGCGCGGTTCGTCGCCCAGCGTCTGCTGTTGAAGCCGCTCGTCTGGTCGCTGACCCGCGTGACGGTGACGGGTCGCGAGCGTCTGTCGGGCGTGACCGGTCCGTACATCGTCGTCGCCAACCACCAGTCGCACCTCGACGCACCGCTCGTCGTCGGGGCGATGCCGCGTCGACTGTCGCGCTACCTCGCCGCCGGTGTCGCGGCCGATTACTTCTTCGATGTCCCCGCCCGCCGCATCTTCGCCGCGCTCTTCTTCAACGCGTTCCCGGTCGACCGCTCGGGTGACCGCAAGCGTGCAGGCGTGTCACGGGAGCTGCTCGAGAGCGGCGTCCCGATCCTCATCTTCCCCGAGGGCGGCCGATCGCGGACGGGTGAGCTCGGCCGGTTCAAGCCCGGTGCCGCGGCACTCGCCACGCGCCAGGGCATCCCCTGCCTGCCGGTGGCCGTCCTCGGCACCCACTCCGCCATGCCGAAGGGTCGCAACTGGCCCGTCCCCGGACGACCGCCGGTGCGCGTCGTCTTCGGGCAACCGATCCACCCGCAGCCGAACGAGACGCCCGTCCAGCTCATGGACCGCGTCGTCGCCGAGATCGTCGCGCTGCGCGCCTCGGTCGAGCCGGGAACACACGTTTCGATCGACACACCACGAAAGGAAGCCGGATGACGTCTGTGGAGCACATGAAGTGGTGGGGCTGGGGAGTCGAAGGGGTCGCCTTCGAGCACGGCAACAAGCCGGACTTCGCGCCGTTCGTGAAGCAAGCCGTCGGTCTCGACCTCCGGAAGCCTGCGCAGGCGCACCTCAGCTTCGACGAGCTCACCGTCCCGGCATCGCGCGCGTCCGAGGAGTTCATCGCCGAGCTCTCGACGCTCGTCGGTCAGGGGCACGTGACCACGGACGACCAGGAACGCGTCGTCCACACCTACGGCAAGAGCATCCGCGACCTGCTCCGGATCCGCGCGAACGACCTGCCCCGCACGCCCGACCTCGTGGTCTACCCGGCTGACGAGGCCGAGGTCGCGTCGGTCGTCGCTGCAGCCGTCGCCGCAGACGCCGTGATCATCCCGTTCGGCGGCGGCACCAACATCGCCGGCTCGCTCGACCCGCAGCCGACGGAGGAGCGGGTCATCATCTCGCTCGACCTCGGCCGGCTCGACCGCGTCCTGTCGATCGACGAGGGCTCCGGTCTCGCCACCATCCAGGCCGGTGCGCAGGGCCCCTCGATCGAGGAGCAGCTCGGCGCCAAGGGCTGGACGATGGGCCACTTCCCCGACAGCTTCACGCACTCCACGCTCGGCGGATGGGTAGCGACCCGCTCCTCGGGCATGCAGTCCGACAAGTACGGCGACATCGCCGACATCACCAAGGGCCTGCGGATGGTGCGCCCGAACGGCATCGTGGCGATCCGCCCCGTCCCGAGCGCGTCGACCGGCCCGAGCGTCCGCGAGATGATCATCGGCAGCGAGGGTCGACTCGGCATCATCACCGAGGTCACCGTGCAGGTCCACCGGACGCCCGCCGTCCGCGAGGTCCTCGGCTACTTCTTCCCCACCTGGGAGGCCGGGCTCGCGGCGATGCACGAGATCGCGGAGAGCGACGCCAGCCCCTCGGTCACCCGGGTGTCGAACGCCCGGGAGAGCGGCTTCTCGCTCGCGACCCGCAAGGCCAGCACCGGCGTCTCGGCGCAGGTCACCAAGGGCCTCATGAAGGTGCTCACGGCCAGGGGCTGGGACCTCGAGCAGCTGTGCCTCTCCTTCATCGGCTACGAGGGCAGCGCGTCCCACGTGCGGTACGAGAAGGGCCTCGTCGGCTCGATCGTCCGGAAGCACGGCGGCATCGGCGTCGGCAAAGGCCCCGGTGCCCTCTACGACCAGAAGAAGTTCGACACCCCGTACCTGCGCGACTTCCTCCTCGACCGCGGAGCCGCGGCCGACGTCTCCGAGACCGCAGCGCCCTGGTCGCGCCTGCAGGAGGTCTACGACGCCGCGAACGACGCCGCCAACGCCGCGTACGACAAGCTCGGGGTGCACGGGTGGATCATGTGCCACCTCTCGCACTCGTACCACTCCGGCGCGTGCCTGTACTTCACCTTCGCGTTCATCACCGGCGACGACCCGATCGGCGAGTACGAGCAGGTCAAGTCGGCGATCCAGCAGGCCTTCGTCGACCACGGTGGCACCCTCTCGCACCACCACGCGGTCGGTGTCGAGCACTCGCCGTGGATGGAGCAGGACATCTCGACCGAGGGCGTCGCGATCATGCGCGGCCTCTTCAACAGTGCTGACCCCGGTTCGAACTTCAACCCCGGCAAGATCCTCGCGGACTGAGTCGTTCCTCCGGTCCATGCGCGGTCTCCGGTCCCTGAGCCGTTCCTCCGGTCCCTGAGCCGTTCCTCCGGGCCCTGAGCCTGTCGAAGGGCGGGCTCAGGGCCGGAGCCGACCCGAGCGCGCCGCCGTCGCCGGTCGTCGGACGATGAGCGCACCGGGGTCGACGGTCAGCCTGGCCGCCGAGACCAGGCCGATGCCGTCGCCGTCTGCCTGGAACTCGGCGGGCGGTGAGACTGTCACGTCGATCCGTCGCACGCGCAGGTAGCGGAGCGCACCGCCGGCGGAGCCGGCCGTCTCGACGGCACTCGGCTGCACGCGGCTGCCCCGTGTCCGTCTGCCCTTGGAGAACCGGGCGACGGGATTGTTCGCGCGGTGCAGCCAGCGCGTGACCCGGACCCCGTCCCACCCCTCGAGGGACCGCACCATCAGGACGTCGAGTACACCGTCGTCGAGGAGTGCGTCGGGGAGGACGTCGAGGCCCGCCGAGACCGTGCCGCAGTTCCCGACGAACATCGTGTGCGTCCGTCCGCTCCGGATCGGTCCGCCGTCCTCCTTCCAGGAGACGCGAGGGCGGTCGCGGCGGAAGAGCCCGCGGATGATCGGGACGACGTAGGCGATCCAGCCGAAGCGGCGCTTGAGGACGGGGTCGGCATAGGCCACCATGTCCGCGTCGACGCCGAAGCCCGACATGACGAGGAACGGGGTGCTGCGCCGGGCGCCGTCGGGGTTCCGATATTCGATGACCCCGACGTCGACGCTCCGGTTCTCCCCGGTGAACGCGGCCCGCACCGCGGTGGCCGTGTCGATCGGGATCCCGGCGTTCCGGGCGAAGAGGTTCGCGGTGCCGACGGGGACGACGGCGAACGGCGTCCGGGTGTGGCGCATCGCCCCTGCCACCTCGCGGACCGTCCCGTCGCCGCCGGCGGCGATCACGAGCGACGCGCCGTCTCCGAGCGCCTCCGCGACCTGGTCGACCGCGGTCGACCGCTCGCGGGTCGGGATCCAGCTCGTCGGGCCCCAGCCGGCCTCGGCGGCCGCGGCGTCGACGAGCCTCGTCACGCGCTCGAGCTGGATGCGCGTCGGGTTGTAGATCACCGCAGCGTGCGGCGGGGTGCTGCCTCGCGTCATGCGGCCAGTGCCGGCCAGAGGACGGACAGGACCTGGTCCGCCCAGTCGTCGTCCATGTCGGCGCCGCGGACGAGCTGTCCGAGGACCGCGCCGAGGAGGAGGGTCGCGACGAGGCGGCCGTCGAGTCCGGGCTTCAGATCGCCGGTGGAGATCCGTTCGTCCACCAGGTTGGACAGCGCGCGCGCCCGGTTCCTCGTGAGGTCGCGGAGCAGCGTCGAAAACTCCGGGTCGTCCTGGAGCAGGATCGACGCGATCGTGCCCCGGCCCACCACGTCCTCGATCATCGCGCGGGCTTCATGGAGCAGCCAGGTGAAGGTGTCGTAGGTCGAGAGGTCCTCCGGGATCTCGACCGGGGTCTCCATGGCGCGCGCAACAGCCGCCGTGAGCAGCTCGGAGCGGTTGCGGTAGCGCCGGTAGATCGTCGTCTTCGCGACACCGGTGGTCTCGGCGACCGCCTCGATGTTGACGGCGACGGAGCCGCGAGATCGCATCAGGTCGAGCGCGGCGTCGAGGATGCGGTCACTCATCTGTTGAGCGCGGGAGACACGTCGGGAGACGGGCACCGACCAACCTCCTCCGTGCGCGGCAGGATCCGGTCGGGTCGGTCCGTTGCGCTACGCCCACCGTAGCGCAATCGTGGGGGCGCGCAAAGGGAGGACGCTCAGTCCCAGCGGGGGTCGTCCGGGTCGGGGGAGTCCTCGCCGTCGGCGTCGGTCATGATCGTCGCTCCGTCGATCCAGGCGGCCAGGGCATCGCCGTGCAACTGGACGGGCGCCGGCGCGCCGAACAACTGCGGGTGCGTGACGGCGGCAAGCTGGCTGTCGCTCGCGAAGATCACGACGTTGCCGAGCGGGCCCTCGTCGTCGACCGGATCGAAGTCGAGGACGACGGCGACGTGAGCGAACACCGTCAGGAGGGTGGCCGCCTGGCGCCGGGAGTAGTCGAAGGGGCTGCCGTCGAGGAGGTTCACCGCGATCACGCCGTCGGCCGCGGACCGCGCCGCCACCCGGCGGTAGAACTCGAGGCTCGCGACCCGACGATGGATCACCGCGGCGTCCCAGAGGTCGACGACGGTCACCTTCGCGTCCCGCCACGCCGTGACGTCCGCGTCGGTGGTGGTGGCTTCGTCGATCGGCTCGTCCGCGACGGCCCTGGCATCACCGAAGCGGACCTCGACCCGGTGGCCGTCCGGGAGCGGCAGCGCGTCCAGCATCCCGGTGTACAGCTCCGGCTCGAACTCGACGACGAGCTGTGGCGATCCCGGACGGGTCGCCTGGACATAGCGGGGGAGCGTCAGCGCGCCGGCACCGAGGTGGACGACGAAGAGCTCCTCGCCCGCCGGCGCCTCGGCGTCGATCACGCGGGCGATGTGCCGGATGTACGGGTACTCGAGCAAGCGGGGATCCGCGAGGGAGACCACCGACTGCGGGATGTCGTCGACGCTGAGCTCGTAGCGCAGCGTCCGCTTGTCGAGGAGGGTGATCCGGGCGTCGCGACGGCCGAACGGGAGCCGGCGGGAACGGGAGAACAGAGGCACCCGTGCAGCCTACGGTGCACGGGCGGTGGTCGACGCCCGGGGCCGGTATCGTTGACCGGATATGGCACACCTTCTCGGCGCTGAAGCGCTCCACCTCGAGTACCCGACCAAGGTCGTCTTCGACGGCATCACGATCGGGGTGAACGAGGGCGACCGCATCGGCATCGTCGGCCGCAACGGCGACGGCAAGTCCACGCTCCTCGGCCTCCTCGCCGGCCGCAAGGAGCCCGACTCCGGACGCGTGACGGTGCGCAACGGCGTCACGGTCGGCGTGCTCGACCAGTCCGACACCCTCGACCACGACAAGACCGTCGGACAGACCATCGTCGGCGGCTTCGACGAGCACGAGTGGGCGGGCGACCCGAAGGTCCGCGACGTCATCTCCGGCCTCGCCTCCGACATCGCCTGGGACGCCCTCGTCGCCGACCTCAGCGGTGGTCAGCGCCGCCGGGTCGCGCTCGCGGCCCTGCTCGTGGGCGACCACGACATCCTCTTCCTCGACGAGCCGACGAACCACCTCGACGTCGAAGGCATCACCTGGCTCGCGCAGCACCTCAACCGCCGCTGGTCGAAGAACTCCGGCGGCCTGCTCGTCGTGACCCACGACCGGTGGTTCCTCGATGCCATCTGCACGGCCACGTGGGAGGTGCACGACCGCATCGTCGAGCCCTTCGAGGGTGGGTACGCGGCGTACGTCCTGCAGCGCGTCGAGCGCGACCGCTCCGCCGCGGTGTCCGAGGCCAAGCGCCAGAACCTCATGAAGAAGGAGCTCGCCTGGCTGCGCCGTGGCGCTCCCGCCCGCACGGCCAAGCCGAAGTTCCGCATCGAGGCCGCCAACGCGCTCATCGCCGACGAGCCGCCCGTGCGCAACACGGTCGAGCTGGCCGGCATGGCGACCGCCCGCCTGGGCAAGGACGTCGTCGACATCCTCGACGTCACGGTGTCCTACGGCGACCGGACGGTCATCAAGGACGTCGAGTGGCGCATCGCCCCGGGCGAGCGCACCGGCATCCTCGGCGTGAACGGCGCCGGCAAGTCCACCCTCCTCGGGCTCGTCACCGGCGAGGTCGAAGCGACCGAGGGTCGCGTCAAGCGCGGCAAGACCGTGCAGGTCGCGACACTCACGCAGCAGCTCGACGAGCTCGCCGAGTACGAGCAGGACCGCGTGAGCGACGTCATCGGGCGCAAGCGCACGAGCTACGTGGCCGGCGGCAAGGAGATGACCCCGGGGCAACTGCTCGAACGCCTCGGCTTCACGAGTGCGCAGCTGTCGACGCCGGTGAAGGACCTCTCGGGTGGCCAGCGCCGCCGCCTGCAGCTCCTGCTCATCCTGCTCGACGAGCCGAACGTCCTCGTGCTCGACGAACCGACCAACGACCTCGACACCGACATGCTCGCCGCCATGGAGGACCTCCTCGACTCGTGGCCGGGCACCCTGCTCGTCGTCTCGCACGACCGGTACTTCCTCGAGCGGGTGACCGACCAGCAGTACGCGATCATGGACGGCCACTTCCGGCACCTGCCCGGCGGCATCGACCAGTACCTCGAGCTCAACGCCGGGACGGCCGGCAGCCGCTCCCAGGAGCACGACCGCCCGACGGCCTCCGGCGGTGGCCCGACCAAGAAGACGCCGAAGCTGAGCGGTGCGGAGCTCCGGAACGCGCAGCAGGAGATCAAGGCGATCGACCGCAAGCTCCACAAGCTCAACGGTCAGATCGAGCAGGCCCACGAGAAGGTCGCGGTCCACGACCAGAGCGATTTCGCCGGGATCACCGCGCTCGGTGCCAAGATCCAGGCCATGTACGGCGAGATCGCCGACCTCGAGGTCCGCTGGCTGGAGCTCTCCGAGCTCGTCGAGTAGTCCACTCGCGGCGGCCGGATCACCTCGATCGTCGCTCTGTTCCGAAGTGTTACGCACTGGTTCGTCATCCCTGCTAGGCCGACGTACCGTCGAATCAGCGTCCACCGGCGCGCACCACCCGAAAGAGGAATCACAGCAATGACCTTCTCGAAGAAGCTTCTGGCCGGACTGGCCATCATCCCCGCCATCGCGCTCCTCGCCGGATGCGCCGGCGGCGCAGGCGCAGGCGCCGCCGCTGAGGACAAGGGCACCGAGGCGAACCCCGTCAAGATCGGCGTCGTCGGCGCGAGCGACCCCTACTGGGAGACGTACAAGGAGGCCGCCGAGAAGGACGGCATCTACGTCGACATCGTCGACTTCGGCGAGTACACCCAGCCGAACCCGGCACTGACCGAGGGCGAGATCGACCTCAACCAGTTCCAGCACATCGTCTACCTCGCGCAGTACAACGAGGCGTCCGGTGAGGACCTCACGCCGATCGGTTCGACGGCGATCTACCCCCTCGGCCTCTACTCGACCAAGGTCGACAGCGTCAAGGACATCAAGAAGGGCGACACGATCGCCATCCCGAACGACGAGAGCAACCAGGCTCGTGCGCTCCTCGTCCTGCAGTCCGCCGGCCTGCTGGAGCTGAAGGACGGCGGCAACATCTTCTCGACGCCGGACGACATCATCGCCGACAAGTCGAAGGTCACCGTCACCTCGCTCGAGGCCTCGCTGACGCCGACCTCGCTGCCTGACGTCACCGGCGCGATCATCAACAACGACTTCATCAACGACTCCGGCCTGAAGGCGTCCGACGCGATCGCCGAGGACGACCCGTCCGACCCGAACGCGCTGCCGTACGTGAACATCTTCGCCGCGAAGGCCGCCGACGCCGACAACGAGACGTACGCGAAGCTCGTGAAGATCTACCAGGACACCAAGTCCGTCGTCGACGGCGTCGTGGAGAACTCCGGTGGAACCGCGGTTCCGCTGAAGACCCCGGTCAAGGACCTCGTCAAGTCGCTCGAGACCGTCCAGAAGGACATCAAGGCCAAGGGCTGATCCAACGTTCAGAGCGTTCCTGTGGGAGGCTGTCATCCGCTTCCACAGGAACGCTTCGTCGTTTCACCGCCCCCTGATCACCCGACACACCGAGGACACCCCCATGCCACTCGTCAGCCTCCGAGACGTCGCGAAGCGGTACCCGTCTCCGCAGAAGGGCGCCGCGCCGATCGCCGCGATCGACGGCGTCGACCTCGACATCGAGGCCGGTGACGTCTTCGGGATCATCGGCTACTCGGGAGCCGGCAAGTCGACGCTCGTCCGCCTCATCAACGCGCTCGAGCCCGCGACGTCGGGGAGCATCGTCGTCGACGGCACCGAGGTGACGACGCTCTCGGAGCGCGGTCTCCGCGACCTCCGCCTCGGCATCGGGATGATCTTCCAGCAGTTCAACCTCTTCAACTCCAAGTCGGTGCGGAAGAACATCGCGTACCCGCTCGAGGTCGCCGGACGTCCCCGCGCGGAGATCCGCACCCGGGTCGACGAGCTGCTGAAGTTCGTCGGGCTGTCCGACAAGGCCGACAACTACCCCGACCAGCTCTCCGGCGGCCAGAAGCAGCGCGTCGGCATCGCTCGCGCGCTCGCGACCTCGCCCCGGATCCTGCTCGCGGACGAGGCGACGAGCGCCCTGGACCCCGAGACCACGCAGGAGGTCCTGGCGCTGCTCAAGCAGGTGAACCGCGACCTCGGCGTGACCATCGTCGTGATCACCCACGAGATGGAGGTGATCCAGTCGCTCGCGACGAAGGTCGCCGTCATGGAGCGTGGCAAGGTCATCGAGCAGGGCGACGTCTTCGAGGTGTTCTCCGACCCGCAGCACGCCGCGTCCAAGCGCTTCGTCTCGACGGTCATCAAGGGCGTCCCGTCGCCGGCCGAGCTGGCGGTGCTCAAGGAACGACACGTCGGGCGCATCGTCACCCTGTCCTTCCGCGACGGCGACGCGTTGCAGGCGGGCGTCTTCCTCACGCTCGCGCAGGCGGGCGTCGACTTCGAGCTCGTCTACGGCGGGATCAACGACATCCAGGGTCGCGCGTTCGGCCACCTGACCCTCGCCCTCCGCGGCGACGACCAGACGATCGACGGGGCGCTGACCGCCATCGGATCCCAGGCAACCGTGACGGAGGTGCGCTGACATGGATGCACTGATCGATCTGCTCCCGAAGCTCGGCGACGCGACCGTCGAGACCCTCTACCTCGTCTCCTTCAGCCTGCTCTTCGGTGGGATCGCTGGACTCGTCGTCGGCACCGGCCTCTACGTGACGCGGCCCGGCAACCTGTACTCGCACCCGGTGCTCTACGGCGTACTCAACGTGATCGTGAACATCTTCCGGCCGATCCCGTTCATCATCTTCCTGGCCGCCGCCCAGCCGCTCTCACGACTCGTGATCGGCACCGGCATCGGTGCGAACGCGTTCATCTTCATCATCTCCCTGGCGGCGACCTTCGGCATCAGCCGGATCGTCGAGCAGAACCTGCTGACGGTGTCGCCCGGCGTCATCGAGGCCTCGCGTGCCGCGGGTGCGAGCCGGCTCCGGACGTTGCTGAGCATCGTCCTCCCGGAGGCGCTCGGTCCGCTGATCCTCGGCTACACCTTCGTGTTCGTGGTCATCGTCGACATGTCGGCGGTCGCGGGCTTCATCGGCGGCGGTGGGCTCGGTGCCTTCGCGATCCAGTACGGCTTCCGGCAGTTCGAGCCGGTCGTCACGTGGGCCGCGGTGATCATCATCATCCTGCTCGTGCAGCTCATCCAGTTCTTCGGCAACTGGCTGGCCCGGAAGATCCTCCGGCGGTAGCTAGTCGAAGTCGAGGCTGAGCTTCCGCAGCAGGACGGTCAGTCGGGCCTGTTCGGTCGAGCTCAGGCCGTCGAGCAGGTCCGCCTCGGCGTCGACGAGGCGTGTGATGGCCGCGTCGACCGTGTTGAGTCCCGCGTTCGTCATCTGCACGAGGATGCCGCGGCCGTCGTTGGGGTCGCCCTGGCGTTCGACGAGTCCGCGCTCGACCAGGCGGTCGATGCGGTTCGTCATCGTGCCGCTCGAGACGAGCGTCTGGAGCAGCAGGGCCTTCGGACTCAGTCGGTAGGGGGAGCCGGCGCGCCGGAGCGCCGCGAGGACGTCGAACTCCCACGGCTCGAGGTTCGACCGGGTGAAGGCCGCCCGACGTGCCCGGTCGAGGTGGCGTGACAGCCGCGCGACACGGGAGAGGACCTGGAGGGGCGAGAAGTCGAGGTCCGGGCGCTCGCGGTTCCAGGCGTCGACGATCCGGTCGACCTCATCGGTGCTAGCTGGCATCCCACCATTATCGAGGCACGCGGGCGTTGGGGCTCGATCGGCCGCCGCGAGCTGATTCCGAGGCGGCACATCCATGGCAGAATTGACCACGCTCCGCCGTCAGGCTGAGTGGTCCGCCATAGTGTAACGGCAGCACGGCAGCCTTTGGAGCTGTTCGGTCCAGGTTCGAATCCTGGTGGCGGAGCGACCGATCACCGACCGGGCGAGTGCCCGGACCGAGGGGGAGCACACGTGACCGACGACCGTCTGGCCATCATCATCCTGGCTGCTGGCCAGGGAACCCGCATGAAGTCGGCGCTGCCGAAACTCCTGCACCCGCTCGGCGGCGTGCCGATCGTCGGCCATGTGCTGGCGACCGCCCGCTCGCTCGACGCCGGGCACGTCATCGCCGTCGTCCGCCACGAGCGCGACCGCCTCGTCGAGGCCATCGAGTCGGAGCTCCCCGGTGCGACCATCGTCGACCAGGACGAGGTGCCCGGCACCGGTCGCGCGGTGGAGCAGGCGCTCCTGGCGCTGCCCGACGACTTCGACGGCGACGTCCTCGTGGTCAACGGCGACGTCCCGTTGCTGAACGCCGCCACGCTCACCACGCTCATCGAACGCCACCGCAACCACGACGTCGCGGCGACGATCCTCTCGGCCATGCCCGACGACGCGACCGGCTACGGACGCATCATCCGAACCGAGGCCGGGGCACTCGACTACATCGTCGAGCAGAAGGACGCGACCGACGCCGA
Organism: Plantibacter sp. 2H11-2; assembly: GCF_050031945.1. NCBI lineage: Bacteria > Bacillati > Actinomycetota > Actinomycetes > Micrococcales > Microbacteriaceae > Plantibacter > Plantibacter sp. 2H11-2. The sequence continues at coordinate 588,898 of NZ_JBNBBL010000001.1, read as the reverse complement.
GCGGGCCGTCAACGAGATCAACGCCGGGGTCTACCTCTTCGGTGTGAGCCAGCTCCGCGACGCGCTCGCCGAGGTCACCACCGACAACGCCCAGGGGGAGAAGTACCTCACGGACGTCATCGGCCTCCTGCGACGCGCTGGCTCCGAGGTCTCTGCGCTCCCCGTGAGTGACTCCTGGCTGGTCGAGGGCATCAACGACCGCGCCCAGCTGAGCGCCGCCGCGGCCAAACTGAACGCCCTCCTCGTGCGCGCCTGGCAGCTCGCCGGCGTGACCGTCCAGGACCCGGCCACGACGTGGATCGACATCAAGGCGCGGCTGCACGCCGACGTCACCCTGCTTCCCGGGACGCAGATCCTCGGCGCGACGGTCGTCGAGTCCGGTGCGACGATCGGTCCGGACACCACGCTCATCGACACCGAGGTCGGCGCTGGTGCGCGCGTCCGCCGCACGGACGCGACGCTGTCGGTCATCGGTGCCGGCGCCGAGGTCGGGCCGTTCGCCTACCTGCGACCCGGCACGGTGCTCGGCGAGCACGGCAAGATCGGCACCTTCGTGGAGACGAAGAACGCACAGATCGGTGAGGGCAGCAAGGTCCCGCACCTCAGCTACATCGGCGACACCGAGATCGGCGTCGAGTCGAACGTCGGTGCCGGCACGATCACCTCGAACTACGACGGCGTGCACAAGCACCGCACGACCATCGGATCGCACGTCCGCACCGGCGCGCACAACACGCTCGTCGCCCCGGTCAGCGTCGGCGACGGCGCCTACTCCGGTGCCGGCACCGTCATCCGCAAGGACGTCCCGGCAGGGGCGCTGGCGTTGACGGTCGCGCAGCAGCGCAACGTCGAGGGCTGGGTCGAGCAGAAGCGCCCGGGTACGGCGGCTGCGACGGCTGCCGGCGCCGCATCGGCGGCACCGGCCGTGGATGCCGTGTCGGACGACGCGGCTGCGGCTGGTAACGTCGACTCGTGAGTGAGGCCGGAGGATTCCGGCAGAAGGCAGGGTCTGTGTCAGGCATCACGGCGGACAACAAGAAGCAGCTGGTTCTCGTCTCCGGACGAGCCCACCCGGAACTCGCCGAGGCGATCGCGGCGGAGCTCGACTCCGAGCTCCTCCCCACCGATGCCAGGACCTTCGCCAACGGCGAGATCTACGCCCGGTACGACGAGAGCATCCGCGGCACCGACGTCTTCGTCATCCAGTCGCACACCGCTCCGATCAACGAGTGGCTCATGGAGCAGCTCATCATGGTCGACGCGGCCAAGCGGGCGAGCGCCAAGCGCATCACCGTGGTCGCCCCGTTCTACCCGTACGCGCGCCAGGACAAGAAGGGTCGCGGACGCGAGCCGATCTCCGCCCGCCTCGTCGCCGACCTCTTCAAGGCCGCCGGTGCCGACCGCATCATGTCGGTCGACCTCCACGCCGCGCAGATCCAGGGCTTCTTCGACGGTCCCGTCGACCACCTCTTCGCGATGCCGGTCCTCCTCGAGCACTTCCGCGCCAAGCTCGACGCGTCGACGCTGACGGTCGTCTCGCCCGACATGGGCCGCGTCCGTGTGGCCGACATCTGGAGCGACAAGCTCGGTGCGCCGCTCGCCATCATCCACAAGCGCCGCGACCCGCTGGTCCCCAACCAGGTCAGCGTCCACGAGATCGTCGGTCAGGTCGAGGGCCGGGTCTGCCTGCTCGTCGACGACCTGATCGACACCGGACGCACGATCGTGAAGGCGGCCGAGGCGCTCAAGAACGCCGGCGCGATCGGCGTCGTCGTCGCGGCCACCCACGCGGTCTTCTCCGACCCGGCGGTGGAGCTCCTGCAGAGCGACGCCATCGACTCGGTCGTCGTCACCGACACGCTCCCGGTCGACGAGGCCAAGCGTTTCGACAAGCTGACCGTCCTCTCGATCGCGCCGCTCATCGCCCGTGCCATCCACGAGGTCTTCGACGACGGCTCCGTCACGAGCATGTTCGACGGCGCCGCGTAGCCCGGCACCCTCCGCTGGTACGCAGAACGCCCGGTCCGAACTCGGACCGGGCGTTCTGCGTCTGCAGGCCGTGGACTAGTGGCTCGAGCCCGCCTGCTCGACCTCACTGCGGTCGCCCGACCAGAGGGTGTGGAACGTGCCGTCGAGGTCCACGCGCTTGTAGGTGTGCGCGCCGAAGAAGTCGCGCTGGCCCTGGACGAGCGCTGCGGGCAGACGTTCGGCGCGGAGGCCGTCGTAGTACGACAGCGACGACGAGAACGCCGGCGAGGGGATGCCCGCCTGGGCGGCCGCGACGACCACGCGGCGCCAGCTGTCCTGCGCCTCCGCGACGGCGTCGCTGAAGTAGGGCGCCGTCACGAGGGCGACCAGCTCGGGGTCCTCCTCGTAGGCCTCGGTGATGCGGTTGAGGAACTGCGCGCGGATGATGCAGCCGCCGCGCCAGATCTTCGCGATCTCGCCCTTCTTGATGTCCCAGCCGTATTGCTCGGCACCGGCGACGATCTCGTCGAAGCCCTGCGAGTAGGCGATGATCTTCGACGCGTAGAGCGCCTGGCGCACGTCCTCGACGAACTGGTCGGGGTCGGCGACGGTCCACTCCTCGGAGGGACCGGCGAGTTCGCGGGCCGCTGCGCGCTGCGCCGGCTTCGACGACAGCGAACGGGCGAACACGGCCTCTGCGATGCCCGACACCGGGATGCCGAGGTCGAGTGCCGTCTGCACGGTCCACGCGCCGGTGCCCTTGGCGCCGGCCTGGTCGAGGATGACGTCGACGAGCGGCTGCCCGGTCTTCGCGTCGACCTGCTTGAGGACCTCGGCGGTGATCTCGATCAGGTAGCTCTCGAGCGTGCCGCGGTTCCACTCGGCGAAGATCTCCGCGATCTCGGCCGGCGACTTGCCGGTGCCGCGACGGATGAGGTCGTAGGCCTCGGCGATGAGCTGCATGTCCGCGTACTCGATACCGTTGTGGATCATCTTGACGAAGTGGCCGGCGCCGTCGGTGCCGACGTGGGTGACGCAGGGTTCCCCTTCGGCGATCGCAGCGATCGACTTGAGGATGGGGCCGAGGGTCTCCCACGCTTCGGCGGAGCCGCCCGGCATGATCGACGGTCCCTTGAGGGCGCCCTCCTCGCCGCCGGAGATACCGGCGCCGACGAAGTTGATGCCGGTCTCGCGGACGGCCTTCTCGCGGCGAATGGTGTCGGTGAAGAGTGCGTTGCCGCCGTCGACGATGATGTCGCCGGGCTCGAAGACCTCGGTGAGCTGCTGGATGACGGCGTCGGTGCCCTTACCCGCCTGCACCATGATGATCGCGGTACGTGGCTTCGAGAGCGACGCGGCGAACTCCTCGATGGTCTTCGACGCGACGAAGCCGGCCTCGGGGTGCTCGCTCACGAGCAGGTCGGTGCGTTCGGGGGAGCGGTTGTACACGGCGACCGTGTTGCCCTCGCGGCTCGCCAGGTTGCGTGCGAGGTTGCTGCCCATGACGGCCAGACCGACGACGCCGATGTTGGCGCGAGCTTCGGCGGTGTTCACCATGTGGTTCTCCTTCAGAGTGGGTGATGCGGGAAGCGTTCCGAGTGCTCAGGAGTCGACGGGGCGGCTGCAGGACAGCGGCGACACCCTCGTCGATCCGGGCACGGCCCGTCCTGCAACCGTAGCAAAGGGAGGTGTCGCTCCACCTCTCAATGACCCCGCGTGCAGGTGAGGTCCGAGCGGACCGTGCGGAGGTGTCCGGTATCGTGCTGTGCGGGTCGGGCGAGCCGGCCGCCCGGTCATCGGCCGGAGACCACAGGGGGTTCCGTGTGAAAGCACCGCTCGTCGTCGTCATGGGCGTGTCCGGGTCCGGGAAGAGCACGACCGGGGTGCTGATCGCCGACCGGCTCGGGGTGCCCTTCGTCGACGCCGACGCCCTGCACCCGCTCGAGAACGTGCGCAAGATGGCCGCCGGAACGCCGCTCGAGGACCCCGACCGCTGGCCCTGGCTGGCCCTCGTGGGCAAAGCACTCGCCGACGCCTCGGACACCGGGCTCGTGATGGCCTGCTCCGCACTCCGACGGGCCTACCGGGAGGCGATCCTCGCTGAGGCGCCAGGGGTGCGGTTCGTGCTCCTGCACGGCTCGCGCGAGGTGCTCGGACGCCGGATGGAGGGCAGGAGCGGTCACTTCATGCCGCCGTCGCTCCTCGACTCGCAGTTCGCACTCCTCGAAGACCTGGACGCCGACGAACCGGGCTTCGTGGTGGACGTCGACGCCACCGTCGATGAGATCGTGGACGAGGCGGTCGCGGGCCTCAGCGCGGTGCGATAGACTCTCCCACTGAACTTCGGCGAGGGAAGCGGCCCGTGGCAGCTTCCGTGATCGACGCGGTGGTCTGGCTTCCGGCTTTTCCTCACGCAGATACGCGTTCGAGTTGACTCATCCATTCCGCCGCGCATCGTCGCGGCACGACCAACCGGGTGCAAGACCCGTGAGGAGAACATCATGTCCGATGACCTGAAGGTCACCGCGGAACTCCGCGAATCGTTCGGCAAGGGCGCAGCCCGCAAGCTCCGTGCCCTCGGCAAGATCCCCGCCGTGCTCTACGGCCACGGCACCGAGCCCGTGCACGTCTCGCTGCCCGGCCACCAGATGCTGCTCATCCTCCGCAAGTCCAACGCGGTGCTCGAGCTCGACATCGCCGGCAAGGGCCAGCTCGCGCTGGTCAAGGACGTCCAGAAGGACCCCGTGCGCCAGATCATCGAGCACCTCGACCTCATCGTGGTCAAGAAGGGCGAGAAGGTCCAGGTCGACATCCCCGTGACCATCGAGGGCGAGTCCGCCGCCGGCACCATCCTCAACCAGGACGCCACCACGGTGAGCCTCGAGGTCGAGGCGACCCACATCCCCGAGCGCGTCACCGTCAGCGTCGAGGGCCTCGAAGAGGGCGCCCAGATCCTGGCCGGCGACCTCGAGCTCCCGAAGGGCGCTTCGCTCATCACCGAGACCGACGTCCTCATCGTCGCGATCACCGTCCCGGCCGCTCCGGCGGACGAGGAGACGGAGGCTGCTGAGGCCGCCGCCGAGGAGACCGCAGCCGAGGCCGCGGAGTAGTCACCACTCCAGCAGACGAACCTGTCGCCCGCCCGCCCCGATAGTCTCGGTGCATGGCAGGCGGCAGGTTCGCTCGGTTTCTGGCCGGTCTCACCGGTCGAGCCGAGGCGTTCGATCAGGAAGGCAGCATGGCTGCAGACACGTGGCTCATCGTCGGGCTCGGGAACCCGGGCGAGCAGTACGCCCGCAACCGGCACAACGTCGGGCAGATGGTCCTCGACGAGCTCGCGAAGCGCATCGGCGGAACCTTCAAGACCCACAAGGGGAACGCGCGCGTGGCCGAGGGGCGTCTCGTGCCGGGCGGCCCGAAGCTCGTCCTCGGCAAGCCCAACAGCTACATGAACCTCTCCGGCGGCCCCACCGCAGCGCTCGCCCAGTTCTTCTCCGTCGACCCCGACCACGTCATCGCCGTCCACGACGAGCTCGACATCCCGTTCGACTCGATCAAGCTCAAGCAGGGCGGCGGGCATGGTGGGCACAACGGCATCCGCGACATCGCCTCAGCGCTGAAGACCCCCGAGTTCCTGCGCGTCCGGGTCGGTATCGGGAGGCCGCCGGGCCGTCAGGACGCCGCCGACTTCGTCCTCAAGGACTTCGCGGGAACCGAGCGGGAGCAGCTTCCCATGCTGGTCTCCGACGCCGCCGATGCGGTCGAGCTCCTCGTGAACGAGGGCCTGTTGGCTGCACAGACCCGGTTCCACGGCGCCTGACGCCCGCTCAGCCGAGCGGTGAGCGGACGCGTCGGCCCTGGCGCGTGCCGGCGCCGACGAGCACCGCGCCCACCAGGAGCAGTCCGCTGATGAGCAGTGCGGTGGAGAGTGGGACCTCGGCTCCCGTCCGGACCAACGGCGCCTGCGGTTCGAGCGGCGCGACCCTCCACACGATGCCGAGCGAGGTGTGGAGCGCCCCCGTCGAGACGCGGGGTGCGTCCGGGAGTGGCAGGCGACCGGTGTCGGCCGAGGTCACCGACCCGGTGGCGGCGTGGTCCGATGCGCGCGAGTACCCGGTCAGGACCGCCTCGAACGCGTGGACGAACGAGTCGTCGTCGAGCGCTTGCGGTGTCAGGACGAGCGGCTCGGTGCTGGTGCAGACCGTCGAGGCACCAGGCTCGATGAGCTCGCTGCTGCAGGTGAGGCGGGTGTCCGGCGTCTCCGCGAGGGTGATGTCGCCCAGCGCGTTCTCGCCGGTGTTGGTGACCGTCGCGATGACGCGCAAGCGGTCACCGGGGTCGGTCGTGACGGTCTCGCCCTCGACCGGAACCCACGATCCGTCGGCACCATGGATCTCGAGGCGGACGGTGCCCTCCACGGCCAGCGCGGGGACGAGCACGCGGTAGGTGGTCTCTTCCGTGCTGCTGAGCCCGGAGGCGGTCTGTTCCACGCGGACGACGGCCTCGCCGGACTCGACGGTCACGGTGCTCACGCAACTCCAGTGGCCGGACGGGTCCACGGTGGTCTCACATCGGGTGTGGCCCTCGCCGTCGCGCACGGTGATGCCGGCGCCCGGCTCGCCCGTTCCGGCGAAGATCGGTCGTGAGGACTCGACGAGGGCGCCCGATGCCGGGCTCTCGATCGCGACCCGATCGATGGCGGTCAGGGCGGGCTGTGAGCCGAGGTCGAGCCCACGGACGGCGTCTCCCGCCACGGTGACGGTCAGCGCGCCGCGAGCGACCGGTGTCGCGTCGACCTCGATCGTGCAGGACCCCTCGCCCGCCGCGAGGTCGCCGGTGAACGCGATGTCGGCCCCGGACGCCGGAGCGGTCACCTCCGCCGAGCAGCTCGCGGTCACTCGCGGATCGGTGGCGACCGCGAGTCCACCAGGCAAGGCCGTCTGCACGGACCAACCGGCCTTCGCGGCGAGTTCCGGGGTGTTGCGCACGACGAAGCGAAGACGCATCGTGTCCCCGACGAAGGCGGTGTCCTGCGACAGCTCGACATCGAGGGTCGGGGTCACGTCGATGATGCTCAGATCGTCGAAGGCGTGGTCATTGCCCGATCCGCCGCCGTGATCGTTGCGCATCACGACACCGATCGCCGCCGCGTCCACCAGCATCGAGGCATCGCCGGCGAAGTGCCCGGCACGAGCGGAGACGCCGCCGTGGCTGAGCGATTCGGCGCGGTCGTCCGTGCAGGGGTCGATCGTCTGCTCGGACACCGGGTGTTCGACGCCGTCGGGGGTCCGCAGCGCCAGCTGCAGTGCGGTCGGCACCGCTGCGAAGCAGTTCAGGGACGCGACGTTCACGGAGGCGGTCAGGAAGCGGCCGGTGCCGGTCGCCAGTGGGATCGGCGTGGTCGTCTCCAGTTCGACCGCGCCGTCTGGACCGTTCGTCTGGGTATAGGCCGCAACGGCGGAGTTGGTCCCGGGATCGGTGCCGTTGAGGACGCCCAGCACTCCGGCGAGGGCACGGACGTTCGCCATGGCGCTCGTGGCGTCGAGGCAGTCACCGGGCTCGGCGCCCGTCATCGAGGCGGACATGATGAAGCCGTTGCATGCCGCTCGATCCGTCCAGAAGTCGTCGGCGTCGAACCGGAGGTCCGAACGGCCCAGGTAATCGCGGACCGACATGGGCGTGCCGGTGTCGGGTGCGCGTTCGAAGTCCTCGTGGAAGACCGCACCGCTTGGAGTGCCTGCTGCGTCAGTCGGTGGCTCGAAGGCCGTCGCTCCTGCCGGCGCCGGTTGGATCATCGAGAGGGTCCAACCGACCGCCAGGACGAGTGTCGTGGTCAGGATCGGACGGAGTGGGCTGGTCGAAACGCGCATGCAGCATCCCAAGAAATCATCGGATGGGGGAGGCCGCCAGCGTAGCAGCGCTGGTCGTCTGGGATATCAGACGATCGAGGGATGGAAGTCCGATGAAGTGGGAGCCGACGGCTCAGGCGCGTACGTACCGCGAGATCAGCAGCTCGTCCGAGCGCAGGAGGTGCTGCAACCGCATCGGTCGCGGTGCTTCGGACGCGGGACCCGCGGAGACCCGGACACTCTCCCCGCCGACGAGCGACGGACTGATCGTCAGACAGAGTTCGTCGACGGCGTCAGCGGCGATGAACGAGCCGAAGAGTGCCGGACCACCCTCGCACAGGATCTGCCGCAGGCCGCGGTCGGACAGCGCCTGGACGACACGCGCCGGTTCGACGTGTTCGTCGCCGCACGCCACCACGTCGGCGACCGCCTCAAGCGCCGCGCGCTTCGCGGGGTCGGCGCGGTCGGTCGTCACGACGAGCGGCCGGACCGGCGCCTGGGTGAAGACCTCCGAGCGGAGATCGAGGTCGAGCGAGCCCGACACGATCGCGAACACCGGGTGCAGGGGGAGGTCGTGGTCGTCGCGCCACACCGCGGCGTCGACGTCGAGCCGCATGGCACCGTAGCCCTCGTCGCGCACGGTTCCGGCACCGACGAGCACGACGTCGGAGAGCCGACGCAGGATGTCGAACACGGTCTTGTCGGCCGGGCCGCCGAGCCCGCCGGAGACGCCGTCGACGGTCGCTCCACCGTCCAGGCTCGTCACGAAGTTCACGCGGACGGTCGTGGCGGAGCGGTCCTCGACGGTGTAGGCCGCCACGAGCTCGTCGACCGACAGTGGTCGGTCCTGCGCGGGGACCAGGCTCGTGATGCTGGGGGTGCTCATGTGACTCCTCGAGGGTTCCGGATCAGACGTTGTGGACGGGCGCCACCGGTGCGCGGAAGCCGAGGATCGCCTCGGTCATCCGCACGGCCGCGATCGACTCGGGCACGGCGTGCATCCGCACGATGCGGGCGCCGAGGAGGATGCACGCCGCAGCGGACACCAGGGACCCCTCGAGACGTTCCGACTTCGGGCGGTCGAGGGACTCGCCGATGAAGTCCTTGTTCGACACCGCGGCGAGCGTCGGCAGCCCGAGCGCGGCGATCTCGTCGAACCGTCGGGTGAGTTCGAGCGTCTGCACGGTGTTCTTGTTGAGGTCGTGCCCGGGGTCCACGATGAGCCGTGACTCGGGGACGCCGTGGGAGAGTGCGAGGTCGACGCGGGCCGTCAGGAAGGCGGCGACCTCACCGGCGACGTCGTCGTAGTGGGGGCGGGGATGCGGCTGCCTCGGCCTGGCCAGGCTGTGCGTGATGACGAGCGTGGCCTCGCTCGCGGCGACGACGTCCGCGAGAGCCGGGTCGTGGATCCCCGTGGTGTCGTTGATGACGGAGGCGCCCGCCGCGATGCAGGCCGCCGCCACCTCGGGGCGGAAGGTGTCGACGGAGATGACGACGTCGCTCCGTGCGGCGAGCGCCTCGACGACGGGGAGCACGCGGTCGATCTCCTCGGCGGTGGGGATCTCCGGCCCAGGGGCGAACTTGGCTCCGCCGATGTCGACCCAGTCGGCGCCCTGTTCTGCGGCGGTCACGGCGGCGTCGACGGCTCGGTCGAGCGAGAACGTCGCGCCCTGGTCGAAGAAGGAGTCCGGGGTGCGGTTGATGATCGCCATGACCGCGACCTGCTTCGAGAAGTCGAACGTCCGCGCTCCGATCCGGCGGATCGGTTGGCGGATCGGGGGGAGCGGGAAGCCGCCGGTCCGTTCGGGGTGTCGGTCTGACCGGGGCTCCGTGCTCGTCATGGGTCAATCATGACGCGTCCGGCGCGAGAGGATGCCGCGTGACGCGTCGTCCGCAGCCGATTGACAGCGGTGGCCGGTGGGCGATGGGGTCATGGGTGTCGGTGGCTCGGCGTAGGCTGTCCCGGTGACGCTTCAGGGTTTGACTCACGCGCTTCGGCGCGCCGCAACGATCGACGATGCCCTCGCGTACGCGGGCAAGAGCGCGGACTTCTCCGTGATCGACGGGCTGCGTGCACCGCTCCTCGCGGCGCTCATGGACGAGCGCGGTCGGCAGGGTGCCGCCCAGGCGGCCCTCGTCGTCACCGCGACCGGCCGCGACTCCGAGCGGCTCCGCTCCGCGCTCAGCGACCTCATGCCAGAGGCCGAGATCGTCGAGTTCCCGGCCTGGGAGACCCTGCCACACGAGCGCCTCAGCCCGAGCGCCGAGATCGTCGGCCGACGCCTGGAGGCGCTGCGGCGGCTCGGCGCCTGGGCGGGGGAGCGGCCGTTCCTCCTCGTCGCGTCGGTGCGCGCCGCGCTGCAGCCCGTGGCCGACAACCTCACCGAGACCGCTCCCATCGAACTCGTCCAGGGCGGTCGCGGACACGACCTCGCCGCGATCGCGCTGCGCCTCGTCGAACTCGCGTACACCCGGGTCGACATGGTGTCGCGGCGTGGTGAGTTCGCGCTGCGCGGTGGCATCCTCGACGTCTTCCCGCCGGTCGCCGACCACCCGTACCGGGTCGAGTTCTTCGGCGACGAGGTCGACGGCATCCGGGCGTTCTCGGTCGCCGACCAGCGTTCGCTGCCCGAGCCGGTCGACGCGATCCACCTGCCGCCGTCCCGTGAGCTGCTCCTCAGCCCGGCAGTCCGGCAGCGCGCCGCGGAGATGCAGCATGAGTTCCCGAGCCTCACCGGGATCCTCGAGAAGATCGCGGAGGGCATCGCGGTGGAGGGCATGGAGTCGCTCTCCCCGGCCCTCGTCGACCGCCTCGTCCCGATCACCCATTACCTGCCGGATGGAGCGGCCATCGCCGTCGTCTCGCCGGAGCGCGTCGTCACGAGGTCGATCAGCCTCGCCGAGACGAACCGCGAGTTCCTCGCCGCCGCATGGAGCGCCGCGACCGTCGGTGCGAACGCGCCGATCGACCTCGCCTCCGGCGACTTCATCTCGCTGGGCGCCCTGAAGGAGTCCGTCACCTTCAGCGCTCCCGGCCAGCCGGCGCCCGACCACCCGTGGTGGACGTTCAGCGGCTTCCGCGCCGGACCCGACGTCGAGACGCTACCGGAACACCTCGAACTCGACGAGCTCCTCACCGTCACGGTCGCCGGCGACACCGTGCCGAGCTTCCACGGCAACGTCGAGGGCGCCATCGAGCACGTCGCCGACCGCATCCGCGAGGGCTGGACGGTCGTCATCGCGGCCCGCGGCGTCGGCCTGGTGGAGCGGGCGGCCGACGTCCTGGCGGAGCACGAGATCGCGGCCCGCATGGTCGACGAACTCCCCGTCGAGCCGGAGCCCGGCGTCGCCTACCTGTTGCAGGCCGACGTCGAGGGCGGGTTCGAGCTCGAGGCCTCCAAGCTCATGCTGCTCGGCGAGGCCGAGTTCTACGGCCGCACCGCGGGGTACGACTCACGTCTCGTCAAGAAGCTCGCCACCCGACGCAAGAACGTCGTCGACCCCATGCAGCTGCGGTCCGGCGACTTCGTCGTGCACCAGACCCACGGCATCGGCAAGTTCGTCGAGATGACCCAGCGCGAGGTCTCGAGCGGCGGACGCAACCCGGTGAAGAGCACCCGCGAGTACCTCGTGCTCGAGTACGCACCCTCCAAGCGCGGGTACCCGGGCGACAAACTGCTCGTCCCCACGGACCAGCTCGACCTCCTCACCCGCTACGTCGGCGGCGAGGCCCCCCAGCTCAGCAAGATGGGCGGCAGCGACTGGTCGCAGGCGAAGAGCAAGGCCCGCAAGGCCGTCCGCGACATCGCGGTGGAGCTCGTCAAGCTCTACTCGGCGCGCATGGCCTCGAAGGGACACGCCTTCGGCCCGGACACCCCGTGGCAGCGCGAGCTCGAGGAAGCGTTCCCGTTCGCGGAGACCCCCGACCAGCTGCAGACCATCGACGAGGTCAAGGCCGACATGGAGCGCGAGATCCCGATGGACCGCCTCCTCTCCGGCGACGTGGGGTTCGGGAAGACCGAGGTCGCCGTCCGTGCCGCGTTCAAGGCCGTCCAGGACGGCAAGCAGGTCGCGATGCTCGTGCCGACCACCCTGCTCGTCAAGCAGCATTTCGAGACCTTCCAGGAGCGGTTCGCCGGGTTCCCCGTGCACTTGCGGCCGCTCAGCCGGTTCCAGTCCGACAAGGAGGCGCGGGAGGCGCTCGCCGGACTCGCCGACGGCACGGTCGACGTCATCATCGGGACGCACCGTCTGCTGACCGACAAGGTGCAGTTCAAGGACCTCGGCCTCGTCATCATCGATGAGGAGCAGCGGTTCGGTGTCGAGCACAAGGACGCCCTCAAGAAGCTGAAGACGAACGTCGACATCCTGGCGATGAGCGCGACCCCGATCCCGCGCACGCTCGAGATGGCGGTCACCGGCATCCGGGAGATGTCCACGCTGGCGACCCCACCGGAGGACCGCCACCCGATCCTGTCCTTCGTCGGTCCGTACAACGGCAAGCAGGTCGGTGCGGCGATCCGGCGCGAGCTCCTGCGCGAGGGCCAGATCTTCTTCGTGCACAACCGGGTCTCGTCCATCAGCCGCGTCGCGGCGGACCTCGCGGAGCTCGTCCCCGAGGCGCGCATCGCCATCGCCCACGGGCAGCTCGGCGAGGCCGCGCTCGAACAGGTCGTGGTCGACTTCTGGGAGCGCCGTTTCGACGTCCTCGTCTGCACGACGATCATCGAGACCGGCCTCGACATCTCGAACGCGAACACGATCATCATCGACCGCGCCGACAAGTACGGTCTGAGCCAGCTGCACCAGCTGCGGGGTCGTGTCGGTCGCGGCCGCGAGCGCGCCTACGCGTACTTCCTGTACGACGAGCACAAGCCGCTCTCCGAGACCGCCCACGACCGGCTCTCGACCATCGCGGCGAACAACGAGCTCGGCAGCGGCATGCAGGTCGCCCTGAAGGACCTCGAGATCCGTGGCGCCGGCAACATGCTCGGCGGTGAGCAGGCCGGCCACATCGCGGGCGTCGGCTTCGACCTCTATCTCCGCATGATCGGCGAAGCCGTGTCCACCTTCCGTGGCGACGTCGCCGAAGGGCAGACCGAGCTCCGGCTCGAACTGCCCGTCGACGCACACATCCCCGAGGAGTACGTCGACAGCGAGCGGCTGCGGCTGGAGGCCTACCAGAAGCTGTCGGCCGCGTCCGGACCTGCGGCCAAGGACGGCCAGATCGACCTCGTGATCGACGAACTCACCGACCGATACGGCGAGCCGCCGGCGCAGGTGAGCACGCTCATCGCCGTGTCGCGGCTCCGTCAGCGTGCGCAGCGCTCGGGACTCAGCGACCTCATCGCCGTCGGACCGAACCTGCGGGTCACGCCCGCCGACCTCCCCGACTCCATCCAGACGCGGCTGCGACGCATGTATCCCGGCGCGAAGTACCTGGCCCAGACGAACACCGTCATCGTGCCGTTGCCGCGCGTCGGCGACGAACCGCTGGCCGACACCGACCTCATCGCCTGGGTGCAGCAGTTCCTGAACGCGATCTACCCGCTGCCGGAGGGCTCGACGTCGTCCTAGCGGGCAGCCGCAGATGGGCCCGCGGGACGACAGCGTCGGTACCCGCGGCCGATCCGACGGTCGTCGTCCATCCCTAGCGTGGAGGGATGAAGAAGTTCCTCCGCATCGTCCTCACCGGGGTCGTGGCGCTCGTCGCGCTCGTGCTCGCCGGGCTCCTCACGACCACCATCGTCAACACCGCCGCATCGGCTGCTGAAGCCACGCGCATCGAGGAGTACGGGCAGCGGGTCGAGGTCGACGGCAAACGCATGAACGTGTCGGTGACGGGGGAGGGAGACCAGACGATCGTCCTCCTGCCCGGCTTCGGTACCGGTTCGCCCGTGCTCGACTTCTCGCCGCTCGTCGGGGAGCTCTCGTCGTCGTACCGGGTGGTCATGGTCGAGCCCTTCGGATACGGGCTGAGCGACCAGACCGACGTGCCGCGAACGACCGAGAACATCGTCTCTGAGATCCACGAGGCGGTCGCTGGGCTCGGCATCGACCGGTACGTGTTGATGGGGCACTCCATCGCGGGGATCTATGCGCTGGACTACGTCGAGCGGTTCCGCGACGAGGTGACGGCGTTCGTCGGCATCGACAGCAGCGTGCCCGATCAGCCGGGCATGGACGCCGCGCTGCCGGTCGACGCCCTGCGTGCGGCGAAGGCACTCGGCATCACCCGGGTCGTCACGGCGCTGTCGGGCGACCCGTACCCGGATCCGCCGTACGACCAGCACACGCGTGAGCAGCTCGGGATGATCTCGCTGCGCAACACCTCGAGTGCGACGTCCTCGGACGAGATGTCGCGCATCGCGGCGAACTTCCGAGCGGCGAAGGGGAAGACCTTCCCGGCAGACCTCCCGGTGCTGCTCTTCGCCCAGCGCGACAACCCGACGGTGGCGGGGTGGCTGCCGCTCCATGAGGAGCAGGCTGCGAGCGTCGACCGAGGAGAGGTCGTGCCGCTCGACGCCGACCACTACCTGCACCACACGAAGTCCCGCGAGATCGCGGCGGACGTCGACCGCTTCCTCGCGACTCCAGGCGTCGGGTAGCCGGTCGCCGGGTCAGGCCGTCGGTCTGCGGACGGACGTATGCTGGTGCCCACGATCCCGTCGAGTCGGAGGAACCCATGGCGACCAGCATCCGGACGAAGCAGGAGCCGAAGGTGGTCGTGGCCGACACCGTGGTCCGGCTCCGACAGACCTTCGACCGCGGCACCACGAAGCCCGTGGCCTGGCGGCTCCGCCAACTCCGTGCGCTGAAACAACTGCTCCTCGAACGCGGTGGCGAGCTCGAGCGGGCGCTGGCGACCGACCTGGGCAAGAGCGGCACCGAGGCGCAGATCACCGAGATCGGCCTCCTCGTCGGCGAGATCGATCACACGCTGAAGCACCTGAAGCGCTGGGTACGGCCCCGACGGGTCGCGGTGCCGCTCACCCTCGCCCCGGCGTCGGCATCGGTCGTGGCGGAACCCGTCGGCGTGGTCCTCGTCATCGGCCCGTGGAACTATCCGGTCCAGCTCTGCATCGGTCCCGTCATCGGGGCGCTCGCCGCGGGTGACGCCGTCCTACTGAAGCCCAGCGAGCTCGCCCCCGCCACGAGCGCCGCACTCGCGCGCCTCCTCCCGGAGTACCTCGACGACCGTGCCGTCGCGGTGGTCGAGGGCGATGCGGAGGTCGCCACCGCCCTCCTCGCCGAGCGGTTCGACCACATCTTCTACACGGGTGGCGCCGCCGTGGGCAAGGTCGTCGCCCGGGCCGCGGCGGAACATCTGACCCCGATCACCCTGGAACTCGGCGGGAAGTCGCCGGTGTACGTCGACGACACCGTGGACCTCGCGGATGCGGCCCGCCGGATCGTCTGGGGCAAGCTCATGAACGCCGGCCAGACCTGCGTCGCCCCCGACTACCTGCTCGCGACCCGGTCGGTCGCCGATCGGCTCGTCCCGTACCTGCGCGACGCGATCGCAGCCCTCTACGGCCCGGACCCCACCGACAGTGCCGACTACGGCCGCATCATCTCGGACAGGCACTTCGCCCGGGTCAGCGGTCTGCTCGACGGTCTCGAGCCGGCCCTCGGCGGCGTGGTCGACGCCTCGGAGCGGTACATCGCCCCGACGGTGGTGAACGGCGTCGACGCTTCGGCGGCGATCATGCAGGAGGAGATCTTCGGTCCGATCCTGCCGATCCTCCACGTGTCCGGGCTCGAACAGGCCATCGCGCACATCCGGGCGGGGGAGAAGCCGCTCGCGCTCTACGTCTTCAGCGACGACCGTGCCACGCGGAAGCGGTTCACGCGCGACACCTCCTCGGGCGCGTTGGCGTTCGGCGTGCCGGCTGCGCACCTCCTCGTGCCGGGTCTGCCGTTCGGCGGTGTCGGGGCGAGCGGGATGGGCGCGTATCACGGTCGCCATTCCTTCGACACGTTCAGTCACGCGAAGGCGGTGTTCTCCAAGCCGCTGTCCCCGGACACGCTGTCGCTCGTCTACCCGCCCTTCACCGAAGCGCGCGACCGGATCGCGCGACTGATCTCGAGGACCGGCAGCACCGACGACCGCCGCTCGTGGGGAGCCCGTCGGTGAGCAGCGAGCCCGTCGGCGACACCTCCGCTGAGCGCCTCGTCGACGCCATGCGGCAGATCCGCGACCGCTGCGTCTGGACGCAGGGCATCGACCACGACATGCTCGTGCCGTACCTCATCGAGGAGAGCTACGAGCTCGTCGAAGCGGTCGAGGCCGGGACGCGCGACGAACTCGTCGAGGAACTCGGCGACGTGCTGTGGCAGGTCGTCTTCCATGCGGAGATCGCGTCCCGTGACGCCGATGCACCGTTCGACTTCGACGACGTCGCCGAGGCCGTCACCCGCAAGATGGTCCACCGTCACCCACACGTGTTCGGCGACGAAGCAGCGCCGACCCCGGAGGACGTGGTGCGCGTCTGGAACGCCGCGAAGGCCGAGGAGAAGGCGAAGCGCAGCAGCGCGCTCGAGGGGATCCCGCAGGGGATGCCATCGCTCGCCCTCGCCGATAAGGTGCTCGGCAGGGCCGTGCCACTCGGAGTCGGGCCGACGGTCGACACCGATGTCGTCGACGACGAGGACGCCCTGGGGGAGCAGCTCCTCGCCGTCGTCGCCGCAGCACGGGCGAACGGGCTCGACGCGGAACGGGCGCTCCGGGGTGCCGTCCGTCGGTTGAGCGCGCGAGTGCAGGACGCCGAGCGTCCGGTGGCGTCACCGACCGACGGCTGAGCGGGGGGTCGCCGGGCGCCTGCTCACGGTGCCCGTTCCCCGCCATGCCAGAATTGAGGCATGGCAGCTCCAGTGAACCCGCCGCGCGGCATGCGCGATTTCCTCCCCGCCGACAAGGCCCGTCGGGAGCACGCGCTGGGCACCATCCGTCGGGTCTTCACCGCACACGGTTTCGATGAGATCGAGACGCCGGTGGTGGAGGAGTACGACCGGCTGCACTCCGGGCTCGGCGGCGACAACGAGAAGATGGCGTTCAACATCCTCCGGCGCAAGCTCACCCCGGAGGCCATCGTGGCCGCGGCGGACAACCAGACCGAACTCACCGACCTCGGCCTGCGCTTCGACCTCACCGTGCCGCTCGCCCGGTTCTACGCGACGCACCGGGCTGAGCTCCCGCCGGTGTTCCGCTCGATCCAGATCGCTCCGGTCTGGCGCGGCGAACGTCCGCAGCAGGGCCGGTACCGCCAGTTCGTGCAGTGCGACATCGACATCATCGGAGAGTCCTCGAACCTCGCCGAGACCGAGCTCATCATCGCGACCCTCGGTGCCCTCGCGGAGCTCGGCATCTCCGGCTGCAGCGTGCGGATCAACGACCGCCGACTCCTCATCGGCATGCTCGAGTCGCTGGGCTTCCCTGCCGACGAGCACGCGCAGGTGCTCATCACGATCGACAAGCTCGACAAGATCGGTCAGCAGGGCGTGGTCGCCGAACTACGCGACCGCGGGGTCGACGCCACCGCCGTCGACGCACTCGAGGCCTTCTTCTCCCGTCCGCAGACGATGGAGTTCAACACCTTCGGCGAGCGGGCGATCCGCAAGGCGCTGCCGCTCGGTGCCGACGACGCCGTCGTCGCGGAGCTCGACGCACTCGGGAAGGCCGTCGCCGCGGCCACGTCCCTCCAGGGTCAGCCGGCCGACCCCTTCGCGAACCCGCTCGTGTTCGATCCCTTCCTGGTGCGGGGCATGGGGTACTACACGGGCGCCATCTTCGAGATCGCGCACCCCGACCTCGGGTACTCGCTCGGCGGCGGCGGTCGCTATGACGGCATGATCGGGCGCTTCCTCGGCCAGGACGTGCCGGCGGTCGGGTTCTCGATCGGCTTCGAGCGCATCGTCGACCTCATCGAACTCCCCGCGGGCGCGGCCGCGGATGCCGTCGTGCTCGTGCACGACCGCGACGTGCCTCCCGTGACGCTGGTGGCGTTGAAGGCCAAGCTCGTCGCCCAGGGGCGTCGGGTGCGCCTCGAAGCCCGCGTGAAGAACCTCAAAGCCCTCCTCGATCGCGTGTCGGCAGCCGGCTTCGGCGCCTTCGCGTTCGTGTCGGCCGACTCGACCCTCGAGTCGCTCGAGTTCAAAGCGCTCGACTGACGATTCCCGCACCCGCTTCCCGCTCCTCGGCGCGCTTCCGAGCCGCTGCCCAGCTCGTCGGTGCAGGATGGAGCATTCGGCCGGATCCCCTCCCACGAGCGATCCGTCCGCTCTGCCCCCGATCGAAGAACTGGTTCCCCCGATGAGCGTCATGGCCCCTGCAGCGCGCCCTCGGCGCGCGCCGGAGTCGACCCGTCCCACGCGCCGCCGGGTGAGCCTCGTACGGCGCCGGGCGACCACGCTCGCGCTGGCCGTCGGTGTCCCGCTCGCCCTGCTGACGGCCGCCCACGCCCTCGTCCCCGACATCCTCGGCCTCGGACTCGTCTGGGACAACGCCCTGCCGTGGACGTGGGTCGTGCTGCCGGTGCTCTTCCTCGTCCTCCTCGTCGCCCGCACGCCGGGCGCCGTCATCGGTCTCCTCGCGCCGACGCTCGTCTGGGCCTTCCTGTTCGGCCCGGGCGTCGTCCCCATGGGTGACGCACGCTCGTCAGTCCCCGCCGAGGCCTCCCTCACGGTCGCCAGCCAGAACCTCGGGCCGGAGGGCGATCCCGCGGTCATCGCGGCCTCTCTCCAGGCCAGCGGTGCGGATCTCATCGCGCTCCAGGAGATCGAGGACCACGACCGCGAACCGCTCGCCGCGACGCTCGACGAGCAGTACCCGTACTCCGTGCTCACGGGGACGGTGGGTCTCTGGAGCCGCTATCCGATCGCCGACTCGGTCGGGCTGAAGCTCGGACTCGACTGGTACCGGGCGATCAACGCCGTCGTCGACACCCCGTCCGGAGCCGTGAGCGTCTACGTGATCCACGCCGACTCCGCGCGTCCGGGTGCGCACGCCGAACGGGACGTGATGCTCGCGGAGTTGGCCGACACCGTCGCGGCGAACACCCGTGATCGGATCGTCGTCATGGGTGACTTCAACGCCTCAGCCTCCGACCGGGCGCTCGCCGCACTCCAGAGCGAGGTGTCGGAGCCCAATCAGAGCGAGGGCGGCTTCGGACTCACCTGGCCGGCCGGGACACCGCTCATGCGACTCGACCACGTCTTCGTCCGCGGCATGACCGCGACCCACAACGCCGTCGGCGACGCCGAGGGCAGCGACCACCACGGCATCGTGTCGAGCTTCCGGCTCGACCGCTGACCGCGCGCCTCGGGCGACGATCCGCGGCTCTGCACCCGTTCAGCCGATGTCACTAGACTGAGCGCGGGCGGCCGTCGTACCCGTCCCACGTCCCAATCCCCACAAGGAGAACATCAGTGGCACTCATCGAGGCAGTAGGCGCTCGCGAAATTCTCGACTCCCGAGGCAACCCGACCGTCGAGGTCGAGGTGCTCCTGGAAGACGGCACGGTCAGCCGTGCAGCAGTCCCGTCCGGCGCATCGACCGGTGCGTTCGAAGCGTACGAGCTGCGTGACGGCGATGCCGCGCGTTACCTCGGCAAGGGCGTCGAGAAGGCGGTCGACGCCGTCCTCGACGAGATCGGCCCGGCACTCGAGGGCATCGAGGCGGACGACCAGCGCCTCGTCGACCACACCATGATCGAGCTCGACGGCACCGAGAACAAGAGCCGCCTGGGCGCGAACGCGATCCTCGGTGCGAGCCTCGCGGTCGCCCGTGCCGCTGCGGACTCCGCAGACCTGTCGCTCTACCGCTACGTCGGCGGCGCCAACGCCCACGTCCTCCCGGTCCCGATGATGAACATCATCAACGGTGGCTCGCACGCCGACACCGGCGTCGACATCCAGGAGTTCATGATCCTCCCGATCGGCGCTCCGAGCTTCCGTGAGGCGCTCCGCTGGGGCACCGAGACGTACCACACGCTCAAGGGCCTGCTGAAGTCGAAGGGCTTCGCGACCGGCCTCGGCGACGAGGGTGGCTTCGCCCCCGACTTCGAGCACAACCGTGCGGCCCTCGACTTCATCGTCGAGGCCATCGAGCAGGCCGGCTTCACGGTCGGCACCGACATCGCGCTCGGCCTCGACGTCGCCTCCAGCGAGTTCTACAAGGAGGGCGCGTACCAGTTCGAGGGCAAGGCACTCAACAGCACCGAGATGACCGCGTACTACGCCGACCTCGTCGCGAACTACCCGCTCATCACCATCGAGGACCCGCTGGCCGAGGACGACTGGGCAGGCTACGCCCACCTCACCCCCGAGCTCGGCTCCAAGGTCCAGATCGTCGGCGACGACCTGTTCGTCACGAACCCGAAGCGTCTCGCCGACGGCATCGCCAAGGGTGCGGCGAACTCGCTGCTCGTCAAGGTCAACCAGATCGGGACGCTCACCGAGACGCTCGACGCGGTCTCCCTCGCGCAGCGCTCCGGCTACACGACGATCCTGTCGCACCGCTCCGGCGAGACCGAGGACACCACGATCGCCGACCTCGCAGTCGCCACGAACGCGGGCCAGATCAAGACCGGTGCGCCTGCGCGCAGCGAGCGGGTCGCGAAGTACAATCAGTTGCTGAGGATCGAAGAGGAGCTGGGCCAGGCAGCCGTCTACGCCGGCCGCAGCGCCTTCCCCCGGTTCACCGCCTAAGCATCGTCACCTGAAGGCTCTCAGGGGTGCCGATCGGCACCCCTGAGAGCCTTCGTCGTGTGCGGGAGGCGCCTGTGAAGAAGCCATCGATGCCGGCCGGCGGCGAGTCGAAGTCCACGTCGTCCGGCAGCGGAGCAGCGTCCTCCTCGTCCTCCGGCTCGTCGAAGCAGCGACCGGCGTCGAAGCCCCGGTCGAGCTCCGCGGATGCCTCCGCCAAGCGCGCCGCCTCGTCGTCCAAGCGCCCGGCGGCGGGGGCCACCGCGAAGCCCGCACGCTCCGCAGCCACAGCCCCGCGGTCGACGACGAAGGCACCGCGATCCGCGTCGGCCGGTTCCGCGGCACCGCGATCGCGGACCGGCTCGACACGGACCACCCCGGCACGCCAGTCGGACGCCGGCGGCTGGTTGCGGAGTCTGCGACTGTCCGGGTTCAGCGTCCTGCTCCTCGGGATCCTCGTGCTCGGGGTCGTCGTCCTCGCGCCGAACCTCAAGACCTTCCTCGAGCAGCGGCAGCAGATCGCCGCGCTGGAGGCCGGTGTCGCCGACACCCAGAAGCAGGTGGACGCACAGCAGGCCGAACGCGAGCGCTGGAACGACCAGAGCTACGTCATGACGCAGGCGCGCGACCGCCTGTTCTACGCCCTGCCCGGTGAGGTCAGCTACATCATCATCAACGACGTCGATCCGGCCTCGTTGCCCACCACCGAGACACCCGTGAGCGACACGCTCGTCGACTCGCAATCCGACTGGCTCGACGGCCTGCTGTCCTCGCTCGTCGCCACCGGCTACTCGCCGGCCCCGGCCGCGACCGAGACCCCTGCTCCCACGCAGACGACGCCTCCCGCCGGCGGCTGACGTCCGGACGCAGTGGCGAACCCGGCGATAATGGAACCATGAGCACCCCTCCCTTCGGCCCCGTCTCCGCGCGCGACGTCGAGATCGTGTCGGCGCAACTGGGACGCCCGGCCCGAAACGTCGTCGGCATCGCGGCGCGCTGTGTCTGCGGCGCCCCGACCGTCGTCTCCACCGCTCCTCGCCTGGCCGACGGCACGCCGTTCCCCACGTTCTACTACCTGACCCACCCGGCCGCCACGGCCGCGGTCTCCTCGCTCGAGGCGACCCAGGTGATGAACGAGTACAACGAGCTCCTGGCCGAGGACGAAGCGGTCCGTGCCGACTACGCCACCGCACACACGGCCTACCTCGCCGACCGCACCTCCATCGCCGAGGTCGCCGAGATCGACGGGATTTCCGCCGGCGGCATGCCGGTGCGGGTCAAATGCCTCCACGCGCTCGTCGGCCACGCCCTTGCGGCTGGTCCGGGCGTCAACCCCATCGGCGACCTCGCGCTCGACCGCGCGAGCTGGAGCCCCGAGGTGTGCGCATGCGCGGACGGCCAGGCGGGGCAGGGATAGGCCCCGCACGCGACGGGGGTCGCCTGTGGGGGAGTGACGGACCGCGACGCGGAGACCGTCGTCGTCCGCGCGGTCTCCGAGGTGCGCTGTCGGCGCTGTCTACGGCGCTCCTGACGCTCCTGCTCGTGGGGACGCAGGCGCTCCCGGCGTCGGCGGACACGGTGCGCGACATGCAGTACTGGCTCGGCGACTACGGCTTCACGACGGCGTGGGAGACGACGAAAGGCGCCGGTGTCACCGTCGCCGTGATCGACACCGGCATCGCGAGCGGGCCGGCGGAGTTGACCGGTGCGGTCGCGGGTGGCGTCGACGTCTCCGGGCTCGGGAGTCCCGACGGCCGGACACCGGTTGGCTCCGAGGGGAGCGAGCACGGGACGCTGGTCGCCTCGATGATCGCCGGACGTGGTCGCACGGGCGGTGCCGGGGTCATCGGTGTGGCGCCAGAGGCGCGCCTGCTCTCCGTCTCGGTCGGGTTCGGCTCCGACGGGTCGGCCGTCGTCCCCTGGGACGATCAGATCGCGACCGCCGTCCGGTGGGCGGTGGACAACGGCGCCGACGTCATCAACATGTCGCTGACGCGCAACAGCCTCGACTGGCCGACGAGCTGGGACGACGCCTTCCTCTACGCCTTCTCGCACGACGTCGTCGTGGTGGCTGCAGCGGGTAACCGGGGGAGCGGGACGGTCGAGGTCGGTGCTCCGGCGACGATCCCGGGTGTGCTGACCGTCGCCGGTGTGGACCGCGCGGGGTCGGCGAGCTTCGACGCCTCGAGCCAGGGCATCACGATCGCCGTCGCTGCGCCGAGCGAGCAACTCGTCGGGGTGACGCCCGCCGGGTCCTACGTGCAGTGGCAGGGGACGAGCGGGGCGGCGCCGATCGTCTCCGGACTCGTGGCCCTCGTCCGCTCCGCCTGGCCGGAGCTCAGCGCCGCGGACGCCATCAAGCGCGTGACGGCAACGGCGAAGCAGGTGGGAGACTCCGCGCAGAGCCCCATCTACGGTGCAGGACTCATCGACGCCGCGAAGGCGGTCAGCGGTTCCGTCGGTCCGGCGGCGACCTCGCCGGAGCAGCAGCTGTCCGACTGGATCACGCTCTACCGACGGGCACCGCAGGTCCCCGATCCCGATCCGGGTGCCGAGCAGCCGTCGCCGACACCGGAGCCGGTACCCCCGGCGATCCCGGAGAACGAGGCCGTCGAGGTGCGCGCCAACCCGTTCCTCCCGACGCCGAGCACCCTGCTCTACGGGTCGCTGCCACTGGCGCTCCTCCTCGGAACTGGTAGCCTGGTCACGCTCGGTGTCATAGGCGCTACCAGGCATTTCAAGCGGGTGCTGCAGAAGTAGTACTCTGTTCCGATATTCTCAGACACTCATCTGAACCAATCGTCTTGACGTAGGAGATCGTTCGCCGTGCCCAAAATTCTGATCGTCGGTGGTGGTTACGCCGGGTTCTACACCGCATGGAAGCTCGAGAAGCAGCTTCGTCGTGGTGAGGCCGAAGTCACCATGGTCGACCCGCTGCCCTACATGACCTACCAGCCCTTCCTGCCGGAGGTCGCCGCCGGTTCCATCGAGCCGCGTCACGCGGTCGTCTCGCCGCGTCGCCACCTGAAGCACACCAACGTGATCACCGCCAAGGTCACGGGCATCAACCACGCCGAGAAGAAGGCGACCATCACGCCTGAGATCGGTGAGCCCTGGGAGGTCGACTACGACATCATCGTCGTCACCGCCGGAGCCGTCTCCCGCACCTTCCCGATCCCCGGTGTCGCCGACACCGCGATCGGTCTCAAGACCATCGAAGAGGCCGTCGCGATCCGCGACCGCGTGCTCTCCAACTTCGACAAGGCCGCGAACCTGCCGGCCGGTCCCGAGCGCGACCGCCTCCTGACCTTCACGGTCGTCGGTGGCGGCTTCGCCGGTATCGAGGTCTTCGCCGAGCTGCGTTCGTTCGCGAGCTCGCTGCTGAAGTTCTACCCGCAGCTCTCCTTCGAGGACACGCACTTCCACCTCATCGAGGCCATGGGTCGCATCATGCCCGAGGTCAAGATCGAGACGAGCCACTGGGTCCTCAAGAACCTGGCCGAGCGCGGCGCACTCGTGCACCTCGACACCCAGCTGCAGTCGGCTGTCGACGGCAAGATCGAGCTCTCGACCGGTGAGTCGTTCGAGTCCGACCTCATCGTCTGGACCGCCGGTGTCATGGCGAACCCGGGCGTCGTCCGCGGTGGCGACCTCCCCGTCGAGGAGCGCGGTCGCATCAAGACCCGCGCCGACCTCCGCGTCGGTACCGACGACGACATCGTCGAGGGTGCTTGGGCGGCCGGCGACGTCTCCGCCGTTCCCGACCTCAGCGGTGGTGGCGTCGGTGGCTTCTGCGTGCCGAACGCTCAGCACGCCGTCCGTCAGGGCAAGCTGCTCGCGAAGAACATCACCGCGGTCCTCCGTGGCGAGGAGCCGAAGAACTACTTCCACAAGAACATGGGTGCGGTCGCCGGTCTCGGCATCGGCGTCGGTGTCTTCCAGTCCGGCAACCTCGCGATCAAGGGCCTCCCGGCCTGGTTCGCGCACCGTGGGTACCACGGGCTGGCCATGCCGAGCTTCGAGCGCAAGTTCCGCGTGTTCGGTGGCTGGTGGAACAACTTCTGGCTGGGACGCGACATCGTCTCCCTGTCGGCCGTGCAGAACCCGCGTGAGGCCTTCGAGACCTTCGCGTCGCGCCCGAAGCCCCCGGCAGACGCTGCGGCCCCCGCAGCAGCTCCGGCGGCTCCCGCAGCGGCTGAGAAGCCCGCTCGCAAGGCTCCCGTGAAGCGCAAGCCGAAGGCCGCCCCGGCCGAGGCCGCAGCGCCCGCCGCCGAGGCACCTGCTGCCGCGGCTCCTGCTGCTGCTGGCGCCCCGACCGGTGCCGACGACGAGCAGGCCTACGCGACGCCCGCTGAGGAAGTCAGCGCGAACAAGTAGTCCGGTCCGGAGCCCAGCTCCGTTCCTCGAGAGGCGCATGTCATCCGGTCCGCCGGGGCATGCGCCTCTCGGCGTTCGACGCCTCGATACGATGAGGTGCACGCCCCCGTAGCCCAATTGGCAGAGGCAGGCGACTTAAAATCGCCGCAGTGTGGGTTCGAACCCCACCGGGGGTACGACGCCGTACCGGCACCCGCATGGAAGGATGGACGCATGGCTACCCGCACGATCACGACGCTCGTCGACGACCTCGACGGTTCCGACATCCCTCGCGGGCTGGGGGAGACGGTCCGGTTCGGCATCGACGGCGAGAACTACGAGATCGACCTGACCGACGACAACGCGGCGGCACTGCGCGAGACCCTGGCGTCATACGTCGAGGCCGCACGACCCGTCATCGCATCGGTATCGCTCCGCCGCCTGCACTGAGCTGACGCCCGCACGGCGGTCGTACCCCTCTGCACGTTCGCCCCGATCCTGCAAGGGTCCCTGCCGGGCTTGGGGGCGCGACTAGCGTGCTCAGCATGAGTACTCCGAGCGACCACGACCACGCCCTGAACGACGACGAGCAGACGAGCAAAGACCGCACGTACAGCCCCTCCAGCGAGGCGGAGACGGCGGCCAAGCAGGACGACGGGCAGCCCGTCGTCCGTGATCCCGACATCGCCTCCGGCATGATCAACGTCGCCCCCGGGACCGGTGGTCCGGACGACACCGGCGACGTCGACGTCGACCCGGGTGAGCTCCACATCCCTCGCGATCCCGACAGCGCGCACTGAGACAACGATGCCTCGGGCGTTGACCCCTGAACGGGGTGCACAAAACGCACGACGCGAACGCGACACGGCGGTGTTGCGTCACGCAAGGTGCCTCCCGTCCGCTACCTTCGAGGTGGGGGCGTCACCCGTGAGCCGGTCCCGGAAGCCGCAAGCTTCTTGGTCGACCGGTTGCTAGACGCCTCAAGTGAGGGCGAGGTATTCGGGTTACCTCGCCCTCACGCTTGCCCGCCGCATCTTCCGGCCCGGCCGTACGTCCTCGACGGTAGGCTGAAACGATGCAGGAGATCACCCCAACCGAACTGAGCAAGCTCGAGCAGGCCGTCATCATCGACGTCCGCGAAGCCGACGAGGTCGCCGTCGCCAGCGTGCCCGGTGCCCGGCACCTGCCGATGTCGTCCTTCCTCGACCACCTCGACGAGGTGCCCCGCGAAGAGACCGTGTACGTGATGTGTCACTCCGGCGGTCGCAGTGCCCGCGTCACGGGATACCTCGAACAGCAGGGCTATGACGCCGTGAACGTCACCGGGGGCATCTCCGAGTGGGCCGCCGGCGGCCTGCCGGTCGAGCGTCCCGCCGACGCCGGCTGAGTCGTCCCCGACGAGCGGATCGCGATGGTCGCGAGCCGTGCCGTGCCGTGCGGTGCGGGCGATCGGATCAGCGCCGCTTGCGTCTCGCGATCTCGTCCGCGAGCTGCTGCACCAGGGCGGGGTCCGCGTCGCGCGCGAGGGCGACGTAGTGGTCCATGACGTCCGGGCGGTAGCGCACGGGCAACGTCTGTCCGGGGGCGAGCCGGGTGAGCTCCGTGATCGTGAAGTTCTCGTCGGCGATCCCGCGGAACGAGCGGCCGTCGGCGGTCTCCACGTCGAGCATCAGGACCAGGCGCGGATTGTTGTTGACCTCCCGCCAATCGACGAGGACACCGAGCGCCAGCGTCCCCGTCCGCAGTTCGGCGTTCCGCTTGCGAGCATCTCCGCTGAGGACCGGATTCGGGGCGACGCCGGGGAACGCGGCCCCGACGCCCAGTGCTTCCCGACTCAGGTCAGGCCTGAGCTGCGCCATGAGATCGTCGAGCTTCCTCTTCGAACCGAACATCCCGAACCCTCCCGCACCTCGGCACCGCGTTCTCGACCCGGTGTGTGGCCTTCACCGCGATTGTAGGCCAGGGCCGTTCGCGACCGCCGTCGCCGGAGGAGTCCGGCCTAGCGCGCGTCGATGAGCGGCCGGAGGTGACGGTTCCAGGCCCACGTCCCAGCTCCGACCGCGGCGAACGCGAGCGACCCCAGCAGGAGTCCGACGAGCGTGTCACCCGCACCCGGAACCGTCGCCGTCGGGCCCAGGAGTCCGAACAGCAGTGTGAATCCCACGAACGCGCTGCCGAGCCACACCGGCCTCGACCAGGCGAGGATGGCGCGTCCACCGAGCGGACCGAGGGGGAGGAGTGCGATCGACGCGGATCCGATCCCCGCGATCGCGGTCAGGTTCACGGCCTCGACGAGCATCGCGCCCACGCCGCCGCTCGGCTCACCGGCCAGCGCCGACACGAGCCAGGCGACCGAACCGAGCCCGGCGGCCGCAGCGATCCGGGCCAGCGCGAGGCGACCCGCGATGCGTGGCGTGATGTCATCGGAATCGGTCTCCGTCGAGGATGTCGAGCCGGCTTCATGCGTTTCGGGTCTCCGTGTGGGTCGGAGTTCGGTCAATAGCGCGAAGAGCAGAGCCGGCTGCACGGCCAGGAGGCGTGACAGCGCGGTGACGACACCGACCGCCACCAGTCCGCCGACACGGACGCTCACGCGCATCGAGCCCAGCCTGGCTCGGCGGGCGACGACGAGCTGCGCGAGGAGGCCCACGACGTTGATCGCGACCACGGCGATGAGTGAGGCGAACCACAGCCGGAGGTACGCCGGCTGACCGGTCACTGGGTGCGCGAACATGAGGATGCCTGCCGCGAGCACGGCGGTGACGACGGCCATCGCCGTGCGATTCGGGAGCGGGACCGACGGGACCCGCTCGAACTCGTCCCTCGGTCGGTTGCGCCCGGTCACCGCTGCACGACGACGGTCGGCGATCGTGGCGCGCCAGGGGGCGATGGAGGTAGCGAGGAGTCGGGCCGGGATCGCGATGAGCGCCACCGCCGCGAGGGCGAGGAGTGCGGCGAGCCACCAGACCGGCTGGCCGCGGCCGTCGATCGTGGAGGCGAGGGTTTGCGTGAACGGCGTCGTCCCCGACCAGAGTCCTCCACCACCGGTGGGTGGAGCGGCGCCTGGTGCCGGTTCGCCGCTCGGCGACGGGGTCGGCTGCTGCGTCCCCGGAGCGGGTGTCCCCGGCGCGGGCGCGGGCTCGGTGCCGTCGGACGGCGATGGGGAGGCGGACGGTGCCGGCGTGGCGGGCGCGGCCGATGCGTCGCCGAACGTCAGGGTGATCGCCGGACTCGCCCCGCTCGTGTTGCCCGCGGCATCCTGTTGGATCGCGAGGACGACGTGCGCGCCCGCCGGTACGCCCCCGCCCGAGCAACTCCACCCGCCACCGGTGACGACCGCCGTGCAGACCGACGTCGAGTCGGCGAAGACGGTGACGGTCGCGCCCTCCTCGCCGGTGCCGGCGTAGCTTGCCGCCGAGGTCGGCATCGCCTGTCCGGCCGTCGGTGAGGACATGACAGGCGGGGCCGGAGCGTCGCGGTCGATGGTGAGCACGACCGGGGCGGACGCGTCGGAGCGCTGATTGCCGCTGAACGAAGCCTGCTGCGTCGCCGTCACGGAGACGTCGCCGGCCGGCAGCGGCTCGCCCAGCACGCAGAACCAGCTTCCGGAGCTGTCCGCCGCGAAACTGCAGGTGGCACCGGAGTCGGCGCGGACCGTCACCGTCGCTCCGGGGTGGGCGGTGCCGCGGACGCCGCCGTTGCTCGGCGTCCCCTCGGTGATGGTGGGCGGGCCGAGCGCGGACACGGAGATCTGCGCGGAGAGCGTCTCCGGGCCGCCGACCTCGACGGCGGTGATGAGCAGTCCGCCGCCGTCGGGAAGGTCGATCGAGCAGGACCACTCGGTGCTGTCGTCCTGCGGCAGGATGCAGACCGGCTCGAGACCGTCGCCGACCTGCAGCTGGACCCCCGTGCCGGCGTCCTTCGTCCCGGTGACGGTGGTGCTGCCGCTGCCGATGAAAGAACCGGAATCGGGGCTCGTGATGGTCGGCCCGTCGAGCGGCGGTGGTGTCGGCGTCGCAGCGCTCTCGCTCGGGGTGGGGAGCGGTTCGGGCGTCGCCGATGCAGGGCCCGCGACGGTCGTCGTCCAGAGTCCGGCCGAGAGGAAGACGGCGAGGAGGATCGCGACGCGTCCGATCGAGCGATTCGATCGGACTCCTGTTCCTGCGCGCGCGTGTTCCCCGGTCACCGTCTCCATTCCCCCAAGATCACCGCGGGAAGTCAACCTCCCGCGCCAGATCGGGTCACATTCTCGGCCGATCCGCACGGGAAAACCGTCGCGACAGGTGCGCTCGGGCCGGCGGTCCGCCATACTTGCGCGACTGGGTCATCCGTCCCAGTCGAGTCGACCGCGATGGAGCGGCACGACCCGTGGGCGCCCCGGGAAGGGTTGCGATGCCGAGGATCTCCGTTGTCGACCGACGAGCCGAGCTGATCAGCGCCGCCCTCCGCGTCGTCGCAGCCGAGGGCGTCGCCGCCGCCACGACCAGGGCCATCGTGGCCGAGGCCGGGATGTCGCTGGCCAGCTTCCACTACGCCTTCGCCTCCCGCGACGAGCTCCTCGCCGAACTGGTGGCACACGTCGTCGAGCATGAACGCGTCGTCCTCGACGTCGGCGAGCTGCTGACGGACGAGGAGGCCACTCAGGAGCATTCGCCCACCCTCGAGGCCGTCGTCCGTGCCGGCCTCCAACGCTACGTCGACCTCCTCCGCGCCGATCCGGCTCGGGAGGCGGCGATGCAGGAGCTCAGCGCCTACGCGATGCGGACGCCCGGCCTCGAGCACCTCGCGCTCGAGCAGTACCGCCGGTACGAGGAGCTCGCGCGTGAGGCGCTCGCGCTCGCCGCCAGGGTCAGCGGCAGCACCTGGACGCAGCCCGTCGACGAGATCGCGCGGACCGTCATCGCCTTCACCGACGGGCTGACACTCGGCTGGCTGGTGCGACGCGACGATGCCGAAGCCAGGCGACTCGTCGGGACGGTGGCGCACCTCGTCGCAACCCTCGCCGAACCGGGGCCGAGATGAGCGGCCTCGGCACCGCGGCCGTCGACCACCCGGCCGACCGACGGGTCACCGGGCGCTGGGTCGCCGCCTTCGCGGTCGCCTGGCTGGGCGTCTGGATGGCCCAGCTCGCCCCGTTGCAGCTCCTCCTGCCCGCGCAGATCGACGCGACGCTCGCTCCCGAACACTGGGTGGACAGCGTCGTCGCATTCGGTGTCGTCGCCGGGGCGGCCGGACTCTGCTCCATCGTCGTGTATCCGCTGACGGGCGCCCTGTCCGACCGCACACGGTCGCGGTTCGGGAGACGCCGACCGTGGATCGCAGCTGGTGCGCTCGTCTTCGCCCTGGGGCTCGTCCTCCTCGGACTCCAGACCGGCATCGTCGGCATCGGCGTCTGCTGGTGCCTCGCCATCATCGGCTTCTGCATCCTCGGAGCGGCGCTCACCGCGACCATCTCCGATCAGGTGCCCGTGGGGCAGCGCGGCTTCGTCTCGGGGTGGATCTCCGCTCCGCAGGCTGTCGGGGTCATCCTCGGCATTGCCCTCCTGCTCCTGCTCGGCACCCAGATGGTCGTGGGGTACCTGGCGCTCGCCGTCCTCCTGATCGTGCTCGTCGTGCCCTTCCTCCGGCTGTCCGATCCACTCCCGACGGGCGATAGACCCGTGCCGCTCACCGTGCACGCGCTCCTGGAGAGCCTCTGGATCTCACCGCGACGGCACCCCGACTTCGCCTGGACCATGCTCAGCCGCGTCCTCGTGAACCTCGGCAACGCCTTCAGCACCTCGCTGCTGTTCTACTTCCTGCTCTTCGGGCTCGGGGACGCCGACGCCGAGACCGACCTCCTGCTGGTCACGGTCGTCTACACGGTGTTCGTGGTCGGGTCCTCGATCCTGCTCGGCCGACTGTCCGACCGCATCGGCCGACGACGGGTCTTCGTCGTCGCGGCCTCCGCCTCACAGGCGCTCGCCGCACTCCTGCTCGCGATCTGGCCCTCGCTGCCGATGGGGTTCGTGTCGGCGGCGCTCATCGGGCTCGGCTACGGCTGTTTCATGTCGGTCGACCAGGCGCTCGCGACGCAGGTCCTGCCGGACCCGGCGTCGCACGGCAAGGACCTCGGCATCATGAACATCGCCCAGGCGGTGCCGCAGGCGGTCGCTCCGCTCATCGGCGCCTGCCTCGTCGCCTGGCTCGGCGGATTCGCCGGCCTCTACCTCGTCTCCGCGGCCTGCGCCGTCGCAGGGGCGGTCGCCGTCACCCGAGTACGAGGAGTGCGCTGATGAGCATCGAACTGACCGCAGGCGGCCGGGTGTCCGACCCGATGCCCTGGCTCGACCCGAGACGGTACTGGGGCGGAATCGAGCGGGCCGTGTCGGACGTCGACTCGCCTGTCGCCGTCCTGCAGCTCGGAGCCCTCCGCCACAACACGCACGACATGCTCCGACGGGCCGCGGGGAAACCGATCCGCGTCGCCAGCAAATCCATCCGTGTCCGAGCGGTGATCGACGCGCTCCTCAGACAACCCGGCTACGCCGGCGTGCTGGCCTACTCCCTGTCCGAGGCGCTCTGGTTGTCCGAGACGGTGGACGACGTCGTGGTCGGCTACCCGACGGCGGAGCGGGGTGCCATCGCGCGGCTGGCAGCCGACGAACGGGCGGCCTCGCGGATCACCCTGATGATCGACTCCCTCGACCACCTCGACCTCGTCGACGCGGTGACACCTCCGGAGCGACGTGCACGCATCCGCGTGTGCATCGAGCTCGACGCCTCGTTCCGCGCGCCCGCCCTCGGCCACGTCGGTGTCCGCCGCTCGCCCCTGCGCACGCCGGACGAGGTCCGGGCTCTCGCGGAGGCGGTCGTCGCCCGACCCGGTTTCAGGCTGGTCGGGATCATGGCCTACGAGGCGCAGATCGCCGGGCAGGGGGACGACCTCGCGGGTCGACCGGCGTGGTCGGCTGCGCTCCGCGCGATCCAGCGGCGCTCGTGGGCCGAACTCCGGGAACGTCGTGCCGCCGTGGTCGCGGAGGTCCGAGCGGTCGCGGAGCTGGAGTTCGTCAACGGCGGCGGGACGGGATCCCTGGAGCTCACCGCGTCCGACTACTCGGTGACCGAGATCGCCGCCGGGAGTGGCGTCTTCGGCGGACACCTCTTCGACCACTACCGGGCGTTCACCCCGGCACCGGCCGCGGCGTTCGGTCTGTCGGTCGTCCGGAAGCCGTCGCCGGAGCTCGCGACGATCCTCGGCGGCGGATGGGTCGCCTCCGGTCCGCCAGGGCTCGACCGCCTCCCGCTCATCGCGTGGCCGGAGGGCCTCGAGATGCTCCCGCGGGAGATGGCCGGCGAGGTGCAGACGCCGGTCTCCGGGGCTGAGGCTGCGTCGCTCCGGCTCGGTGACCGCGTCTGGCTGCGGCACACGAAGTCCGGGGAGCTCAGCGAACGGGTGGACGCCTTCCACGTGGTCGGGGACGACGGGGTGGAAGCCGTCCTACCGACGTACCGCGGCGAAGGGCAGGGGTTCGTCTGATGGGGAAGACGACATCGTGGACGAACTGGGCGCGGACCGAGCGGGCATGGCCCGTGCGGGTCGAGCGGCCCGACTCGGTCGGCGCGGTGCAGCGCCTCGTGCGTGCTGCAGCGGGGGCGGGCCTTCCGATCAAGGCGGTCGGAGCCGGACACAGCTTCACCGGGATCGCCGTGGCGCCCGGTGTGCTGCTCGAGCTCGACGCCCTGAGCGGTCTGGTCCGGGTCGATCCGGAACGCAGCCGCGTGACCCTCCGCGCCGGCACGCGCCTCCACGACATCCCGCGCCTCCTCGAACCGTTCGGTCTCGCCATGCCGAACCTCGGCGACATCGACCGGCAGTCCGTCGCCGGCGCGATCTCCACCGGCACACACGGGACCGGGATAGGGTTCGGCGGCATCGCGACGCAGGTCGTCGGGGTGACGATGGTGACGGCGGACGGCGAGCTGCTGACGTCGGACGCCGAGCAGGAGCCAGAGCTCCTGCCGGCGCTGGCGCTCGGGCTCGGCGCGCTCGGGATCCTCGTCGAGGTCACGCTGCAGTGCGTCCCGGCGTTCGTCCTGCACGCGGTGGAGCGGCCGGAGCCGCTCGACGAGCTGCTGCCCGCGCTGCTCGACCGGGCCGCCGCCGTCGACCACTTCGAGTTCTACTGGTTCCCGCACACCGCGACCGCCCTCACCAAGACGAACCACCGGCTGCCGGGTGACGCGCCCACCAGGCCACTCCGCCCGGT
Source organism: Plantibacter sp. 2H11-2 (assembly GCF_050031945.1). NCBI lineage: Bacteria > Bacillati > Actinomycetota > Actinomycetes > Micrococcales > Microbacteriaceae > Plantibacter > Plantibacter sp. 2H11-2. The sequence continues at coordinate 555,771 of NZ_JBNBBL010000001.1, read as the reverse complement.
CGCGAAGTGGGTCGACGACACACTCCTCGCCAACGGGGTCTACCGGGTCCTCTGCAACACGGGCGTCGTCGCGCCGGCCATCGTCCCGCGCGTGAACCGGCTCGCGGACCGCCTCGTCGGCGACCGTGAGTTCACCGATCGGTCGACGCGGGTGTTCACCACCAGCCGCACGGTGCGGTTCGTGGAGATGGAGTACGCGGTGCCGCTCGAGCACCTCCCGACCGCGTTCGCCCGGATCCGCGCGCTCATCGAGGAGCGGGGGTGGCGGATCTCCTTCCCCATCGAGGTCCGGGTCGCAGCGGCCGACGAGCTGTGGCTCTCCACGGCATCAGGACGAGCGACCGGCTACGTCGCCGTGCACCGCTTCTTCCGCGAGGACCCGGGGGAGTACTTCCGCGCCGTCGAGGCGATCATGATCGAGTTGGGCGGCCGGCCCCACTGGGGCAAACTGCACGGCCGTGACGCATCGTCCCTGCGTGGCGCCTATCCTCGCTTCGACGAGTTCGTCCGCCTCCGCGACCGCCTCGACCCCGGCCGCCTGTTCGGCAACCGGTACCTCGCCCGCGTCCTCGGCGAGTGACGGCCCGCCGGGTGTCCGGTGCGTCCGCGCTGCACGCCTGCTGCGTGCTTCCTCCGAACTCCCCAAGGGCACCGGCGGGTCGCAGGTAGAATGAGCAGACCCGCTCTCCATCGACTCACAAGGAGCCCATCCTCATGGAATGGCTGATCCCAGTCCTCATCGTCGTCGCCCTGGTCGTCATCGTCGGCATCTACTTCTGGGTGACCTACAACTCGCTCGTGACGCTGAACGTGCGGGTCGAGGAAGCATGGAGCGACATCACCGTCCAGCTGAAGCGACGCGCCGACCTCATCCCGAACCTCATCGAGGCGGTCAAGGGGTATGCGGCGCACGAGAAGGCCGTGTTCGAGAACGTGACGAAGGCTCGTGCCGAGACGCTCACCGCGCAGGGGCCGGCGGCCGTGAGTGAGGCCGAGACCCACATGCAGCAGGCGCTGAAGAGCATCTTCGCCGTCGCGGAGGCCTACCCGCAGCTCCAGGCGAGCCAGAACTTCCTCCAGCTCCAGTCCGAGATCGTCGACACCGAGGACAAGATCCAGGCCTCGCGCCGGTTCTACAACGGCGGTGTCCGGGAGCTGAACACCAAGGTCAAGGTGTTCCCGAACAACCTGTTCGCCAAGGGCCTCGGGTTCTCGGAGCACGACTTCTTCGAGGTCACCGACAACGCGGCGATCGCCGAACCGCCGCGCGTCCAGTTCTGACGTGCGGTAGCGCAGTCCCATGTACCGCGCCATCGCCAGGAACAAGCTCAACACGGTCCTGATCTTCGTCGTCTTCCTGGTCATCATCGGCGGCCTCGGTTGGCTCGCGGGGTATCTCTACCAGAACCTGACGATCACGATCGTGGTGCTCGTCGTGGCCGTCGTGTACGCGGTGATCCAGTACTTCTTCGCCGGGCGGCAGGCCATCGCGATGACCGGTGCGCAGCGCATCGAGCTGGCCGACAACCCGAGGCTGTACCGCATCGTCGAGAACCTCGCGATCACCACCGGGACGCCGATGCCCGAGGTGTACCTCATCGCCGACCCGGCGCCCAACGCCTTCGCGACGGGTCGCGACCCCCAGCACGCGATGGTGGCCGCGACGACCGGGCTCCTCGAGATCCTCAACGACGCCGAGCTGGAGGGGGTCATGGCCCACGAACTCGGTCACGTCCGCAACTACGACATCCGCGTGTCCATGGTCGTCTTCGGGCTCGTCGTCGCGATCGGGTTCCTCTCCGACATGCTCCTCCGGATGACGATCTGGGGTGGCGGCAACCGGAACAACAACAACGGCGGCAACCCCGTCATGCTCATCATCGGCATCGTGGCGATGCTCGTGGCACCGCTGCTCGCGACGCTCGTCCAGCTGTCCATCTCACGTCAGCGCGAGTACCTCGCCGACGCGACGGGCGCCCTCACGACCCGTCACCCGGAAGCGCTCGCGAGCGCACTGGGGAAGCTCGCCGCCTACGGTCGACCGATGGCGAAGCAGAACTCGTCCATGGCGCACCTCTGGATCTCCGACCCGTTGAAGCCCGGCGCGGTGGCCCGCTTGTTCAGCACCCACCCGCCGCTCGTCGAACGGATCAAGCGCCTGAGCACCATCGGCGGCGGCTTCTAGGCGAGGGCCTCCGGCCTCGGACACACGAATGGGGCGGCACCCGGAGGTGCCGCCCCATTCGGCGTTCAGGCGAGAACCGTTACTCGGTCTGCTCGTCGGAGTCGAACGTCACCGTGACCTTGTCGTCGGCGTCGATCGTGATCTTGCCGGGGAAGTTCAGGTACGTGTCCCACACCTGCTGACCCGCCACGGCGCTGCCGTACCAGGAGGCGTCGAACGAGCCGTCGATCCGGCCGTCCGAGGTGTAGAAGTACGAACCGCTCTCATCGACCTCGACGGTCGGGGGAGAGGTGAGCGTCCAGGTCACCGGGCCGACACTCGTGAACTGCTTCTGCTGCCAGTCAGGCATGACGCCACAGGTGGTGTCGAGCGTGGTGGCGTCGAGGCATTTCTCGATCATCGCGACGACCTGCTTCGTGACCTCGGTCGTGAGTGCCTCGGTGGCGGTCACGTCGATGTCGATGAAGGCCGAACCCTCGCCGGCGCTGTATGAGCTCAGCGTGATGGTCTGGGCATCGCCCTGCAGGAACTTGCTCTCCGGCGGTGCGACCGTGTAGATGGCCGGGTAGGCGAACAGGCTCTCGTCGGACGCGCCGTCGAAGTTGACGCCGTTGACGCTGAACGCCGTGCCACCGAGACCGGTGTAGACGTTGATGCTGCCGACGAGGGAGCTGGCGAGCTTCCACTGGTCGAAGAACAGGAACTGCTTGCCTTCGCTCTCGAGCGTGACCGAGTCCTCGTACTTCTTGCCACCGAGTTCGTACGTGACCTGCACGCGTGCCTCGCCGTTACGGTTGTAGACGCGGCCGACCTCAGGGTTCTTGATGCGCTCGTCGGCGCCCTTCAAGACCTCGTTGGTGAGCAGAGCGGTCGGCTTGACGGCGGCCGGAGCCTCGGCTTCGGCGTCCGCATCCGGATCGGCCGACGCGGACGGGTCCGGGGTCGCCTCGGGCTCTGCGGACTCGTCGTCGGTGCTGCCGACGATCGAGGGGTCCGGCGCGACGAGGCTCGTCGCGAGCTTCGCGTCGCCGGCGGCGATGGCCTTGAGGTATTCCTCGACCTTCGCCTGCGGGCCGAACGCCGTGGTGTTCAGCACGCTGATGGTGATGGCGGCGGCGGCGATGAGCACGAGTGCGCCACCGGCGATCGACGACCACAGGATGATCCGCTTCTTCTGCTTCGGGTCCATCGGCTGCTTCGGAGCGCCGGTCGCATACGGGTTCTGTGCCGTCGCGTACTGGCCGTTGGGCTGCTGGCCCTGCTGGCCCTGCTGGTACGGGTTCTGGGCGCCGGGCTGCTGACCGGTCTGCTGACCGTAGGGAGCCGGGGGCGCCTGGTTCGGCGTCTGCTGCTGCCCGGACTGGTACGGGTTCTGCTGACCCTGCTGACCCTGCTGACCCTGCTGACCCTGCTGGTACGGGTTCGCCGTCTGCTGCTGGCCCTGCTGGTACGGGTTCGGCGTCTGCTGCTGTCCGGACTGGTATGGGTTGGGCTGCTGCTGACCCTGCTGGTACGAGGGCTGCTGGTCGCCCTGGGACGGCTGGTTGTGCTGCTCGCCCGGGTTCGGTCGGCCTGGTTGCTGTGGTGTGGTGTCGTCGTTGCTCATGGGCGGGTTCCCCTCGTTTCGGACCATGAAGGTGCTCATCAACTTAGCAGTCGGTGTGCATCCCCTGAGAGTGATTGCGCCTCCTGAGCATGGGGAGTAGTACCCATCTCCGGCGCGCGCGAGCCGGGGACGAGCCGGGTGCCGACCGCATGCGCGAGGGGCGCCGCCAGCGTCCCGCGGTCGACGACGACCACCGCGTCGAGTCCCTGCCAGCGGGCCGTCTGTTCGAGGAGCTCCGCGAGGCGTCCTGCGATCGCGTCGTCGGCGACGGGACGAAGCCCTCTGGCGACGGCATCCTGGTGTCCACGCTCGAACCAGGCGGACTGGACCCGCAGGACCCCGGCCTGGCGGTCGCTCTTCAGATCGACGCGCGCGACGATCTCGCCGTCGATGAGAACCGGTAGCACGTAGTAGCCGTAGACGCGCTTGGGCTCCGGCGTGTAGATCTCGATCCGATAGTGGAGTCCGAACATGCGGAGGGCGCGTTCGCGGAACCAGACGACAGGGTCGAACGGGCTGAGCAGCGCGGCCCCCTCGATCCGCCGCGGCCGTCGGGCGTCGCGGTGCAGCCACGCTTCCTGCGGCCCACCGCGTCGGTCCCAGCCGGCCACGGTCACGGGTTCGAGGACATTGGCGTCCACGAGCTCGTCGACAGCTCGGCGGACCGCGGTCTGCGGCTTGATCCGGAAGTAGTCCGCGAGGTCCGCGAGGGTCGCGACGCCCTGCGCTGCCGCTGCCTGCTCGACGAGCGCACGGATCGCGTCGGGCCGGGCGATGTCGAGGTCGAGGAGGTGCTGCGGCAGCACGTGCTCGGCCAGCGCGTACCGGCGCTCGAACCGGTCGCGACCGGCCGTGACCACCTCGCCGTAGAGGAACAGGACCTCCAACGCCCGTTTCACATCGGACCATCCCCACCAGGGTCCGCGTCGGACGTTCGCGTCGTGTTCGATCTCGCTCGCCTTCAGCGGCCCCTCGACGCGCAGGAGCGCTCGGACCCAGTCCAACATCTCCGTGTTCTGGCTCGCCCAGGTGGTCTCGTCGCCGACATGCTTCGCGCGGTGCGCGTCCATCCGCCACCGGAACAACGGCCACGAGTCGCGGGGGATGAAGGCCGCCTCATGCGCCCAGTACTCGAGGTAGGGCGCGTCGGCTCCGAGGGTCAGCCGATCCAGCAGCGTCTTGTCGTATCCGCCGAGCCTCGCGAACAGCGGCAGGTAGTGACTGCGCTCGAACACGTTGACGGAGTCGATCTGCAGGAGACCCAGGCGATCGATCGTCGAGCGCAGGGTGCGGGTACCCGCCGGGGTCGTGCGCTGCGGGGCGCCGAACCCTTGCGCACCGAGCGCGATCCGTCGGGCGAGGGCGGGGGAGAGGGAAGCGGACACGGCCCGACGCTAGCACCGGCGTCGGACACCCGCCGTGCACCGGCGGAAGCACCGCCGCCCGACCGGCGTCCGCATGCGCTCACCGGCATGTGCCAGCCATACACTTGAGCAATGGCGGACGACACTCCGAAGACCTGGTGGGGACGCTTCCTTCCCGAAGCGGCCTCGCCCGTGCGCGAACCGGACCTGAGCGGATCGAGCAGCGTCCCGCGCGGCATGCGCGTGGCCGCAGCATGGTCCTGGCGGATCCTGCTGGTGGCCGCGGTCGTCGCGCTGCTCGTCTTCCTCGTCGTGCAGCTCCGGCTCATCGTGATCCCGCTGCTCATCGCCGTCCTCGTCTCCGCGCTCCTGAAGCCCGTCGTCGACGTCCTGGTGCGTCACCGCTGGCCGAAGGGTCTCGCCATCGCGCTCGCGATGGTCGGCACGCTCTCCGTGGTGAGCGGGCTGATCTTCCTCGCGATCTCGCAGATCACCTCGCAGTTCGCCTCCGTGCAGGCCCGCACCATGACCGCCTACGGCGACTTCAAGGCCTTCCTGCTCGCCAGTCCGTTGCACGTGACCGAGACACAGCTCAACGACTTCATCGCCCAGGCGTTCGACTCGCTCCAGCAGGACAGCCAGGTCCTGCTCTCGGGCGCCCTGTCGATCGGTTCGACGCTCGGCCATGTCGCGACGGGCGTCTTCCTGACGCTCTTCTGTCTGCTGTTCATGCTCATCGACGGTCGGACGATCTGGCGTTGGACGGTACGCGTCTTCCCGCAGCGGGCACGCCCCGCGGTCGACAGCGCCGGTCGCGCAGGTTGGCGGACGCTCGGCAACTACGTCCGCACGCAGATCCTCGTGGCCTCGATCGACGCGGTCGGTATCGGACTCGGCGCGTTCTTCCTCGGCGTCCCGCTCGCGATCCCGGTGGCCGTGCTCGTCTTCCTCGGCTCGTTCGTGCCGATCGTCGGCGCCGTGGTGACCGGCGCCGTGGCCGTCTTCCTCGCGCTCGTCTACAACGGTCCCGTCATCGCGCTGCTCATGCTCGGCGTCGTGCTCCTCGTCCAACAGCTCGAGGGCCACGTCCTGCAGCCGCTCATCATGGGTACGGCCGTCAAGGTCCATCCGCTCGCCGTCGTCCTCGCCGTCGCGGGCGGCACGCTCGTCGCCGGCATCCCCGGCGCCCTGTTCGCGGTGCCCGTGGTGGCCGTGATCAACGTGATGGTCCACACCATCGCCAGCGGCACCTGGCGGACCGGCGGCAGTGCTCCGCCGGAGCCGGACGCCGACGGCGCCATCTGGCAGACCGTCCCGAGCCCCAGGCGAATCCGTCCGGGCTCCCGCTCGTCCCACGAGCCGCAGGATCGCCCAGGCGATCAGGAGCCCCAGCACCCCAGCGAAGACCTCCGAGAGACCTCGTCCCCAGAAAGTCCAGGACCCCGCACACCATGACCGATTCAACGACCACCACACCCGTGTTCCCCGGCCCGTCGCTCGCCGCGTTCGAGCGAGCCAGGGACACCCTCGTCGGCACCGTCCAGCGCACGCCGATGGAGAGTTCGCGCTACCTCGCCGACGTCCTCGGCGTGCCCGTGCACCTCAAGTGCGAGAACCTCCAGCGCACCGGCTCCTACAAGATCCGCGGCGCGTACAACCGCATGTCCAGCCTGACCCCTGAGGAGCGCGCGCGCGGGGTCGTCGCCGCCTCAGCGGGCAACCACGCGCAGGGCGTCGCCTTCGCCGCCCGTGAGCTCGGCATCACCGCGACCATCTTCATGCCGGTCGGCGTCCCGCTCCCGAAGCTCGCCGCCACGCGCGACTACGGTGCGCACGTCATCCTGCGCGGCCACACGGTGGCGGAACCGCTGATCGCCGCCGCCGAGTTCGCCGCGGAGACCGGTGCCATCCTCATCCCGCCGTTCGACCACCCGGACGTCATCACCGGGCAGGGCACGCTCGGGCTCGAGATCCTCGAGGAGGTCCCCGACGTCGAGACGGTCATCGTGCCGATCGGCGGCGGCGGGCTCATCTCGGGTGTCGCAGGTGTCATGAAGCAGCGCGCGGCCCTCGAAGGACGCACCATCCGCGTGATCGGCGTCCAGGCGGCGAACGCGGCCGCGTACCCGGCGTCGCTGGAAGCCGGAACCCCGACGACCATCACCGTGCAGCCGACCATCGCCGACGGCATCGCCGTGGCCCGTCCCGGTGAGCTCAACTTCGAGATGATCAGCGCCCTCGTCGACGAGGTCGTCACCGTCAGCGAAGACGACCTCGCCCGGGCGATCGTCGTCCTCCTCGAGCGAGCCAAGCTCGTCGTCGAACCTGCCGGAGCCGCCGGTGTCGCGGCGATCCTGGCCGGGAAGATCGAACCGACCGGCACGACGGTCACCATCCTCTCCGGCGGCAACATCGACCCGCTCCTGCTCCAGCGGGTCGTCAGTCACGGCCTCGCGGCGTCGGACCGCTACCTGACGCTGCGCATCCCGCTGCCCGACCGACCGGGGCAGCTCGCACGGACGGCGGAGCTCGTCGCGCAGGCCAACGCGAACGTCATCGAGGTGCTGCACACCCGACACGGCCACGGCTTGCAGATCAGCGACGTCGAACTCGAGCTCAGCATCGAGACGCGCGGGCCAGACCACCGCGACCTCGTCGTGCAGACGCTCCGCGAGGCGGGGTACGACCCGCAGATCGTCGACGACTGATCCGACTGACGGAACACCGAAGGGCCCCGCCGTGTCGGCGGGGCCCTTCGTGCGTCTGGTCGGTCGCGAAGGCGCGACCTGCCGGATCAGGAACCGGTGTAGGTCTCCACTGCGCTGATCGACACGGTGATCTCCTTGCCGTTCGGCGCCTCGTAGGTGGTCTTCTCGCCGATCTTCAGACCGAGGATGGCGGCGCCGAGCGGGCTGCCCTCGCTGTAGACGTCGAGGTCGGTGTTGCCGGCGATCTCGCGGCTGCCGAGGAGGAACCGCTCCTCGCCACCGGCGACGACGGCCGTGATGACGGTACCGGACTCCACGACGCCGCTGGACTGCGGTGCCTCGCTCACCTTGGCGTCGCGCAGCATCTGCGTGAGCGTCCGGATGCGGGCCTCCTGCTTGCCCTGCTCGTCCTTCGCGGCGTGGTAGCCGCCGTTCTCCTTGAGGTCGCCCTCTTCGCGAGCCGCTTCGATGCGCTTGGCGATCTCCTCGCGGCCCGTCGTGCTGAGGTGCTCGAGTTCCGCCTGCAGCCGGTCGAAGGCCTGCTGGGTGAGGAACGTCTCCTGGATCTGCTCGGACACGATGGAACTCCTTTGCATGGTGGGTCCGCACACGACGGCCGAAACGCCCGTCATATGCCAGACGCCCCGGCGGAATGCCGGGGCGTATGAAGTACTGCCTTCGAGTATCGCACGATCGGCGCGCGAGTGCGGTGCACGCGCCGACGCCGTCGCGGGTCAGGAGCGGCGCTCGACCACCCAACAGGTGTCGACGACGCCGGTGTTGCTGAGCTCCGTGGTGCGGACGCTCTCCGTGAACGTGCGGGTGCGCTGCTCGGACGGCGGCAGCTCGACGACCTTCCATCCGACGACCGCGAACTGCTCGTTGAGCGCCTGGACCGAGCAGGCCATGGGGGTGTCCTGCGGACCGGTGACCTCGAAGGACACGCTGACCATCGTGTCGTCGACGATCTCGTGCGCCGTGTTGCGCGACTCGATGCTCGGCCGACTGCCGTCGAGACCGGCCCACACGACCCACGCGATGAAGACGACGGCGAACGCGGCGGCGGCCAGCCAGATCAGGCGGCGGTCGCGGGCACGGTTGCCAGGGGTGCGTCCGTATCGCGCCGCGATGGCGTCCTGAGGGCCGGCATCCTGCAGGGGAGAGGTCACGTCACGGGCTCCGGTTCGAACGGTTAAGCTGGACCAGGAGTGCGAGACGCCTCGAGGTCGACACCTCAAGCGTATTGCCTCTTCCTGGATGCGGAGTCCCGACCGCGTCGTCACGTCACGAGTCGCGAAGCGGTCCCCTCGCGCAGACCAGCCGGAAGGCGGAGCACCATGACCATGAGACTGCTCGCCGTGCACGCGCACCCCGACGACGAGTCGAGCAAGGGGGCGGCGACCCTCGCGCACTACCGGAGCCTCGGCGCCGAGGTCATGGTCGTCAGCTGCACCGGTGGTGAACGCGGCGACCTCCAGAACCCCGGACTCGCCGACGTCGCGATGATCGAGCGCGACCTCCCCGGCTACCGTCGCCTCGAGATGGCCGCGGCGCAGGAGATCCTCGACATCGAGCACCGGTGGCTCGGCTATCAGGACAGCGGGATGGCACGCGACGACGGTACGGTCCCACCCGCGAGCTTCGCCGACATCCCCCTCGAGGTCTCGACCGGTGTGCTCGTGCGCATCGTCCGCTCCTTCCGGCCGCAGGTCATCATCACCTACGACGAGAACGGGGGCTACCCGCACCCCGACCACATCCGGTGCCACGAGGTGAGCGTCGCGGCGTTCGAAGCGGCGGCAGATCCCACGCGCTATCCCGAAGCGGGCGAGCCCTGGCGGGTCGACAAGCTCTACTACGACCGCTCGTTCAGCCCCGCCCGGCTCGAGGCCGTGTACGCCTACCTGTTGGAGCACCACCCCGACGACCCGGCGGTCGAGCGACTGGCCGAGATGCGCGAGTGGATGGCCGGCCGGCCCGATCTCGCGACGACGCACGTGCGCGTCGGCGACTTCTTCGAGGCGCGCGACGCCGCGCTACGGGCGCACGGCAGCCAGGTGCCGCCAGACTCACCGTTCTTCTTCTGGCCCAACGACGTCCTCCGTGCCGCATGGCCGTTCGAGGACTACCAACTGGTCACGTCGCACGTCGCGTCGACCACCCCAGAGTCGGAGCTGTTCGACGGCATCGACACCAGCGAAGGAACCGCATGATGCACCACCTGTTCACCGAGGTCCTGTTGGCGGTCACGCCGTCGCCGTCGCCCTCGCCGGCGTTCGACGAGAACCAGGTGACGCCGGGACCGTGGGGCTTCGTGATCACCTTCGCCATCGCCGGCATCGTCGTCTTCCTCGTCATCGACATGGTGCGTCGCGTGCGCCGGGTCAACTACCGCGCGGAGATCGACGAGCGGCTCCAGGCCGAGGTCGCCGAGCGGGCAGCCGCGGACCGCTCGGGGAGCGACGCCGGTGAGGCGGCCCCCGCAGGCGTCGAGGACGACCCTCGCCCGCCGTCGGACCAGTCGGCCCGCTGACGCCACCACCGCGACGCCTCGCCGCTCGGTGGGCCGTCGGTCGTCAGCGGTTGTAGACCGGGTCGATCGCGATCAGCAGGATCCCGGACCAGTGGCAGAGGAACGCGAGCACCGTGCACAGGTGGAAGAGCTCGTGGAACCCGAACCGCCCCGGCCAGGGGTTCGGTCGCTTCATCGCGTACATGACCGCGCCGACCGTGTAGAACAGGCCACCGGCGGCGACGAGCACCATCGTGGCGAAGTTGCCGCGGGCGATGTCGCCGAGGTACGCGACCGCACCCCACCCGAGTGCCAGGTAGAGCGGGACGTAGAGCCACCGCGGGGCGTTGATCCAGAACACGCGGAAGCCGATGCCGAGGAGCGCGCCTCCCCAGACGAGCACGAGCAGGAGGTTGCCCTGCGCCGGTGGCAGCGCGAGCACGGCGAGCGGCGTGTAGGTGCCGGCGATCAACAGGAAGATGTTGGCGTGGTCGATCCGCTTGAGGAGGAGCTTGACCGAGGGGCGCCAGGAGAACCGGTGGTACAACGCCGAGTTCCCGAAGAGCAGCATCGAGGTGAGCACGAACACCGTCGAACTCCACTTCGCGGCCGCGCCTTGTGCGAGCACGACGAGGACGATCCCGGCGACGATCGAGATGGGGAAGATCCCGGCGTGCAGCCATCCGCGCCAGGTCGGTTTGACCTCCTCCGGTGCGGCGGCATCGTCGGCGGCGACCTCGAGCAACGGCAGCTTCGGCAGCTCGGGGTCTCCACTCGTCATGGGTCCAGGATACGGGGTGGCACGGAACGCGTACTGGGAGCGATGCAGGAAACTGCACTAGCGTTGCAGGGTGATGACGAGGCATTCCGCACCGGTGGACGGCTTCCTGTACGGCGTCTACGCACGGCGCCTCCGGAAGGCGCTCACTCCGCAGACGCTGCCGCACCATGTCGCGATGATCATCGACGGCAACCGGCGGTGGGCCAAGCAACTCGGGTACGACACCGCGGCGCACGGCCACCGGGCCGGCGCGGCGAAGATGCGCGAGTTCCTGACCTGGTGCGACGACCTCGGCATCGGCGTCGTCACCCTGTACCTGCTGTCGAGCGACAACCTGGTGAACCGCGCACCGGACGAGCTGGACGACCTCGTCGACATCATCGCCGACCTCGCCGAGGGGCTCTCGCACTACCGTGACTGGCGCGTGAAGCACGTCGGTTCGAGCGATGGACTCCCGGAGTCGTTGCGCACGGCGTTGACGAGCGCGGAGGAGCGCACGGCCGACCGTTCCGGCATGCACATCAACCTCGCGGTCGGCTACGGCGGCAGGACCGAGATCGTGGACGCGATGCGCGCGATCGTCGCCAAGCACCACCTCGAGGGTCGGAGCCTGGAAGACCTCGCGGCGCTGCTCACCCCCGACCTCATCGGTGAGCACCTCTACACGGGAGGCCAGCCCGACCCCGACCTCGTCATCCGCACCAGCGGCGAACAGCGGATGAGCGACTTCATGCTCTGGCAGAGCGCCCACAGCGAGTTCTACTTCGTCGAGGCGCTCGGGCCCGACCTCCGCGAGGTCGACTTCCTCCGCGCCCTCCGCGACTTCTCGAGACGGCAGCGGCGGTTCGGCGGATGAGCCGTTCGACTCCGGCCTCGGAGCCGGACGAGCCGGAGACGGCGTCCCGGTTGGAGGCCTTCCAAGCGGGATTCGGTGAGGTCGACGGCTATCTCAACTACGGCAGTGTCGGTCCGTTGGCGGCGTCCGTCGTCCTCGAGGCCAGCCGCTGGAACGACGTGCTCGCGAGTGCGACCCCCGGCACGCTCGGCGGGGTCGACGTGCAGGACGAACGGATGCGGACCGCCGTCGGGACGCTCACCGGGTTCCGAGCTGACCAGATCGTCGCCCAGCCCAACACCTCGCAGGGCCTCATGCACGCGATGTTCGGCCTGAGCGGAACGGTCCTGCTCTCCCGCCTGGAATACCCCACGCTGCCGCTCGCCGCGGAGCGGGCCGCCGAGCACCGGCACCTGCTCACGCCGAGATGGCTCGAGACGCGACGCGGACACGTGACGGCCGAGAGCGTGCGCGAGCAGCTCGACGACGCCGTCACCGCCGTGGCCGTGAGCCTCGTCGACTACCGCACCGGCTACGTCTGCGACCTCGAAGCCGTCCGCGAGGTGATCGGCGACCGCCTCCTGATCGTCGACGCCATCCAGGGCTTCGGTGTGGTCGACGCCCCCTACGCCGTCGCCGACGTGGTCGCCTCGGGCGGGCAGAAGTGGATGCGGGCGGGCTGGGGCACCGGATTCCTCGCCCTGAGCGACCGCGCCGTCGAGCGACTCGAGCCGGTCTTCTCCGGCGTGACCGGCACCGACGAGGCCTGGCCGTTCAACGCGACCCCGGCACCGAGCCGATCGGCGCGCGCGTACTCGATCACCAGGCCCGACCCGCTCGCGGCGGCGCGGTTCGCCGCGTCGCTGGAGGACACGGTCGCCGTCGGGACCGCGGCGGTCCACGCCGCGATCGCCGAGCTCACGGCCGAGGTGATCGAGCTCGCGGACGAGTTCGGCGTCGCGGTGGTCTCCTCGCGAGACGAGCACGAACGCGCGGGCATCGTCGTCCTGGAGCCGGAGGAGTCCGTCCTCGACACGCTGTGGACCTCGCTCGAGAACCACGGCGTCACCGCGACGATCCGCGCCGGGGCCGTGCGGCTCAGCGTGCACGCCGGTACCAGCCGGCAGACGCTGGACCAGCTGCGCGGTGCGCTGCTCTCGTTCGCGACGGCCGCGAGCTACTGAGCCGCAGTCCGACCACCGGCGGGCCAGGAGACGGCCCCCATCTGTTCACCTCCCCGTAACAGGACACGGGGCGTGTCGTCGCGTCGATGTCGGCGGCCGGACGTACGTTCATCTCATCGGGCATGGAGCCCGGTCGAGACGGCCACACAAGTTCGGCTCGAAACCCTGCAGGCGGCCGTTTCGCACAGTGATCCGAGCATCAGATGCTCGGGGTGGGAGTGGTTGTGGCCTCGCGAGAAATCCAGAACACGTCAGCCGGGACCGAGACGCGGGACGCGTCGACGAGACCGAGCCGGCGACCCGCCGACCACACGGCGAGCGGGGGAGATCAGGCGCAGGCCGAGATCACCTACGTGCTCGACACGTCCGTGCTGCTGTCGGACCCCAAGGCGCTCTTCCGGTTCGCCGAGCACGCCGTCGTCATCCCGGTCGTCGTCATCAGCGAGCTCGAGGGCAAGCGCAACGACCCCGAGATCGGCTACTTCGCACGTCAGGCACTCCGCATCCTCGACGAGCTCCGCATCGAGCACGAACGCCTCGACTTCCCGATCCCCGTCGGTGACGGCGGATCCCTGCGGGTCGAACTCAACCACTCGAGCATGGCCTCGCTGCCGTCCGGTCTCCAGCTCGGCGACAACGACTCGCGCATCCTCGCGGTCGCGCTGAACCTGGCGAACGACGGCCTGACGGTCACGGTCGTGTCCAAGGACCTGCCGCTGCGCGTCAAGGCGGCCTCCATCGGTCTGCAGGCGGAGGAGTACCGGGCGGAACTCGCGGTCGACTCCGGCTGGACGGGCATGTCCGAGATCACCCTCGGCTCCGAGGACATGAGCACGCTGTGGGAGCGCGAGGAGGGGACGACGCCGATCATCGAGGACCTGCCGATCAACACGGGCCTCGTGATCCACTCCGACCGGGGATCCGCGCTCGGGCGGGTCACGGGCAAGCGCAGCTACAAGCTCGTCCGCGGCGACCGCGACGTCTTCGGTCTGCACGGACGCTCGGCCGAGCAGCGGCTCGCGATCGACCTCCTGCTCGACCCCGAGATCGGGATCCTCTCGCTGGGAGGTCGAGCAGGGACGGGGAAGTCCGCGCTCGCCCTCTGCGCGGGTCTGGAGGCCGTCCTCGAGCGACAGGCGCACAAGAAGATCATGGTGTTCCGGCCGCTGTACGCGGTCGGCGGCCAGGAGCTCGGGTACCTGCCCGGCGACCAGGGCGAGAAGATGAACCCCTGGGGACAGGCGATCTTCGACACGCTCGGCGCGGTCGTCTCGCAGAACGTGCTCGACGAGGTGGTGGAGCGGGGGATCCTCGAGGTGCTCCCGCTGACGCACATCCGCGGCCGGTCGCTCCACGACGCCTTCGTGATCGTCGATGAGGCCCAGTCGCTCGAGCGCAACGTCCTCCTCACGGTCCTCAGCCGGATCGGGCAGAACTCGCGGGTCGTCCTCACGCACGACGTCGCCCAGCGCGACAACCTGCGCGTCGGCCGACACGACGGCGTCGCCTCGGTGATCGAGACGCTCAAGGGGCACCCGCTGTTCGCGCACGTCACGCTGACGCGCTCGGAGCGCTCGGCCATCGCGGCTCTCGTGACCGAGATGCTCGAAGGGAACGAGCTGGCCTAGCGGCCGTCGGCGGGGCTGGCTCGCAGGGCCCGCCCCGCCGACCCTGGCCGCCTGTGGAGAACGCCGCAGGCCGGCACGAGGATCCTCCTATCCTGACGGGATGCCCTCGCGACCGACCTCCACCGGCAGGCGGCTGCGCCCGCGTGTCGCCACCGCGGCGATGGCCGGCTCGACGCTGCTGCTCGTAGCCGTCGTTGTGGCCCGGCTCGGCCCCGACCCGCGTCCGGTCGTCATCGTGCTCGTCTGGCTCGCCTGCATCACGCCGCCGCTCGTGCGCATCGACGTCGCGGAGCGGCGGCTCCCGAACCGTCTCGTGCTGCCGGCGCTCGCCATCGCGGTGCCGGTCACCGCGGTCGATGCCGCAGTGCGTCAGGTGGCCCCGCTCGAACCGCTCCTGATGGGGTTCGCGGTCGGAGCCGTCCTGTACGTGTGCGCCCTCCTCGGCGGGCTGGGCATGGGGGACGTGAAGCTCGGCGCGCTGCTCGGCCTCGCGGTCGGCTGCTTCGGGACGTCCGCGGTGCTGCTCTTCGCGGTGGTGTCGGTCTCCTCGGCCGGCCTCGCGGGTGTGGTCGTCGTGTGCCTCGCACGCTCACGTGGTGGCTCCGCCGGTTGGCGCACGCGCATCCCGTTCGGCCCGTTCCTGCTCCTCGGCTGCTGGAGCGCGATCGCCATCTCGGCGTGACCACACGGACGGAGACGGCCCCGGAACCGCGAGGGTTCCGGGGCCGTCCGGTCGTTCGACGAGCGGGTCGACTCAGCCGGGGTGCGTCATCGAGAGGACGTCGAGCGCCGTGTCGAGCTGCTCCTCCGTGATCTCACCGCGTTCGACGAACCCGAGGTCGACGACGGCCTCGCGGACGGTCAGGCCCTTGGCGACGGAGTGCTTGGCGATCTTCGCCGCCGACTCGTAGCCGATGATCTTGTTCAAAGGGGTGACGATCGAGGGCGAGGAGCCGGCGAGTGCAGCAGCGCGGTCGAGGTTGGCCTCGAGGCCGTCGACGGTCTTGTCGGCGAGGACCCGGGTCGCGTTCGACAGGAGACGGATGCTCTCGAGGAGCGCCGTGCCCATGACCGGGATCGCGACGTTGAGCTCGAAGGAGCCCGAGGCGCCGGCCCAGGCGATGGTCGCGTCATTGCCGATGACCCGGGCGCCGACCATCAGGACGGCCTCCGGGATCACGGGGTTCACCTTGCCGGGCATGATCGAGGATCCCGGCTGGAGGTCGGGGATGTGCAGCTCGCCGAGACCGGTGTTCGGGCCGGAGCCCATCCAGCGGAGGTCGTTGCAGATCTTCGTGAGGCTCACCGCGATGACCCGGAGGGCTCCCGAGGCGTCGACGAGTCCGTCGCGTGCGCCCTGGGCCTCGAAGTGGTCCTGGGCCTCGGTGATGGGCAGCTCGGTCTCCTGCGCGAGCAGCTCGATGACGAGCTGGGGGAAGCCCTTCGGCGTGTTGATGCCGGTGCCCGTCGCGGTTCCACCGAGCGGGACCTCCGCGACGCGGGGGAGGGCCGTGCGCACACGCTCGATGCCGAGACGCATCTGGCGCGCGTAACCGCCGAACTCCTGGCCGAGGGTGACCGGCGTGGCGTCCATGAGGTGTGTCCGGCCGGGCTTCACCGCGGTCTTCCACAGCTCGGCCTTGCGCTCGAGCGACACGGCCAGGTGGTCGAGGGCCGGGATGAGGTCGTCGATGAGGGCGCTCGTGACCGCGATGTGCACCGAGGTCGGGAAGACGTCGTTGGAGGACTGCGAGGCGTTGACGTGGTCGTTGGGGTGCACCGGGCTGCCGAGGCGCGCGCTCGCGAGCGTCGCCAGGACCTCGTTCATGTTCATGTTCGACGAGGTGCCGCTGCCGGTCTGGTAGGTGTCGACCGGGAACTGTGCGTCGTGTGCGCCGGTGATGACCTCGTCGGCCGCTGCGGCGATCGCGTCGGCGACACCCTGGTCGAGGACGCCGAGCTTGGCGTTGGCGAGTGCCGCGGACTTCTTGATCCGGGCCAGCGAGGCGATCTGCGCCGACTCGAGCCCGCTGCCCGAGATCGGGAAGTTCTCGACGGCCCGCTGCGTCTGCGCACCGTAGAGCGCGTTCGCGGGGACCCGCACCTCACCCATGGTGTCGTGTTCGATGCGGTACTCGGTTGCTGAGGTGTCTACCACGCTGTTCGTTCTCCTTCGTGCGATTGCGGTGGTGGGTGCTGCGCCGGACGGCGAGCGGATGGTTATTCGGGGACCGTGACGTCGCCGATGACGATGTCGGCCATGGCGGTCCCCTCGAGGAGCTTGTAGTTCGCGCCGATGATGGCCACCGTGCCGGCGGCGACCGCGTCGCTGATGAGCTCGGACCTCGAGACGACCTCCATGACGGTACGCCGCAGGTGGCGGCGACCGACCTCCGAGGAGTCCACCGCGGCCGCGTCGATCGGGGCAGGTCCGGCGACGGCGCTCACCGCGGGGACGATCTGCTGGATGAGCCGGTCGATGTACGGCGGGAGCGGGACGGCGTCCTCCGCCTGCGAGTCGATCGCCGCGCGGACGGCACCGCACTCGTCGTGCGCGAGCACGAGGATGAGCGGGACCTGCAGGACGCCGACGGCGTACTCCAGGGTGCCGAGCACCGAGTCGGAGACGATCTGGCCGGCGTTGCGGACGACGAAGAGGTCGCCGAGTCCCTTGTCGAAGATGATCTCGGCCGCGAGACGGGAGTCGGAGCAGCCGAAGATGACCGCCTCCGGGGCCTGGGAGTGCGCGAGCGTGGCGCGGCGTTCGACGTCCTGCCGGGGGTGTGCGGGCTGACCGGCGACGAACCGCGCGTTACCGCGCTGCATCTCGCGCCAGACGGCACCGGGGCGCTTCTGGGTCATTCTGAGTCCGTTTCTGCGGGGGCGCCCGACGGGGCGTCGAGGTTGGCGGTGACCCCGGTGCGCACGGAGCGTGCGACATCGAGGACGTACTCGGGCTTCGCCGTGCCGAACACGGCGATCGTGCTCCGACCGGCGACGGTCGACAGGGCGTACGCGACGTTGCCGTCGTCGGAGCCGCTGCCGTTCGCGTATTCGACCCACTCGACGCCGTCGATGGTGACGGTTCCGGTGGGCCGGGCTTCGTCGAGCTCGGCGAGGAGCCAGGTGTCGTTGGCGTCCACGCCTTGGACGAGGCCGACGAACTCGTCGTCGGGGGAGATGAGTCCGACGTTCCAGGAGCGGATGTCGGGTGTGCCGGCGACCGGTGAGGCTGCGGTGCGGACGTCGGCGTAGTTGCTGCCCCAGTCGTCGCCGAGCTCGGGGGTGAGGAGCGGGACGGGGAGATCGGGCTGCGCCTGACCGGCGAGCTGCGCGTAGTCGACGGTCGGGCGTTCCGGGGCCTCACCTCGGGGCACGGCGAGCACGATCACGACCACGAGGCCGACCGTGGCAAGGAGCGACAGGACGAGGTTGTTGACGGTCTTGCGCGAGCGGTAGAGGCGGGAGTTCTCCGCCTTGCGGTCGGCGGTCTCCTGCGGCGTCTCGGGGCGGCCGAGTTCGGCAACGACGCGCGGCGGCTTGGTGTCCTTCACCGCGATGCGTCCGGAGTGCCGGATCCGAGCTGGGCGGCGCGAGCCGCGTCCAGCCGTGCCTTCGCGCCGATCAGCCACTCCTCGCAGCGCTGGGCGAGCTGTTCGCCGCGTTCCCAGAGTCGGAGGGAGTCCTCGAGCGACGCCGAGCCCTGCTCCAGCTCGGACACGACACGCACGAGCTCGTCGCGTGCCTGCTCATAGCTGAGCTCCTGGACATCGGAGGGGGTTGGCATGCATCTATCCTATTCGTCGTCGGTCCGGGCGGCAGCCGTGGCCGGGCCGGTACTGGAGGCGCCGATCGCGCCGGAGGCGAGGGTGACCAGGAGCTCCGTCCCGGCGGGGGCGTCGCCCTCCGCACGGATGACCGCGCCACCCGGGACGCCGGCCTCCGGGTCCGCTCGCTGGACGATGGCGTAGCCGCGGTCGAGCGTGCGCTGCGGCGACAGGGCGCGGAGGTGCGCGCGGAGTTCCGTCACCTCGCGCTGGGAGCGCTCGACGGCGCGGTCGATGAGCTCGGCACCCCTCGCGACCGTGCGGGTCAGCTCGTCCGCCCGTGAGTCGACGATCCAGGACGGGTCGGCGAGCGCGGGACGGGTGCGGAGCGTCGCGAGTCGGTCGATCTCGTGACCGAGCAACGAGGTCACCCGGGAGGACAACCGGACGCGGGCCTGCTGCACGCGAGCGAACTCCTCCGCGACGTCGGGGACGACCCGCTTGGCGGCGTCGGTCGGTGTGGAGGCGCGGAGGTCGGCGACGTCGTCGAGCAGCGGGCGGTCCGCCTCGTGGCCGATGGCGCTCACGAGGGGCGTGGTGCAGGCGGCCGCGGCTCGGACCACGCGTTCGTCGCTGAACCCGAGGAGGTTCTGGAAGTCGCCACCGCCACGCGCGACGATGATGACGTCGACCTCGGGGTCGGCGTCGAGCGTCTGCAGAGCGCTCACGACGTCGCCAGGGGTGCGGTCGCCCTGGACGGCGGCGTGGACGACGCGGAACCGGACCGACGGCCAGCGCAGCTCAGCGTTGCGCAGGACGTCCTTCTCGGCGTCGGAGTCCTTGCCGGTGACGAGCCCGATGCACTGTGGGAGGAACGGGAGTGGCCGCTTGCGCGACGCGTCGAAGAGCCCCTCCTCGGCGAGCTGCCGACGGAGTCGTTCGAGTCGCTCGAGGAGGTCGCCGATGCCGACGTGCTTCATCGCCATGACCTGCATGGTGAGCGTGCCGCCCTTGAGCCAGTAGTTCGGCTTGACCAACGCGACCACGTGGTCGCCCTGCTTGAGGTCGGCGGGGATCTTCGCCCGGACGGACGACCAGATGGTGAACCCGACCGTCGCATCGATCTCGAGGTCTTTGAGCTTGCCGTAGACGTTGCCGCCCGAGGCTCCCCACTGCGTGATCTCGCCCTCGACCCAGACCGTGCCGAGGCGGTCGATGTAGTCGCGGAGCTTCGTGCCGAGGAGCGCGACCGGCCAGGGGGCTTCCATGGTGGCCGGTGCATCGCTCATCCCTCCAGCCTAGCCGCGAGCACCGACGGCGCGGGGTCGCGGACCACCCGACCGTTCACGGCCGACTCCCGAGCGCTGCCGCGTAGAATCCACACGTGACCGATCTCCGCGACGCCCCAGCCATCGGCCTCGGCATGCCGAGGCTCCGACGCATCGCCGGACGCCTCGCAGACCTCCCCGTCGCCGGCGAGAAGCGCGTCCTGCTCGCCGCCCCTCGTGGTTATTGCGCCGGCGTGGACCGTGCGGTCGTCGCCGTCGAGAAGGCGCTCGAGCACTATGGCGCGCCGGTGTACGTCCGGAAGCAGATCGTCCACAACGTGCACGTCGTCGATCAGCTCGAGGCCCAGGGCGCGGTGTTCGTGGAGGAGGTCGACGAGGTGCCGTCCGGCGCGCACATCGTCTTCAGTGCGCATGGCGTCTCGCCAGCCGTGGTCGATGCCGCCGCCGACCGCGGACTGCTCGCGATCGACGCCACCTGCCCGCTCGTCACCAAGGTGCACCGCGAGGCCGTGCGCTTCGCCCGCGACGACTACGAGATCCTGCTCATCGGACACGAGGGGCACGAGGAGGTCGAGGGGACGGCCGGTGAAGCGCCCGACCACGTCACGCTCGTGACGAGCCCGGAAGCCGTCGACGACCTCGTTGTCGCCGACCCCGACAAGGTCGTGTGGCTCTCGCAGACCACGCTGTCGGTGGACGAGACCATGGAGACGGTCCGCCGCCTGCGCGAGCGGTTCCCGAAGCTCCAGGATCCGCCGAGCGACGACATCTGCTACGCGACCCAGAACCGTCAGGTCGCCATCAAGAAGGTGGCCCAGGACGCCGACCTCGTGATCGTGGTCGGGTCGGCGAACTCCTCGAACTCGGTGCGCCTCGTGGAGGTTGCGCTCGAGTACGGCGCGAAGGCCGCCTACCGCGTCGACTACGCGCACGAGATCCAGCAGGCCTGGCTCGACGGCGTCGTCACGGTCGGTGTCACCAGCGGCGCCTCCGTGCCGGAGGTCCTCGTCGACGAGGTCCTCGAAGAACTCTCCGGAGCCGGCTACGGCGCGGTGCAGGAAGTCAAGACGGCCGAGGAGGACCTCATGTTCTCCCTGCCGAAGGAGCTGCGCAAAGACCTTGCCGGCACGACCGATCCGCGCGCCCTGGGAGGGCGTCGACAATGAGCGAATCCCGCCCCCGTCCGCAGTTCGGTGAGTACGCGTCCCCCGAGGAGCAGCGTGCCCGGATCGCCGAGCCCATCGACGAACAGCGGGCGGAGGAGCTCGGCATCGCGCCGGTCGTCCCCGTCGAACGGCAACCGCGGCAGCAGCAGGAGCCGACCCTCCGCGAGCAGACGCGTGAGCAGGCGAATGAGCCTGGGGTGGTGCAGCCGGGCGCTCCGACCGTGGCCGCCCGACGACCCGTCGCCGGAGACCGGATCGCGACGTCGATCCTGCTCGGACTCGGCCTCGTCGGCCTGATCGTGACCATGCCGGGTCTGCTCGACCTCCCCGGACTGATCCGCCCTGCACTCGTGCAGATGGGTGTCTCGGGGTACTCCTCGGACGGTCTCGCGAGCGCCATGGGCATCCTGGCGCTCGGTCTCCAGATCGCCCTGTGGGTGGGCGCCATCATCCTGTCGAGCCGGTCCCTCCGCGCGGGTCGACTGACCTTCTGGATCCCGCTCGTCGCCGGTGTCGCAGCGAACCTGGTCGTGGTGATCTGTCTCGCCGTGGCCATGGGTGCCGACCCGGCGTTCATGGAGTACGTCCGCTCGCAGCAGCCGTAGTCGTCCACACACGAAGAACGGGCCCGGCAGCGATGCCGGGCCCGTTCTGTTGGTGCAGGTGACTAGGAGGTGCTGGTGCCGTACGAGCCGAGCTGCTTCGTCGACTCCAGGACGCGAGCGGCCATCGCCGACTCGGCGACCTTGCCCCAGGCGCGCGGGTCGTACACCTTCTTGTTGCCGACCTCGCCGTCGAGCTTCAGCACACCCTCGTAGTTCGAGAGCATGTAGCCGGCGATCGAGCGGGTGAACGCGTACTGCGTGTCGGTGTCGATGTTCATCTTGACGACACCGTTCGCGACGGCCTCGGCGATCTCGGCGTCGGTGGAACCCGACCCGCCGTGGAAGACGAGGTCGAGCGGCTTGGGGCCGTGGCCGTACTTGGCGGTGAGGCCGTCCTGGATGGTCTTCAGCAGTTCGGGCTGGAGCTTGACGTTGCCGGGCTTGTAGACGCCGTGCACGTTGCCGAAGGTGAGGGCGGCCATGTAGCGACCCTGCTCGCCGAGGCCGAGCGCCTCGACGGTCGCGATGGCGTCGTCGAGGGTGGTGTACAGGTGCTCGTTGATGTCGTGGCTGACGCCGTCCTCTTCGCCGCCGACGACGCCGATCTCGACCTCGAGGATGGCGTTGATGGCCTTGGTGCGCTTCAGCATCTCGGTCGCGATCTCGAGGTTCTCCGTGAGCGGGACCGCCGAGCCGTCCCACATGTGGGACTGGAAGATCGGGTTGCGACCGGCCTTCACCTCTTCTTCGGAGGCGGCGATGAGCGGCATGACGAAGCCGTCGAGCGCGTCCTTCGGGCAGTGGTCGGTGTGGAGCGCGACGGTGACGGGATAGTTCTTGGCGACCTCGGTCGCGAACTTCGCGAAGGCGATCGCGCCGGCGGCACGGTTCTTCACGGTGTGGCCGGCGAAGTAGTCGGCGCCGCCCGTGGTGACCTGGATGATGCCGTCGGAACCGGCCTCGGTGAGGCCCTGGAGGACGGAGTTGATGGTCTGGCTGCTCGAGACGTTGAACGCCGGGTACGCGAACCCGTTCGACTTCGCCTTGTCGAGCATCGCTGCGTACTGTTCCGGGGTGGCGACGGGCATGTCTTCTCCTTGCGTGGGGACGATTCGCCTTGAAGTCTAGTGACTCGGGCTCCGAGGCATACGGCACGATGGGGACATGATCGAGCGCACTCCGGACACCGACCTCCTCGACGGCTTCCTCGACGCCACGAGGGGCGCGGCTGCCGCCGTCGCGGGTCTCGTCGGAGGTGGAGACGGCATGCGCATCGACGGGGTCGCCGTCGATGCGCTCCGCCGAGCGCTCGAATCGCTCCCGGTCGACGGGCGCGTCGTCGTGGGGGAGGGCGAGAAGGACCGGGCGCCCATGCTCTTCGTCGGGGAACGTTTCGGCACGGGAGCGGGGCCGGCGATCGACCTCGCCGTCGACCCCGTGGACGGCACGAAGCTCGCTGCCTCCGGGAAGCCGGACTCCGTCGCCGTGATCGCCATCGCCCCGCGCGGTGCGATGTTCGACATCGGCCCGGCGTACTACCTCGAGAAGCTCGTCGCCGCCGGCGGGGGACGCGAGTTGTCGCTGGCCGACCCGATCGCGGTGACCCTCGACCGGCTCGCGGCCCGGCTGGGGCGGCCGGTCGAGCAGCTGCGGGTCGCGGTCCAGGACCGTCCGCGGAACGCGGCGACCGCCCAGGCCGTGACCGCCGCCGGTGCCGAGCTCGTGAGCTTCATGGACGGCGACGTCGCCCTGTCCCTGCGGGCCGCGGCCGCCGACGGCGACCTCGATCTGCTCCTCGGTGTGGGAGGAGCCCCCGAGGGCATCCTCACGGCTGCCGCGGTCCAGGCCCTCGGTGGTTGGATGACAGCGCGCTTCGCACCGCAGTCGCCGGAGGAACGTGCGCGGCTCGTCGAGGCCGGGACCGATCTCGATCGCGAGGTCCCGCTCGACGAACTCTGCCGCGATGACGCCTGGCTGCTGCTCAGCGCCGTCACGTCGACCGCGCTCGCCGCCGGAGCCGAACTCGCCGGAGTCCGGGTCGAAGCGGACGGCGGTGTCATGGTCGAGTCCGTCGTCGTCGGTCCCGGAAGCCCGCTGACGAGGTCACGGAAGCGCCTCGATCGAGACGCACCCAGCGGCCTTCCCAGCCCGGTTCGATAGGCTGAAACCCTCATCCACCGAAGCGTCGTGTCCCACGAGGCGAGCGATCCATGGAGGATCCAGTGACCCAGCCTGAAACCGGCTCCCACTATCTGCAGCCCGACCGCAACCTCGCCATGGAGCTCGTGAGAGCGACGGAGGCCGCCGCGATCAGGGCGGCGCCGTTCATCGGGCGAGGCGACAAGAACGCCGCCGACGGCGCAGCGGTCGACGCCATGCGCGCCTTCCTCGGCACCGTCAACTTCGACGGCGTGGTCGTCATCGGCGAGGGCGAGAAGGATGAAGCGCCCATGCTGTTCAACGGCGAGCATGTCGGCAACGGCCGCGGCCCGTCCTGCGACATCGCCGTCGACCCGATCGACGGCACGAGCCTCACCGCCGCAGGCCGCCAGAACGCCCTCTCCGTCATCGCCGTGTCCGACCGCGGCAGCATGTTCGACCCGTCCGCGGTGTTCTACATGGACAAGATCGTCACCGGCGCCGACGGCATCGGTGTCGTCGACATCAGCCAGTCCATCGGCGACAACATCCGCGAGCTCGCGAAGGCCAAGGGCAAGCAGCCCGAGGACATCCGCGTCGCCGTCCTCGACCGACCGCGCCACGCGCAGCTCATCGAGGAGATCCGCGCGGCGGGTGCCGGGACGCGTCTGCTGCTCGACGGCGACGTCGCGGGTGGCATCAACGCCGCGCGCTACGACTCGCGGATCGACATGTGCGTCGGCATCGGCGGCACGCCTGAGGGCATCATCACCGCGTGTGCGGTGAAGGCGCTCGGCGGGCTCATCCAGGGCAAGCTCATGCCGAAGGACGACGCCGAGCGTGAGCGTGCGCTCGCGGCCGGTCACGACCTCGACCGCGTCCTCGGCGCGAACGACCTCGTCCGAGGCGACAACACGTACTTCGTCGCGACGGGCGTCACCCACGGTGAACTCGTCGACGGTGTGCAGCGCAAGGGGCCGATCATCCGCACCGAGAGCCTCGTGCTGCGGTCGCGTTCCGGCACCATCCGTCGCGTCGAGGCGGACCACCTAGCTGCGAAGTGGCTGTAGCCGTTCCTCCAGCAGAGCGAAGCGCCCGGTTCCACCTCACGGTGGTGCCGGGCGCTTCGTCGTGCGGTGCTCGTGCCGGTCAGTCCTGCAGCCGATGCGCGAGTCGCGCCTCGAGCTCGGTCGGCTCGCTATCGGACGGCTCCGGCGAGGGCTGCGCCTCCGGTGCGGTGAGGCGCTTCGGTGAGGCGTCGCTCTGGCTCACCTGACCGATGACCGTCGCCTCGTCGAGGCCGTCGAGCTTGCGCGCCGTGACGAGCACGCGGGTCTCGAACGACGAGGCGAACTGGTTGTAGTTGGTGACCGTGCTCTCGATGGACCGGCGCAGGCGGTCGGCGTGGTCCGACAGCGTCGAGAGCCGCTGGTAGAGCTCCTTGCCGAGGTCGAACAGTCGCTTCGCGTCCTCGGTGAGGACGTCCTGCTGCCAGGTGAACGCGACCGTCTTGAGGACCGCCCACAGGTTGACGGGGGAGGCGAGGGCGACCCGTTTGCCGAAGGCGTAGTCGAGCAGGCTCGCGTCGGCGTCGAGTGCTGCGGCGAGGAGTGACTCGCTCGGGATGAAGCAGATCACGAACTCCGGGCTCGACTCGAGGCCGCGCCAGTAGCCCTTCGCCGCAAGGGCGTCGACGTGCGACCGCACGGCCTTCACGTGCTGCGCGAGGAGGGCGGTACGTCGTGCGGCTTCCTCGCCTGTCGCCGTGACGGGGATGGTGCTGGCTTCGAGGTACTGCGCGAACGGCACCTTCGCGTCGACCGCGATCGACTTGCCGCCGGGGAGTCGCACGACCATGTCGGGTCGGCCGATGCCGTTGTCGGACGTGATGCTCGACTGCAGGTCGAAGTCGACGCGCTGCGTGAGGCCCGCGGCTTCCACGACGTTCCGGAGCTGGGTCTCGCCCCAGACGCCGCGGGTGGCGTTGTTGCGGAGCGCCGAGGCGAGCGACTCCGTCGTGGACCGCAGGCGTTCCTCGGACTCCGAAGCCGTCTTCAGTTGTTGGGCGAGCTCACCGTGCTGGCGGCTGCGCTGCTGCTCGAGTTCCGCGACCTTCGCCTGCATGTGCTCGAGGCTGTGCTGCACGGGCGCGAGGGCCTGCAGGACCTGGCTCTCCTCGTGTTCCTGGCGCGATCGTCGTTCGGCGTCGGCGCGGTGGCGTTCGGCGAGCTCGCGGTACTGCTCGCGCTGGGCGTTCAGCTCGCGCCCGAGACCGTCGGCAGTGGCGTCGAGTGCGGCGAGTTCTGCGCGCAGCGCGGCCCGGAGTTCCGCCTCCCGGGCGGACGCATCGGCGAGGAGTTGCGCCTGCTGGCCGCGGAGGTCGGCGAGCTGGGCGGTGTGCCTGGCCTCGAGCAGCGCCGGGTCGACCGACCCCGCGCCGGCGCGCCGCTGCAGCAGGAGGACCGCCACGGCTGCGCCGATGACGAGTCCGATGAGGAGGCCGATCCCGAGGGCGAGTGCGCTGTCCATGCCCTCAGTGTGTCGCGGGCCGCCGACATCGCTCGGAGGCCGCGCGGCGACCGCGCGCTCAGGCGGCGACGGCTGTCCCGATCCGGCCGATCTTCACGCTCGTGAGCTGCGCGAGTTCGGCGATCGAGGAAGCTCCATGGCGGGCGGCGGCGTGGATGATGATGTGCGCGGAGGCCTCGGCGTCGCCGGTGGCGTCGTGGTGCTGGAAGTCGTCGAACCCGGCGGCGAGGGCCGCCACGGGGAGCCGGTAGGAGTCGAGCTGATACGTCTTGCGGGCGACGTTGAGGCTGCACAGGTAGCTGAGGTCGGGGCAGTCGAGGCCGGTGGCGGCGCAGCCACCCCGGATGACGCCCATGTCGAAGCCGGCGTTGTGGGCGACGAGGGCGTCACCCTGGGCGAAGTCGAGGAGCGTGTCGAGCTGGTCCGCCCAGCCCGGCGCCCCGAGGACGTCGGTGGCGACGATCCCGTGGATGCGGGTGTTCCACTCGAGGAACGCGTCGTGTCCGGCAGGGGGCTGGATGAGCCAGCCCGCGCGGTCGACGACGATGCCGTCGCGGACCCTGACGAGGCCCACGCTGCAGGCGGAGGCGGATGACGAGTTCGCGGTCTCGAAGTCGATGGCGGTGAAATCCAGTGGCACGTCCTCACCCTCGCATCAGCGTCCGACACCGCTCGGGTGGCACGCCGCAACCCGCTCGATCGACGGTGCCGATCCGTGCCCGGAGCGGAGGCGCGACCCACGGGGACGCGCGGCCAAGTACGATAGACCCTCGTGGCTCTTACTCTCGGCATCGTCGGCCTGCCCAACGTCGGCAAGTCCACCCTGTTCAACGCGCTCACGCGCAACAACGTGCTCGCAGCGAACTATCCGTTCGCGACGATCGAGCCGAACGTCGGCGTGGTCGAACTGCCCGACGCCCGGCTCGGCAAGCTCGCGGAGATCTTCGGCAGCGAGCGCATCCTGCCCGCCGCGGTGTCCTTCGTCGACATCGCCGGCATCGTCAAGGGCGCGAGCGAGGGGGAGGGCCTCGGCAACAAGTTCCTCGCGAACATCCGTGAGGCCGACGCCATCGCGCAGGTCGTCCGCGGCTTCGCCGACCCCGACGTCGTGCACGTCGACGGCGACGTGAACCCGGCGTCCGACATGGAGACCATCAACACCGAGCTCATCCTCGCCGACCTCGAGACGCTCGAGAAGGCGATCACCCGGTTCGAGAAGGAGGTCAAGGGCAAGAAGCTCGACCCCTCCGTCCTCACGGCGGCGAAGGAGGCGCAGGACGCGCTGAACGCCGGCACCCCGCTCTCGGCGACGAAGATCGACCTCGCGCCCATCAAGGAGCTCGGTCTCCTCACGGCCAAGCCGTTCATCTACGTGTTCAACGTCGACGAGGACGTCCTGCAGGACCAGGCGAAGCTCGACGAGCTGGCCGCCCTCGTGGCACCGGCGAAGGCCGTCTTCCTCGACGCCAAGCTCGAGTCGGAGCTCGTCGACCTCGACGAGGACGACGCCCGCGAGATGCTCGAGTCGACCGGCCAGACCGAGTCCGGCCTCGACCAGCTCGCACGCATCGGCTTCGCGACGCTCGGTCTCCAGACCTACCTCACGGCGGGTCCGAAGGAGTCGCGTGCGTGGACGATCCCGCAGGGTGCCAAGGCGCCCCAGGCGGCCGGCGTCATCCACACGGACTTCGAGAAGGGCTTCATCAAGGCCGAGGTCATCTCGTTCGATGACCTCGTCGAGACCGGCTCCGTCGCTGAGGCCCGCTCCAAGGGCAAGGCCCGCATGGAGGGCAAGGATTACGTCATGCAGGACGGCGACGTCGTGGAGTTCCGCTTCAACGTCTAGCCCGTCGAAAGCGCACGTCGCGTCGTCGACCAGCCCCAACGTCGACGGAATGAGCGCTCTCGGTCGTGGCTACCGCTTCCGCCGCTGTTCCGCGATCCACGTGTGATCGGCGATCGCGGCTGAGACGGCTTCGCGATACTGCGCGCCGTCTGCACTGCGGTACAGATCCCTGCTGAAGAACGGCGACTCACTCCGGTAGGGCGCACTGTTGTGGATGCGTCCGGCGAGGTCGGACAGGACATCGTGGTCGCCCGCGAGGTAGGCGGCGAGCTCGGTGTCGTTCAGCCGGATGAGCGCGGAATCGTCGATGAGGGCGCTGTAGGTGTACCTCGCGTCGAGGTAGAGCGAACCCTCCTGCTCGACGAGGAACCACATTCCTGGTTCATGGTCCACGTAGCGCACCGTCACCACCAGCGCTTGGCGCGAGGGACCAGGCCCGCGAGGGCCGCGAGCCCGGCGAACGCGCTGACCACCCCGAGGAAGCCCAGAGGGGTGTCGCGGAGCGGGCCGATGACGAGCAGGGCGCCGACTCCGAGCGCTGCCACGCCGAACCCGATGCGCCAGCGTCGCCCGGCTTTCGCAGATGGGCGGCGGCCGGGCAGGGCGGAGGGTCGCGGGCGCGCCCGGCGTCGAACGCTCAGCGGCGGTCCGCCGTCCTCGGGTCCGTCGACGGCACGCCCGAACCCGTCGACCCACGGACCGGCACCGACCTCGGGGCAGCGGTCGTGGACGTTCGTGTCGCGGGTCGAGGCATCCGCCGGCTGGGTAGGCATGGCTGCGGCGAGATCCACGTCGAACCTGACGGAACCGTCCGACAGGAGGGTGTCGTAGCCGACGAACCGCAGCGGCCGTCGGCGCCATCTCGACGTGCCACGGAACGCCGTCGCGCGGACGGCGACGGGACGGTCGGGCGATTCGCGCATGGATCGATGGTGGCACATCGGGTCACCGTGGTTCAGCACCCTGGTGGTTCCGACGCCCATGCCGCCAGCGGGGTACTGCTCCGGCGGTACGCTCGATGAGGCGCCACCCGAACGGGCGCCACGGGAGGCACCGGATGACGATCGATCTGGCGAGCATGCTGGTGGTGGCGGTGATCGTCTGCGCCGCGTGCGGGATCTTCTACGGACTCGACAGCGCGCGAACCCTCGCCGGACGCCACATGGCAGCCTGGATGTCCGGATTCGCCACCACCCTCCTCTCGGCGGTCAGCTACCTCGCCGCCACGCTCAACGGCGACTCGGTATGGATCGTCGCCGTCGCCAACGCCGCCATGGTCGCCTCGATCGCCGCCCTGTAGGTCGGGTGCCGGCTGTTCAACGGGCGACGCAGCCTCGTGCTGCTCGGCACCCTCTTCGTCGGCGTGACGGCGATCTCCGCCGTCCTCGACCCCACCGACGACCCGGAGTGGGCCGGCACCATCGCCCGGCTCATCTCGCTCATCATGCTGTCGCTGCTGGTCGCGTACGAGGCGCGACGGGGGCGGATGCGAACGGCACCGGCGTCGCTGGTGCTCGTCGTCGTCATGATCCTGCACGCGGCGTTCACCGCCGTGCGCCTCGCGGTCTACCTCACGGGCGGTCCCCACTCGGAGCTCTTCGAGCGGTTGTTCGGCACGGCCTTCGTCACGTACATGAACCTCGTGTTCGTGGTCCTCGTGGCGGTCGGCCTCGTCCTCCTGCGCTCCTGGGAGCGCAAGCAGCGCCTCTCCTCGGAGCGGGTGGGCGTCCGCGCGGTGGGGCGCCGGGCGTTCATCGCCGAGGCGACCCGACTCCGCGAGGGCCAGCAGTCCGATCGTCGCCTCGCCGTCCTCGTCGTGGCGATCGACGGCTACGGCGACCTCCGCCGCGCTTACGGGATGGCGACGGCGGGGGAGCTGGAGGCACTGCTCGCAGCCGCGGTCTTCCGTGATCTGCCGGCCGGGTCCGTCTGCACCCGCGTGTGGAGCGGGACGATCCTCGTGGCCACGTCGGTCGAATCTGGGCCGACCGGCCTCTCGGGTCTCCACGACCTCGCGGCACCGATCGCCGCCGGCTACCGGGAGGCCGTGACGCAGCAGCTCGACGGTTTCGCCGGCGCTGCCAACCTCGGTGTCGCGGTCGATTCGGCCGCGCCGACGCCCGTCGAGACCCTCGTGTCGATCGCTCGGACGGCCCGAGCCGACGCGGAGCGGCGAGGCGAATCGGTGCGGGTCGTCGAGTCCGCGTCGGAGACGCAGGACCGCTGACGGCGGGTGCGGATCAGCGACCCTGGCGCTTCTTGTACGGCAGCGGCTCGCCCTTGACCTTCGGCGCGCGACCCTTGCCCTTGTTCGCCTTGGCCTTGCCACCAGGCGCGGGAGCCGACTTGGCGGCCGCTGCCGCAGAGGCGTCGAGCTGGCGACGCGCCTCGATGAGGAACGCGTAGCCGGCGTCCGTCAGCTGTGTGGATTCCACGTCACGGGCGAACAGGTCCGCTCCGACGCTCTCCTCGAGCTTCCGGACGTCGGCGACGACGGTGCTCCGCGGCACACCGAGCGCCTTGGCCGCCTTCGCGAAGTGGAGGGTCTCCGCGGAGGCGACGAAGGAGCGCAGCTGCTTGTGATCCATGCCCTCAGCCTACGGTGACGGCGTCAGGCTACCGACCAGTGTCGCGTCAGCCACCCAGCTGGTCGCGTCGGCGACGTCGCACGATCACCGAGGCGATACCCGCGAGCAGGCCGAGGCCGAGCAGGGAGCCGGCCACGATCGCGAGCGTGGATCCCTGGAACCCGGTGTCGGGGAGCCTCGGGACCGCCGGCTGACCGGGGACCTGCGGGGTGCCCGGCGGGACGATGACGATCGTCGATTCGATGGAGTCGTCGGGCGCACTACCGTTACTCGCGGTGATGGTGACCGTGTAGGTCCCGGGCGTCGTGGGCGTGCCGGTCACGCCACCGGTCACGCTGTCGAGGACGAGTCCCGGGGGCAGGGCACCCGAGGTGACGGTGTACGTGGCGTCCGGGCTGCCGGTCGAGGTGACCGTGCTGTCGTACGTCGTGCCGACGGTGCCACCGGGGAGCGGAGCGGAGGTGATCTCCGGGCTCGTGGTCACGACCGAGCCGCTACCGTCGTCACAGCCGGTCGGGCGGGTGATCACGTTGTTGTCGAGCGTCACGGCGCCGGTGGAGGCGAGCAGCCTTCCCTCGACGGTAGCCCCGGTCCCCGCCGTAATGGACGCGTCGGCGAGGATCGTTCCGGCGAAGGCCGTGGCGGTTCCGAGTGTGGCCGAGCTCCCAACACGCCAGAACACGTTGCAGGCGCTCGCGCCGTCGAGCAGAGTGATCGATGCACCGCTGTCGGTTATGAGGGTGCTGGCTGCCTGGAAGACCCAGACGGACTCGGCGGTTCCGCGGAGCGTGAGGTTGCCGGTCAGGGAGAGTTCGCCGCCCGAGTAGACACCAGGCGTGGGTTCGTCGAGGTCAGCGAGGTCGCCAAGGCCCTGCACGTTCGGCGTGAGGCTCGACGCGACCCCCATCGCGGTGAGGAGGTCGTTCTTGGCGGTGGCGGCGACGTCGTTGGTCACGTCTTGAACGCCGGTCACGATGCCCGGCGGGAAGCCGGTCACCGAGCTCCCCGGGCTCAGCCCGAGGTCGCCGTTGATCGTGGTCGCGCCGATAACGGTGTTGGTGACGGTCGACCCTGCGAGCACGCCGTACTTGGCTGCCGTGCCCAGGTTGATCGGGCCGTCGATCGTGGTCGCGGCGTTCGCCGGTCCGGCACCGATGGCCAGGAGCCCGACGGTCACGACTGCCGCTGCGGCGAAAAGCCGTGGGCGAGTGCGAGCGGGTCTGGCGCTGCGGGCGGGTGGAGAGAGTTCGAGGCGCATCAGGGCCCCTTCCGTGTGGGAGGGGCGCGAAGCCAAGGAACATGGCGACATCGACCGCAACTGTTCCCTGTGTAACACCTTCGGGGGTCACGAGATCGGCTAGCGCTCCTGACGTAGCCAATCGTTATCTCAGTGCATTACGCTACTCGGCCGACTCGTGGCGTGAAATGAACGTTCGGCGAGGCCCGCTCCGAATGAGACGATTGCAGCATGACTGCAACGCTCGTGGCCCAAGGCCTGGCCGGAGGACACGGCCACCGCACCCTGTTCGACGGCCTCGATCTGACGGTGGCACCGGGCGACGTCATCGGCGTCGTCGGGATGAACGGCGCGGGGAAGTCGACCCTGCTCCAGCTCCTCGGCGGCTCCCTCGAACCGCAGGCAGGCACGATCACGCTGTCGCCCTCCGACGCATTCGTGGGCGCGCTGCCGCAGGAACACGAGCGCGTCGTCGGTGAGAGCGTCGCCGCCTACATCGCCCGGCGCACCGGCTGTGCTGCGGCGACCGAGGCGATGGACGCGGCCGCCGCGGCGCTCGCCGAACCCCCGCAGGCAGGTGCGGACCCCGCGGACGTCTACTCCGCCGCCCTCGACCGCTGGTTGGCGAGCGGCGCGGCCGATCTCGAGGAGCGGATCCCCGCGGTCCTCGCCGACCTCGGGCTGGACCTCGACGCGGATGTCACGACCACGATGATGACCTCGCTGTCGGGCGGGCAGGCCGCTCGCGTCGGACTGGCGGCGCTGCTCCTGTCGCGATTCGACATCGTCCTCCTCGACGAACCGACCAACGATCTCGACCTGGACGGCTTGGAGCGGCTCGAACGCTTCGTGCAGGGATTGCGCGGGGGTGTGGTGCTCGTCAGCCACGACCGCGAGTTCCTCGCCCGCTGCGTCACGCGCGTCCTCGAACTCGACCTCGCACAGCAGAGCAACCGCGTCTTCGGGGGCGGATACGAGGCCTACCTCGAGGAGCGCGAGGTCGCCAGGCGGCATGCCCGCGACGCCTATGACGAGTTCGCCGACAAGAAGGCGGATCTCGTCGGTCGCGCCCGGGTCCAGCGGGAGTGGTCCAGCCAGGGCGTGCGGAACGCGATGAAGAAGGCGCCCGACAACGACAAGATCCGGCGGAAGGCCTCGGCGGAGTCCTCGGAGAAGCAGGCCCAGAAGGTCCGGCAGATGGAGAGCCGCATCGCCCGGCTGGACGAGGTCGAGGAACCGCGCAAGGAGTGGCAGCTGCAGTTCACGATCGGCAGCGCACCGCGTTCGAGCACGGTCGTCGCGACGCTGTCCGAGGCCGTCGTCCGGCAGGGCGACTTCCAGCTCGGCCCCCTGTCGCTCCAGGTGAACGTGGGCGATCGCATCGGCATCACCGGGCCCAACGGCGCCGGCAAGTCCACCCTGCTCGCGACGCTGCTCGGTCGCCGCGAACCCGACGCGGGCAGCGCGAGCCTCGGCTCGAGTGTGCGGATCGGCGAGATCGACCAGGCCCGCTCACTGCTCGTCGGCACGGAGCCGCTCGCTGACCGCTTCGAGGCGATCGTGCCCGACCTCAGTCCGGGAGAGGTCAGGACGCTACTGGCGAAGTTCGGGCTGAAGGCCGACCACGTGAACCGGCCCGTCGACGAGCTGTCACCGGGGGAGCGCACCCGCGCCGGGCTCGCCGTGCTCCAGGCGACGGGGATCAACCTGCTGGTCTTGGACGAGCCGACGAACCACCTCGACCTCGCTGCGATCGAACAGCTCGAGGAGGCACTCGAGAGCTACGACGGAACACTCCTCCTCGTCACCCACGACCGCCGCATGCTCGACACCGTCCGGATCGAACGGCGGTGGGTCGTCGAGGCCGGCCAGGTCGCGGAGCGCTAGCCCGCGGCGGTACCGCTCAGAGGCCCCGGAGGAGCGCGTCACGGAGTTCGGGTCCGATGTCCTCGGGAACGTCGACCTCGACCGCGAGCGCCTGGATCGCCCGGCTGTAGTAGTTGCGGGCGGCCGCAGCGAGCGTGATGTCGAGGATCTCCCGGTCGGAGAAGCCGTGCTGGCGCAGGGTCAGGCTGTCGGCGTCGGTCATCCGGTCCGAGTCGCGACCCACCCGTTCGGCGTAGGCCATCATGGCGACCTCCGCGGGGCTCAGGCCAGCGTCGCGATAGTCCGCCGCGATGCGGACGAGTTGGTCCTCCTCGAAGAGCGACAGCGATCTCCGGCCGTGAGCGAGACGGCAATGCCGTGACCGCGTCCCTCGCGCCGCGGCGAGCGTCACGAGCTCGTAGCGTCGCAGGCCGAGCGGTCGGGCGATCTCACCGATCAGCGCCTCCCACGCGGCGTAGGCCGCGGGGTTCAACGCCATCACCTTCGTGTGCGCCGCGACGAATCCCTGGTCGGCGATGTCGTCGTCGTACATCGCGGCCGTCGTCGCATCGGCATCGGCTTCGGGAATGGTGCGGAGGATCGACATGTCGGCCACCTCGTCGGAACGGGTCGCGGGCCGGGTGTCCGCGGCTACCGTTCATGATGGCACTCGAGATCGGCGCTGTCAGAACCCTTTTCCGGTTGGTCTCGGCGATCACATCGGCATCACCGGCCCCGGTTGTCGCCGGGGAGACCCGCGCCCCGACAATGAGCGAGGACCCCGCGGCGTTCGCCAGGCGGGGTCCTCGTCGTTCAGAGGGCGCGTCAGTCGCGCAGCTGCTCCTTGTAGTCGTTCTTCGCCTCGGTGGTGTCGCGCTCGGCTTCGGCCTTCTTCACGTCGGCCTCCGCCTGCTTCACCTTCGCGTCGGCCTTGGCCTCGTCGACCTTGTCGCCGATCCGGTCCTTGGCGTCTTCGACGGTCTCGCCGATCTTCCGGCCGGTCGCCTCAGCAGCGTCCTTGGCGTTGTCCAGGAATCCCATGTCAGCTCCGTCTCTGATCCCGACTCTCGGTCACCGTTCCAGCCTCGCGGGCCCGCGCCCGCGAGGCAACCACTTGTGTTCCGAGGCGTGGACGGCTAGATCATGAGACGATCCGGCGCGCGGGGGCGCCGTCGCTCAGGGGGCGGGGGCGCCACCGTCGGTCGGGGTCGCGTGCGGCAGCCAGTCCTTGAGGATGACCTCCTCCGGGTCGACCAGACGTTCGGTGTGGAGGTCGTACTCCGGGTCACGCTCGGCGAGGAACCGGGTGACGGCGTCAGCGTCCTCGTTGTCGTGTCGACGTCGTGCGCGGTCTGCCGCGTCCTGCTCGGTGCTCATGGATCCCACCGTAGCCCAGCCTCCGGCGGAGGGTGCCGCCAGACACCCGGCGTCGGACAGCCGTCACCGAACGCGCGGCCGGATCCGTCCGGTCGGTCGTCGTGGGGTTCAGCGGAGACCCGCGACGGCCTCCACCGAGGCGACGACGGCGCTCGCCGTCCGGTCCAGCTCGGCCGCGGTGACGGCGGCGGTCCAACTGAAGCGCACGGCGGTCTGCGCGACCTCCGGAGCGATGCCGATCGCGAGGAGGACCGGTGACGGCTCGTCGCTGCCGGCGGCACACGCGGAGCCGCTCGAGGAGATGACGCCCCGCCGTTCGAGTTCGAGGAGGACCGCCTCGCCGGAGGTCCCGGGGAACACGAACGATGCGATACCCGGTAGGCGTCGTTCGGGGTGGCCCGTCAACCGAGCACGCGGGACCTCGTTCATGACCCTCGCGATGAACGCGTCACGCAGTCCGCTGACGCGGTCCACCGCTTCCACCCGATCACGCTCGGCGAGCTCCAGCGCCGTCGCGAGCCCGACGGCGGCGGCCACCTGTTCGGTCCCGCTCCGGCGACCGCGTTCCTGACCGCCACCGTGCAGGAGCGGTTCCAACGGCAGGGAGCCGCGCACGGCGAGCAGTCCGACGCCCTTCGGAGCACCGAGCTTGTGGCCGGCCAGGCTCAGCGCGTCCACGCCGAGGCGATCCAGTCCGAGCGGCAGCCATCCCGCCGCCTGCACGGCATCGGTGTGGAACGGGACGCCTGCGGCCTGGGCGACGCCTCCAAGCGCCGACAGGTCCTGGACCGTGCCGATCTCGTTGTTGGCCGCCATCACCGAGACGAGCACTGTGTCCGGCCGCAGTGCAGCGGCGAGTTCGGCCGGGTCGACCAGGCCGGTCCCGTACACCGGGAGGACGGTGGCCTCGACCCCGTGGAACCGCGTGAGGTACGCGACCGATTCCGCGACCGCCTCGTGCTCGATCGGCGAGGTGACGACATGGCGTCCGCGATCGAGGGCCGCCAGGGTGATGCCCTTGACCGCGAGGTTGTCCGCTTCGGTGCCGCCCGAGGTGAACACCACGTCCCCAGGTCGGACGCCCAGCACGGTGGCGACGCGTCGCCGGGCGTCCCGCAACGCCCCGGCCGCCGCCTCGCCGACGGTGTGATGGCTCGACGGGTTGCCGAAGGTGCTCGTCAGGTACGGCCACATCGCCTCGAGCACCTCCGGGCGCACCGGCGTCGTCGCGGCGTTGTCGAGGTAGAGCATCTCAGTCGACCGAGACGTCGAGCCCGAGGTCGAGGGACCGGACGCTGTGGGTGAGGGCACCGGAGGAGATGACATCGACGCCGGTCTCCGCGATGGCCCGCACCGTCGTCAGCGTCACGTTCCCGCTCGCCTCCACGATGGCGCGGCCGGCGATCAGCGCGACGCCCTCGCGGAGCTGGTCGACGGTGAAGTTGTCGAGCATGATCGTGTCGACGCCCGCCGCGAGCACCGCCTCGATCTGGTCCAGGCGGTCGACCTCGACCTCGATCGTCGTCGTGTGCGGGAGCTCCTCGCGAGCCCGCAGCAACGCCTCGGTGACCGTCAGGCCGCGCTCGAGGAGGACCGCCAGGTGGTTGTCCTTGACCATGACGGCGTCGGAGAGCGAATGGCGGTGGTTGTGCCCGCCGCCCGATCGCACCGCGTGGCGCTCGAAGACGCGCAGGCCCGGGGTCGTCTTCCGGGTGTCGACGATGCGGGCGCGGGTGTCGGACACGGCTTCGACGTACGCCGCGGTGATGGTCGCGATGCCGCTCATCCGCTGGACGAAGTTCAGGGCGACGCGCTCAGCGGTCAGGACGGCACGCGCCGGACCCGACACCATGGCGATGGTGTCGCCAGCAGCGAACCGTTCGCCGTCGGCGACGAGGAACGCGACCGTGATGCGTGGGTCGGTCAGTCGGAACGCCGCCTCGAACACGGCCGAACCGCTGAAGACGCCCGCCTCGCGGGCGGCCAGGGAGGCCGAGGCCGTGGCGTCCTCCGGGATGAGGGTCGCCGCCGTCAGGTCGCCCCACGGGGCGTCCTCGACGAGGGCCGCGGTGACGGTGGTGTCGATGAGATGTGGGGTCAGCATGGTGCGAGCACGGTTCCGTTCACGGATGGGTGGGTGGTGGGCTGGGGCGCGTCAGCCGGGGTCGCGAGGGTGATCGCGATCGGCGACGCCTGATCCGGATCGACACCGGGATGGTCGTCCCTGGCGTGGGCACCGCGTGACTCGGTGCGCGCGAGGGCAGCGGCGACAACGGCCCGGGCGAGCAGCAGGAGATTGCGGTCCTCGGTGGCCGCGACCGACCGTGGCGCGGTGACGACGTCGTCGAGCTCGGTCGACCAACGGTCCAGGGTCCGGCGCGCGAGCTCAAGACCACGCGCGTCACGGACCAGCCCGGCATCCCGCCACATGACGGCGTGGAGCGCCGCGCGGCTGAAGGGCTCGACGGCGTCCGTTGGGAGTCGGAGGTCGTCATCGGACGCACGGGGATCGAGGACGACCCGCTCACCACCGAGCCTCGGGCGACCGGCGATCGGACCCGGTGCCGCATCGATCGCCGCGACGGCACGGGCCGCGAAGACGGCACCCTCGAGGAGCGAGTTGGAGGCGAGGCGGTTGGCACCGTGGACGCCCGTGCGTGCGACTTCGCCCACGGCGAGGAGCCCGGGCAGGGTGGTCCGGCCGTCGAGGTCCGTGGCGACACCGCCCATCCAATAGTGTGCGGCCGGGGCGACTGCGACCGGTGTGCGCGACCAGTCCACGCCGGACGTTCGGAGGTGCTCGTCGATCCCCGGGAACCGCGCGGCGAGGCGGTCCGCACCGAGCGCGGTCGCATCGAGCGTCACCGGGGCGCCGCCCTGCGCGGCCATGGCCCGGGCGATCCCTCGGGCGACGATGTCGCGTGGTGCCAGCTCGGCGTCGGGGTGCAGCGCCCGCATGAAGCGTTCACCGTTCGCGTCCCGGAGGACGGCCCCCTCGCCGCGGACGGCCTCGGAGACGAGGAAACTGCCGGGTGCGGCGAGCGCGGTCGGGTGGAACTGGACGAACTCCACGTCGGCCAGCACCGCTCCAGCACGGAGTGCTGCAGCGGCGCCGTCGCCCGTCGCCACCGCCGGGTTGGTCGTGAACGGGTAGAGCTGCCCGACACCGCCGGTGGCGAGGATCACGTGGTCGGCGTCGACGGTGAACGCACCTCGCTCGGAGGACCGGAGGTGTGCACCGGTGACCGTCCCGGCGGTGACGACCAGGTCGACGAGGACGGTGTGCTCCAGCACGGTTACCCGCCGGGCCGCAAGCGTCTCGACGAGCGCCGTCTCGATCGCCGCGCCGGTCGCGTCACCACCGGCGTGCAGCACCCGGGGGTAGGAGTGGGCCGCTTCGAGGCCCTTCGCGAAGCCGTCGCCGTCGCGGTCGAACGCCACACCGAAGGCGATGAGCTCGCGGATCCGTTCGGGCCCCTCGGTGCAGAGCACCCGGACGGCCTCCTCGTCGCACAGCCCCGCACCGGCCAGCAGCGTGTCCCGGACGTGGTCCTCGACGCGGTCGTCGTCGAACATGACCCCGGCGATCCCGCCCTGCGCATAGCGCGTGTTGCTCTGGCCGAGGACGTCCTTGGTGACGACCACGACCTCGTGCCGTTCACTCGCGTGGATCGCGGCCACGAGCCCGGCGATCCCGCTCCCGACCACGAGCACCGTCGCCATGTCAGCCGGCCTGGGTTCCGGCGGCGACCGGTGGCTTCGCGGCGAGCATGCGTTCGAGCGACAGGCGGGCCGGGACGGCCACGTCGTCGGAGACGGTGATGCGGTTGAGCACCTCGCCCGCGACGAGTCCTTCGAGCACCCAGGCCAGGTAGCCGGGGTGGATGCGGTACATCGTCGAGCAGGGGCAGATCACGTCGTCGAGGCAGAAGATCGTGTGCTGCGGGTACTGCGCGGCGAGGCGCTGCACCATGTTGATCTCGGTGCCGATCGCGAACGTGGTGCCGTCCGGCGCCGCCGCGATGGCCTTCTGGATGTAGTCCGTCGATCCCGCCTCGTCGGCGGCGTCGACGACCGCCATCGGGCACTCGGGGTGCACGATGACCCGGACGCCCGGGTGCTGCGCTCGGGCGCGGTCGATCTGGTCGACGGTGAACCGCTTGTGCACCGAGCAGAAGCCGTGCCACAGGATGACCTCTGCCTGCTCCAGGTCGGTCGCCTGGTTGCCGCCGAGCGGGCGGTTCGGGTTCCACATCGGCATGTGCTCGAGTGGCACGCCAAGCTTCTTGGCGGTGTTCCGACCCAGGTGCTGGTCCGGGAAGAACAGCACCCGCTGTCCGCGCTCGAAGGCCCACCGCAGGACCGTCTCCGCGTTGCTGGACGTGCAGACGATCCCGCCGTGCCGACCGCAGAAGCCCTTGAGCGCCGCCGAGGAGTTCATGTAGGTGACGGGGATGACCGGTACCCGGCCGTCGGCGTCCGGTTCGGTCCCGTAGAGCGCCTCGAGGGCCTCCCACGCCTCCTCGACCTGGTCGATGTCCGCCATGTCGGCCATCGAGCAGCCGGCGGCGAGGTTCGGGAGGATCACGGCCTGCTCGGGTCCGGACAGGAGGTCGGCCGTCTCGGCCATGAAGTGCACGCCGCAGAACACGATCGCCTCGGCCTCGGTGCGTGCCTTGGCCGCGTTCGCGAGCTGGAAGGAGTCGCCGATGTAGTCGGCGTGCTGGACCACCTCATCCCGCTGGTAGAAGTGCCCGAGGATCACGACGCGGTCTCCGAGGGTCTGCTTCGCGGCCACGATGCGGCGGTGGAGTTCATCGTTGGAGGCGTCGCGATAGGCGGCCGGGAGCTGGCCCTGCCGAGGCGAACCGGTCGGGATGACGTCGCCCATCGACGCGCCAGGGCCGTAGCTCGGCGGCTGCAGGTCGAACACCCAGGGCCCGGCCGCGAGCTCGGGCGCGCAGGTCGCGCCGTCGGACGCACCCTCGGTGATCTGCTGGATGGTGTCGTCGACGGATGCGGTGATGGTCATGCTGGCTCCTCGGACTGCTGACGGGTGGTCGGGGTGGACGTCGTGGGCCTGCGGCTCGTCGACCGGCCGGGCGACGGGGTCTCCGGTCGGGTGACGGGCTGGGTCCACCGGTAGAGCCGCGCCGGGCGGTGGCGCCCACCGGTGCGGAGTTCGTCGGTCTGCAGGACGAGGCCGGAGGACTCGACCTGGCGTCGGAAGTTCGCGGGGTCGAGCTGCTTCTGCAACACCGCCTCGTGCACCTCCCGGAGTTCGGAGAGGGTGAAGGTCTCGCCGAGGAAGGCGTGCGCGATGTGGCTGTACTCCAGCTTGTTGCGGAGCCGCCACAGGGCGTACTCGACGATGTCGCGGTGGTCGAAGGCCAACGGGGGGAGTGCGTCGGCCGGGAACCAGCGGACGTTCTGACCGAGCCGCGTGCGCTTCGCCTCGTCGGACCCGACGAGCGCCCAGTAGACGATCGAGACGACGCGCTCGGCGGGGGAGCGGTCGAGGTCACCGAAAGCGTACAACTGCTCGAGGTACCGCGGGCGGAGTGAGGTGGTCGTCTCCAGGGTCGACGAGGCCGCGTCCGCGAGGGACTCCGCGGCACCGAGCGGGCCGCCCGGCAGCGCCCAGAGGCCGTCGTAGGGCTCACGGATGCGCCGGACGAGCGGGAGCCAGATGCCCGACTGCGGGTCGGTCGCGCCGAACCCGTCGTCGGCTCGGAGCGTGAAGATGACGGTCGAGACCGCGAGGCCGACCTGCGGGTCCGTCTGCTCCGCGGGAGTCGTCGATCGCTGCATGGGGGATCTCCGTGTTCCGGAGCACCGGCGGCACTTCAGGTAGAAATGACCTGTACTCGATACAGGCTTAGTGTACACCTGACTCGAACAAGGTCCTGCGCCGAGGCGACCACTCGCGATATGCTGGCGGCTCAATCGAACATCGGGCCGCAAACACGATGCGGGAGAGCCGGTACGCCGGCACCGAAGGAGCAAGCCTCCCCGCCAATCTCTCAGGTCCTGTACCGCATCGGACTGGCCACTCTGGAAAGCAGCGCACGTTCGTGGTGCGCTCGCCGACGGTGAAAGCAGTGTCCGCAGCAGCGGCGCTCGTGAAGCTCTCAGGCCAATGACAGAGGGGGAGTTCCCAACGGGCACCGTCAGGTGTCCGCAGCGCACCACGCGACCCCGGAGAACTCGTGACCGACCTCGAACGAACCAGCCCGCTCCATGCCGTCCACGAAGCCGCCGGCGCGAGCTTCACGGACTTCGCCGGATGGCAGATGCCCGTGCGGTACTCGAGCGACCTCGCCGAGCACCACGCCGTGCGCAACGCCGCCGGCATCTTCGACATCTCCCACATGGCCGAGATCCAGGTCGTGGGCGACGACGCCGCCGACTTCCTCGACCAGGCGCTCGCGGGCAAGCTGTCCGCCATCGATCTGCTCCAGGCCAAGTACTCCCTGCTGCTGAACGAGGCCGGCGGCATCATCGACGACCTCGTCGTCTACCGCAACGGTGAGCACGAGTACCTCGTCGTCGCGAACGCGGGCAACCACGACGCCGTCGTCGCAGCGCTCACCGAGCGGGCCGCGGCGTTCGAGCACGTGGTCGTCATGGACCGCAGCGACGAGATCGCGCTCATCGCCGTCCAGGGGCCCGCCTCCCGCGCCATCCTCCAGGCGACCGAGGGGCTCCACATCCTGGACGAACTGCCCTCCCTCGACGAGGTGAAGTACTACCGCGCGACGGGTGCCTCCTTCGAGAACGGCACGGTCTTCATCGGGCGCACCGGGTACACCGGCGAGGACGGGTTCGAGCTGTACGTCGACGCGGCCGACGCCGTGGAGCTGTGGAACGCCATCGTCGCCGCCGGGACACCGCTCGGACTGGTCCCCGCCGGGCTCGCCAGTCGCGACACGCTCCGGCTCGAAGCCGGCATGCCGTTGTACGGCCACGAGCTCGGTCCGGACATGCTGCCCGTGCAGGCCGGACTCGGCCGCGTCGTCGCACTCGGCAAGCACGGCACGTTCATCGGTCGTGACGCCGTCGAGGCCGGTCCGGCGGACGACGCACCGGTGCTCGTCGCCCTCGTCTCCGAGGGGCGTCGTGCCGGTCGTGCCGGTTACCGTGTCCTCGCCGGCGACACGACCGTCGGCGAGGTGACGAGTGGGGCACTGTCGCCCACCCTCGGACACCCGATCGCCATGGCCTACGTGCACCCCGACCACGCCGAGCCGGGCACCGTGCTCGACATCGACGTCCGCGGCACGCGGATCCCCGCGACCGTCACCACGCTCCCCTTCTATTCGAGAGAGAAGTAACCCATGGCCGACAAGACCACCCTCAAGTACACCGCCGAGCACGAGTGGATCCGCGTCGAGGGCGATCTCGCCGTCATCGGGAT
This sequence comes from Plantibacter sp. 2H11-2, assembly GCF_050031945.1. Taxonomy (NCBI): domain Bacteria; kingdom Bacillati; phylum Actinomycetota; class Actinomycetes; order Micrococcales; family Microbacteriaceae; genus Plantibacter; species Plantibacter sp. 2H11-2. The sequence continues at coordinate 513,142 of NZ_JBNBBL010000001.1, read as the reverse complement.
CACCGACTACGCCGCCGAGAAGCTCGGCGACGTCGTCTTCGTGGACCTCCCCGCCGTCGGCGCGGCGCTCTCGGCCAGCACCGTGGTCGGCGAGATCGAGTCCACGAAGTCCGTCGGGGAGCTCTTCGCGCCACTCGACGGCGAGGTCGTCGAGGCCAACGACGCCGTCGTCGACGACCCGTCGCTCGTCAACAGCGACCCGTTCGGTGCCGGCTGGCTCGTCTCGGTGCGCTACGACGCGCTGCCCGACACGCTCCTCAGCTGGGACGACTACGCCGCGCTGGTGGGCGAGTGATGGCGGACCGCTTCGCAGAACGGCACATCGGAACCGACACCGCCGCCCAGGCGACGATGCTCGCCGCCGTCGGGTACGACAGCGTCGACGCTCTGCTCGCCGCGGCCGTCCCGTCCGCGATCACGGCCGCCGAACTCGCCTCGTCGAGCATCCCCGACGCCGCGACCGAGCGCGCGGCGCTCGCCGAACTCCGTGAGCTCGCCGGCCGCAACACGGTGAACCGGAGCCTGATCGGTCTCGGCTACTTCGACACGATCACACCGGCGGTCATCAAGCGGAACGTGCTCGAGAACCCCTCCTGGTACACGGCCTACACGCCGTACCAGCCCGAGATCTCGCAGGGCCGCCTCGAGGCGCTCATCAACTTCCAGACGATGGTCGCCGACCTCACCGGTCTCGACACGGCCAACGCCTCGATGCTCGACGAGAGCACCGCGGTCGTCGAAGGCATGCTCCTCGCGCGACGGGCCTCGAAGCTCGCCGACGCGACGTTCATCGTCGACGCCGACGCGTACCCGCAGACGAAGGCGCTCCTCCGGAGTCGCGCGGAAGCGGTCGGCATCGACCTCGTCGAGCTGCCGTTGTCGACCACCTCGCCCGAGGACCTCCCGGCGGCGTTCGGTGTCTTCGTGCAGTACCCCGGTGCCTCCGGGCTCGTGTGGGACCCGTCGGCGATCATCGCGGCGGTCAAGGCGGCCGGCGGCGTGTCGGTCGTCGCGGCCGATCTCCTCGCCCTCACGCTCATCTCCTCGCCCGGTTCCCTCGGCGCGGACATCGCGGTCGGGACGAGCCAGCGCTTCGGCGTGCCGATGGGCTTCGGCGGGCCGCACGCTGGGTACCTCGCGGTCCGTAAGGGCCTCGAGCGCCAGATGCCCGGTCGCCTCGTCGGCGTCAGCCAGGACGCGGCGGGTCACCCCGCCTACCGGCTCACGCTGCAGACGCGCGAGCAGCACATCCGCCGTGAGAAGGCCACGAGCAACATCTGCACGGCCCAGGTCCTGCTGGCGGTCATGGCCGCGATGTACGCCGTGTACCACGGGCCCGACGGGCTCAAGCGGATCGCGCAGTCGGTGCACGCGACCACCGCGAGTGCAGCCCGTCTGCTGGGGTCGGCGGGTGTCGAGGTGCTCACGGAGCACTACTTCGACACCCTGCAGGTGCGCGTCGCCGACAGCGCAGCGGTGGTGTCGGGTGCGCACGACCGCGGCCTCCTGCTGTGGGCCGTCGACGAGACGACCGTCTCGATGAGCTTCGACGAGGTGAGCGCGGTCGAGAGCGTCGTCCCGACCCTCGTCGAGGTGCTCACGACCGCTGGGACGGCCAACGCCGGAGAGCCGTCGGCATACGTCTTCGACGAGGGGGCGTCCGCCTCGGCGTTCGGTCCGAGCGCCGTGTCGGAGTACCCGGCCGCGCTCACCCGCGAGACCGAGTATCTGACGCACCCGGTGTTCAACACGCACCACTCGGAGACCGCCATGATGCGGTACCTCAAACAGCTGGCCGACCGCGACTACGCGCTCGACCGGGGGATGATCCCGCTGGGTTCGTGCACGATGAAGCTCAACGCCGCCACCGAGATGGAGGCCGTCACCTGGCCCGAGTTCGCCGGGCTGCACCCGTTCGCCCCGCGCGAGGATGTCGCAGGCTCGCTCGAACTCGTCGACCAGCTCGAGACCTGGCTGGCCGAGGTCACCGGGTACGACTCCGTGTCGCTCCAGCCGAACGCCGGCAGCCAGGGCGAGCTCGCCGGTCTCCTCGCCATCCGCGGCTTCCACCGCGCGAACGGCGACGAGCAGCGGACGGTCTGCCTCATCCCGTCGAGCGCGCACGGCACGAACGCGGCCTCGGCCGTCCTCGCCGGCATGCGTGTCGTCGTCGTCGCGTGCGACGAGCAGGGCAACGTCGACCTCGACGACCTCCGGTCGAAGATCGAGGCCAACGCAGAGTCCCTCGCCGCGCTCATGATCACCTACCCGTCCACCCACGGCGTGTACGAGCACGAGGTGAAGACGATCACCCAGGCCGTGCACGACGCCGGCGGTCAGGTCTACGTCGACGGCGCGAACCTCAACGCCCTGCTCGGGTACGCGCGGTTCGGTGAGTTCGGCGGCGACGTCTCGCACCTGAACCTGCACAAGACGTTCTGCATCCCGCACGGCGGTGGCGGCCCCGGTGTCGGGCCGGTCGCCGCCAAGGCGCACCTCGCGCCGTTCCTGCCCGGTCACCCGCTGGCGCAGCGGGCCGAGCACCCGCTGCTCGGCGGCGGGACGGTCGTGCACGACGGCGGTCCGATCTCGGCGGCTCCCTACGGCAGCCCGAGCATTCTGCCGATCTCGTGGGCGTACGTCCGCATGATGGGTTCGGAAGGGCTCCGCGAGGCGACCGGGGCCGCGGTGCTCGCGGCGAACTACATCGCTGCGCGACTGAGCGACCACTATCCCGTCCTGTACACGGGCGACAGCGACCTCGTGGCGCACGAGTGCATCCTCGACCTCCGTCCGCTCAAGGAGGCGACCGGGATCTCCGTCGACGACGTGGCCAAGCGTCTCGTCGACTACGGGTTCCACGCGCCGACGATGTCGTTCCCCGTCGCGGGGACGCTCATGGTCGAGCCGACGGAGAGCGAGGACCTCACCGAGGTCGACCGCTTCGTCGACGCGATGATCGCGATCAAGGCGGAAGCGGACGCCGTCGCGGCGGGCGAGTGGCCTGCCGACGACAACCCGCTCGTCGGGGCGCCGCACACGGCCCAGTCGGTCATCGAGGGGGAGTGGACGCACGCGTACTCGCGCGAGCTCGCCGTCTACCCCGTACACACGCTCGTGCGCACGAAGTACTGGCCGCCGGTGCGTCGCATCGACCAGGCGTACGGCGACCGCAACCTCGTGTGCGCCTGCCCGCCGCCCGAGGCCTTCGCCTAGCCGGTCCATGAGCCCTCCCTCGCCCATTCGTGGGCGAGGGAGTGCTCGTCCGCCCCGTGATGGGCGAACGGGTCGTCAGGAGGACGGCGTCGCGGCGAAGATCTCCGGCCACCAGGCGACGGCGAGCGGGAAGCCCGCGAACGAGATGATGTCGATGACCGTGTGCGCGACGACGAGCGGCATCACCCGGCCCCAGCGCTTGTAGCACCAGCCGAACGCGATCCCCATGGCGACGTTGCCGAAGAACGGTCCGATGCCCTGGTACAAGTGGTAGCTCCCGCGGAGGACGGCGGTCGACAGGATGATCGTCCACCACCCCCACCCGATCTCGCGGAGCCTGGTGTACAGGTAGCCGATGATGATGACCTCCTCCTGGAGGCCCGCGCGGAGGGCGGAGAAGACGAGCATCGGGATCGTCCACCAGTACATGGTGTCGGGGAACGTCGAGACCGCGACCGTGACGCCGAGTGCGCGGCCCAACGCGTACACACCGATGCCTGGGACACCGATCGCGGCGACGAGCAGCAGACCGCGGCCGAGGTCGCGTCCGGGGGAGCGGAGGTCGAGTCCCATCCGCGCGAAGCCGCTGCGTCCGGGCTGCCAGAGCAGGTAGATGACGAGGGCTACCGGCGCGAGCTGGAAGAAGAGCCCGAGGAACTGGTAGCTGAAGTCGAGCCACTCCCGGGTGGCCTGCGTGGTGTTGATCGCCGCAGATTGATCGGAGAGCGGTGGCCCCGCCGTGAGCTTCGCGATGAGCGAGATGATCGAGTACACCGCCGACGCCCCGAGGCTCAGCGCGAGGACGATGCCGATCTCCCACCACCGACGGTTGTTTCCGGCGCCCTCGGGGAGGTCCGGTCCCCGCTCGGTGGTGTTCTGTTCGCTCACCGGTCCATTCTGCTGGCTGGTGGCTCCGAGCGCACCGCATACCATCTGCGCGTCCGCTCGGCGGATATCAGGAGACGAACGCCTTACGATTCGTATCCAGAACGACGAAGTGACTGCACGAGTTTTGCGATCATGATCGTTCTGTTGCGTCGTGGGCGGGATCCGTGCACGAAAAAGCATCCGTGAGCAACAATCCGGCGATTGGGTTACCGCTGTGTAACGTTTGGCGTCCCAGTTTGCTCGCCGTCCTGCTTCTGCTTATCGTCAGAGTATTCAAAGAGCGATCCAGCGCACACGATGCGCTGTTTTCGCTTGCCCTTTCCCCAAGGAGGAACTGTGAAGTTCAGTCGGTTCGGCTCTGCCGCCGCCATCATCGCAGCAGGGGCTCTCGTCCTCACCGGTTGTTCCGGTGGCGGTTCCAGCAGCGAGAGCACCAGCAGCGCATCATCCGTCATCACGACCAACGGCTCCGAGCCGGAGTCGGGCCTCATCCCCAGCGACACCAACGAGGTCGGTGGCGGAAAGATCATCGACGAGGTCTTCGCAGGCCTCCGCTACTACGCGGCCGACGGCAAGCCGGTCGACGACCTGGCCGAGTCGATCGACACCGATGACTCGACCACGTTCACGATCAAGATCAAGGCTGATCAGAAGTTCACCAACGGCGACCCCGTCACCGCTGACTCGTTCGTCATGGCATGGCAGGACGCCGTCGTCAACCTCCGCAAGAACGCCTCGTTCTTCGCTGACGTCGAGGGCTACAACGAGACCGGCCAGCCCCTGACGGGCCTGAGCGTCGTGGACGACACCACCTTCACGGTGAAGCTGTCCGCACCTGCATCGGACTTCCCGCTGCGTCTGGGCTACTCCGCCTTCTACCCGCTGCCCGCTGCAGCGTTCGACGCGGCCGGCAAGGTCACGGACGAGTTCGGACAGAACCCGATCGGCAACGGCCCGTACAAGGTCGACGGCGACAAGGCGTGGAAGCACAACGAGTCGATCAAGCTCGTCAAGAACGACGAGTACAAGGGTGGCCGCGAAGCCAAGAACGGTGGCCTGACCATCACGTTCTACAAGGACTTCGACAGCGCCTACGCCGACCTGCTGAGCGGCAACCTCGACGTCCTGGACCAGATCCCGGACTCCGCGCTCTCCACCTACCAGGACGACCTGGGCGACCGTGCGGTCAACCAGCCGGCCGCCGTGTTCCAGTCCTTCACGATCCCGTCGCGCCTCCCGCACTTCAGCGGTGAAGAGGGTCAGCTGCGTCGTCAGGCCATCTCGTACGCGATCAACCGTGAAGAGATCACCAAGGTCATCTTCAACGGGACCCGCACGCCGGCGACCGACTTCACCTCGCCGGTCATCGACGGCTACTCGAAGGACATCGAAGGTAACGACGTCCTCAAGTACAACGAGAAGAAGGCCAAGGAACTCTGGGCCGAGGCAGACGCCATCTCCCCGTGGGACGGCTCCTTCCAGATCGCGTACAACGCCGACGGGCCGCACCAGGCCTGGGTCGACGCAGTGACCAACGGCATCAAGAACGTCCTGGGCATCGAGTCCTCGGGCGTCCCGGTCGCCGTCTTCGGTGACTTCCGTGCCGGCATCACCAACCGCTCCATCGAGACGGCGTTCCGCTCCGGATGGCAGGCCGACTACCCGGGTCTGTACAACTTCCTCGCTCCGCTCTACGCGACCGGTGCTTCCTCGAACGACGGTGACTACTCCAGCCCCGAGTTCGACAAGCTCCTCTCCGAGGGTTCCTCCGAGACCGACCTGGACGCTGCGAACAAGAAGTTCCAGGACGCCCAGGCGGTCCTCTTCAAGGACCTGCCGGCCATCCCGCTCTGGTACCAGAACGTGAGCGGCGGCTTCGGCGAAGGCGTGCAGAACGTCGAGTTCGGTTGGAACTCGGTGCCGCTGTACTACGAGATCACCAAGTAGTCTTGTAGCGGCATAGCTGGGTGGGTCCGGTTCTTCCGGGCCCACCCAGCTTCACGAGTTCAGGAGTCCCACACCATGGGCGGTTACATTCTTCGTCGTGTCCTGCAGGCTATCCCCGTACTGCTCGGCACGACCTTCCTCATCTATTTCATGGTCTTCGCGTTGCCCGGTGATCCCGTGCTCGCATTGTTCGGCGACAAGACGCCGAGCGCCGCGCAGATCGCTCAACTCAACGCCGAGTACAACCTCGACAAGCCGTTCATCGTGCAGTACTTCCTGTACCTCGGCGGTATCTTCACCGGCGACCTCGGAACGTCCTTCTCCGGGCAGCCGGTCAGCGAGATCCTCGCGCAGGCCTTCCCGGTCACGCTGCGGCTCGCCGTCATCGCCGTCTTCTTCGAGATGGTCGCCGGCATCACGATCGGTCTCATCTCCGGCATCCGCAAGGGCGGCATCTTCGACGCCTCGTTCCTCGTGGTCAGCCTGATCCTCATCTCGCTCCCCGTCTTCGTCATCGCGTTCGTCGCGCAGTACGTGTTCGGGATCCAGCTCGGGTGGTTCAGACCGACGGTCGGCCCGGGCGCGCCGATACAAGACCTCTTACTTCCCGCACTGGTCCTCGCCACCATCAGCTTCGCGCAGATCGTGCGGTTGACCCGGTCCTCGGTCATCGAGACGCAGTCGCTCGACTTCGTCCGTACGGCGTACTCGAAGGGCCTCAGCCGTCGCCGGGTCATCCCCGTGCACATCCTGCGCAACTCGCTGATCCCGGTCGTGACCTACCTCGCGGTGGACTTCGGTGTGCTGATCGTCGGCGCCACGGTGACCGAGGGCATCTTCAACGTCCCCGGTGTCGGCCGCACGCTCTACCAGGCCATCCTCCGAGGAGAAGGCCCGACCGTGGTGTCCTTCGTGACGGTGATGGTGTTGTTCTACCTCATCATCAACCTCGTCATCGACCTCTTCTACGCCGTGCTCGACCCAAGGATCCGCTATGTCAAGTAATGATCAGGAGCCGACGATCAAGCGATCCCCGAATCACTTCGTCGCGCCGCTCGAAGAGACCCCCCTCGCGGTCATCGACGCCGTCAAGGTCGACGAGAAGGTCAGCAACCTCTGGACCGACGCGTGGGCGTTCATGCGCCGTCGTCCCATGTTCTGGATCTCGTCCGTCCTCATCCTGCTCGTCGTGGTCGTGGGCCTGTTCCCCTTCCTCTTCACGCAGACGCCCCCGAACAACCAGTGCTTCCTCGAGAACAGCAACGGCGGGCCTGAGGCCGGTCACATCCTCGGGTTCACGAAGCAGGGCTGCGACATCTTCGCGCGGGTCATCTACGGGACCTCCACGTCGCTGTCCGTCGGTCTCATCGTGACGCTCATCACCGCCACACTCGGGATCGTGTTCGGCGCGTTCGCCGGCTTCTACGGCGGTTGGGTCGACTCGGTGCTGTCCCGCATCGGCGACATCTTCTTCTCCATCCCGTACATCCTCGCGGCCGTCGTCGTCATGTCGGTGCTCGCGAAGTACCGGAGCGTGTGGACGATCTCCTTGGCGATCGGTCTGTTCGCCTGGCCATCCGTCGCCCGAGTGCTTCGAGCGGAGGTACTCAGGGTCAAGAACGCGGACTACGTCCAAGCGTCCATCGCGCTGGGTGTCTCCCGCTTCAAGATCCTCCTGCGCCACGTGCTGCCGAACGCGATCCCTCCGGTGATCGTCGTCATCACGATCTCGCTGGCGTCCGCGATCGTCGCCGAGGCGACGTTGTCCTTCCTCGGCGTGGGGCTCGGGAGCGAGACCATGTCCTGGGGCAACGACATCAGCCAGGCGCAGCGTGACCTCCGCACGGCCCCGCAGGTGCTGATCTACCCGTCGATCGCGCTGTCGCTCACCGTGCTCAGCTTCATCATGATGGGCGAAGTCCTGCGAGACGCGCTCGACCCGAAGGCGAGGGCCCTGCGTTGAACGCGAGCCAGATGAACACCCAGCAGCCGCTGCTCGAGGTCAAGGACCTCGAGGTCACCTTCCGTACCCAGAGCGGGACGGTCCAGGCCATCCGCAAGACCGGGTTCACCATGATGCCCGGGGAGACCGTCGCGATCGTCGGTGAGTCCGGATCCGGGAAGTCGACGACCGCGCACGCGATCATCAACCTCCTGCCCGGTACCGGCAAGATCAGCGGGGGCGAGATCCTCTTCGAGGGGCGCGACCTCTCGAAGCTCTCCCGCAACGAGATCGAGGACGTCCGAGGACGCCTGATCGGTTTCGTACCGCAGGACCCGATGTCCAACCTGAACCCGGTGTGGAACATCGGCTTCCAGGTCGAGGAGGCCATCCGTGCCAACGGCATCGCCCACGGCAAGAAGGCCGTCCGCGCCAAGGCGATCGAGGTGCTCCAGCAGGCCGGCCTCTCCGACGCCGACCGTCGCCTGAAGCAGTTCCCGCACCAGTTCTCCGGTGGCATGCGTCAGCGCGTGCTCATCGGTATCGGTCTGTCGTCGAGCCCGAAGCTGCTCATCGCGGACGAGCCGACCTCGGCGCTCGACGTCACGGTCCAGCGGAAGATCCTCGACCACCTCGAGAGCCTGACCCGCGACAGCGGCACGGCGCTGCTCTTCATCACGCACGACCTCGGCCTCGCCGCCGAGCGCGCTGAGAAGCTCATCGTCATGTACAAGGGGCAGATCGTCGAGGCCGGTCCGTCGGTTGAGATCCTGCAGAACCCGGTGCACCCGTACACGAAGCGGCTCGTCGCAGCGGCGCCGAGCCTGGCGTCGCGTCGCATCCAGTCGGCGACCGGATCGCTCGAGACCCTCGACCACGAGGCTCCCGCCGGCTCCGAGGGCATCGACCTCATCGTCGCCGCCGAGCACCGCGCCGCAGCGCAGGCTGCCCAGCCGGACGCGGAAGCCGCGATCGTGGTCAAGGACCTCGAGAAGGTCTACAACATCCGTGGCCAGAAGGCGGCTGAGCGGGAGCTCAAGGCCGTCGACGGCGTCTCGTTCGAGATCCCGAGGGGCACCACCATGGCGCTCGTCGGCGAGTCCGGATCCGGCAAGTCGACCGTGGCGAAGCTGCTCCTGCAGCTGGAGACGCCGACGTCCGGCCAGATCCGCATCGGTGGCAAGGCGATGGAGGGGCTCGATCGCAAGGGCCTCCTCGCGCTGCGCCGGAAGATGCAGCCGGTCTTCCAGGACCCCTACGGTTCCCTCGACCCGCTGCGGAACATCGGCAACACGATCGCTGAACCGCTCGTCACGCACAAGGTGGGCGACAAGGCCTCCCGCCGTGCTCGCGTGCTGGAGCTCCTCGACCAGGTCTCGCTGCCGCAGGCGGTCGCGACCCGGTACCCGAACGAACTCTCCGGTGGACAGCGTCAGCGCATCGCGATCGCTCGCGCACTCGCGTTGAAGCCTGAGATCGTCGTCCTCGACGAGGCGGTGTCCGCGCTCGACGTCCTCGTCCAGGCGCAGATCCTGCAGTTGCTCGCCGACCTCCAGTCGGAGCTGCAGCTGACGTACCTCTTCATCACCCACGACCTCGCGGTCGTGCGCGTGATCGCCGACAACGTCGCGGTCATGCAGAAGGGGAAGATCGTGGAGGCGTCGACCACGGACGACGTCTTCGAGAACCCGAAGCAGCAGTACACGCGCGAACTCCTCGACGCCATCCCCGGCGCCGGGATCGAGCTCGCGCTGTAACCGGCGCACCACGTCGAAGGGCGGTGCCGCGGAGTGATCCGTGGCACCGCCCTTCGGCGTTGCGGGAGGCGTCCGCCGGTCGCTAGCCGAGGAGCGCCGAGGCGACGCCCCAGAGGACGAGTGCGGCCGTGACGCCGAGGGCGACGACGTCCCAGCGCGAGGTGGCGAGGCGGTCGTCCTTCGGGTCGATCCGACCCCAGCGTTCGTGCGCACGGTCGATGAGGTCGACGGCCGTCGGACCCTCGTTGCCGGCGCGGCCGGGTCGGCGGACACCCGCCGCGCGGTCCTGGTGGTCGACCCCGCGTCGTCCGGCGCGTCCGCCGATCATCGACGGGCGGTCGAGACCGGCGCTCGGCGCGCCCCAGCTCGTGATCTTCCGACCGTCGCGGAGGAGCACCGTGAGCTGGTAGCGGCTGGTCGCCTCCTCCATGCGCGACCACGGGATGTCGTGGAGACGCCCCACGTTCACGATGGTCAGCTGCGACGGCTCGATGACGATGCAGGGGCGGACGAGGACGAGGTAGACCAGCCACACGACGAGGAGCTCCCACGGGAGCGCCTGGACCGCGAAGTTCCAGGCCCCGCGGCCGACGGCGTCGATGATGAAGAAGACCATGAGCAGGGCGGTGACCCCGAGGATCCAGAAGCCGCTCGTGCTCCGCAGGGTGGTCCGATTGCCGGCGTTCGTCGCTTCGTTCACGTCCACCATCCTTCCAGGCCGCCGACCCGCGGGGCCGCACGGCTCGATCAGGCGGTGACGAGCCGGTCGCTCTCCGCATGGTGACACGCCACGAGCCGTCCGTCGACGGGGCGCTCTCGCGGATCGTCGCGTTCGCAGACCGCCTGCTTCTCCGCCGGCAGCAGCTGGAACAGCGGGCAGCGGCTCCGGAAACTGCAGCCGACCCGGTCGTCGCTGGGGGAGGGGAGGTCGCCGTTCAGCAGGATGCGCTGCCGGCTGCGTTCGATCTCGGGGTCCGGGACCGGCACCGCGGAGAGGAGCGCCTGCGTGTACGGGTGCTTCGGGTCGTCGAAGATCGTGGCACTGGGTCCGTACTCGACGATGCGCCCGAGGTACATGACCGCCACGTCGTCGGCGATGTGCCGGACGACGGCGAGGTCGTGGGCGACGAACAGGTACGAGAGTCCGAGCCGCTGCTTGAGGTCTTCGAGCAGGTTGATGACGCCGGCCTGGACGGAGACGTCGAGCGCGGAGACCGGCTCGTCGAGCACGAGGATCTTCGGTTCGACGACGAGCGCCCGTGCGATGCCGATGCGCTGTCGCTGGCCACCCGAGAACTCGTGCGGGTACCGGCCGGCGAAGGACGGTTCCAGGCCGACGAGTTCGAGCATGGCACCGACGCGGGAGCGGATCTCGGTGGGGGAGACCCCGTGGACGGTCAACGGTTCGCCGATGATGTCCTCGATCGTCATGCGCGGATCGAGCGAGGCCATCGGGTCCTGGAACACCACCTGGATGTCGCTGCGCAGCTTCCGGCGGTCGGGCTTCGACAGCGTCGCGGTGTCGACCCCGTTCACGTGGATGCTGCCGCCCTGCGTCCTGGCGAGTTCGAGGATCTCCATGATCGTCGTCGTCTTCCCGCAGCCGGACTCCCCGACGAGGCCGAGGGTGCGTCCGCGCTGGACGCTGAACGAGACCCCGTCGACCGCGCGGACGGTGCCGATGTTGCGACGGAACACGACGCCCTTCGTGAGCGGGAAGGCGCGGGTCAGGTCGCGGACGTCGAGGACAGTCTCCGGAGCGACCTCGGCGACGAGCTCCTCCGGTACCTCGTCCGGCCGAGGGAAGATCTCTGGGCGCCGCAGCGACCCGTCGGCGATCTCGCCGGCGCGGATGCACGCCGCGGTGTGGTTGACCGAGGTCGTCGGGTCCTCGACGGGACCGTCGAGGACGGGGAGCAGCGCCGGTTCACCCTCGAGGCAGGCGGCCACGGCGATCGGGCAGCGCGGGGCGAAGGGGCAGCCGGTCGGCACGGTCGTCAACAGCGGTGGGCGTCCCTCGAGTGGGACGAGTCGCTCCTGTTGGTTCGCCGCCATGTTCGGCATGGAGCGCAACAGACCGATCGTGTACGGCATGAGCGGTTCGCGGAACAGCGGGACGACGGGCGCCGTCTCGACGATGCGGCCCGCGTACATCACGGCCACCCGGTCGGCGTTGCCGGCGACGACACCGAGGTCGTGTGTGATGAGCACCACGGCGGCGCCGGTGATGTCCTTCGCCTTCTGGAGCACCTCGAGGATCTGCGCCTGGATGGTGACGTCGAGCGCGGTGGTCGGCTCGTCGGCGATGATCAGCTGCGGGTCGTTGGCGATGGCGATGGCGATCATGGCCCGCTGACGCATGCCACCGGAGAACTCGTGCGGGAACGACTTGGCACGCCGCTCCGCGTTCGGGATGCCGACGATCTTCAGGAGTTCGACGGCCCGGGTCTCGGCGGCGCGCTGCGAGAGCGCGGAGTCGTGGAGGCGGAGGCCCTCGGCGATCTGCTGACCGATCGTGTAGACGGGCGTGAGGGCCGAGAGCGGATCCTGGAAGATCATGGCGATGTCGCGCCCGCGGATCTTCGACAGTTCCTTGTCAGACTGGCCGAGCAGCTCGACGCCGTCGTAGCGGATGCTGCCGCTCACCTGCGCATTGGTCGGGAGCAGCCCCATGACGGCCATCGAGGAGACGCTCTTACCGGAGCCCGACTCGCCGACGATGCCGAGGAACTCGCCTCGCCGCACCTCGTAGGAGACACCGCGGACGGCGTGCACCGGCGTGCCGGCGTTGGGGAAGGTGACGCTGAGGTCGTCGACCTTGAGGAGCGGCGCGGTCGCCTGGGGGTCAGTCACGGTTGGCTCCTGAGGTCGGGTCGATGGCGTCGCGGAGGGCGTCGCCGAGGAGGCTCGAGGCGAGCACGGTGATGACGAGGATCGCTGCGGGGAAGACGAACAGCCAGGGCCGCGTCACGGCGGCGCTCGCACCGGCGGCGAGGAGAGTGCCGAGCGAGACGTCGGGTGCCTGGACGCCGAAGCCGAAGAAGCTCAGCGTCGTCTCCGACAGGATCGCCGCGCCGATGCCGAGCGTCGCGTCGATGATGAGGAGGCTCGCGACGTTCGGGATGATGTGCCGACGGATGATCGTGAACCCGGGGACGCCCATGAAGCGCGCGGCCTTGACGTACTCGCGTTCGCGGAGCGACATCGTCTGCCCGCGGATGACGCGGGCGAGCACCATCCAGCCGAACAGGACGAGGAAGACGACGAGGGCGAGCCAGGAGAGCGACTTGAACGCCGGGCTGAGGAGCACGAGGAGGAAGAAGCCGGGGATGACGAGGAGCAGGTCGATGAGCCAGACGATCGCCTTGTCCCAGACACCGCCGACGTAACCGGCGATGGCCCCGACGAGTCCGGCGATGATCGCCGCCCCCGGGCCGACGATCAGGCCGATGACGATGGACTTCTGCAGACCGACGAGGGTCTGCGCGTACACGTCCTGGCCGATGTTGTTCGTGCCGAACCAGTGCGACAGCGAGGGCGGCTGGCTGAAGGCGAGGCCGTCCTGGTCGGTGAAGGACCAGGGGGAGAGCAGCGGGCCGATGAAGGCCCAGAGGATGATGAAGAGGAGGACGCCTCCACCGATGCGGGCGCGCTTCGTGGCGAGCACCTTCCGGAGGATCGTGCGTCCGCGGGACTGCGGCCGCTTTGGTGCATCCCGCATCGTCTCGGGTTCGCCGACGGTGAGGGTCGATGGGTCGGTCAGTGCCATGTCGTTACACCCGCACTCTCGGGTCGAGCGCCGCATAGATCACGTCGGAGAGGGTTCCGGCGATCAGGACGAGGATGGAGGTGAAGAGGATCGTTCCGGCGGCGGCGTTGATGTCCGAGTTCGAGACGCTCGTGAGGAGGTACTCGCCCATGCCGTGCCAGCTGAAGACGTTCTCCGTCACACTCGCGCCGGTGAGGATGAGTCCGAACGAGTAGGCGAAGAACGTCGACATCGGGATGAGCGCGACGCGGACGCCGTGTCGGATGATCGCGGAGCCGCGGGTCCGGCCCTTCGAGCGGGCGGTCCGGATGTAGTCGGCGCTCATCACGTCGAGCATGGCGCTGCGCTGGTACCGCGAGTACGAGGCGACGGCGCCGACGGTGAGGGTGATGGTGGGCAGCAGCAGATGCATCGCCCGGTCGCCGAACTGTGTCCAGAACCCGCCCTGTAGGCCAGCGGTGTACTCGCCGGTGAAGTTGATGACGTTCGTGCCGACCGCCTGGTTGAGCGACGTCGCGAGGATCATGAGCACGACGCCGATGACGAAGACGGGCATCGCGAGGATGGTGAACGAGGCGTAGGTGATGATCTGGTCGCTGGCCCGGTACTGCCGGACGGCGCCCCAGACGCCGAGGGCGACGCCGATGACCGCGCCCAGGATGGTGCCGATGACGAGGAGTCGGAGGCTCGTGCCCGAGCGCTCGAAGATGTCGGCCGTGACCTGGGTGCCGCGGGTGCTGACGCCGAGGGACCCGGTGGTCACGAGCTGGGTGACCCAGTCCCAGAGGCGTTCGAGCAGCGGCACCTTCGGGTTGACGCCCATCTTGTCGAGCGCCGCGTCGATCGAGGACTGCGGGATGGGAGGGTTCTTCCCGAGGAACCGGGCCGAGGGCTGGAGCGTCATGCTCACGAGCACGTAGCCCAGCATGGTGGCGATGGCGGAGAGGAACAGGTAGTTGACCAACCGCCGTGCAATGAACCCGATCATGTACCAGCCTTGCGAAGTCGTTGTGCGGGACCGCGTCGTCCCGTCAGCTGTGCTCCCCTCGTGGGGTGGAGACACTGTAACCCCGAACCATCGGGAATCAGAAAACGACGCGTGTTCCCAGGAAACGAAACGTATGTTTCCGGCTCGTACCGTCGAGAAATCGAAACGGTAACAATTCGTGCCCACTTGTGGGGGATCCCCGGAGCGGGTGCAAGATGGTCCACATTGGCCTGCGCGCCTTCCGCTCCGCATCGGTGCGGCGTTGCGCAGTTACACGTCACGAAAGGTGGATCTCGATGAGTTCCAGAACACAGGGATCGAAGCGGCGCGGCGGGATGATCCTCGCCGGCGTCTCGATCGTCGCCCTCGCATTGACGGCTTGCACCGGAGGCGGTTCAGGCGGTGGCGCCTCGACGTCGAAGCCCGCCGAGCTGTCCGGCACCGGCTGGGAGCGCGCCGACGCCGACCAGATCGCCCAGGGCGGCACACTCAACCTCGCGGTCGACACGATCCCGGCCAACTGGAACCTCAACAACCTCGACGCCGGCACGGTCGACGACCAGTTCCTCACGAACCTGTACACGCCGTCGTTCGTCAAGATCAAGGAAGACGGCTCCTGGGAGGCGAACCCCGACTACGCGACCTCGGTCGAGCTGAAGAGCGAGGACCCGCAGGTCGTCGAGATCAAGATCAACCCCGACGCCGTGTGGTCCGACGGCACCGCGATCAGCGTCGACGACGTCGCTGCGACGTGGCAGTCCCTGAACGGCGCGAACGAGTCGTACGCACCCACGTCCACGAACGTGTGGAAGGACATCGAGTCCGTCACCGCCGGCGACAGCCCGCAGGACGTCCTCATCACGTTCAAGAACAAGAACGCGGACTGGCCGTCCATCCTCGGCAACATCTGGCCGAAGTGGCTCGGCGCGACGCCCGAGTCGTTCAACACCCTCTGGGCGACCGGACCGTACGCGGCCGACGGCACGACCTACGTGTCGGGTGGCCCGTACATCGTCAGCAAGATCGACCAGACCGGTGCCGTCGTCACCTTCGCGCCCAACCCGAAGTGGTGGGGCGACAAGCCGAAGCTCGACAACATCATCTTCAAGCAGATCTCCCGCGCGGGGCTCGCCCAGGCGTTCTCCAACAGTGAGATCGACGTCTTCAGCGTGGGTTCCAACGCCGACAACTACCAGACGGCTCAGAAGCGCAGCGACGCCGAGATCCAGCGTTCGCGCGGCACCACGTACAACCACATCACGCTGAACGGCACGTCCGAGGTCCTCAGCGACCCCGAGGTCCGCCAGGCGTTCGCCAAGTCGATCAACCGTCAGACCATCGCCGAGGCCCGCCTCGCCGCGATCGACGCGCCGACCGACCTGCTGAACAACCTCATCTTCCTCCCGGGCCAGGACGGCTACGAGGACGACGCCTCCAAGGTGCTCGGCTACGACATCGACGCGGCCAAGAAGCAGCTCGAGGACGCAGGTTGGAAGGAAGGCAGCGACGGCATCCGCGAGAAGGACGGCCAGAAGCTGACCGTCCGCTACGTCATCGACTCCGACAACCCGGTCTCCGCCGAGACGTCGCAGCAGGTGCAGGCCATGGTGAAGGAGTCGGGCTTCGACCTCCAGATCGACACCGTCCCCTCGGACGACTTCTTCACGAAGTACGTCACCACCGAGACCCGCGACTTCGACGCCGTGAGCTTCGCGTGGCAGGGCACCGCCTTCCCGATCTCCAGCACCGAGTCGATCTTCTACCCGGCCGATTCCGGGCAGAACTTCCCCGGCGTCACCGACGACTCGCTCGGTGACCTCTGGGCGAGCGCCAACGCGGAACTCGACCCCGACAAGCGCCTCGAGATCGCGAAGGAGATCGACAAGAAGATCGTCGCCCTCGCGACCACGCTCCCGCTGTTCCCGGTGCCGTACACCTACGGCGTCAAGACCGGCCTCGTGAACTACGGGCCGACCCAGTTCGAGACCATCGACTGGAAGAACGTGGGCTGGAAGAAGTAAGCGACACGACGGGTTCCTCCTGAACCCTGAGGACGACGGGCATCGGCGGGAAACCGCCGGTGCCCGTCGCCGTTCAGCCCCCGGCCAGGACTCCTGCGGTATGATGGTCCGTCGGCACCATCGTGCCCGAATCCCATCCACTTGAAGGAAGCCACCCTTTTATGGCGCTCGCCACTCGTTCCGATCTGCGCAATGTCGCGATCGTGGCCCACGTTGACCACGGCAAGACGACCCTCGTCGACGCCATGCTGCGACAGACCAACTCTTTCGCCGAACACGCCCACCTCGAAGAACGCGCCATGGACTCGAATGAGCTCGAGCGCGAAAAGGGCATCACCATCCTCGCCAAGAACACGGCGATCTCGTACAAGGGCGAACACGCCACCGACGGCCCGATCACGATCAACGTCATCGACACCCCCGGCCACGCCGACTTCGGTGGAGAGGTCGAGCGCGGCCTGTCCATGGTCGACGGCGTCGTCCTCCTCGTCGACGCGTCCGAGGGCCCCCTGCCGCAGACCCGCTTCGTGCTCCGCAAGGCGCTCGAGGCCAAGCTGCCGGTCATCCTCCTGGTCAACAAGACCGACCGCCCCGACGCACGCATCGACGAGGTCGTCGTCGAGAGCCAGGACCTCCTCATCGGTCTCGCCAGCGACATGGTCGACGACGTCCCCGACCTCGACCTCGACGCCGTCCTCGACGTCCCGGTCGTCTACGCCTCCGGTAAGGCCGGCCGCGCGTCGTCCAACAAGCCCGCCAACGGCGAACTGCCCGACAGTGAAGACCTCGAGCCGCTGTTCGCAGCCATCCTCGAGCACATCCCGGCTCCGCAGTACGACGACGAGCACCCGCTCCAGGCGCACGTCACGAACCTCGACGCCTCGCCGTTCCTCGGTCGCCTCGCGCTCCTGCGCATCTTCAACGGCACGCTGAAGAAGGGCCAGACGGTCGCCTGGGTCCGCCACGACGGCGACGTCCACAACGTCCGCGTCACCGAGCTCATGATCACGAAGGCCCTCGACCGCTACCCGGCCGAGAGCGCCGGCCCCGGCGACATCGTCGCCGTCGCCGGTTTCGCCGACATCATGATCGGCGACACCCTGGCCGACCCCGAGGACGTCCGCGCGCTGCCGGCCATCACGGTCGACGACCCGGCCATCTCGATGACCATCGGTACCAACACCTCGCCGCTCATGGGCAAGGTCAAGGGCCACAAGCTCACCGCGCGCATGGTCAAGGACCGCCTCGACCGCGAGCTCATCGGTAACGTCTCGCTCAAGGTCCTCGACATCGGTCGACCCGACGCGTGGGAGGTCCAGGGCCGTGGAGAGCTCGCGCTCGCCATCCTCGTCGAGCAGATGCGTCGCGAAGGCTACGAGCTCACCGTCGGCAAGCCGCAGGTGGTCACGAAGCGTATCGACGGCAAGGTCCACGAGCCGTACGAGCACCTGACCATCGACGCTCCCGAGGAGCACCTCGGCGCGATCACCCAGCTCCTCGCCGCTCGCAAGGGCCGCATGGAGAACATGGCGAACCACGGCACCGGCTGGGTCCGCATGGAGTTCATCGTCCCGTCGCGCGGCCTCATCGGTTTCCGCTCCGAGTTCCTCACCGCCACGCGCGGTACGGGTATCGCCAACGCGTTGGCACACGGATACGGCGAGTGGGCCGGCGCGATCACGACGCGCAATAACGGCTCGATCGTCGCCGACCGCTCCGGCGTGGTCACGCCCTTCGCGATCATCGCGCTGCAGGAGCGCATGTCGTTCTTCGTGCAGCCGACCGAAGAGGTCTACGAGGGCATGGTCATCGGTGAGAACTCGCGCAACGACGACATGGACGTCAACATCACCAAGGAGAAGAAGCTGACCAACATGCGTCAGTCTTCGGCCGACAACTTCGAGTCGATGACGCCGCCGCGCGTCCTCACGCTCGAGGAGAGCCTCGAGTTCGCCCGCGAGGACGAGTGCGTCGAGGTCACGCCCGAGCACGTGCGCATCCGCAAGGTCGAGCTCGACGCTCAGGCCCGCCAGCGCAGCTACTCGCGTCTCAAGAAGCAGTCCGAGTAGGCGCTAACCGCTCCAACCCGATGCCCGGTCCTCTCAGGAAGACCGGGCATCCGGTCGTTAAGCTGATGGGCATGCGCCGACCCGCCTCCCTCGCCCTGCTGGCCGCTCTCGTCCTCGCTCCGACGCTCGCCGGGTGCAGCGTCATCGAGTCCACCGTCAAGGACTCCGTCGAGCAGGGCATCCGCGACGCCACCGGTGGCGACTTCGACGTGAACCTCGACGAGGGGCTGCCGGACGGATACCCCGTCGACGCGGTCCCGGTGGTCGACGGCACGGTCAACGGCGGACGTGGCACGGTCGACGGCAAGGACACCTTCGTCGTCACGGTGCAGGCGACCGACGCCGCCACCGCAGCCAAGGACGCGCTCGTCGCGGCGGGCTTCACGGTCGACGGGGAGATCGCGAACGGCGACGGTTCGATCGTGACGCTGTCGACGACGGCCTACGACGTGAAGCTCGTCGCCTCGGCGGACAGCATCCTCTACACGGTGACGGTCAAGTAGCACTTCGACAGGCTCAGTGACCGGGGCTCAGCGACCGGGCAGGTCCTACGCGAAGAGCGTCTCGCCGACCCAGCCGTCCTTGCTCGCGCCCGGCGGCACCGCGAAGATCGCCGACCCGACGTGCTTGATGTACTCGTTGAGCGCATCGGTGGCCAGCGCGCGCTGCACGTCGATGAACTGCTTCGGCGATCGCTGGTACGACATGAAGAACAGTCCGGCGTTCAACCGCCCGAGGTCGTCGTTGCCGTCGACGAAGTTGTATCCGCGTCGCAGGAGCTTCGTGCCCTTGAGCTGGGTCGGGTGCGCCAGGCGCACGTGCGAGTGCTTGTCGATGAGCGGCTGATCCGTTGCGCCGACCGCGTCGAAGTCGGGCTCAGTGAACTCCTTACCGCCCGACAGCGGTGCGCCCTCGCCCTTGCTACGACCGATGACGCGCTCCTGCTCCTGGAGCTGCGCGCGGTCCCAGGTCTCGATGATCATGCGGATCTTCCGGACCACGAGGTAGGAACCACCGCTCAGCCAGGCGGCGCTGTCTCCGTCCTGAACCCAGACCTGCTCCTCGACCGTCTTGGTCTCCTCGGACTTGACGTTCGCGGTGCCGTCTTTGAAGCCGAACAGGTTGCGCGGGGTGACCTGGCTGGTGGAGGTCGAGGAGGTACGACCGAAGCCGAGCTGCGACCAGCGGATGGAGGCGCGTCCGAACGCGATGCGGCTCAGATTGCGGATCGCGTGCACGGCGACCTGCGGGTCGTCGGCGCACGCCTGGATGCAGAGGTCGCCGCCGGTGAGGCCCGCCTGGAGGTTGTCGCCCGTGAAGCGGGGGAGCTTCTCCAACTCGGCCGGGCGCCGGTCGGCGATGCCGAACCGGTCCGTGCCGTCCTCGGCGGTGAAGAGCGTGGGTCCGAACCCGAAGGTGATCGTGAGCCCGCTGGCGGGCAGTCCGAGCGCTTCTCCGGTGTCGACCGGGGGAGCGAGCGGGGAGCCGTCGACGGCACCGCCGTCGGCGACCTCCTTCCCCTGCGTCATGCGCGCCGCGGCGACACTCCAGTCCTGGAGCAACTCGATGAGTTCCTCCCGGGTGGTCCCAGCCGACACGTCGTACGCGGCGAAGTGCAGGCGGTCCTGCGCCGGCGTCGTGATTCCGCTCTGGTGGGCCCCGTTGAACGGGTAGACCGTCGTGACGCCCGTGGCACTCGCCGAGGCGCTGACGGCGGCGGTGATGGCCGCGGTCGCCCCGGCTCCGGCCGCAAGCCCGGCGGCGCCCGCTCCGGCCAGGCCGAACAGCGCCCGGCGCGACAGCCCGCGCCGCGGCGGGTCGCTCGGTGGTGCGGACGCGGCGCCGAGCTCAGCCGCAGTGGGCGTCGAACCGGAATCGGGTGCAGGCGTGGTGGGGGGAGTGTGCTCGGTCATCGGACCTCATGCTATTCAGGGATGGCTGGAAGGCCGCAAGGCCGGAACCCCCAGAATGCTCTGAGCGGTTCCGGCCCGGCGCGCCGCGGAAGCGGCGGTGGATCCGTTCGGTGCTACTCGGCGACGCCGAGCACCGTGTGGGTGAGCTGCGACAGCGGCTCGGAGAGGGCGTTCACCTGGTCGGAGAGCTCCTTGCGCTGCTCCTCGGTGACCGTGTCGTAGCCCACGAAGCCGCTGTCGAGGCTGCCGTATTTCGCGAGCAGGTCCTGCAGCGCCGTGAACTCGGTCTCGATCTGGCCGACGAGCTTCGTGCCCGCGTCGCCCTTGCTCGCGGCGATGTCCTTGACGTTGCCGAACGCGACCTCGGCTCCCTGTACGTTGGCCGCGAAGTCGTAGAGGTCGGTGTGGGACCACCAGTCCTCCTCGCCGGAGATCTTGCCGACGGCGACTTCGTCGAGGAGACCGATGGCACCGTTCGAGATGTCGCCGAGGCTCACGGTGAAGTCCTTCTCGGAGACGAGGTCGAACAGTTGCTGCACGTCATCGACGAGTCCGGTGGCGAACTGCTGACGCTGTTCCGGCGTCGACTTCGTCCAGTCCGTGAGCGCGCTCGTGCCGTCGGAGTTCAGCGCGTCGGCTGCCGGTGGCCAGAGGTCCTTCTCGATCCGGTGGAAGCCGGTCCAGTCGAGTCCTTCAGCCACGGCGTCGACCTCGCGGTAGTCGATCTTCGGGTCGAGGTCGCCGAACGCCTCGGCCGTCGGCTCGATGCGTTCGTACGAGACGCGCGTCGTCGCGAACAGCTGACGGGCGGTCTCGTCGTCGCCGGCGGCGTACGCGTCGGTGAAGGCCTTCACCTGCGGCACGAGTTCGGCCACCTGCGACTTGACGTAGGCGACGTAGTTCGTCACGGCCTGGTCGGTGAGCGCCTGCTCGTCCTTCGAGACGGTCGCGTTCTCACCGGTGACGGTGAATTCGGCGAGGCCGACGGGTGCGCCGACGAGCTGGAACTTGCAGGCCGTGTAGTACGTGCCGGGGTTCAGCTGTGCGACGTAGGACACCGTCTGGCCCGGCGTCACGTTCTCCTTCTCGCCCACGATGCGCAGCTTGTCCGAGGCGAGGATCTCGAACTCGTTGACGTCGGTGCCGTTGTTGGTGATCGAGAACGTCACGGCACCGGCCGTCGCCTTCGCGACGGACACCGAGCACGAGTCGTCGGTGATGGCGACGGTGAGTGCGTCGCTTCCCGTCTTGTTCGGGACGCATCCCGTGAGGGCGAGGGCGAGGACGCCCGCGCCGGCGAGGCCGGCGATGATGCGGTGCTGCATGGAGACTCCTGTCGGAAGGTGCTGGTGCTTGGTTCGCGGTGGGTCGGGGACCGGTCAGACGTTCGTCGTGACCGGTTTCGTGACGGAGGTCGGGCGCCGACGGCCGAGACCCGACACCCGGATGAAGCAGACGAGTGTGACGACCAGGTACAGCAGCCACGCACCGAACTGCGCCCAGGTCGGGGCGGGGGTGAAGTTGAAGAGTCCGCCGAGGACGGTGCCGTACCAGCTCGTCGGAGGGACGACGGCGCTCAGGTCGAAGGCGGCCTTGCCCCAACCGGGGATGACGCCCGCCTCCTGGAGGTCGCCGACGCCGTAGGCGAGGACGCCGGCAGCCACGACGACGAGGAACAGGCCGGTCCACGTGAAGAAGGTCCCGAGGTTGATCCGGACGAATCCGCGGTAGATGAGATACGCGATGACGACGGAGGTGAGGATGCCGAGGAGTGCACCGATCGAGCCGACGACGGCGTTCTCGCCGGAATTGACGCTCGCCCAGATGAAGAGGGCGGTCTCGATGCCCTCGCGGCCGACGCTGATGAAGCCGAGGACGACGATGCCGACCGCCGATCCGGCGACGGCGGCGTCGAGTCGTGACTCGAGGTCGTGCTTGAGCTCTCGGGCGTTGCGCCCCATCCAGAAGATCATCCAGGTGACGAGCCCGACGGCCAGGATGGAGAGTCCGCCGCCGAGGATCTCCTGCGCCTGGAAGCTCAGCCCGTACGGCCCCCAGGTGAGGATGGCACCGACGCCGAGCGAGACGACGATCGCGACGGCGACGCCGAGCCACAACCGGGGGAGGACGTCCCGGCGGCCGAGCTTGTTCAGGTAGGCGACGAGGATGCCGACGATGAGGCCGGCTTCGAGGCCTTCGCGGAGGCCGATGAGGTAGTTCGCGAGCACGTGACCGGACTTTCGGGCGTCGAGCAGGCGGTCGCCCGGGGGAGGCCGTCGTCTGCGGGGTGGGGATGCATCCGAGGGCGCGCCGGGCGGGGACCGTGGTCCGGGCGGGGCGCTGCGACTTCGGAACGCGGTTGGGTAAGGCTAACCTTATCCGACGTCGACCATAGCGCCTGATGCTGAGGCTGTCCAGATACAATCGGCGGATGACCGATCCGGCCCCCGACTCCAGCCTCCCAGACGGCCGCACGGTCGGCGACGACCGCTGGTTCCCGCCGACACCGCAGCAGCAGGACGCATCGCACGAGCAGTCCACGGCGTCGCGGGTGATCGGGATCGTCCTCGCGTTCCTCGTCGGTCTGGCGTACGGCGCGATCGGCACGGTCGCGCACGCCTGGGCGCCCTCCGTCCTCGGTGTCGCCCTCCCGGTCGGCCTGGTGCTCGGGGTCCTCGGCGTGGCCATGCTCCTGGTCGGACTCCGGATCGTCCTGGGGGACCGGCTCGCAGCGTCGGCCGCGGCGCTCGGGGTCATCCTCATGATCGGGATCCTGCTGCTCGAGAGCACCGGTGGCTCCGTCCTCATCCCGCAGAGCGTCTCGGGCCTCGTCTGGACCATCGCGCCCGGTCTCATCGCCGTCCTCGTCGTGGCGTGGCCGAAGCTCCCGGAGCGCGCCCGCACGCGCGACGACCGTCCCGCGGGACCGGCGCCCGAACCGCTCCCCGTCTCGCCGCAGGCGTAGACTGGACAACTCAGTGCTCGTGAAGGGAGCCACCCGCCCGTGACCTACGTGATCGCCCTGCCGTGCGTCGATGTGAAGGACCGCGCCTGCATCGACGAATGCCCCGTCGACTGCATCTACGAGGGTGAACGGTCGCTCTACATCCACCCCGACGAATGCGTCGACTGCGGTGCGTGCGAGCCGGTCTGCCCGGTGGAGGCCATCTACTACGAGGACGACCTTCCCGAGGAGTGGGCGGACTACTACAAGGCCAATGTCGAGTTCTTCGACGAGATCGGTTCCCCGGGTGGGGCCGCGAAGGTCGGCGTGATCCCCTCGGACCACCCGCTCATCGCCGCGCTGCCGCCACAAGCCCACGAGTAGTCGCGTGGCACTGCAGCCGCTGCCCGACTACCCGTGGGACCTCATGGTCCCGTATGCGGAGCAGGCCCGTCGGCACCCCGACGGCATCGTCGACCTCTCGATCGGTTCGCCGGTCGATCCGACTCCCGGCCTCATCCGGGATGCGCTCCGAGCGGCCACGGACGCACACGCGTACCCGACCACGGTCGGCACGCCCGAACTCCGGCAGGCGATCGTCGACTGGTTCGCGCGCCGTCGTGGTGTCGAGGGGCTCAGCCTCGACGCCGTCCTCCCGACGATCGGCTCGAAGGAACTCGTCGCGCTGCTCGCCTTCCTCCTCGGCCTGGGCGCCGGCGACACCGTGGTCCACCCGGTGGCCGCCTATCCGACGTACGCGGTCGGCGCGGCGATCGCAGGAGCCGAGGCGCTCGCCTCCGACGACCCCGCCGAATGGCCGGAGAGCACCCGGCTGGTGTGGCTGAACTCCCCAGGCAACCCCGACGGTCGTGTCCTGTCGGTCGACGAGCTGCGCGCAGCCCGAGCCAGAGCCCGCGAACTCGGCGCCGTCCTCGTGGGCGATGAATGCTACGCGGAACTCGGCTGGGAGGGGGAATGGTCCGACGCCCCGACCCCGTCCGTGCTCGATCCACGCGTGACCGACGGCGACACCGAGGGTGTCCTCGCGATCTACTCCCTGAGCAAGCAGTCCAACCTGGCCGGCTACCGTGCCGCGTTCCTCGCGGGCGACGAGCGCCTGGTGCGTCGGCTGGTCACCGTCCGGAAGCACGCGGGTCTCATGCTGCCGGCCCCGCTGCAGGCCGCCATGGTCGCGGCGCTCGGCGACGACGCCCACGTGGCGGAGCAGAAGGCCCGGTACCGCGCCCGACGCGAGGTGCTGCTCCCGGCCGTCCGCGAGGCCGGGTTCCGGGTCGACCGCAGCGAGGCGGGACTGTACCTGTGGATCACCGAAGGCCAGGACGCCTGGGTGAGTATCGACCGCCTGGCGTCGATCGGTGTCCTGGCGGGTCCAGGGGTGTTCTACGGCGAGGCCGGACCGCAACACGTGCGGCTCTCCCTGACCGCTACCGACGAGCGCATCGCGGCCGCCGCGGCCCGACTTCGGGGACTCCGCCCGATTTCGGGGTGAACTCCAAGGAAGTCGCCGGATCACTGTGGGAAACAGCAGTAGGGTCCGAAGCCGATTAGGCTGTATGTGACACGCCGTCGTATCGGAGGGCGATGTCGAGTCCCTATCGCACAAAGATATGAGGAGGCGCCGTGGGCGACGTCGAGAAACAGGCTTCCACCGAGACGCAGCAGGTCACCCTGAACTACCCCGGCGGAACGGCCGAATTCCCGATCCACCAGTCAGCCCAGGGCGCGTCGAGTATCGACATCTCCTCGCTCACGCGGCAGACCGGCCTGACCACGCTCGACTACGGGTTCGTCAACACCGCGGCGACCAAGTCGGCGATCACGTACATCGACGGCGACCAGGGCATCCTGCGCTACCGCGGCTACCCGATCGAGCAGCTCGCCAAGCAGTCGACCTTCCTCGAGGTCGCCTGGCTGCTCATCCACGGAGAGCTCCCGACTGCCGACGAACTCGGCGGATTCGACGAGAAGATCCGGCGCCACACGCTCCTCCACGAGGACCTCAAGCGGTTCTTCTCGGCGCTCCCGCACACGGCGCACCCGATGGCCGTCCTGTCGAGCGCCCTGCAGGCCATGTCGACCTACTACGAGTCGGACGCCAATCCGCACGATCCCGACCACGTCGAGCTCACGACGGTCCGTATGCTCGCGAAGCTCCCGGTGATCGCCGCCTATGCGCACAAGAAGTCGGTCGGGCAGGCGTTCCTCTACCCCGACAACTCGTTGAGCTTCGTCGACAACTTCCTCAAGCTGAACTTCGGCAACCTCGCAGAGCCGTACGAGATCGATCCCGTCCTGTCGAAGGCGCTCGACCTCCTGCTCATCCTGCACGAGGACCACGAGCAGAACGCCTCGACCTCCACGGTCCGCCTCGTCGGCTCCACCGGAGCGAATCTCTACGCCTCCGTGTCCGCCGGTATCAACGCCCTGTCGGGTCCGCTGCACGGTGGCGCGAACGAGGCTGTCCTGCAGATGCTCGGCCGGATCCAGGAGTCCGGCGAGGGCGTGCAGCGCTTCGTCGACCGCGTGAAGAACAAAGAAGACGGCGTGAAGCTCATGGGCTTCGGGCACCGCGTCTACAAGAACTACGACCCGCGCGCCAAGCTCGTCAAGGAGAGCGCCGGCGAGGTGCTCCGGGCGCTCGGCATCAACGACCCGCTGCTCGACCTGGCTCAGGAGCTCGAGCAGATCGCCCTGGAGGACGACTACTTCAAGGAGCGCAAGCTCTACCCGAACGTCGACTTCTACACCGGCGTCATCTACAAGGCGATGGGCTTCCCGACGCGGATGTTCACGGTGCTCTTCGCCATCGGACGCCTGCCCGGGTGGATCGCCCACTGGCGTGAGATGAACCTCGACCCGCAGACCAAGATCGGGCGCCCGCAGCAGCTGTACACGGGTTCGCCCGAGCGTCCCTTCCCGACGCGCTAGTCCCGTCGCGCGCGTCCGCGGCGCACAGAACGGCCCCGCATCCACCTCGGATGCGGGGCCGTTCTGCGTCCCGGGAGGCCGGGTCAGGCGTGCAGTGCCGCGTTCAGCTCGACGCCCGAGCCCGAGCGGGGGAGCACCTCGACGGCACCGGTGAGTGAGTTCCGACGGAACAGGAGGTTCGGGACACCCGACAGCTCGACCGCCTTGAACGTGCGCGGCGCGCCTTCGGCCGTGGCCGCAGCACCCGCGAGGACGACCTTGGTGCCCGCGGTCACGTAGAGACCCGCCTCGACCACCGAGTCGTCGCCGATCGAGATGCCGATGCCGGAGTTGGCGCCGAGGAGGGCGCGCTGACCGATCGCCACCCGCTGCGTCCCGCCGCCGGAGAGCGTCCCCATGATCGACGCACCACCCCCGATGTCGCTGCCGTCACCGACGACGACGCCCTGCGAGATGCGTCCTTCGACCATCGACGCGCCGAGGGTCCCGGCGTTGAAGTTGACGAAGCCCTCGTGCATGACGGTGGTGCCCGGTGCCAGGTGGGCGCCGAGCCGGACGCGCGAGGCGTCGGCGATCCGGACCTTGTCGGGCGTCACGTAGTCGAGGAGTCTCGGGAACTTGTCGATGCCGGTCGCGTGGATGCCGGCGCGGAGGAGCGACGGTCGGAGGCGGTCGAAGTCCGCGGGGTGGACGGGGCCGGCGTTGGTCCAGACGACGATGGGGAGGTGCGCGAAGACACCGTCGAGCGAGATCGTGTTCGGCTGGACGAGCAGGTGGCTGAGCAGGTGCAGCCGCAGGTAGGCGTCCGGGGTGCTCTGCGGAGCGGCCTGCAGCTCGATCTCGACCGTGACGATGTCGATGCGGACGGCCCGGCGCTCGTCGTCGGTCGCGAGGGCCTCGAGGTCTGCGGGGGCGATCCAGCGGTCGCGGCCCTCGGGGATCCGTCCGAGCGAGGGCTCGGGGAACCAGGTGTCGAGCACGGTGCCGTCGGCGGCGATGGTCGCGAGGCCGGAGCCCCAGGCGTGAGTCGGAACAGGGGTCTCGGCAGGCGCAGCGGTCATGGCTCCAGGGTACCGGCCAACACTCAGGTCGACGGCCAATACACTGGTGCCATGCCAGCCGAAGTCCCCGTACTCGACCTGTCCGTCTCCTCGGTGGAACTCACCCAGCAGCTGTGCGACATCGCCTCCGTCTCGGGGGATGAAGCCCGCATCGCCGACGCGATCGAGGCGTCGCTCGAGGGTCTCGAGCACCTGACGATCGTGCGCGACGGCGACACGGTGGTCGCTTCCACTTCGCTCGGACGTGCACAGCGGGTCATCATCGCCGGCCACATCGACACCGTCCCGATCAACGGAAACGTCCCGACCCGGTTCGAGGAGCGCGACGGCGAGGCGGTGCTCTGGGGTCGAGGGACGGTCGACATGAAGGGCGGCGTCGCGGTCCAGCTGAAGCTCGCGGCTGAGCTCACCGATCCCATCGTCGACATCACCTGGATGTGGTACGACAACGAGGAGGTCGCATCCGACCTCAACGGCCTCGGGCGTCTCGCGCGGAACCGTC
Source organism: Plantibacter sp. 2H11-2 (assembly GCF_050031945.1). Taxonomy (NCBI): domain Bacteria; kingdom Bacillati; phylum Actinomycetota; class Actinomycetes; order Micrococcales; family Microbacteriaceae; genus Plantibacter; species Plantibacter sp. 2H11-2. Next base: position 485,176 of record NZ_JBNBBL010000001.1, on the reverse strand, counting down.
CCGACCTCTTCGTCGGTGACTTCGCGATCCTCGGCGAGCCGAGCAACGCCGGCGTCGAGGGTGGCTGCAACGGAACGCTGCGCGTCCACGTGAGCGCCCACGGTAAGCGCTCGCACGCGGCCAGGAGCTGGGTCGGCGTCAACGCGATCCACGCGATCTCCCCGGTCCTCGCGACGCTCGCCTCGTACACGCCCCGGGAGGTCGAGGTCGACGGGCTCGTCTACCGGGAGGGCGTCAACGCGGTCGGGATCACCGGCGGCGTCGCCGGGAACGTGATCCCCGACCTCGTCACCGTCGAGGTGAACTACCGCTTCGCTCCGAGCCGGACGGGTGCCGAGGCGCTCGCCCACCTCGAGGAGCTCTTCTCCGGCTTCGAGGTGGTGCAGACGGACGTCGCGGAGGGTGCTCGTCCCGGGCTCGACGCGCCGATCGCCCAGGACTTCCTGGCCGCGGTCGGCGGCACACCGGCCCCGAAGTACGGCTGGACGGACGTCGCGCGCTTCTCCGCACTCGGCGTCCCCGCCGTCAACTACGGACCGGGTGACCCGCTCCTCGCCCATGCCGACGACGAGCGCGTCCCGCTCGCGCACATCGAGGACTGCGAGCGCGGGCTCCGCGCCTGGCTGACCGGGCCCGATGGTCGCTGACGCGGCCCACTCGACCGAGGTCGAGGAGCGGCCGTCGATGCTCCGGCGCTGGGCCCGCCTGCCCTGGTGGGGGCGGATCACCATCGTGTACGTGCTGTCCCGCCTGGTGACGACCGCGATGTTCGCGGTCGCGAGTCTGCTGCAGGCGCCGGACTCCCGGTTCGGCGCGTTCCCCTCGCTCGGCACGCTCGCCGCCGGCTGGGACGGACAGTGGTACTGGTGGATCGCGACGTACGGCTACCCGACCCAGCTGCCGCTCGACGACGCCGGCCGGGTCGCGGAGAACGCGTGGGCGTTCATGCCGGTCTATCCGGGGGTCGTGAAGGCGCTCTCGGTCGTCACCTTCCTGCCGTGGCCGGTCATGGCTGTGATCGTCTCGCTGTGCTGCGGCTTGGGGGCGGCCCTGCTGTTCCACCGGCTCCTGCGCATCCGCCTCGGCGACGAACGGGCGATGTTCGCCGTCGTACTGTTCTGCATCGCCCCGCTCAGCGCCCTGTTCCAGGTCGCCTACGCGGAATCGATGTTCCTGCTGCTGCTGACGCTCGCACTGCTCGTGCTCGTGACGCGCCGGTACGGCTGGCTCCTCGCGGTCATCCCGGTCATGGCGTTCACCCGCCCCGGAGTCCTGGCCTTCTCGCTCCTGCTGGGCCTCCATCTCATCGTGCGGATCGTCACCCGTCACCGCGACCCGCTCGCGCGCCGGGAGGTCGTCCTCATCCTCGCGGGCGGGGCCCTCGCCGCCGTAGCCGGATTCGCGTGGATGGTCATCGCCGGTCTCGTCACCGGGACGCCGGAGGCGTACCTCGAGACGGAGCTGGCGTGGCGGGCCGCCTTCATCGGGGAGCAGCCCCTCGTCCCGTTCTCCGCCTGGATCCAGGGCGGCCAGTTCTGGTTCGGGGATGGTCCGGGCATCGCCGTCGTCGCCGCGATCTTCGTCGGCTCCGTCGTGCTCCTGTTCCTCCCGCCGGTGCGCCGGCTCGGTGCCGACCTCCGGTTGTGGGTGGGGTCCTACCTCCTCTACCTCTTCGCGGTGTTCTTCCCGCAGACGAGTGTCTTCCGGCTGCTCGTGCCGGTCTTCCCGCTCCTCGGTGCAGTCGCCGCCCCACGGAACCGTTGGTATCGCGGTGGCGTCGTCATCGTCTCGCTGGCGTTGCAATGGTGTTGGATCTTCGTCATGTACGGCCTCGCGAACGCGTATTGGACCATTCCCTGAGCGCGGATCCGGCGTCATCCTGCGCCTCGCCGCGCTCAGGATTATCACGAGCCCCCGTGATACGAGATAATGGGGGTCAGTCGAATAACGAGAGGGGACTCGCATGGCCGCAATGAAGCCACGCACCGGAGACGGGCCAATGGAGGCCGTGAAGGAGGGTCGGCTCATCATCGTGCGAGTGCCTCTTGAAGGGGGAGGGCGTCTCGTCGTGTCGGTCAACGACGCAGAGGCTCAAGAACTGCATGATGCACTCGCGGGTGTGGTGAGCGCGGGCTGATCCCCGTCACCGACACCGCATGAGCCGAGAACCGGCCGTCATCACTGCTCTCAGAGTCAGGATGGCGGCCGGTTCGTCGTCGTGCGGAGGGCTCAGAGGTTCGGTTTGGTGATCTGCAGGAGGCCGTCGCCGGCGGGGGACAGGGCGCTGACGACCGCGTCGGACGCGGAGATCTCCTGGACGAGCGAGCGGAAGAGTCCTGTGGTCTCGTCCCGCTGAGCCGGATCGGCCACGCGGCCTCGCCAGAGCGCATGCGGGACGAGCACGGTGCCGCCGGGACGCACCAGACGGAGTCCGTGCTCGACGTACTCGATGACCGATCCCGGGTCGCCGTCGACGAGGACGAGGTCGTAGGAGTTCTCGTTCATCCGCGGCAGGACGTCGAGCGCGCTGCCGGTGATGAGGCGGATGCGATTGGTCGTGATGCCGGCCTCCGTGAACGCCGCGCGTGCCTGCTGCTGGTGCACGATCTCGGTGTCGATGGACGTCAGCACCGCGCTCGTGGCACCGCGGAGCAGCCAGAGCCCGGAGACGCCGGTGCCGGTCCCCACCTCGACGATGGACTCCGCGCGGGTGGCCGCGGCCACCACCGCGATCTGCGCGCCGATCGCGGGAGAGATCGGTTCGACACCCAGTTCGTGCGCGTGAGCGCGCGCCGTGAGCATCGCCGCGCTCTCGACGACGACGTCGCCCGCGTACTTCCAATTGAGATTGTGTTCTGACACCTTGCCTCCGGATCCCAGCGTATGGCCTGCAACTGCTCCGACAGCTGAGGCTCGCGCGGTAGTCTGATGTCGTGTTCGGTCTGACCTTCGACAAACTCCTCATCATCGGGGTCATCGCCGTGTTCCTGCTGGGTCCGGAACGGCTGCCGTACTACGCCTCCCAGCTGGCGCGACTCGTCCGCACCCTCCGAGACCTCGCCTCCGGCGCCAAGGACCGGATGCGCGAGGAGATGGGGCCGGAGTTCGACGAGGTCGACTGGAAGAAGCTCGACCCGCGTCAGTACGATCCGAGACGCATCATCCGCGAGGCGCTCCTCGACGACGAGCCTCCGGTGACGCCGACGGTCGCGACGACCGCTCCGCTCGACGCGGCTCCCGCAGCCGCGGCCGCCGCTGCCGCCGTTCCGTCGCTCGAGAAGCCGAAGTCGATCCAGGCAGCGACCGACGAGCGCCTGCGCCGACTCGCCGCCGGAGAGACCGCCGCGCCCCCGTTCGACCTCGAAGCCACCTGAGTCCGCTTCGGTCGCACACGTCCGACCCGGACGGCTCAGCTCGTGCTGACGCCGAGACGACGACCGGCGAGGCCACGCGGTCTCGCCGCGAGCTGACCGGCCAGCCGGAGGATCTCGGCAGCCGCGGGATCCGTCGGATCCGAGAGGACGATCGGCAGCCCGGCGTCCCCGCCCTCCCGAAGCGGAACGCTGAGCGGGACCGAGGCGAGGAGCGGTACCGGGGCGTCCTGGCCGATCGACAGCCGTTCTGCGAGCGCCTCGCCACCCCCTGAGCCGAACAGCTGCAGGACACTGCCGTCGGGCTGGGGAAGACCCGCCATGTTCTCGATGACGCCGTGGACGCGCTGCCCGGTCTGGCGCGCCACCACGCCGCTGCGCTCGGCCACCTCGGCGGCGGCCGGCTGCGGTGTCGTGACGACGAGCACCTCGGCGTGGGGGAGCAGCTGGCCGATGGAGATGGCGACGTCCCCGGTGCCGGGCGGGAGGTCGAGGAGCAGCACGTCGAGGTCGCCGAAGAACACGTCGGTCAGGAACTGCTGGATGGTGCGGTGGAGCATCGGTCCGCGCCAGGCGACGGCGACGGCGGTGGTGCCGTCCGTCGGTGCGTCGATGAACATGCCGATCGAGACGACCTTCACACCGTGGGCGACGGGCGGCAGGATCATGTCGCCGACCTGCGTCGGTTTGACGGCCAAGCCGTTCTCGACCAGTCCGAGGAGCCCCGGGATGGAGAACCCGTGGACGTCCGCGTCGACCAGGCCGACCCGCAGGCCACTGGCGGCGAGTGCGACGGCCAGGTTCGCGGTCACCGTCGACTTCCCGACACCGCCCTTGCCGCTTGTGACGGCGTACACGCGGGTCAGTGAGTCCGGGCCGAACGGGATGCCGCGGGCGCTGCGGCCGCCACGCAGGCGCTCCGTGAGTGCCTGACGCTCCGCCGTCGTCATCACCTGGACGTCGACCGCGACGCTCGTCACCCCGGGGGTCGCCGCGGTGGCCTCACGCACGTCGCGCTCGATGCTCGCCGCTGCCGGGCAGCCGACGATCGTGAGCTTGATGGTGACGTCGGCGGCACCGGTGTCGTCCACCGTGATCGGGCCGACCATGTCGAGTTCGGTGATCGGTTTGCGGATCTCCGGGTCGATGACTCGGGCGAGCGCGGTCCTGATCCGCTCGGCGAGGCCGATGTCAGCCGCGCCGGCGTCAGCCACGCCGACGCTCGGGCCCGTCGTGTTCGGGCTGGTCGGTGCGATCCCGATCGAGTTCCTCGAGGAGGGAGCGCAGCTCGGCGCGGATGAAGTCCTTCGACGCCATGTCCTTGAGGGCCAGTCGCAGGGCGACGACCTCACGGGCGAGGTACTCGGTGTCGGCGAGGTTGCGTTCGGACCGCTGACGGTCCTGCTCGATCTGCACGCGGTCGCGGTCGTCCTGTCGGTTCTGGGCGAGCAGGATCAGCGGCGCCGCATACGAGGCCTGGAGCGACAGCACGAGGGTCAGGGCGACGAAGCCGATGTCGACGGAGTCGAACCGGAGGGCGAGTGGACCGTAGGTGTTCCACGCGATCCACAGGATGACGAAGAGGGTGAGGCCGAGGAGGAACCACGGCGTGCCCATCGCCCGGGCGATCCACTCGGTGAACCGGCCGAAGCGGTCGCGCGAGGCCGGGGCGCGGCGGATGGAACGGACGGAACTCCGAAGCCCCTTCGGAGCGTCGAGCCGGACCTCATTGCGGGGAGCTCGTGCCACGACCTGCCCTCCTTCCGTTCGATCCGAGCCGCTGTTCCGACGCCGGGAGTTCATCGTTCTCGTCGATGCTGCGCCAGTCGTCCGGGAGCAGGTAGTCGAGGACGTCGTCGATCGTCACGACCCCCAGGAGCCGGTGCTGTTCGTCGACGACGGGCACCTGGACGAGGTTGTAGCTCGCGAGGATCCGCGAGACCTCGGCGGCGGAGGTCCGCACGCCCACCGGATCGAGGCTCTGATCGAGCAGGGTCCCGAGGCGCTCGTGCGGTGGGTACCGGAGCATGCGCTGGAAGTGCACCATCCCGAGGAAGCGTCCCGTCGGCGACTCGTACGGCGGCAGGGTGATGCAGACGCCGGCTGCCAGCGCCGGCGCCAGCTCGGAGCGTCGGATCGACGCGAGGGCCTCCGCCACGGTGGCGTCGGCGGAGAGGATGATCGGCTCGGTCGTCATGAGGCCACCAGCGGTCTCCGGGTCGAACCGGAGCAGCATGCGGACGTCCTCCGCCTCCTCCGGCTCCATGAGCTCGAGGAGGTGCTCACCGCGGTCCTCGGGGAGCTGGGCGATGAGGTCGGCCGCGTCGTCCGGCTGCATCTGATCGAGGACGTCGGCTGCGCGGTCGTCGTCGAGCTGGGCGAGGATCTGCACCTGGTCCGTCTCGGGCATCTCCTCGAGCACGTCCGCGAGGCGGTCGTCCGACAGCTCCTCCGCGACCTCGATCATCCGGTCGCGCGGGAGGTCGAGGAGCGTGTTCGCGAGGTCGGCCGGTTTCAGGTCGGCGTAGGTCGCGATGAGCTGCTCGGCGGACTGGGCCTCGCCGAGCTCCTGCTCCTCGCGCAGCTCGTTCCAGGTGGCGAAGGTCGTCGGGCCCTTCACGAAGGGGGAGGCGGTGGTCTTCGGGCGGCGGACGAACAGCTGCGACACCTGCCACTCGCCGGGGCCCTGCTCCTCGATGGCGACGTCCTCGATCGTCGCCTCCTCGCCGGTGGCGCGGAAGACGACGCGTCGGCCGAAGAGTTCGGCGATCACGCGCACCTCGCCACCGCGCTGCTCGAACCGGCGGACGTTGATGAGTCCCGTGGTGATGATCTGCCCGGCGCCGATGCTCGTCACGCGGCCGATCGACACGAACACACGGCGTTTGCCGGGGATCTCGACGATGAGGCCGACGACCCGCGGGGGTTTGCCGGTGCGGTAGACGACGAGCACGTCCCTGACCTTGCCGACACGATCGCCCGCGGGGTCGAAGACGGTGCACCCGGCGAGCCTGGCGACGAACACTCTGGTTGCACTCACGACTACTAACCTACCCGCCGGTGGTCGGCCTGGAGTGCCCGCTCCGGGCGGGGTGAGAGGATGGAGGCATGAGTGATCCGCGACAATTCGGCCGGAAGGGCGCCCCGGCGCTCGGCGTCATCCCGCGAGGCGAGACGGTGGCCAGCTACGAGAGCTACGAGTCCGCGCAGGCCGCGATCTCGTCGCTCGCCCACACCGATTTCCCGGTCAAGGAGATCTCGATCGTCGGCAGTGATCTCAAGAGCGTCGAACGCGTCACCGGTCGCCTCAGCTACGGCCGTGCTGCGGGAGCCGGTGCGGTCAGCGGTGCCTGGCTCGGACTGTTCCTCGGGCTCGTCCTCGTCATCTTCAACCCCGAGACGAACCTCATGCTGCTCGGTGCCGCGGTGCTCATGGGTGCTGCGTTCGGCATGCTGTTCGGCATCGTGTCGTACTCGGTGACCCGCAAGCGACAGGAGTACACCTCGGCCACGCTCGTCGTGGCGACGCGCTACGACCTCATCGTCGGCGGCGAGCTCGCGAACCGCGCACGAAACCTCCTGGAGCGCGGCCCGGAGACCGACGCGGGCTGATCCAGCCGCGTCAGGCTCCGAGCCGTCGCCCGGCGGACGGGCTCAGCGCGCGAGCCAGGCCTCGACCTCGTCCGCGGTGCGCGGGATGCCGGCCGACAGGTTCTCCGCGCCGTCCTCGGTGACAAGGATGTCGTCCTCGATCCGGACGCCGATGCCGCGGTACTCCTCGGGGACCGTGAGGTCGTCGACCTGGAAGTAGAGGCCGGGCTCGATGGTGAAGACCATGCCGGGCTCGATCTCGGCGTCGGCGTACATCTCGCGGCGGGCCTGGGCGCAGTCGTGCACGTCGGTGCCGAGGTGGTGGCTCGTCCCGTGCACCATGTACCGCCGGTGCTGCTCGTTCTCCTTCAGGAGCGCTTCCTCGGCGGTCACGGGGAGCAGGCCCCACTCGGCGGTCTTGCGCGCGATGACCGCCATCGCGGCCGCGTGCACCTCGCGGAACCGGATGCCGGGGCGGACGATGGCGAAGGCCTCGTCGGCCGCCTCACGGACGGCCTCGTAGACCCGGCGCTGGACCTCGGTGAACGTGCCGGACACCGGGATCGTGCGGGTGATGTCGGCGGTGTAGTAGCTGTCGAGCTCGACGCCGGCGTCGATGAGGATGAGGTCGCCCGGGACGACCCGTCCGTCGTTGCGCGTCCAATGGAGGATGCAGGCGTGCGGTCCGGCAGCGGCGATGGTCTCGTACCCGACGCCGTTCCCGTCGGCGCGAGCCCGCCCGGCGAAGACGCCCTCGACGATGCGCTCGCCGCGCTCGTGCGCGAGGACCTTCGGGAGTTCGGCGACGACGTCGTCGAAGCCGCGCGCGGTCGCGTCGACGGCGAGACGCATCTGCGCGATCTCGTAGGCGTCCTTCACGAGGCGCATCTCGGACACGGCGCGGGTCAGGGTGTCGTCGACGTCGACCGTGAGATCGGCGGCGTCGGCGGTGAACGCCGAGAGGTCGGCGGTCGCGATCGCGAGGTCGGCAGCCACCTGGGCGAGCGACGGACGCGCACCGATCCAGAACTCGCCGATCGCGGCGTTCGTGTAGAACTCGTCGGTGTCGCGGCCCGCTCGCTCGCGGAAGTACAGGGTCGCGGTGTGGCCGGACTCCTCGGGATCGAGCACGAGGACGCTGTCGGGCTCGGTGTCGGCCGCCCAGCCGGTGTAGTACGAGAAGGCGGAGTGCGCCCGGTACAGGTAGTCGGTGTCGTTCGACCGTTGCTTCATCCCGCCCGCGGGGAGGACGAGACGCTGACCGGGGAACTGGGCCGAGAGGCGTTCACGACGAGCCGCTGCGAGGCCGGCGGTCTCCCGCGGCTCCGGCAGGACCTCTGGGCGGTCTGCCCACCCGGTGCCGATGAAGGCGCGGAAGCCCTCGGACCAGGCGGCCGCCCGGTTGGAGGTCGCCTCGGTCTGGACGGTGTTCGAACTGGATGTGTCTGCGGAAGTCGCCATGCCTCCATTGTCGCACTGCGGTCGCGACAGGCACCCGACGCTCAGCTCGCCGTGCGGGGGAGCAGCGTCGCGACCACGGGCCGGTGATCGCTGCCCGTGCCGTCGACGTCGGTCAGCACGTGAGCCGACACCGTGACCCATCCCGGTGTCGCCATGACGTGGTCGATCGGCGCGCCGAGGACCGCCGGGAGCTCGGTCGGCCAGGTACCGAGCCCGGCTGCCGCGTCGGCCGCGGCGGCGTCGTGGCACGCGCCGAGGTCGCCGACGCCGCGCAACCCGGCGAGGTGGTCGAGCGTCGCGTTGAAGTCACCGGCCATGATCACGTCCGCGTCGTCGGTGCAGCGGCCGGCGAGATCGGCGAGTTCCGCGCGCCAGTCGTCGAGCCGACTCGGCAGCGGGGCCGTGGTGTGGACGGCGACGAGGGTCGGTCCGCGACCGAGGACCGGATCGGCGATGAGGGTCTCCGAGCGCTCGATGGCGGTCGGGCCGGTCGCCGTCGGTGCACGGACCGCGTACTCGCCGAGTCCGGTGCTGATGAGGAGGCTCGTCCCTCCTGCGTCGGCGTCGGTCGAATGCGCAACCATCGGCCGTCCGGCGGCGGTCATCGCGGCGGCGACGACCGCCGCGGTGTCGGACGAGGTCTCCGGCAGGGAGACGACGTCGGCGCCCTCACGCACCGCGATCGCCGCGATCGTCCCGGGGTCGACGGCGTCGCCGAGGGTGTTCCAGGCGAGGACCGTGACCTGATCCGCGAGGTCGGTCGCCTCTCCGGCGACCATCTGGTCGTCGATTCCGCGGTTGGCCGTGACGACGGCGCCGGTGACCGAGACCGCGGCGAGGACGACCGCCAGGATGGCGGGGAGCACGCGGCGGGACCCCCGGACGAGGATCGCCGTCACGAGGCAGAGCAGGGCGCCGCCCGCGGCGGCGATCGCCACGAGGAGGCGGAACGCGCTCAGTTGGACGACGACCTGGGCCTGCTCGAGACCGAACAGCCCGGGGAGGACGGCGACGGCGAGCAGGGCCGTGGTCGCGATCGCGAGCACGGCCGCGATGACGCCACCGACGGTCTTCAGCACCCGCGTCAGCGTAGGCGAGCGGTCTGGGAGTCCTCGGGGCAGGACCTGCGACTAGGGTGGAAGCGTGGTGAGCGCTCGAGACATGCACGGCCCCGCCGATCTGCACACGCACTCGAGCGTCTCGGACGGCACGGAGACGCCGACGCAGCTGATGCGCGCTGCCGGTGCCGCGGGGCTCGGCACGATCGCCCTCACCGACCACGACTCCACCGCCGGTTGGGCCGAGGCGGCCGTCGAGTCGCGCCGCCAGGGCATCACCCTGCTCCCCGGAATGGAACTGAGCACCCGCTACGAGTGGCGGAGCGTGCACCTGCTCGCGTACCTCATCGATCCGTTGAACGGCGACCTGCTCCAGGAGACCGCGAAGATCCGGGAGTCCCGGCTCCGGCGGGCCGAAGGCATCGTGGCACGCATCGGTGGCGACTACCCGCTGTCCTGGGCGGACGTCCTCGCGCAGACCCGCGAAGGTGCGACCGTCGGACGGCCCCACATCGCCGACGCCCTCGTCGCCCTCGGGATCGTGGCCGACCGTGGTGAAGCGTTCGACGGCATCCTGCATCCGCGCACCGGGTACTACGCGCCGCACTACGCGCCCGACCCGCTCACCGCAGTCAAGCTCGTCCGTGCAGCCGGCGGGGTCCCCGTGATCGCCCACCCGGTCCCGGCCGGCCGCGACCGGATGCTGCCCGAGCCGTACTTCCGTGAACTCGCTGACGCGGGCCTGTTCGGGCTCGAGATCGAGCATCGCGAGAACACCGAGGAGGGGAAGGTCGTCGTGCGGCGGATCGCCTCCGAGCTGGGCCTCGTCGCGACCGGTTCGAGCGATTATCACGGAACCGGGAAGCCGAACCGCCTCGGCGAGAACACCACGGACATCGAAGTGGTCCGACGCATCGTGGCCGAGGCCACCGGCTCGGCACCCGTCCTGCCCGACTGATCTGCGGCGCGTCCGGAGTGCCCTTCGACGCGCTCAGGGACCGGGTGTACTTCTCCCGGTCACTGAGCTTGTCGAAGTGCCCACGGGGGCGCAGCGGATGTGAAGGGACGCCGGTCGGAGCGCCCTTCGACAGGCTCAGGGACCGGTATCCTTCGGTCACCAACCGTGTCGAGCGCAGCGCTCGCGACATGCAGAACGCCCGCATCCGGAAGGGTGCGGGCGTTCTGCGTGGCGGACCTACGCCGTGGGAGCCGGGGGAGCGGTGCGGCGCGTCCGGCTCCGACGGCGGGGAGCGCTGTTGCCGTCGCGGTGCTCCGGACCGTGGCCGTCGTGGGTGCCTGCTGCGGGCGCGCTGCGGTCGACGGTGTCGGTCGAGGCGGCGTCGTGCGTCCGCGAGTGGGCGCGGGTGCTCGGCTGGGACTCGAGCCGGGTGCTGGTCGGCTGCGTGCGGTCGCCTCCGCGTCCGCCGCGCTCACCACCGCGACCGCCGCTGGTCCGTGAACCGTCGCGTCCGCCTGCGCTCCGCGAACCCTCGCGCCGCGGGGCGGGCTCGACGGCCTTGGCGGGCTTCAGCCGGCCCTTCGTGCCCTCCGCGATCCCGAGGTCGGTGAACAGGTGCGGGCTCGAGGAGTAGGTCTCCGTCGGTTCCGGCTGACCGAACTCGAGGGCGCGGTTGATGAGCGCCCACTTGTGGAGGTCGTCCCAGTCGACGAACGTGACGGCGATACCCGTCTTCCCGGCGCGACCGGTACGGCCGACGCGGTGGAGGTATGTCTTCTCGTCCTCGGGGATCGTGTGGTTGATGACGTGGGTGACGTCGTCGACGTCGATGCCGCGGGCGGCGACGTCGGTGGCGATCAGGACGTCGCGCTTGCCGGCCTTGAACGACGCCATCGCCCGCTCGCGCTGCTCCTGGTTCAGGTCGCCGTGCACCGCCGCGGCGTTGAACCCGCGGTCGGTCAGTTCCTCGACGAGCTTCGCGGCGGCACGCTTGGTCCGCGTGAAGATCACGGTCTTGCCGCGACCCTCGGCCTGCAGGATGCGCGAGATCACCTCGTCCTTGTCGAGCGAGTGTGCGCGGTAGATGAGGTGCTTGATGTTGGCCTGCGTGAGCCCCTCGTCGGGGTCGCTCGCCCGGATGTGGATCGGCTTGCTCATGAAGCGGCGGGCCAGGGCCACGATCGGACCGGGCATGGTCGCCGAGAACAGCATCGTGTGACGCGCGGCGGGAGTCTTGGAGAAGAGTTTCTCGATGTCGGCGAGGAAGCCGAGGTCGAGCATCTTGTCGGCCTCGTCGAGCACCATCTCGGTGATGCCAGAGAGGTCGAGGAGGCGCTGGTTGTTGAGGTCGATGAGACGGCCGGGCGTGCCGACGACGATCTGGGCGCCGGCCTTCAGCTGCTCGATCTGCCCCTCGTAGGCCTTGCCGCCGTAGATGGAGACGAGCGTCGTCGACCGGTTCGAGATGAGGATCTCGATGTCCTCGGACACCTGGACGGCGAGCTCACGGGTCGGGACGACGACGAGGGTCTTGACGCCGGGAGCCGGGTCGAGGCCGAGGCGCTGGACGATCGGGATGCCGAACCCGAAGGTCTTGCCCGTGCCCGTCTTGGCCTGGCCGATGATGTCCTGGCCGGCGAGCCCGAGGGGGATCGTCTGCTCCTGGATGGGGAATGGTTCGATGATGCCCTTGGTCGTGAGGGCGTCGACGATGTCCTGGTCGACACCGAGATCAGAGAAAGTCACGGAGATACCTGTCAGTGCAGTCATGGTCTACACCTTCGATTGCACACAGGTGTAGGGCCCCGATCCGACGCCGGGGCACGGCTATTCTACCCGGGACGTCCCGAGAGGCCGCTGGGCGCGCGGAACACGGCGATCGGCGCGCTGCGGATAGGGTGGTCGCATGGCTCGTTGGTTTGCACGACGTCGGCGTCCCGGCACCCAGACGCCTCGTCTGCGCTCGCGGGAGGACGCCGTTCAGGCGACCCGCGTCGACCTCCACGAGCTCGCGCCCAGCACCGCGGACTACCTCGGTCAGGTGGCGCAGCTGCAGCTCGGGTTCTTCATGACCCTGTCGTTCGCGGTCGAGCACGCTCCAAACGACGCCGACCGGGAGACCGTCGCCGAGGCCGCTGCCACGGCGCTGCGCAAGCACCAGGCGCTACTCGCGTGGCTCCGCCGGACGAGCGACGACCCGGGCGCCGTGCTCGAACCCTATGCACGCACGCGGGACGAGTTCCAGGCGATCCTGCGCACCGGCACCTGGGACGAACTCCTGCTGGGCGTCCTCGTGGCGCGGGGCTTCCTCGACGAGTTCTTCGCGCAGCTCGCGCGCGGCCTGGACGGGGCGGACGCACGCGACCTGGCCGCGATCGTCGCCCCCGGTCCGGAGGAGGACCCGCTCGTCGGGATCCTGCACCGGGTGATCGCAACGCACCCCGAGCGCGCTTCGACGCTCGCGATGTGGGGCCGTCGGTTGCTCGGCGACACCATGCTCGTCGCCAGGTCCGCCCTCGTGACCGAGAGCAAGGCGCTGCCGGACGACGCCCGGGTCGAACCGGTCTATACGGAGCTCATCGCGAACCACACCAGACGGATGGACGCGCTCGGGCTCACGGCCTGACCGGTCGTCCCCTCCGACACGACGACGCCGCCGCTCCGGGTGGAGCGACGGCGTCGATCGATCGAGCGCCTCGGGTCAGGCGGCGACGCCCTGCTGCAAGCGGGTCAGCATCGCCTCGTCCGACGAGGTGCGGACGCGGACGAGAACGAGGTCGACCACCACACTCACGACGACGGACGCGCCGAAGGCGAGCACCCAGATCCAGCCGCCGTCCCACGCCATGCCTGCCCACGTCGCCGCGACCCAGACGACGGCGGCGACGAGCGTCGCGACCGCCGGGATGAGCGCGGCCCCGTGCTGGTCGCGGCCGGGCAAGAGGTAGCGGACGGCGAGACCGAGGATGGCACCGCCGAGCACGACGAAGAGGAGTTCCATGGTCAGCCGACGAATCCGATGCGGCGGGATTCCTCGGTTCCGAGCTCGACGTAGCCGATGCCCGCGGTCGGGATGAGGTAGCTGGTGCCCTTGTCGTCCTTGAGCGCGAGCAGCTTGGCGTCCGTCTCGAGCGCGGTCTTGACCGCCTGCTCGATCTCCGACGCCGGCTGCGAGGTCTCGAAGCCGATCTCGCGAGGGCTGTTGAGGATTCCGATGCGAATTTCCACCTTGAGTGCCTTTCGGTTGCGTAGGGCAAGACTACGGGAGTCGTGGTCCTCCGACCGGCGCGGGTCGGCTGCTGTCAGCGAACAGCGGAACGCCGGTCGGCCGTCGCGGCGATGTCGGGAGGCTCCGGTAACGTGCGGACCATGAAGGTTCCCGACGCCTCCGACGATCCGACGGGTGCGGTCCGTGACGCGGACCGCGCGCCCATCGGCAACCCGGCTGTCGGCACGGGCGTCCGGCTCGACGACTCGCAGGAGGCCGTGCTGCGGCTCGCGGACGACCGGTCCGCCGTCGTGCTCGGGGCTCCCGGCACGGGCAAGACCACGACGCTCATCGAAGCGGTCGCGGAACGCGTGCACTCGCGCGGTCTGCGCACCGACGAGGTGCTCGTCATCGCCTCCTCCCGGTCATCGGCGCAGGTCCTCCGCGACCGCCTCGAGGCACGGGTCGCGCGCGCCACACCCGGATCCCTGGCGCGCACCGCCATCTCCCTCGCGCTCGAGGTCATCGCGGGCTCCGGGGCGTTCGCCGGTTCAGGACGACCGCGGTTGCTGACGGGCGGCGAGCAGGACCAGACCATCGCCGAGCGACTCCTCGGCGACGAACAGGACGCGACCGGTCCGCTGTGGCCCGCGGAGCTCGGTCCCGAGGTCAGGCGCCTGCAGGGGTTCCGCACCGAGCTCCGGAACCTCATGGAACGCAGCGTCGAACACGACGTCGCGCCTGCCGAGCTGCGTCGGCTCGGTACGGAGCACGGGCGTCCGGAGTGGGTCGCGTCCGCGGGCTTCATCGAGGGGTTCCTCGCCGACGACTGGCGCGGACACCTCACGCCCGCGGCGGCCCTCGCCCGCGCCGTCCGGCTCCTCGACGAACAGGAACCGGGAACGGGCGTGCTCGGCAGCCTGCGGGTGGTCTTCGTGGACGACGCCCAGGAGGCGACCCACGGCGTCCTGCAGCTGTTCGCCGCGCTCGCCCGACACGGGGTCACGATCGTCGCGTTCGGCGACCCCGACCTCACGACGGGTGCCTTCCACGGTGCCCGAGCCGACGCCCTCGGGCGGTTCGCCGAGGTGCTCGGTCGCCCGGTGGACACGCTCGTCCTCGGGCAGGTCCACCGCGGGACACCGGACATCCGGGCGACGGTCCGCGGCGTCGCCGAGCGCATCGGCACGGCCGGTGCCGGACTCCACCGCACGGCCGCATCACCGGTCGATGACGCGGAGACGCCCGAACACTCCGTCGTCACCGTGGCGGCCGGTTCCCCGGCCGAGCAGATCGCGGTCATCGCGCCCTTCCTCCGCGAGCGCCACGTCCTCGACGGCGTCGCGTGGGCCGACATGGCGGTGGTCGTCCGCAGCGGCGGGCTGATCCCGGCGATCGAACGGGGCTTGTCCTCCCTCGAGGTGCCCACCCGGGCGAGCACGGGCGGAGCACCGCTGCGCGACCACCCGTTCGTCAGGTCGGTCCTCCTCGCCATGTCGGTGGCGCTCGGACGGACGCCGCTCGACGCCGAGGTCGTGACCGAACTCCTCCACAGTGCGCTCGGCGGACTGGACTCGATCGGGGTCAGGCGACTCCGGGCCGCGCTCCGCCACGCGGATCTCGCTGAGGGCCTCGACCGCAGCGCGGACCGCCTGCTGGAGGAGGCGTTCGCCGTCCCCGGTGCACTCATCGGACTCGAGACGCCCTCCGCCGCCCGCGCCCGCTCACTCGCCGACAGCCTTGCCGAGGCGAGCGCGCAGGCGGCGGCGGGCGCTTCGGCCGAGGAGCTCGTCTACGGCCTCTGGTCGCGGAGCAGGCTCGAGCGCCCCTGGGTCTCGCTGTCGAAGGGCAGCGGTCAGGCCGCCGAGGAGGCGAACCGCGACCTCGACGCGATCACCCAGCTGGCCGATGCGGCACGTACCTTCGTCGAGGCGGAGCCCGACACCCCGGCCTCCGTCTTCCTCGACCGCCTGCTCGAACAGACGGTCGGCGACGACTCCCTCGCGCCGACGGGCCGCCGGGAGGCGGTCACGATCGCGACGCCCGCCGCACTGGTCGGGACCGCGTTCGACACGGTCGTCGTCGCCGGCATGCAGGACGGCGTGTGGCCCAACCTGCGGGTCCGCGACTCACTGCTCGGCGCTTCGGAGCTCGTGGAGCTGCTGGAGGGCACGGCCACCGCGACGGCGGACGCACGACGCGCGGTCCTCCATGACGAGCTCCGACTCTTCGCCCAGGCGACCTCTCGTGCGCACCGGTCGCTCATGGTGGTCGCGGTCGTCGACGACGACCACCAGGCGAGCCCGTTCCTCACGCTGCTCCCAGAACCCGATCCGCACCGGGCATCCCTGTCACCCCTGTCGCTCCGGGGGCTCGTCGGCACCCTGCGTCGCTCGCTCACCCGCCGGATCCGCCCCGCGGACCCGGCCGAGCGTGCCGCGTCCGCCTCGGCCCTGGCCATCCTCGCGACAGCGGGAGTCCCCGGCGCTCCGACCGAGGAGTGGTACGGCGTGGCCGCACCGAGCTCGACGGCACCGCTGCACGACCCCGCCGTCGAGGAGCTGCCGGTCTCCCCGTCCCGCATGGAGGCCTTCGAGGAGTGCCCGCTGCACTGGGCGATCGCCCGACTGGGCGGCGGTGCCTCCGGGTTCGCCTCCGGTCTCGGCACGATCGTGCATGCCGCGCTCGAACACGCGGAGTCCTCCGACGAGGCCGCGCTCTGGGCGGCGGTGGAGGACCGCTGGGACGAACTCCACTTCGAAGCGGACTGGGAGGGCGCGGCGACGAAACGGCGTGCGGCGGAACTCGTCCATCGGCTGTCCGCGTACCTCCACGACGCGGAGCGCGCAGGAGTCACCTCGATCGGCAACGAGAGCCGGTTCAGCCTCCGCATCCCCATCGGTGAATTGGGCGGCGCGGCCGTGCTCGGCGGCTCGATCGACCGCGTCGAACTCGTGCCCGACGCCGACGGGACTCGACGCGTCGTGATCGCCGACCTCAAGACCGGCGGCTCGGCGCCCAGACAGGACCGGGAGGTCGCCGAAATGGCGCAGCTCGGTGCCTACCAGCTCGCGCTGGCGTCCGGTGCGATCACCGGTACGGAGGGGCTGCTGAGCGGTGGCGCGAAGCTCATCGTCGTGTCGGCCGGCACGAAGCGCAAGGAGTACTACGACCCGGCCCAGCCCGCCTTCGACGACGAAGCCCTCGAGCGCTTCCGCGAGCGTGTTCTGGCGGACGCGGTCGGCATGGCGGGCGCGGTGTTCGAGGCCCGTGTCGGGACCCACTGCCACGACCCGTTCGCGTTCGGCGAGTGCGCCATCCACGTCATCCCGGCGGTGAGCTCGTGAGCACGGAGGAGACCTACTCGGCCGAGATGCTCGCCGGCCTGCTCGGCCTCCCACAACCGACGACGCAGCAGGTCGAGGTCATCGAGGCCCCCATGGCGCCCGTGCTCGTCGTCGCCGGTGCCGGGAGCGGGAAGACCGAGACCATGGCGTCACGCGTCGTGTGGCTGCTCGCCAACCGGCACGTGAGCGTCGACGGGATCCTGGGGCTCACCTTCACCAGGAAGGCCGCGGGCGAGCTGGCGGCGCGGATTGGCAAGCGGATCGCGGCCCTGCAGGACATCGGGATCCTGGATCCCGCGGCCGACGCGCTCTTCGACCGTCCCGAGGTGTCCACCTACAACGCCTATGCGAACGCCCTGTTCCGCGACAACGCCCTCCTGGTGGGCCGTGAGCCCGAGTCCGTGCTGCTGTCGGAGGCGTCCGCCTGGCGACTCGCGAGGCGCGTCGTGGTCCGGCACGGAGACGAACGGCTCGCGACCCTCGGTAAGTCCGTCGACCAGGTGGCCGAGCTCGTCCTCTCGCTGAGCCATGAGCTCGCCGAGATCGACGGCACCATCGAGGAGCTGCTCGGCTTCGTGGAACGGTTCGTCGGCATCGGCGAGCTCCCCGACGGTGGTCGCGGTGCCTACGCGCAGATCGACCAGGCCGTCGAGGTCGTGGGTGCCCTGCCGGTCCTGCTCGACCTCGCGCACCGGTACGCCGACGAGAAGCGCCGGCAGGGACTCGTGGAGTTCTCCGACCAGGTCGCCCTCGCCCTCGCCGCCTGCGAACGTTCACCGAAGGTCGCCGCCGTCGCACGTGATCGCGCGGGCGTCGTCCTGCTCGACGAGTACCAGGACACCTCGGTCGTGCAGACCAGACTGCTGTCGACCCTGTTCGCCGACCACCCCGTCATGGCGGTCGGCGACCCGCACCAGTCCATCTACGGCTGGCGCGGCGCGAGCGCGGCGAACCTCGCGCGGTTCTCCCGCGACTTCGGTCGGGAGGTCGCCGCCACCCAGTTCAACTTGTCCACGAGTTGGCGGAACGACCGCACGGTCCTCGAAGCCGCGAACGTCCTCGTCCGCCCGTTGCAGCAGCAGGCGCAGACGGCGGGGAAGCTGCGAGTCCTCGACCTCGAGCCGAAGCCCGGCGCCGGGGCCGGCTCCCTCGCCGTCGAGTTCCCCGAGACCGGTGCCGAGGAGATCCGGGTGGTCGCCGAGTGGTGCGCAGACCGCTTGCTCGCCGAACGCGGGGGAGATCCGGCCGGTTCGGCCGCGATCCTGTTCCGGGCGCGTCGACCGATGCAGGAGTTCGCCGACGGCCTCGCGGCGCTCGGCGTCCCCCACCACATCCTCGGCCTCGGCGGTCTGCTCTCCTCGCCGGAGATCGTCGACGTGACGGCGGCACTGCGGGTCATCCACGATCCCGGTGCCGGGTCCTCGCTCATCAGACTCTTGAGCGGGCCTCGCTGGCGGATCGGCGTCCACGACCTCGGACACCTCGTGGAGGTGGCCCGGTACCTGCAGGCCATCGACTGGAAGACGAAGCGGTACGACGCCGAACTGGCCGCCCGGCTCCGTGAGTCGGTCGCCGACGACGACGGGCGGTCGATCATCGACGCGCTCGACTTCATCGCCGCGGACCGCGTGCCGGCGGGCCTCGCCGCAGGCTTCACCGACGAGGCGCGTTCGCGTCTCCGGGAGGCCGGACTGGTGTTCGCCTCCCTGCGGCGTCGTGCGGGCAGCGGCCTCCCCGATCTCGTCAGAGCGGTCGAGCGCGAGTTGCGGCTCGACATCGAGGTCGTCGCGAACGAGTCGACCGGCTCCGCGGCGCGCGCTCCGGCCAGACTGCAGGCCTTCCACGACGAGGTGATCTCGTTCATCCAGGCGGAGGAGCAGGTGACGCTCGGCAGCCTGCTGGCGTGGATCGACCGCTCGCTCGCCCGAGACGACCTCGGACCGGCGAGCGACGCACCCGACCAGGGTGCGGTCCAACTGCTCACCATCCACGGTTCGAAGGGCCTCGAGTGGGATCATGTCGCGATCCCGCGGCTCGTGGTCGACGAACTGCCAGCCAAACCGAAGGACGGCAAAGGTTGGGTGCGTCTCGGGACGCTGCCGTACGACTTCCGAGGCGACGCGGCGGAGCTGCCGGAGTTCGCCTGGCGGACGGCCGAGACGCGGAAGGAGGTCGTCGACGCTCAGCTCGCCTTCTCGGAGGCGCTCGGCGAACGCGCGCTCGACGAGGAACGCCGGCTCGCGTATGTGGCGGTGACCCGCGCCAAGCACGACCTCCTGCTCACCGGCTCGTTCTGGTCGGGCGATCGCAAGCGGCCCCGTGCTGCGAGCACCTACCTCCTGGAGCTGGCCGCGGCGGGCGTCATCGCACCGCTCCCCGCAGCCTCCGCCTTCGAGGAGAACCCGGTCGACTCCGGTGCTGCGGTCCTCGACTGGCCACTCGATCCGCTCGGCGCGCGTCGGAGTGTCGTCGAGCGGGCGGCGGCCGAGGTCGACCAGCGGCGCGGACGGCCCGAGGCCGAGCTGCTGGCGACCCTCGGTCCCCTTGAGAACGAGCTGACGCTGCTCCTCGAGGAACGACGCCGTGCCGCGACGACGACCGCGCGCGGTGAACTCCCCGTGCGCATCCCCGCGTCCAAGTTCAAGGAGTTCGTCACGGAACCGGAGGCCGCACTCGAACGTCTGCGTCGCCCCGTCCCGCAGCGGCCCTACCGGCAGACCCGTCTCGGCACCCGGTTCCATTCGTGGGTCGAGGCGCACTACGGACGCTTCGGATTGCAGGAGCTGGTCGACGCGCCCCCCGAGGAGCTCGACGTCGAACGCCCGGGGCCGGACGCGTCGGAGGGGATCGGGTTCGACGAGCTCACCGAGCGGTTCCTCGCCTCGGAATGGGCGGCCGTCCGACCGATCGAGGTCGAGACCGAGATCCACGTGCCGCTCGGCGACACCGGACGGGTGGTGGTCTGCAAGCTCGACGCCGTGTTCGAGCGCGGGGACCGGTTCGAGATCGTCGACTGGAAGACCGGCGCGGTACCCACGACGCCGGAGGACGTGCGGAACGCCTCGTTCCAGCTCGCGCTCTACCGTCTGGCGTACGCGCACCACCGGGAGGTCGACCCCGAGCGCATCGACGCCGTGCTCTACTACGTGAGCCACGACGTGCAGCTCCGGCCGGAACGCCTCTACTCGGAGGAGGAGCTCCTGTCGGAGTGGGAGCGGTCCTTCGGGGAGGCCGCCGAGTCCCAGAGCTCGAACGACGAGGTGTCGATCTGATCCGTGGCGTTCGCGTCCGCGTCGGTTCCGGCGTGGTCGCGATCGTCGTCGGCCTCACCGTCGTCGGTGTCGTCATCGTCCGAGCCGCCGGGATCGCGGCCGAGGGCGCGCTCGAGCTCTGACCGGTCATAGGTGTCGGTCTGCATGGCGATGCCGGGGGAGGACGAGCCGATCGGTGTGCGGTCGAGCATGTCTTCGACCTCGTCGACGTCGAGGACGGGTCCGGTCGAGGTGCCGAGGGGATCCGTCACGTCGCCGAGCACGCGGTCGACGAGTCCGTCGAGCATTGCGACGGCGTCCTCGACGATGGTCTCGTCGTGGCTGTCGCGACCGTGCAGGAGCCAGCGGGCGATCTCGAGTTCCGCGTAGAGGCGGGCGCGGAGCGTGACGAAGCGGTCGGGTCCGCGGGAGCACGAGGCCGCGTAGGCGGACAAGGCCTGCTCGCCGGTCGCGCCGAGCGTCGCGATCCAGTGGAGGTCGAGGGCCGGGTCGCCGACGCGCAGCGAGCCCCACTCGATGACGCCGTTGACGAGTCCATGTCCGTCCTGACGGATGACGAGCACGCGGTCGGCGGCGAGGGATCCGTGGATGACGGTGGGCTGGAACTGCCAGAGCGAGTGGTCCTCGACGGCCGCCTGCCAGCGCTCGCGGACGGCGGTCGGGAGGAGCCTCGTCTCGGCGGCGCGGGACACGATGCGGTGCGCGTCCGCCCGGATGAGCTCGGTGGACAGCAGCGGGAGGCCCGCTTCCGCGATGAAGGCCGTCGGGAGGGAGTGGATCGCGGCGACCGCGGCACCGAGCGAGTCGGAGAGGACCTCGTCGCGGCCGAGCGCGGTCGGGTCGAGGTGACTGCCGGCCACGAAGTCGAGCACCACGGCGCGAGTGCCGTCGACGGGCAGTTGGCCCACGACGGTCGGGGCGTCGAAGGGCAACCTGCTGCGGATACCGGGCGTGAGTGCGCGAAGGGCGATGAGGTCCGCGGACTGCTCCGTCTCGGCCTGCTGTGAGGTCGGGATGCGCACGATGAGCTCGCGTCCGTCGGCCGTCACGAGACGGGCCGCGTCGTAGTTCCCCTCGCCGCCGGCGGTGTGCGCGCCGGACCCGCGGACCTGGAGGTCGGCGACGGCCGAGGTGGCCAACGCGGCTAGAGTGAGATGGGATCTGGCCATGACATCCAGGGTACGGGGCCGTCCCGGTGAGCCGCGCTCGCCACGCCCTCAGAGAGGTTGTCCATGACGATTCAGGTTCGCGCACTCGCCGGTCTACCGCTTGCGAGAGGCGGACTCGACCGTCACGGCGAGCTCCGTTCACGACCGGACGTGCTCGACGGACTGCGGGTCGATCCGAACGCCCGAGCCGTCGTCCTCCGCGGCCGGCGCGCACTCGTGACCGGCGACGCGCTCGACCTCCTGGATCCCTCGGACCTGCCCGAGCCGGAGCTCATGGTCTACCTCGGAAGCACCGTCGAGGACACCCCGGAAACCCCACCGGGCACCGACATCCTGCTGTGGGTCCTCGCCGACGCCGATGCCGACGCGATCACCGAGGATGAGGACCGCTGGTTCGACCTCCGCCGGAGCGGACACCGGCTGTCCGACCGCGACGTCGGGATCCTGGCGACGTCGCTGGCGATCGCCGGCTGGCACCGAGCCGAGCCGTTCTGTGCGCACTGCGGCTCGCCGACCACCGTCCGCAACGCCGGTTGGGCACGGCACTGCCCGGTCGACGGCAACGAACTCTTCCCGCGTATGGATCCCGCGGTCATCGTCGCGGTCGTCGATCCTCAGGGACGGATATTGCTCGGGTCGAACGCGATGTGGGAGCACAACCGGTATTCACTGCTGGCCGGCTACGTCGATGCCGGCGAGTCTCTCGAGCAAGCCGTCGCCCGCGAGATCTTCGAGGAGTCGGGGATGCGTCTCGGCACTCCCGTCTACCTCGGTTCGCAGCCGTGGCCGTTCCCGCGCTCGCTCATGCTCGGCTTCGTCGCCCCGCTCGCGGAGGATCAGGATCCGGAGGCGCTCGTCCCGGACGGCCAGGAGATCCTCGACCTCCGGTGGTTCACGCGGGAGGAACTCGAGGACCCGGCCACCGACGTCATCCTCCCCGGACCGTCGTCGATCGCACGAGCCGTGATCGACGAGTGGCTTCGCGGATCCTGGTCTCGATGAGGCGCGGCACCACCGAGGGGCCCCGATGAGCAGTCCGGCCGAACTGCTGGCCGGACTCGACCCCGACCAGGCCGTCGCAGCGGAGGCGCTCCGCGGACCCGTGTGCATGCTCGCCGGCGCAGGCACCGGCAAGACCCGCGCGATCACCCATCGCATCGCCTACGGGGTCGCGACCGGGACCTACACGGCGTCGCGCGTCATGGCGCTCACCTTCACCAGCCGCGCCGCTGCTGAACTGCGTGGTCGGCTCCGGGCGCTCGGAGCCGAGGGCGTCTCGGCCAGGACCTTCCACGCCTCCGCGCTCTCGCAGCTGAACTTCTTCTGGCCCCAGGTCGTCGGCGGTCAGGTGCCCGCGCTCGTCGAGAGCAAGGGCCGGGTGCTCGGGCACGCAGCCGAACGGCTCCGGTTGCGGGTCGACACCGCGACCCTGCGCGACGTGGCGGGCGAGATCGAATGGCGCAAGGTGTCCGGCCTGACCCTCGAGCAGTATGCGGCGTCGAACCGGCCGCTGCCGGCCAAGCTGTCCCTCGAGCAGGTCGTCTCGCTCCAGGAGACCTACGAGCAGTTGAAGGACGAGCGCCGACGCATCGACTTCGAGGACGTCCTGCTCGCCTGCGCCGGCATGATAGAGACCGAGCCCGCCGTCGCCATGCAGGTGCACGAGCAGTACCGCTTCTTCGTCGTGGACGAGTACCAGGACGTCTCGCCGCTGCAGCACCGACTCCTCGAACTCTGGCTGGGCGGTCGACGGGACGTGTGCGTCGTCGGCGACGCGAGCCAGACCATCTACTCCTTCGCCGGTGCCCGTTCCGACTACCTGCTCGACTTCCCGACCAGGTACCACGACGCCACGGTCGTCCGGCTCGAGCGCAACTACCGCTCCGCCCCGCCGGTCGTGGCCGCGGCGAACACGCTCATGCGGGGGCGCCCGGGGGCGTTGCACCTCTCAGCGGCCACCGCACGCGATGACGAGGGCACCCAGACCGCACGCCCTGAGACGCCGGCGGTCGGCCTGCGGCAGTACCCGAACGAGCTGTCCGAGGCGAGAGGCGTCGCCTCGGAGATCCTCGTGCAGCTGCAGGCGGGCGTCCCGGCCTCGGAGATCGCCGTGCTCTACCGGATCAACGTCCAGGCGGCGGCGTTGGAGACGGCCCTCGGCGAAGCCGGCATCCCCTATGTCATGCACGGCTCCAAGCGCTTCTTCGAGCTGCCCGAGGTACGGCAGGCCCTGCTCCAGCTCCGCGCTGCCTCCGTCTCGATCAGCGGTGAGCCCCTGTTCAAGTCCGTGAGCGACGTGCTCCGGTCGCTCGGCTGGAGCCAGGACCCGCCCGACGGCGGCGGCGCGGTGCGCGACCGCTGGGAGTCGCTCAACGCGATCATGGGGCTCGTCGACCAGGCGCCGGAGGGGACCTCGTTCCGCGCCTTCACGGATGAGCTGCAACTGCGGCAGGCCGCGCAGCACGAGCCGACGGTCGAGGCGGTCACGCTGGCGACCCTGCACTCGGCGAAGGGCCTCGAGTGGGAGGCCGTGCACCTCATCGGGCTCTCCGAGGGCTATCTGCCGATCTCCTACGCGAAACAGTTCGAGCAGGCGGACGAGGAACGGAGGCTCCTCTACGTCGGCATCACGCGCGCCAAGCGGCTGCTCAACCTGTCCTGGTCCGAGACGCAGCAACGCGGTGGTCGTCGCGAGCCGTCGCGATTCCTGGCAGAGCTCGGCATGCGCACCTCGAGTGCTCCCGGACGACGCGGCGCCTGACCCCACCGGTCGCGGCGTCGACCACCAGCTGGGTGCTCGCGAGGATGGGCTGGGACGCGTCGAGGTGTCGGAGCACCAGACGGGTCACGCGGGTCGCGACCTCCGCACCGAGGAGCTGGGTGTCGAGTGGCGAGCGGTGCCCGAGAAGCTGGGAGGCGACGGCCGGCCAGGCCGGATCGTCGTCGGTGCGGTGCAGCTCGACGCAGTGCAGGCACGGCCCTGAGCCGGGTGTCACGAACGGCCCGATCCGGACGACACGATCGCTGAACACGACCGGCAGGTGCGGGACGTCGTCGCGCAGCCACCGCGTGTACCGACTCGGCGGGATGACGAAGTCGGCGACGAGGACGGCGACGTCGACCCGGCCAGGGTGCGACCCGGCTCCGGTCGACCCGGACTCCGGTGGCAGGAGTGCGACCGCCTCCTGCTCGGAGAGGAGGCGTCGGAGGAGCTCGGCCGCCAGGCTCGCGCCGTCCACGACGACCCGGTGCGTCACGGCGGGGCCGGAGGTGGGGCCGCCGTGCTCGATCACCGGGTCGAGCGTCGAGAGGACGCGATCGATCTCGTGGGCTGGGATGTCGAAGGCGTCCGCGAGTCGTCGTTCGACCAGAGCCGGGAAGCCGGCACGCAGTGCCGCGACGACCTGCTCGGTCTCGGTCCGGACGCTGTCGAGCACGACCGCTTCATCGACTCCCACCTGCAGGCTGTGCGGGGTTCGCCAGAGCAGCGGTCTCCTGGGATCGAGGCGCGTCGTCATCCATCGATGATGGCGGGTCGACGACCGGTCGCGTCGGCACTCTCCACAGCCCGCCCGGAAGGACGAGCTGTGGAGCGTCGCCGTGGATCAGACCGGGGGGCCGCCGGCACCGTTCGGGCCGGAGGGCTCCGAACCGGGCTCGTCGTCGTGCTGGTCGCCGCGTTCCTCGCCACGGAGGAGGTCTTCGAGCGCGAGATCCATCTCGTCCTGCTCGGGACGCTCACCCCTGGCCTCAGCTTCGAGGCGCGCGATGAGCGCCTCCGGGGCGTCGATGTCGGCTGCGGTCGGCACGAGGTCGGGGTGCGACCACAGGGCGTCGCGCTGCGCGGTACCGACGGCGTCGGTGACCTGCTGCCACATCTGCGCAGCCTCGCGCAGCCGGCGGGGTCGCAGCTCGAGTCCCACGAGCGCGCCCAAGGCCTGTTCGGCCGGCCCACCGGCGGCGCGGCGTCGGCGGACGGTCTCCGCGATGGCCGCGGAGCGGGGGAGACGCTCGGTGGCTGCCGCTGTGACCACGTCGACCCAGCCCTCGATGAGGGCGAGCGTCGTCTCGAGTCGGGCGAGGCTCGCGTCCTGCGCCTCGGTTCGGGCGGGGATGAGCGCACCGCTCGTCATGGCCTCCCGGAGTTCCTCCGGGTTCGACGGGTCGAAGCTCTCGGCGAGCTCCTCGAGTCGCTCGGTGTCGATCCGGATGCCGCGTGCGAAGTCGGTGATCGAGGAGATGAGGTGCAGGCGGAGCCAGCGGGCGTGGCGGAAGAGTCGTGCGTGCGCGAGTTCACGGACCGCGAGGTAGATCTGGACCTGATCCGCCGGGATGTCGAGACCCTCGCCGAAGTCGGCGACGTTCTGGGGCACCAGGGCGGCCTCGTTGTCGTCGAGCAGTGGGATGCCGATGTCGCCGCCGGAGACGACCTCCTTGGAGAGCTGACCGACGACCTGTCCGAGCTGCATCGCGAAGAGCGTGCCGCCGATGCCGCGGACGAGCTGTCCGGCGTTCGCGATCATGCTCGACAGCTCCTCGGGCGCGCGTTCCGTGAGCACGCCGGTCAGGGCGTTCGCGATGTTCGTGGCCACCGGCTCGGCGAGCTGCGTCCAGAACGGCATCGTCTTCGTGGCCCAGCGCGTCCTCGTGTACAGGGCCGGTTCGCTCGACAGCTCGGCCACGTCGGTGACGTCGGCGAGCCACAGGGAGGCGATGTGGAACGCCTGCTCGAACGCCGCACGCTGCTCGGGCGTCGTGTCCTGGGAGCCGTCTCCGGCGATGGTCTTCGCCTGCTGGAGCGAGGTGTCCCAGTTGATGCCGTCGCCACCGGAGCGGAGTGCGCCCTGGAGCTGCGACATGAGCGCGGCGAGACTGGCCGGATCGCTGGGAAGGCCGGCGGCGCCGGCGAGCTGGCTCGGGTCGAACGAACCGTTGCCGGAGAGGAGCTCGCGGAGCATGTCGCGGAACTCGTCCTCCGGACTCTTGTCGGAATCCTCTGGCACGTCAGCCGCCTCTCAGATAGCTCGGTGCTGGGCCTTCTACGCTAGTCGCACCTCGCTGAAGAATCGCCGGGGTATGGTTGGTCGGGTTTCCGCCCACCGCGAACACTCCGGAAGGCTTGCATGTCGCTCTTCGCCGATGAGGCTCCCACCGCTTCGGCGCCGACCGGTCAGGGTCGCAATCGTCGCGCTCGGTTCGGTTGGATCGTGCTCAGCCTCTCGCTCGTCCTCCTCGGCGTGCTGTCGGCGGTTCCCGCGCCGTACGTCATCGAACAGCCGGGTCCCGTGTTCAACGTGCTGGGTACGACCGAGGGTGACGACGGCGACGTCCCGCTCATCGAGGTCCACGACGAGCAGACCTACGACACCGGCGGCACGCTCGACATGTTGACGGTCCAGCTGGTCGGGAATCCGCAACGGAGCCCGGGCTGGCTCGACATCGTCTCGGCCTGGTTCGACCCGAGCCGCGCCGTCGTGCCGATGGACCTCTACTTCCCGCCCGGCGTCACGACCGAGCAGCGCGACGAGCAGAACGCGACCCTCATGGTCGACTCGCAGCAGGACTCGGTCGCGGCGGCGTTGCGCGAGCTCGGGTACGAGGTTCCCGAGCACATCGTGGTGGCACAGATCGCGGAGGGTGCGCCCGCGCAGGGGGTGCTCCGGCTCGACGACGAGATCGTCGCGGTCGACGGCACGCCGGTGACCGGCCTGGCCGGCCTGCGGGACGCGATCAACGCCAACGGTACGGACAAACCGGTCTCGCTCGACATCGTGCGTGGGGGAGCGGCGAGCACCGTCGAGATCACGCCGACGACCGCGACCGCGTCCGACGGGACGACCTCGACCGTGATCGGCATCGGTACCAAGACCACCTACGACCTCCCCGTCGACATCACCATCCAGCTCGACAACGTCGGCGGCCCGAGCGCCGGCATGATGTTCGCACTCGGCATGATCGACCTGCTCACCCCGGGCGAGCTCAACGGCGGGAAGGACGTCGCCGGTACCGGGACGATCGACGCCGACGGGAACGTCGGCGCGATCGGAGGCATCCGGCAGAAGCTGTTCGGTGCGAAGGACGCCGGGGCCGAGTGGTTCCTGGCGCCGGAGAGCAACTGCGACGAGGTCGCCGGACACGTCCCGGACGGCTTGACGGTCTTCGCGGTGAAGACCCTCGACGATTCGCTCACAGCGCTCAAGGCCATCGCGGACGGCGCCGAC
The DNA here is from genome assembly GCF_050031945.1 of Plantibacter sp. 2H11-2. NCBI lineage: Bacteria > Bacillati > Actinomycetota > Actinomycetes > Micrococcales > Microbacteriaceae > Plantibacter > Plantibacter sp. 2H11-2. The sequence goes on along the minus strand of NZ_JBNBBL010000001.1, from coordinate 457,520 downwards.
ACGAGCAAGCTGCCCACCTGCTCGGCCGGTTGACCACTTCGGGCGCTCTCCCAGCCCGGCCGCTTTAGGATGGGTGGGACGACCCCTATCTGAAGAGGCCACACGTGACATCCGCAGCAGCAGAGAAGCCCCTGTCCACTCAGCGCCGACGCGCCCCGATCGCGATCACGGTGGCGATCATCGCCGCGCTCCTCATCGGGTTCTTCGTGTTCTCGGGGTTCTACGCCGATCTGCTGTGGTTCCAACAGCTCGGCTTCACCGAGGTCCTGACCACGCAGTGGATCGCGGCGATCGCCATGTTCCTCGTCGGGTTCGTGGGGATGGCCCTGCCCGTCTGGCTGGCCATCGAGATCGCCTACCGGACCCGTCCGGTCTACGCGAAGCTCAGCTCGCAGGTCGACCGCTACCAGCAGGTGGTCGAGCCGCTCCGCCGACTCGCGACCTACGGCATCCCGGCGCTCTTCGGGCTCTTCGGCGGTGTCGCCGCAGCTTCGCGCTGGCAGCTGGTGCTGCTGTGGATGAACGGCACCCCGTCCGGCACCAAGGACCCGCAGTTCAACCTCGACGTGTCGTTCTACCTCTTCGACCTGCCGTTCTTCCAGGCCGTGGTCGCCTTCTCCTCGGCGGTCGTCCTGATCGCCCTCATCGCAACCGCCGTCGTCACCTACCTCTACGGAGGCATCCGGGTGGTCAGCCGTGAGGTCTGGATCTCCATGGCGGCCCGCGTGCAGATCTCGGTGCTCGCCGCGCTGTACCTGATCCTGCAGGCCGTCAGCCTCTGGCTCGACCAGTACACGACGCTGAACGACACGGGCACGCTCATCACCGGTGCCTCGTACACCGATGTCGCCGCGACCATCCCCGGTCGGGTCATCCTCGCCGGGATCGCGCTCATGGTCGCCGTCCTGTTCGTCGTCACCGCGTTCACCGGCCGCTGGCGTCTGCCGCTCGTCGGTACCGCGCTGCTCATCGTCGCGTCCCTCATCGTCGGCAGCCTCTACCCGTGGATCGTCCAGCGTTTCCAGGTGGAGCCGAACGCGAAGAGCCTCGAGACGCCGTACATCAAGCGGAACATCGACATGACCCGCGACGCCTACGGGATCGCCGACGTCGAGGAGGAGGAGTACGCGGCCACCACCGACGCGACCCCCGGAGCGCTCCGTCAGGACGCCGAGACCACGGCGAACATCCGGATCATCGACCCGTCGCTCGTGAGCGCCTCGGTCGCGCAGCTCGAGCAGTTCAAGCAGTTCTACTCCTTCGACAAGCAGCTCGACGTCGACCGCTACAACATCGACGGCAAGACCCAGGACGCCGTCGTCGCGGTCCGCGAGCTGAACGTCGCCGGCCTCGACAACTCGCAGTCGTGGATCAACAACACCGTCGTGTACACCCACGGGTACGGTCTGGTCGCCGCGTACGGCAACCAGCGCTCGGCCTCCGGTGAGCCGGTCTTCCTCGAGTCGGGCATCCCCACCACCGGCGCGCTCGGCGACTTCGAACCGCGCGTGTACTTCGGTGAGCAGTCGCCGGACTACTCCATCGTCGGCGCTCCCAAGGGCGCGGACCCGGTGGAGCTCGACTACCCGTCGGGCACCCAGGGTGAGTCGCAGACCTACACGACCTTCGACGGTGATGGCGGGCCCAAGCTCGACAACGTCTTCAAGAAGCTCGTCTACGCGCTCAAGTTCCAGTCGGAGCAGATCTTCCTCTCCGACTCCGTGAACAGCCAGTCGCAGATCCTCTACGACCGCGACCCGCTCACCCGGGTCCAGAAGGTCGCTCCCTACCTGACGCTCGACTCCGACCCCTACCCGTCCGTGGTGGACGGTCAGATCGTCTGGATCGTCGACGGCTACACGACGAGCGCCAGCTACCCCTACTCGAAGACCGTGAGCCTGTCCGACACGATCTCCGACTCGGTCACGCCGGCGCAGAACTACGCGCTCGACGACGTCAACTACATCCGGAACTCGGTGAAGGCGACCGTCAACGCGTACGACGGCAAGGTGACGCTCTACAGCTGGGACGACCAGGATCCGATCCTCAAGACCTGGCAGAAGGTGTTCCCATCGACGGTCAAGCCGATGTCGGACATGTCCGGCGATCTCATGAGCCACGTCCGGTATCCGGCCGACCTCTTCAAGGTCCAGCGTTCGGTGCTCGGCCAGTACCACGTCACCAACGCCGGTTCGTTCTACTCGAGCGAGGACGCGTGGGTCACCCCCAACGACCCGCAGTCGACCGACACCGAGAAGAAGTACCAGCCGCCGTACTACCTGACGATGCAGCTGCCCGAGCAGGACGCGCCGTCCTTCTCCCTGTACTCCACGTTCATCCCGCGTCAGGGCGGTGAGCAGTCGCGGAACGTGCTGACGGGCTACCTCGCGGTCGATGCGAACGCCGGCGCCGAGGACGGCAAGCGGAGCTCCGACTACGGCAAGATCAGGCTGTTGACCCTGCCGAAGGACGACACCGTACCGGGCCCCGGCCAGGTGCAGAACACCTTCGACTCCGATCCGAGCGTGTCGAGCCAGATCAACATCCTGAAGCAGGGTCAGACCGAGGTGCTGAACGGCAACCTGCTGACCGTGCCGGTCGGTGGCGGTCTGCTCTACGTGCAGCCGGTCTACGTGAAGTCCACCGGCGACACGAGCTTCCCGCTCCTGCAGAAGGTGCTCGTCGCCTTCGGCGACCAGATCGCCTTCGAAGACACGCTGGACGAGGCGCTCGACGTCCTGTTCGGCGGCGACTCGGGTGCGGATGCGGGTGACACGAACGTCCCGGGCGACAGCACGACGCCCCCGACGGACGGCACGGACACCGGCGGCGGAACCGACACGGGCTCGACCCCGAGCACGGGTGACCCGACGGTGGACGCGCAGATCAAGACGCTGCTCGACCAGGCGAAGGCCGCGATGGTCGAGAAGGACGCGGCCATGGCGAGCGGTGACTGGGCTGCCTACGGGGTGGCGGACAAGAAGATCTCCGACGCGCTGGCGCAGGCGCTGGCACTGCTGAACGGCTGATTCCGAGCCTGCAATCCGAACGGCGTCGCCCTGACGGGCGGCGCCGTTCGGCGTTCCAGGAGGAGGGATTCGGCCGGAATCGGAGTGCTCAGCAGCACGCGATTTGCACGCCCTCAGAATGCATGCTAGCTTTATCTCTTGTGCCGCAGGGTGGAGCAGTTCGGTAGCTCGCTGGGCTCATAACCCAGAGGTCGTAGGTTCAAATCCTGCCCCTGCAACAGAAAAGATGAAATCCCGGTCTCCTCGAGACCGGGATTTCGTCGTTTCCGGGGATGATCGCCCGCGGTCGGCGGGCGGTGGGTCAGCTCATCGTCGCGACGGGGAGGCCGAACGCCGCGGCCACGCCGGCGTTGGTGACCGCACCCGCGTGGATGTTGACGCCCGCGCGGAGCGCTGCGTCGGCCGCCACCGCTGCTCCCGTGCCCTGGTCGGCGATGGCGAGTGCGTACCGGAGGGTGGCGTTGGTCAGCGCGCGCGTCGAGGTCTCCGGGACGGCGCCGGGCATGTTGGCCACGCAGTAGTAGAGGCTGTCGTGGACACGGAACGTGGGGTCGTCGTGCGTCGTCGGTCGGGAGCCCTCGAAACATCCGCCCTGGTCGATCGCGATGTCGACGAGCACCGAGCCGGGCTTCATGTCCGCCACCATGGCGTCGGTGACGAGCTTCGGGGCCTGGGCCCCGGGGATGAGCACCGAGCCGATGACGAGGTCGGCGTCGCGGAGCTGCTCCGCGATCTCGTATGCCGATGACGGCCTGGTCTGGATCTGCCCGCTGAAGCGGTTCTCCAGCTCGCGCAGGCGAGGGATGGAGATGTCGATGATCGTGACGTCCGCCTGCATGCCGAGCGCGTTGGCCGCGGCGTGCTCGCCGGCGACCCCGCCGCCGATGACGACGACCTTCGCCTTGGGGGTTCCGGGCACGCCGCCCAGCAGGATCCCTCGTCCACCGGTGGCGCGCATGAGGTGGTAGGCGCCGACTTGCGTGGACAGTCGTCCTGCGACCTCGCTCATGGGCTGCAGGAGCGGGAGGGAGCGGTTGGGTAGCTGCACGGTCTCATAGGCGATCGCGGTGGTCCCAGAGGCGATCAGGGCGTCGGTGAGCGGACGGTCCGCCGCGAGGTGGAGGTAGGTGAAGAGCGTCTGGTCGGCCCGCAGGAAGTCGTACTCGGCGGCGACGGGCTCCTTCACCTTGAGTAGGAGGTCGCCCGCCGCCCAGACGGAGGCCGCGTCGGTGGCGATGGTCGCGCCGGCGGCACGATACGCCTCGTCGAGATTGCCGGACCCGAGGCCGGCGCCCGCCTGGACGACGACCTCATGGCCGTGTCGGACGAGTTCGTGGACGCCGCCGGGCGTCGCCGCGACCCGGTTCTCGTTGTTCTTGATCTCCGTGGGGATGCCGATTCGCATGGCTGGTTCCTCTCGCAGGCTGGGCCAAGGCTCGGCTCTCCCGCTCGTCGGTGGACGGTGTGGGACTATTCTGAGGTTGCTGCGTTTCAGCCAAATGAACACCGCAGTTTTTGCGGAATTCGTGTCTGAACTTGATGATGATTCGGCTGAACAGGAGAGTGGGCGCAGGATGACGAATAATCTGCACGGACGCGCGGACCTCGACGACGTCGACCACGCACTCCTGCGGCTCCTGCAGGAGAACGCACGCATGACGAACGCCCGCATGGCGGAGCTCGTCGGCATCGCCCCCTCGACGTGTGTCGCCCGAGTGCGGTCGCTCGTCGACCGCGGCGTGATCACGGGGTTCTCGGCGCGTATCGATCCGGTCGCGGTCGGGCTCGGTCTCGAGGCGCTCATCAGCGTCAACATCAGGGCGGGGGCTCGCGCCCGTATCGCCGAGTTCAGCGCCGGCATCCGACAGCTCCCGGAGGTCGTGCAGGTGTTCTTCCTCGGCGGCTCCGAGGACTTCGTCATCCATCTCGCGGCCCGGGACAGCGCCCACATCCGCGACTTCGTCGTCGAGCACCTGTCGGCCGATCCGACGGTCGCCTCGACCCGCACGAGCCTGGTGTTCGATCACTCGTTCATCGGCGTCGCGGTGGGGGAGTGAGGGTGATCCGCGGCTGTACCGGCCGGGCGAAGGTCACGAACGCATAACGAAGGACTCGGGCGGAAAACCCTGACCATGTTCGGTTTTGCCATGGAGGCCGTGCGCGATGTCCGCCTTTTGGGGGATCGTCGATTAGCCAGCAGCTGTGAGTTTCGTTAGCGTTGTCGACGGCCCGCAAGGGCTGACCTACGTAACCGCGTCCCGCCCCCTGTCGCCCCGTGACGGCGTGCTGGACGTACGGTCGAACGCCACGCGGTAGCCGTTGTCGCCCCACGTGATCCGAGCCCGCGCGCTGTCCATCAGTGCGCCGATGGGGCGGATCGAGAGCCGTTCGACCCGGCCTGACGATCGACAGGAAGAGCGCACCGCGGTTCCGCGTGCGCTTCCAGGAGAACACATGACCGAAACGATTGCCGTCTCCGCGACGGGACTGTACAAGGTCTTCGGCAGGAAGCCGAAGGAAGCCGTGAAACGCCTGCAGGCCGGTGCCTCGCGTGACGAACTCGCCTCCGGCGGGACCACCGCAGCCGTCATCGACGCCTCGTTCGAGGTGAAGCAGGGCGAGATCTTCGTCGTGATGGGCCTCTCCGGCTCGGGCAAGTCGACGCTGATCCGGATGCTCAACGGCCTGCTCGAGCCGACGGCGGGCACCGTGACCATCGCCGGGAAGCCGATCTCGGGGGTGTCCTCGAAGCAGCTGCGTGCGGTCCGACAGGACAACATCTCGATGGTCTTCCAGCACTTCGCCCTGCTGCCGCACCGCACGGTGCTCGAGAACGCCGCCTACGGACTCGAGGTGAAGGGTGTGCCGGCCGCTGAACGACGCGAGCGGGCCCAGGCCGTCGTCGAGCGCGTCGGGCTCGCAGGCTGGGAGGACAAGCTCCCGGGCCAGCTCTCAGGCGGGATGCAGCAGCGCGTCGGCCTCGCCCGCGCACTCGCCTCGGACACCGACATCCTCCTCATGGACGAGGCGTTCTCCGCGCTCGATCCCCTCATCCGCCGCGAGATGCAGGAGCAGCTCGTCGAGCTGCAGGCTGAGCTCGGCAAGACCATCGTATTCATCACCCACGACCTCAACGAAGCGATGTTCCTCGGCGACCGGATCGCCGTCATGCGCGACGGCCGGATCGTCCAGGTCGGCACCCCGAACGACATCCTGACCGACCCGGCGAACGACTACGTCGCCCAGTTCGTCCAGGACGTCGACCGCGCCCGCGTCCTGACCGCCGGTGGCGTGATGGAACCCGCGCGCTCCGTCGTCTCTGCATCCGCCGGACCCAGGGCTGCCCTGCGCATCATGCGCGACCTGCAGACCTCGACCGCCTTCGTGGTCGGTCCGGGTCGGCAGCTCCTCGGCGTCGTCCGCGACAAGGACGTGCTGCGTCTCGTCCGTGCGGGCGACCACGAGCTCGGCAGCGTCATCACCGCCGACCTCGCCACGGTCTCGCCGGAGGCGGCGCTCGTCGACCTCTTCGAGTCCGCCGTCGAGAGTGCCCTGCCCGTCGCGGTCGTGGACGAGCGGACGCGCCTGCTCGGCGTCGTCCCGCGGGTGACCCTGCTCGCCGCCGTCGGCAACGTCCCGACCAACACGGACGAGATCAGCCTCGTCGGGCCGCCGGCGACGGTGCCCGTCGAGCTCATCACGGCGACCCTGCGGTCGACCGCGGAGGACCCGCAGCACCCCGACGACGTGACCTCGTCGATCGAGACCAGCGCCGCCGAACCGGCAGCGATCCTGCCGGAAGGGAGTGTCCGATGAACGGCATCCGTCTCCACTCGTCCGGGTTCCTGGACGCCATCACCCGCCCCGAGATCGGTGCGTGGGTCGAAGCCTTCGTCGACTTCATCACCGACGTCTTCCAGCCCGTCTTCGACGTCATCCGGAGCGTCTTCCAGGGGCTGTACGACGGCGTCGACCTCGTGCTCAGCGGTCCGCCGTTCTGGGTGATCATCATCGTCGCCGCCCTGCTGGCCTTCGTCGCACGGGGCCCGGTGTTCGCCGTCGGCTCCGCGGTCGGGCTGTTGATCATCGTCGGCGTCGAGCAGTGGGACAACGCGATGGACTCGCTCTCGCTCGTGCTCGTGGCCGGACTCATCGCCATCGTGATCGGGATCCCGCTCGGCATCCTGGCAGCCCGCTCGAAGGTCGCGTCGTCGATCATCCGGCCGTTGCTCGACTTCATGCAGACGACTCCTGCGTTCGTCTACCTCATCCCCGCGCTCATCCTGTTCCGCATCGGCGTCGTCCCGGGCATCGTCGCGACGATCGTCTTCGCGCTGGCCCCGGCCGTCCGTCTCACGGAACTCGGGATCCGCAACGTCGACCGCGAGGTCGTCGAGGCCGGCAACGCGTTCGGTGCTTCCTCGTGGCGGATCCTCCGCCAGATCCAGCTGCCGCTCGCGATGCCGAACATCATGGCCGGAGTCAACCAGGTCATCATGCTCTCGCTCTCCATGGTCGTCATCGCCGGCATGGTCGGCGCCGGCGGTCTGGGTGGCGACGTCGTCAAGAGCCTCTCCCGGATCGACATCCAGCTCGGCTCCGAAGCGGGCCTGTCGGTCGTCATCCTGGCGATCTTCCTTGACCGCCTCACGGCTTCCCTCGGCGGCGGTCGCAAGCAGCGCGGGAAGCGCACGAAGGCTGCCCCGTCCTCGCCCGGCGGGATCCGACCGGCGCCTGCCTCGAGCACCACGACGACCGACAGCACCGCCTCAGGTGATGAGCAGCGCACTCCCGCCGAGTCGCCGACCGCCGTGCGGTGACCCACCGGCACACAGCTTCCATCCGACGACACCGATCCCCGCGTCACGCGGGACGAAAGGAATCATCGAACATGCAGTACCGCACCAAGATCGCAACCACCATCGCAGCGGGGGCGGCGGCGACGCTCGCCATCTCCGGCTGCTCCGCGGGCGCCTCGGACGAGACGCTCGAGAACGGCGACAAGCAGGCGGTGACCATCGCCGTGTTCAGCGGCTGGGACGAGGGCATCGCGGCCTCCGAGCTGTGGAAGGCCGTGCTCGAGGAGCAGGGCTACGACGTCACCCTCGAGGAGGCGGAGCCCGCCCCGGTGTTCTCGGGCCTCAGCACCGGTGACTACGACCTGACGCTCGACGTCTGGCTGCCGACCACGCACGCGAGCTACATCGAGAAGTTCGGTGACGACGTCGTCGACCTCGGCGCCTGGAACACCGACGCCAAGCTCACGATCGCCGTCAACGAGGACGCCCCGGTCGACTCGCTCGAGGACCTCGCGGCCAACGCGGACCTCTTCGACAGCCGGCTCGTCGGCATCGACCCCGGTGCCGGACTGACCGAGGCCACCCAGGACAAGGTCATCCCCGAGTACGGCCTCGACGACTGGGAGTTCCTGACCTCGGGCACCCCGGCGATGCTCTCGGAGCTGAAGGCCGCGACCGACGCCGGCGAGAACATCGCCGTCACGCTGTGGCGTCCGCACTGGGCCTACGACGCGTTCCCGATCAAGGACCTCGAGGACCCGAAGGGCGCCCTCGGGGATGCCGAAGGCATCCACAGCTTCGGCAAGGCCGACTTCGCGGACGAGTACCCGACGCTCGCCGGGTGGCTGAAGGACTTCGACTTCGACTCGGAGCGACTGTTCTCGCTCGAGAACGCGATGTTCAACGAGGGTGACTCGAAGGACTACGCGCCGGTCGTCAAGCAGTGGATCAGCGACAACCAGGAGTACGTGGACTCGCTCACCAAGTAGCGGATCGATGAGACGACGGGCACCGGAGCGATCCGGTGCCCGTCGTCGTGTGCATCGGAGCGTCAGCTGCGGAGTCGGGCGAGGCCGTCGACGGCCCGCTCCAGCACCTCGACGCGTTTGCAGAACGCGAACCGGACCAGCGACGCGTAGTCCGGGTCGTGCCGGTCGAGACAGAACGCCGACAGCGGCACCGCCACGACGCCGGCGAGCTCGGGCAGTGCCCGGCAGAACGCCGCAGCATCGTCGAAGCCCAACGGTGCCGCATCGGCCACGATGAAGTAGGTGCCGTCCGGCCGGAAGGTGTCGAAACCGGCGGCGGAGAGGCCCGCGCTCAGGAGATCCCGCTTGCCGCGCAGGCCGTCGGCGATGGCCGTGAACGCGGCGTCGGGCAGTCGGAGTCCGGTCGCCATCGCCGGCTGGAACGGTGCGCCGTTGACGTAACTGAGGTACTGCTTGACCGTCGAGACGGCCGAGACGAGTTCTCGGGGTCCGCTCAACCAGCCGATCTTCCACCCGGTCGTGCTGAAGGTCTTGCCTCCGGACGAGATCGTGAGTGTGCGTCCGGCGGCACCCGGCAACGTCGCGATGGGGACGTGCCGGACGTCGAAGGTCAGGTGCTCGTAGACCTCGTCGGTCACGATGATCGCATCGTGGCGCTCCGCCAACTCGGCGACCAGGTCGAGCGTCGCCCGGTCGAGGACGGTGCCGGTCGGGTTGTGCGGCGTGTTGACCAGGATGACCCTGGTCCGATCGGTGACGGCGGCGCGGAGCTCGTCCGGGTCCGGCTGGAAGTCGGGGGCGCGCAGCTTGACCGTCCGGTGCCGGCCACCGGCGAGGGCGATGAGTCCGCCGTACGCGTCGTAGAACGGCTCGAAGGTCACGACCTCGTCGCCGTGCTCGACGAGGGCGAGCAGGGTCGCGGCGAGCGCCTCGGTCGCTCCGGCGGTGACGAGCACCTCTCCCTGCGGGTCGGGCTGGAGACCGTAGAACCGTCGCTGATGCTCGCTGATCGCGGTGCGGAGGTCGAGGGTGCCCGGGCCGGGTGGGTACTGGTTCTCGCCGCGCTCGATCGCCGCGACCGCCTCGGCGAGGACCGCCTCGGGCCCGTCCTCGTCGGGGAACCCCTGGCCGAGGTTGACGGCTCCGGTCTGCATCGCGAGCGCGCTCATCTCCGCGAAGATCGTCGACGAGACGTGTCCGTCCTCGTCGACGAGGCCGGCGCCTTCGGCGGTGCGCCGCCAGGGTCCGTCAACCACCATGTCGATCTCCCTCCGTGGCCGCGGGCGCGGGCCGCTCCCAATCTAGGACACCGTGCGCAGGTCCTTGCGGCGAAGCCCTAGCCGGCGCACAGCGGGCGCGAATGAAACACTCAGCTCAGCACGGGAAGCTGACTGCGCTTGGAAGGAGCAGAATCGCCATGACCGACACCGCAGACGGACAGCAGCCCGCCGAACACCCCCAGTCCACCCCGAACGGTGAGACCGCGCCGCAGTCCGCACCCGCTGAGCAGGCGGGCGGCACAGTGCCTCCCGCGAGCGAAGCACGGCCGTCGACCTCAGGAGCGTACTTCCCGCCCCCGACCGCGATGCCACCGGTCGCACCGCCCGCCGGTCAGCCGACGCAGCAGCCGTACGGCGCGGCCCAGCAGGGCTCGCCGTACCAGCAGGCGCCGCAGCACCCGTCCGCAGCCTTCTCCCGTCAGCAGCAGCCGAACCCGTACGCCGCGTACCAGCAGCCCACCGGCCAGCAGCCCACGGCCCAGCCGCAGCCCGGTCAGCAGCACGGTCCCTACGGTGCGTCCCCGTACGCCCAGCAGCCGACCGGGCAGCACCCCGGCGTCCCGACGCCACCGGCAGCGCGGACGAAGAAGACCAACCGCCCGCTCGCGGGCATGGTCGCGATGCTCGCCGTCGGCGCCCTCATCGGAGGAGCGTCCGGCGCCGGGGCGACGCTCTGGGTCACGAACGCGACGAAGTCGAGTGTCTCGAGCAACGAGGCTGGCTCGAAGGCGTTCACCATCAACGACGACGCCGACGTGAGCCTGACCACGGCCATCGCCGCGACGGCCGGGCCGAGCGTCGTGACCCTCTCGGTCCAGGGCGGGCAGAGCGCCGGTACCGGTTCGGGGATCATCCTCAGCAAGGACGGTTACGTCCTGACGAACACGCACGTGGTCACTCTGGACGGCCAGGTCGCCGACCCGACCATCCGGGTCACCGATGCGAACGGCAAGCTGTACAACGCCAAGATCGTCGGCACGGACCCGATCTACGACCTCGCTGTCATCAAGCTCGAGGACGCCTCGGATCTCAGCCCGATGGAGTTCGCGAACTCCGACAAGCTCAACGTCGGCGAGACGGCCGTCGCGATCGGTGCGCCGCTCGGACTGGCGGGGACCGTCACCGACGGCATCGTCAGCGCCCTCAACCGGAGCATCACCGTCGCCTCCTCCGCCGTTCCGGACTCCGGATCGAGTGACGACGGCGGGTCCGGCGACTCGAACGGCGACAACCAGAGCCCGTGGAACTTCGACGTGCCGGGGCAGACCACCCCGACCGCGCCCACCTCCTCGATCTCCATCGCGGTCATCCAGACCGACGCGGCGATCAACCCCGGCAACTCGGGTGGCGCGCTCGTCGATGGCACCGGCAAGCTCATCGGGGTCAACGTCGCGATCGCGAGCGCCGGAAGCACCGACTCGTCGTCGCAGAGCGGCAGCATCGGTGTCGGCTTCGCCATCCCGGCGAACATCGCCAAGCGCGTCTCCGACGAGATCATCAAGACGGGCAAGGCGACCCACGGCCTGCTCGGCGCGACCGTGAAGGACGCCTCGAGCGACGCCAAGAGCACGGTCGCCGGCGCGCTCATCGACAAGGTCACCGACAACGGCGCCGCGCAGGCCGCGGGTCTGAAGTCCGGGGACATCGTCACCGAGTTCAACGGCGTCCCGGTCACGGGTGCGAACGACCTCACCGCGCAGGTGCGAGCGCTCGCGGCGGGGGCGACGGCGAAGCTCACCTTCACCCGCGGCAACGACTCGCAGACCGCCGAGGTCACGCTCGGCGAGCTCGCGCTCTGACACCCGGGGCGTCAGGCCCCGGAGGACGCCCGCACGGCCACCGTGTGGGCGTCCTCCGCGTCCGGGCCACCCCGACGACCGGCTGCTAGGCTCGATCGAACGAAACACGGAGTGAACCCCCATGTCGAACGACACAGGCCAGGCCGACGCACCGTCGTCGCCCGGAGTCTCCTACGTGATGCCGGTGTTGAACGACGTCCGCCACGTCCGGGCAGCCGTCGACAGCCTCCTGGCGCAGGACTACGCCGGCGACGTGGAGATCACGATCGCCGTCGGGCCGAGCATCGACGGCACGACCGAGCTCGTCCGAGAGCTCCAGGCGGCCGACCCGCGCATCCACGTGCTGGAGAACCGCGTTGGGTCGACCCCGGCCGGGCTCAACCTGGCGATCGCCGCGTCGACGCATCCGATCGTCATCCGGGTCGACGCCCACTCGGAGCTGCCCGACGACTACGCGCGACTCGCGGTCGAGACCATGCTCCGCACGGGGGCGCAGAACGTGGGCGGCATCATGGACGCCCAGGGGCGCACGAGCTTCGAGACGGCGGTGGCGCGGGCGTACGGCTCGCGCGTCGGGCTCGGTGGCACACCCCACCACGTCGGCGGTCGAGAGGGGCCTGCCGACACCGTCTACCTCGGGGTCTTCGACCGCGAGATGCTCATGCGGGTGGGCATGTTCGACGAGCGCATCAAACGCGGACAGGACTGGGAGCTCAACCGCCGGATCAAGCAGGCCGGCGGCCTCGTCTGGTTCACGCCCGCGTTGCGCGTCGTCTACCGCCCGCGTGCGAGCATGCGCGCCCTGGCGCGGCAGTTCTTCTCCACCGGACTCTGGCGCGGCGAGCTCAGCCGGAGCTTCCCCACCCGCGGCACGCTCCGTTACTTCGCGCCGCCGGTCCTGGTGCTCGGTATCGTGCTCGGCACGCTGCTCGGGCTCGGAGGCCTGGTCCAGCTGGGTGCGGGGGCGACGCCGTGGCTGCTCCTCGGGTTCGCGGCCCCCATCGCCTATGCGGCCATCGTGCTGCTCGCGAGCATCGTCGTCACCGGGCGGGACGGGGTACGCACGAGCCTCTGGATGCTCGCCGTTCTGCCGTGCATCCACTTCTGCTGGGGCACGGGGTTCGTGCTCGGCTACGGCTCGCTCGCGAAGGGCATCTCCGCGCTGCGCAATCCACCGAAGGCGGTCTAGATGTCGGATCCCAGCACGGCCGGAACCGGTCCGAGGCTCACGCCCCCGCGGACGATCGCCGAGCTCCGTGCCGTGGCGCAACCGCCGGAGGTCCGCGCGCGGAAGAACGCCGAGCACTGGACGGCCGACCTCTACCTGCGAGACCTGTCGCCGTACGTCACGTGGTTGCTGCTGCGCACGAGCATCAGCGCGAACGGCGTGACGGGTCTGATGATCCTGACCGGCTGGGCCACGGCCGCCGCGCTCCTCATCCCCGGATTCGGGGGCGCGGCCCTCGCGCTCGTGCTCGGCCAGACGCAGATGCTCGTCGACTGCTGCGACGGCGAGGTCGCGCGCTGGCGGCGGACGTCGAGTCCGGCCGGTGCGTTCCTGGACTCCGTCGGCCACTACTCCACCGAGTCGCTCATCGCGATCGCCCTCGGCGTCCGTGCCGCCGCGTGGCCGGTCGATGCGCCCGAAGACCTCGTCTGGATCACCCTCGGATTCGCACTCGCGCTGTTCGTCGTCCTCAACAAGGCGCTGAACGACATGGTGCGGGTCGCCCGCGCCGGGTTCGGGGCGCCGAAACTCACCTACTCGACCGAGGAGTCGGCGCCGCGTGGGGGACTGCTCGCGACGGCACGGACGGTGGCGCGGTTCCTCCCGTTCCACCGGCTGTTCCACTCGGTCGAGCTCACCATGGTGATCTTCGCCGCTTCCGTGGTCGGCCTGTTCGTCGGCGACGCCGAGGCGATGCGCTGGGTGCTCGCGATCCTCGTTCCGCTCGCGTTCCTGACGCTCGTCGGGCATTTCATCGCGATCGTCTCGTCGAAGCGGCTCCACGCGTGATGTCCGGCCCGATCCCGGTCACGCGCTCCGTCGGCGTCGTGGTCTTGACGCAGGGGACCCGCCCGGTCGAACTCACCGCAGCCGTGGAGAGCGTGCTCGCCCAGCAAGCGGTGGAGCTCGACGTGGTCGTGGTCGGCAACGGCTGGCAGCCGACCGGACTTCCGCACGGCGCTCGAGGCCTGGCCCTGTCGGAGAACCTCGGGATCCCGGCCGGCCGCAACCGTGGTGCCGACGCCGTGCAGGGGGAGTTCGTCTTCTTCCTCGACGACGACGCGACCATCCCGTCCACCACGTTCCTCCGCGACGCCATTGCGATGCTCGACGCGGACCGCTCCATCGGCCTCATCCAGCCCCGGCTCGCCGACGCGGACGGTGCAGCGACGCCGTCCCGCTGGGTGCCGCGCACCCGCGACAAGGACCCCGGGCATTCGAGCGCCGTGTTCTCCTGCCTCGAAGCGGCCGTCCTGTTGCCGCGGTCGGTATTCGACGCCGTCGGTGGATGGGCAGATCCGTTCTTCTACGCGCATGAGGGCATCGAGCTCGCCTGGCGGGTCTGGGACCAGGGGAGGCGAGCCTGGTACGAGGCGTCCCTCGAAGCGAACCACCCGGTGACCGAACCGACGAGGCATACCGCCTACTACCGGCTCAACGCGCGGAACCGGGTCTGGCTCGCGCGGCGGAACCTCCCGGTGCCGCTCATCCCGCTGTACGTGGGCTCCTGGACCGCGATCCAGGTGATCCGGTGGTGGCGGAAGCCGGAGGCACTCCGTCCCTGGTTCGGTGGCTGGCGCGAGGGCTGGCGGACGGACCCCGGCGAACGTCGTCCACTGCGCTGGCGGACGGTCTGGCGGATGACGCGCGCAGGACGACCTCCCGTCATCTGAGCGGCGGGCACCCGTCGTGATCCCACCGTGACCTGGCGTCGTTACGCTTGACGGATGCTGGAGCTGACATGGGACTGATCAGAGACGGTCGTCGTGCCATCACGCTCGCCAAGGACCTGCTCGCCAACCGGCGGGCCAGAGCCGTCCTCGCGGCGCAGATGCAGGCGGCTCCCGTGATCGAGCCGGGGCGCTACAAGGTGGCCGTGTACTTCGCGGACGGTGCCGTCAACATGTACCAGATCCGGCAGTGGTACCGGCCCCTCGCCGAACTGTCGAAGCAGTGGCCCGTCCTCATCCTCAGCCGCGGTGCGACGGCTGCGGCGAAGTTGTTCGAGGAGTCGCCGATCCCGACGGCCTACGTCCGGACGGTCGTCGCCCTCGAGCGCACGCTGGCCGAACAGGACATCCGCGTCGTGCTGTACGTCAACCAGAACGCCAAGAACTTCCAGATGTTCCGCTACGGCTCCCGCTGGCACGTCTTCGTCAACCATGGCGAGAGCGACAAGATGTACATGACCACGAACCAGTTCAAGGCCTACGACTACAGCCTCATCGCCGGCCAAGCGGCGAGGAACCGGCTGGAGCGGGTGCTCTGGGACTACGACTTCGACAAGCGCGCGATCATGATCGGCCGCCCGCAGGCCGACCACTACTCGGGCGAACTGCCCTACACGCCCGATGAGCGGACCGTGGTCCTGTACGCGCCCACCTGGGAGGGCGACCGCGCGGCTGCGGCATACGGCTCGATCGCGAGCCACGGCGTGGCCCTCGTCCGAGCACTCATCGCGACCGGGCGGCACCGCGTGGTGTACCGCCCGCACCCGAGGAGCGGTGTCGTCGATCCGGCCTACGCGAGCGCGAACCGCGAGATCATGGCCGCGCTCCACGAGGCGAACCGAGCGGACGCCTCGGCCCAGCACGTCGTCGACACGGGTGCCGACCTCGGGTGGCAGCTGGCGGCAGCGGACGCGGCGATCGTCGACATCTCCGCGATGGTCTACGACCGCCTCGCGAGCGGGAAGCCGCTCATGATCACCCGTCCCGTGAACCCGGAGGCGGAGATCGACACCGGAGGGTACCTCTCGGCGTGCGAATGGCTCGATGCCTCGGACGCCGCGGACATCGTCGACGGAGTCGACCGACTCCTCGGCGATCCCGAGACGGTCGCGCGACTGCAGCACTGGGTCGAGTACTACTTCGGCGACACGACGCCCGGGGTGACGACGGCGAGGTTCCACAGCGCCATCGAGCATCTGATGTCGGAATGGGAACGGTTCGCCCTCGCGCACGCCGATGGCCGGCCGGAGCTCGACGAGCATGAGGATGATGAGGACGAAGACGAGGATGACGACGACGAAGGACGCGCCTGAGGCGCCCTGAGCCGTTGAGTCCGCGCCCAGGAGAACCGCGTAGGGTCGGGCAGGTGAATCCGTCCTCCGGGCGACTGGCCTCCCTCGACGGAGTCCGCGGTGTCGCCAGCGTCGTCGTGGTGCTCTACCACGTGTCGTTGCTCGCACGACCCTTCGCGACGGGCCGGATCTCGGAGCCCGCCTGGGACATCGCGACCGAGACACCATTGAAGCTGCTCTTCGCCGGCACCGAGGCGGTGCAGGTGTTCTTCGTCCTGAGTGGTCTCGTCGTCGCGCTCCCGCTGTTGCGAGGCGGCGCGAGCTGGCCGGGGTTCTTCGCCGCGCGGTTCGTGCGGCTCTACCTCCCCGTGTGGGGATCGCTGCTGTTCGCCGCCGCACTCATCCTGCTCATCCCGAGGGATCCCGCCTCGGTGACCACCGGTGAGTGGATCGCGAATGCGAACGCGACGAGCGTCGACCCCCTGCACCTCCTGACGGAGGCGACCCTGACGCCGGTGAGCTACGACCTGGTGAACACCCTGTGGTCGCTGCGCTGGGAGCTGATCTTCACCCTCCTCCTCCCGGTCGCCGTCCTGCTCGCTCGGCTGCTGCGTCGCTGGGCGTGGCCGATCGCCGCACTGATGGCCGTGGTCATGGTGCTCGGGCGGGTCGCCGGGATGGACGCCGCCGTGTACCTGCCGGCCTTCTTCATCGGCACGCTGATCGCCGTCAGACTCGACGACCTCCGCGCCTGGGCGGCGGATCGGTCCCGCCCCCTGCAGTGGGCGATGCTGACGGCCGGCTCCGCGCTCCTGCTCGTCGCGAGCTGGCTCTCCCGACCGTACGTCGAGTCCTCCTCGACCCTGGGCCAGGCGCTCTGGGGCCTGTCGGGCGTGGGCGCGGCCGGCCTCATCGTCGTCGCCATCGGAAGCCCGTTCGCCCGGCGGCTCCTCGAGACCCCGCCCGTCCTCTGGCTCGGCAAGGTGTCGTTCAGCCTGTACCTCGTGCACGCCCCGATCCTGGCCACGCTCGCCTTCCTGTTCGGCGACGAGCGCTGGTGGCTGGTCGGCATCGTGGGCGTGCCACTCAGCCTGCTGATCGCCGCCGGGTTCTTCCAGCTCGTCGAGCGTCCGTCCCACGGCCTGGCGCGCCGCGTCGGCCGAGGGGTGCAGACGGGGGTCGCGGCGGTGCGCTCCCGGATGCTCAGCCGACGCGAGGGACGAGCGCGTTCCGCTTCTTCCGACGAGCGGCCGCGTGCAACTCCTGAGCCCACCGACGGGTGACGGCTTCGTCGTCGTACTGCTCCGCGGTCGTTCTCGCGTTGCGACGCATCGCGTCGACCTCGGTTTCAGGAAGGGCGAGCAGGCGCTCGATGGCGGCCGACACGACGGCCGGTTCCGCGGACGGCACGAGGAACCCGTTCCAACCGTCGCGGACGATGTCGGCCGGCCCGTAGGGCACGTCGACCACGATGGGAAGACATCCGGCTGCCATCGCCTCGATGAGCACGAGCGGGAAGCCCTCCGAGGTCGAGGTCATGACGAGGAACGAACCCGAGCCGAGCTGCTGCCTGGCGGAGCGGTCGTAGCCGTGGAGGACGACACGGTGCTCCGGGTCTTCGGCGATGAGGAGTGACTGCAGTTCGTCGAGCAGCTCACCGCCGCCGTACACGTCGAGCGTCGGGGGAGGCCCGTCCGTGGACGTGGCGGCGAGGACGGCGCGGATCGCGTGCGCCGGCCGCTTCCGGGCCGTGAGCGAGCCGAGGAACATCCCGCGGCTGCGAGGCCGAGGAGCGCGTGCGACCTCCGGGGCGACGAGTTCGCGCGAGTTCGGGATGACACTGAGCGAGGCGTGCTCGCCGAGCATGGTCGTCACGTCCGCGAGCTGCCGATCACTGAGGAGCGCGACGAGGTCGAAGTCGTCGAGCGCCTCGAACACCGCTCGCCGCGACTCCCGCAGCCGACCGTGTGGCCGTTCCGTGCCCTGGAGGTGCGAGGCGTGCACGACGTGCGCGGTGACGACATTGCGCTTCCGGTAGCTCAGGACGAACGGGGCGATGGTCTTGCTGTCGACGATCATCCAGGCCGGCCCGCCCGCGGTGAGCGCGTCGAACCAGGCGCGGTACAGGGACCAGATGCGTCCCCAGGAGCGGACGGGACGACCCAGCTCGTCGCAGAGGACGACCGAGCGGCCGCCCTTCACACCCTGTTCACGCGTGTCGCGGCGGTCGGACAGGAGCAGGGTGCCGTCCGGTCGGTAGACGTCCACCTGCAGGATCTGACCCGCGTCGTCGTGTCGCTCGCGGCTGAGGACGGCGTCACCGCGGCGTCGTTCCGTGCCGACGTCGTCCAGGGGGAGCGGGGTGAACCCGTGGCGCGCCAGGTCGAGGGACCCACCCGGCAGAGGGTTGTCACGCAGCCAGTCCCAGAGGTTGACGACCCGGAGTCCGTCGATCAGGTCTCCGCGCGTGCGCAGCCGTGACGCCAACTCGGGGTAGTCCGGTCGGTGGTCGAAGGTGAGGACGTCGACCGGGGTGTCGGCCAGTCTGATGAACGCGCGGGAGCGCTGGAGCATCGCCTCGGTCATGCCGCCGAAGTCGTCCGACAGGCCCCAGGTCACCGCGAAGTGGCGACCTTCCGGGAACGGCTTCTGGGGGCGGCGCAGGAAAGGAAGTCTCACCCTCCGACGGTACGCGATGGACCTGGAGGGATGCCGCATCCCGGGCGGCCCGGTCGGGAGTGATCCGGAGCTCGCCTCGGGTGGTCAGGGGCGCTGCTCGGACCCGTCGCCGACGGCCGCATCGCCGCCTGACTCGATGGCCAGGTGCTTCCGGCGTCGGAACACCTGGTCGCGGATCTTCCCGAGGCCCGACCGGCCGGAGACGGCCCGCATCCGCGGCTCGAGGTCGAGTGGGACGACGAACGGCGCCGGTCCGAACGCCTGGCGCGCGGCACGGACGACCTGTCGGCCGAGCATGTGGTTGCCGATACCGCCGACGGCCGCTCCGACGCCGAAGGGGAGCGCCTTGCCGATGACACCGGCGCTGCCGCTCGCCGCGAAGTGCTTCACGAAGCGCACCCGCAGCTGGTCGGCGACGGGACCCACGATCATCGACGGCAGACCCTGGGTGATCGTCTGGCCCCAGAACGCCTGCCGCGGGACTCCCTTGCCGGCCGCCTGGGATCCGAAGTTGCGCAGGAGATCGGTTCCGGCCTTGCCGAGCATCATGGTCATGACGAGCGCGCGGGATCGCATCGGATCCGCCAGGGCGATGCCGTGGACCTCGGTGACCGACTGGGCGAACAGGGCGGTCGCCTCGAGGAACCCCGCCGTCTCGACACCGGAGAGCGCAAGGGTCGTCGCCGTCCCGATCGCCGGGACCACAGCGGTCGCGCCGACGGCGGCTCCCGTCGTCGTCACCGTCGTGAGGTACCGGCGCTCCAGGACGCGGATGAGCTGGTCGGCCGTCGCGTTCGGGTACATCCGCCGGATCGACCGGATGTGCGCCACGACCACCGGTCGCTGGACCCAGAGCAGTCGATCGAGCGCCCGCACCCATCCCGGCTCGGGCAGCATGGGCTGCTGTGCTGCGGCGGTGGGGAACTGGGCGGGACCCGGAACGGGTCCCTGCTGCGGTCCGGTCATGACGACCTCCTCGTGGGCGGGGCGGCCAGTCTACGTCGACCCGCTGCGGGTCGACTGACGCTTGCTGGCGGGCTTCAGCTGTTGTAGTCGGCGTTGTAGCGGTCGAGCACGTCGTCGATCGGGGCGTCGAGTACGAGCGCCCCCTTGTCGAGGTAGAGCCCCCTCGTGCAGAACCGCCTGAGGTCCTTCTCGTTGTGCGAGACGAAGAACAGGGTCCGCCCGCCCTCGAGGAGTTCCTCGATACGCCGATAGCACTTCTCGCGGAACGCCCGGTCGCCGACGGCGAGGACCTCGTCGACGAGGATGATCGGCTCTTCGAGCTGCGCGATCACCGCGAAGGCGATGCGGACCTTCATCCCGCTCGAGAGGTGCTTGTACGGGGTGTCGATGAAGTCGGCGATCTCGGCGAACGCGATGATGTCGTCGAAACGCCCGTCGATCTCGCGGCGCGACATGCCGTGGAGGCCGGCCGTCAGGTGCACGTTGTCGCGGACCGTCAGGTCGTTGACGAAGCCACCGGTGATCTCGATGAGCGGCGCGACGCCTTCGCGCACACCGACGGTGCCCTCGTCGGGCAGGACGACACCGGCGACGAGCTTGAGCAGCGTCGACTTGCCTTGACCGTTCCGGCCGACGACGCCGATCGCCTCGCCGGGGGCGACATCGAAGGAGACGTGGCGCAGGGGCCAGAACTCGCCCGGCTTCGAGCGACGGTCGCGACCGGCGAAGAGGTCCTTGAAGCTCCGCCGACCGCCACGGTTGCGCCGGAACCGGATGCCTGCGTCGGCGACCGAGATCGCCGGTCGACCGGCGGTTGCGTTACCTGTGGGCATCAGATCTCCTTCAGCACGGAGCGCTCGCAGCGCTTGAAGACGAGGAGACCGACCGCGAGGATGACCGCCGACATGGCGGCGGACACGCCCACGAGGTGCCAGTTGAGTTCCTGTGGGAAGAACGCGGAACGGTACAGCGCGAAGATGCCGCTGAGCGGGTTGAACGCCGCGAAGGGCTCGATCTTGTCGGGCAGCGCCGTCGTGCTGTAGATGATCGGCGTCGCGTAGAACATGAACCGCAGGATGAGCTTGACGGCTCGCTCGAGATCGCGGAAGAACACAACGAGCGGAGCGACGATCAGGCAGAGCCCGATGGTCAGGACGGCTTGGATGACGATGGCGAGCGGGAACAGCACGATGTCGAGGTTCACCTGCGCGCCGCTGAAGATCGCGAAGGCTGCGAGGACCGGGAGCGCCGCTAGGAACTCGATGCCCTTCGACAGCACGATCCGGTTCACCCAGATGGTCCGGGGGATCGTCGTCGAACGCACGAGCTTCGCCTCGCGCAGGAAGGCGCGCGTGCTGTCGGACACCGATCCGGTGAACCACATCCATGGCAGCAGGGCGGCGAGGAGGAACACGATGTACGGTTCCTCGCCGACGTCGCGCCGGAACACCTGCGTGAAGACGAACCAGTAGATCCCGCTCATGACGAGGGGGTCGAGGATGGACCACACGTAGCCGAGCGCGCTCGTCGAGTAGCGCACACGCAGGTCTCGGACGGTCAGGATCCAGAGCGCGTGGCGATACCTCGCCGAACGCGACATCCTTGGCCGCGTTTCAGCAGAAGAACTCACGGGACCAACCTTATCGAGGCGACGCAGGAACGCCGCCCGCGACGCTCAGCGTCGGGACGGCGTTCGTGTGCGATGTGGACGGGGCCCTCAGACGAAGAGGTTCGCGCGCTCGAGGTCCTCGGCGAAGTCGACCTCGACCGCGTAGAGGTCGGAGATGTCGACCGGCTCGACGAGCATGCCTTCGCGCTCGATGGCGAGCTCGATGCCGCGCTCGAAGTAGTCCTGGTCGCCGACCTTGGTCAGGTAGCGGTGCAGCATCGTCTTGTCCTGCGACGAGATGTAGTTGATGCCCACGGCCTCGCCCAGCCCGCCGACGACGGTCTTCGAGAGCTCCTTGATGTATCCCTCGGCGCTCGTCGTGTACTTGACCTCTTCGTCGGACACCTTGGAGGTGTTGACGGTCACGAACGAACGGTCCTTGGCGATCATCGCGGCAGCGCGGTCGAGGACGGCCGGGTCGAAGACGACGTCGCCGTTCATCCAGAGCACGCCGCCGGCCTGAGACGCCGCGAGGGCGCGCATGAGGCTCTTCGAGGTGTTGGTCTGGTCGTACTGCTCGTTGTAGACGAAGGAGGCGTCGGGGAAGGCCTCGATGATGTGCTCGAGCTTGTAGCCGACGACGATCGTCACCTTGGCGCTCGCTCCGAACGCGTGGTGGATGTTGTCGAACTGCTGCTGCATGATGGTGCGGCCGTCGCTGAGCTCGGTCAGGGGCTTGGGGAGCGAGCGGCCGAGACGGCTGCCCATCCCTGCGGCAAGGATCACTACCTGGGTGGTCACGTTGTTCTCCTCAGTGTGGGTATGGAATCACGCGGTGCCACGATGCTGTGGACGATTCACCGAGGATTAACCAAGACGTGCATTGAAAGACACTCCGTTATGCCAAAATACAGGCTAGCCGCGGTGAACTCCGTCTGTCAGGGGTTCCCAGGGTCCGTTGTCGTTTTGTGATCGACCACCCGGCGTTTACACAGCTTGGGGGAGATGTGTCAACCGTTCATCCTGAGACTCCGCTGTCCGCTGCGGCCGCCGCTGTTGGTAGGTTTGCTTGGTGACTTCCACGACTCCGCCAGATCCCGCTCAGCAGCCCGCGCCTGCCGACGGCACGTCGACGAGTCCGGGCACGCCGAACCCCGCCGACGCCGCTGGTGCACCTGCGCCGACGACCCCTTCCGACGATCAGGGCGCTGCGACGCCGACGGCACCGAAGCGCGCACCCCGCTCGACCACGCCTCGGGCTTCCGGAACGGCGAAGGCCCCGGCGAAGCGGCCGAGCACGCCCCGCACCCGCACCACGTCGGCGAGCGAGACCTCGGGCGAGTCCGGGGACGCGACCACACCAGCACCGAAGGCGACCACGGCACGCTCGACGACCGCTCGGACCTCGACGGCGAAGACCACGGGCACCAAGTCGACGACGGCGCGCACCACCGCCGCGAAGCGCACGCCCGCGAAGTCGGCTGCTGCAGCCGGTGGTGCGGAGGGCACTGAGTCGGCCGAGACGACCACCGCCCCGAAGGCGCCCAGGTCGACGACGGCGCGCCCCGCAGCCGCGAAGCCGGCGACCAAGGCCGCAGGCGCCAAGACGACCACCGCCCGGACCTCGACGACGAAGTCCACGACGGCCCGGATGCCGGCCAAGCGCACACCGGCGCGCACCAGCGCCGCGAAGCAGACCGAACAGACGGCAGCCGCGGTCGCCGGCGTCCTCGACGAGGTCAGCGCACCGGGGTCGGTCGACCGGGCGACGACGTCGGCGCCGTCCGAGCAGCCGTCCCCCGAGGTCGCCGACCGGATCATCGTCGACGAGCCTCGGCCCGACCACACGCAGACCACGACCCCGGTGAGCGCTTCATCCACCGCCGAGCAGGCTGCGGACGACACGGCTCCGCAGACGACGCCGGCACCGTCGGAGTCCGTGTCGGTGGCGCCTCCGCAGGAGGAGGTCGTCGCTCCGGCGGCAGCCCCCAAGCGTCCTGTCGGTCGTCCCGCGGCGACCCCGCCGTCCGCCGCCACCTCGTCGCCCGCAGCGACGACGGCGCAGCGCACCGAGGCTGCCGACGACGACGCACATCCCGTCGTCCTGTCGATCTCGGGACTCGTCAAGCAGTTCGGCGACACGGTCGCGGTCGACGGCGTCGACCTCGAGGTCCGCCGCGGCTCCTTCTACGGCATCGTCGGGCCCAACGGGGCCGGCAAGACCACCACGCTGTCCATGGTCACGGGTCTCCTCCGTCCCGACGCAGGGTCCATCACCGTCCAGGGCGTCGACGTCTGGCAGGATCCCGCCGAGGCCAAGCGGGCGATCGGTGTGCTGCCCGACCGGCTTCGGCTCTTCGACCGCCTGACCGGCAGCCAGCTCCTGTACTACTCCGGCGTCCTGCGGGGGCTCGACCCCGCGACCGTCAAGTCGCGGACCGCCGATCTGGCCCGTGCCTTCGGTCTGGACGACGCGCTCGGTCGTCTCGTCTCCGACTACTCGGCGGGCATGACGAAGAAGATCGCGCTGGCAGCCGCACTCATCCATTCGCCGCGGCTCCTCATCCTCGACGAGCCGTTCGAATCGGTCGACCCGGTCTCCGCGGCGAACGTCATCGAGATCCTCCAGCGGTACGTCGCCAACGGCGGAACCGTCGTGCTCTCGAGCCACGGCATGGACTTCATTCAGCGCGTGTGCGATCACGTGGCCATCATCGTGCAGGGCAAGGTGCTGGCCGCCGGGTCCGTCGACGAGGTGCGCGGAACGGGCACGCTCGAGGAGCGGTTCGTCGAGCTCGCCGGGGGCCGCAAGTCGGCAGAGGGAATGGAATGGTTGCACAGCTTCTCCGACTGAAACTGCAGCTGACGCTCAACGCGTTCCGCCGCAGCCCCTGGCGACTGGTCGGGCTCGTCCTCGCGATCGCGGTCGGCGTGTGGATCGTCGTGCTCGCGAGCACCGGTCTCGTCGCGCTGCGCGGTGGCGATCCAGAGGTCACCCGCAACCTGCTCGTGCTGGCCGGATCGGCCGTCGTCCTGGGGTTCATCATCCTTCCGCTCGTCTTCGGTGTGGACGATCAGCTGGATCCTCGGGCGTTCTCCCTCTTCGGGCTGCCCAACCGCACCCTGTCGGCCGGCTTGCTCGTGGCGGCGCTCGTGTCGGTGCCGTCGCTCGTCCTCGCCGTCCTCGCGGCCTCGTCGGTGGTCACCTGGTCGCGGTCGCCGTTGCCCGCCGTCCTCGCCGTGGTCTCCGCCGTCCTCGGTGTGCTGCTCTGCGCGCTCCTGGCCCGGATCGCCACCTCGATCTCCGCGAGCCTCCTCTCGACGCGTCGCGCCAAGGAGGTCATGGGTGTCCTCGGGCTGGTGCTCATCATCGCCGTGGCCCCGGCGATCATCGCCCTCACCACCGTGGACTGGCAGCGCGACGGATTCGCCGTCCTCGGCCGGGTCGCCGACATCCTCAGTTGGACCCCGCTCGGCGCCGTCTGGTCGTTCCCCGGTGATGCCGCACTCGGTGGCATCGCGCCGGCGATCGTCAAGCTGCTGCTCACCGCGGCGACCATCGCCCTGCTCTGGTTCGCCTGGCAGGCGTTCGTCGCCCGACTGCTCGTGGCGCCGGAACGCCTGGGGACGGGCCGCGACAGCACCGGTCTGGGCTGGTTCGACCTGCTCCCCGGTTCCCCGTCCGGAGCCATCGCCGCCCGCAGCATGACCTACTGGCTGCGCGACCCACGGTACCTCGTCTCCCTCGTGATCATCCCGATCGCGCCTTTCATCTTCTTCGTGCCCATGCTCGTCGCCGGCATCCCGATGAACGTCCTCGCACTCGTCCCACTCCCGGTCGTGTGCTGGTTCCTCGGCTGGCTCCTGCACAACGACCTCGCCTTCGATTCGACCGCGGTCTGGCTGCACGTCGCCTCGGGGGTCCGCGGACGATCGGATCGGATCGGCCGGCTCTTCCCGGTGCTCCTCATCGGCATCCCGCTCATCGCGGTCGGCTCGACGCTGAGCATCCTGTTCTACGGCGACTGGGACGCCCTGCCGTCGATGATCGGGGTGAGCACGTGCCTGTTGTTCAGCGGTGCCGGTATCGCGAGCTTCGTGTCCGCGCGGTTCCCGTACCCGACGTCACTTCCCGGCGACAGCCCGTTCCAGCAGCCGCAGGTCCCGGGCAGCAGCGGCATGTCCGCGCAGTTCCTGAGCCTGCTCGGTACGGTCCTGCTCACGATTCCCGCCGGCTGGTTGGCCGTGCTCGGGCTCACCGGTGAGCCGAACTGGAACTTCGGGGCACTCGCGGTCGGTGCGGGTACGGGCATCCTGGTGCTCGCGATCGGGATCTTCGCCGGCGGTCGCGTCTTCGACCGTCGCAGCCCCGAGATCGTCGGCTTCGCCAGCTCGCACTGACCGGCCGCCCGCGACCGGATCGGCCCGCAGGAGACCCGGGTGCCGTCCGGCGGTACCATGGAGCCATGGCGCAGCATGACAGCACGAAGCAGCAGATGAGCACGATCGATCCCGGTGGCACGCCCGACGGTGGGAGCACGGCGATCATGGATCGTGAGCTCGAGGAGCTGATCGAGAGCGAGAACATCGAGCCCGGCGATCACGAGCGGTTCTCGCATTACGTCAAGAAGGAGAAGATCCTCGAATCGGCGTTGAGCGGCAAGCCGGTGAAGGCGCTCTGCGGCAAGAAGTGGACGCCGGGTCGCGACCCCGAGAAATTCCCGATCTGCCCGGCCTGTAAGGAGATCTACGAGAAGCTCCTCCGCGACTGACGCTGGAGCGCACCGCGGCCGACGCTGAAACGCGTCGCCACGGTCAGCCTTCGAGGTAGACGGTCGGAAGCACCGGGTCGCCGCGGGTGAGGCTGACGGCCCGGGGTGGCAGTTCCGCCACCGCCTGTGCCCGGTGTTCCCTCGCCTGACGCGTCCCCGCGGCGCCGAGGTACTGCTCGTCCACGAGTCCGCCTTCGACGAGCTGGACCATCAGGGGGCGTTCCGAGGCGGCGTCGGCCGCACCCTCGTGTTCGCCCGCAGGACCGTCGCCGAGGTAGATGCGCTCCTCGCGGGCGACCCCGTGCCGGTCGTAGGCGCGGGCAGCGGTCTTGCGGCCGCCGACGGTCGCCTTCTCGGCCGACTTCTTCGCGACGCTGATCCAGTCGCCCTGGTCGTCGCGGTGCGCCACGAGCTTGTAGACCATGCCCATGGCGGGGGAGCCGGAGCCGGTGACCACGGAAGTGCCGACGCCGTAGGAGTCGACCGGGGACGCGGCCAGGGCCGCGACGGCGTGCTCGTCGAGGTCGTTGGTGACCGTGATGCGGGTCGACGTGGCGCCGAGCTCGTCGAGGAGGCGGCGGACCTGGTCGACGACGATCGGCAGATCACCGGAGTCGATGCGTACGGCTCCCAGTTCCGGGCCGGCGAGGCGTACGCCGAGTCGCACGGCCTCCTCGATGTCGTAGGTGTCGACGAGCAGCGTGGTCCCGGCGCCCATCGTGTCGATCTGGGCTCGGAAGGCGTCCTCTTCGGAGTCGTGCAGGAGCGTGAAGGAGTGCGCGGCCGTCCCCATCGTCGGGATGCCCCAGCTGCGTCCGGCCTCGAGGTTCGAGGTGGCGCTGAAGCCGGCGATGTACGCTGCCCGGGCTGCGGCGATGGCCGACCGCTCGCCCGTCCGACGGGAGCCCATCTCGGCCAGGGGGCGGCTGCCCGCCGCTGAGGTCATGCGCGAGGCGGCCGTGGCGACGGCGCTGTCGTAGTTGAACACGCTGAGCGCCAGGGTCTCGAGGATGACTGCTTCGGCGAACGTGCCCTCCACGACCAGGATCGGCGAACCGGGGAAGAAGACCTCGCCCTCGCGGTAGCCCCAGATCGATCCCGAGAAGCGGTAGTCGGCGAGCCAGTCGAGCGCCGTCGTGCTGACGACGCCCTCGTCGCGCAGCCACTCGAGTTCCGATTCACCGAAGCGGAAGTGCTTGAGCAGTTCGAGGAACCGGCCCGTGCCGGCCACGACGCCGTAGCGGCGGCCGCCGGAGAGGCGTCTGGCGAACAGCTCGAACAGGCACTCCCGATCCGCGGTGCCGCGGTGGAGGGCGGCGTCCAGCATCGTGAGTTCGTATCGGTCGGTGAGGAGAGCTGAGGACTCGTGCACCCGTTCAGCCTAGCCGCGAGCGTGCTCGGAACGTGGTGATCGGTCGGTCCGCGACGTCCATCGGCAGGGGCGGTAGGCTGGGTCATCGTGAACGACGCACCCATCGGCATCTTCGACTCCGGCGTCGGCGGACTCACGGTGGCGAGAGCGGTCAGTGACCAGCTCCCCGCCGAGTCCGTGATCTACATCGGCGACACGGCCCACTCGCCCTACGGCCCGAAGCCCATCGCCGACGTGCGGCGCTACTCGCTCGAGGTCCTCGACTCGCTCGTCGACCAGGGCGTGAAGATGCTGGTGATCGCCTGCAACACCGCATCGGCGGCGATGCTCCGCGATGCACGCGAACGCTACTCGGTCCCCGTGGTCGAGGTGATCCAGCCCGCTGTGCGGACCGCGGTCCGGAGCACGAGGAACGGACGCATCGGCGTCATCGGGACCGAGGGCACGATCAACTCGCGGGCGTATCAGGACCTCTTCGAGGTCAATCCCGAGCTGACGGTGTTCGGCCAGGCCTGCCCTCGCTTCGTGGAGTTCGTGGAGGCCGGCGTCACGACCGGCCCCGACCTCCTCGAGGCCGCGGAGGAGTACCTGGCCCCGCTCCGGCACGCCGGCGTCGACACCGTCGTCCTCGGATGCACCCACTACCCCTTCCTCAAGGGCGCGATCAGCTACGTGATGGGTCCGCAGGTGTCGCTCGTCTCGAGCGACACCGAGACCGCGAACGACGTCTACCGCGTGCTCGTCACCCGTGACCTGCTGCGCGACAGCAGCGAACCTGCCACCCACCGGTACGAGGCGACCGGGAGCAGTGCCGACGACTTCATCGCCCTCGCCAACCGTCTGATGGGCCGGGAGATCTCCACCGTCTCGCTCGTCCAGACCGGCGTCATCGACCTTCCATCCCACCAGTTCGAGGAGCACATCCATGAGTGACATCGCGCGCGCCGACGGCCGCACCAACGACCAGCTGCGTCCCATCACGATCGAGCGCGGCTGGAGCGAGCAGGCCGAGGGTTCGGCACTCATCAGCTTCGGCCGGACGAAGGTGCTCTGCACGGCCTCGTTCACCAACGGCGTGCCGCGCTGGCTGAACGGCAAGGGTCGCGGCTGGGTCACCGCGGAGTACGCGATGCTGCCCCGTTCCACCAACGAGCGGATGGACCGTGAAGCGGTGAAGGGCAAGATCGGCGGTCGTACCCACGAGATCTCGCGACTCATCGGTCGGAGCCTCCG
Organism: Plantibacter sp. 2H11-2; assembly: GCF_050031945.1. Classification (NCBI taxonomy): domain Bacteria; kingdom Bacillati; phylum Actinomycetota; class Actinomycetes; order Micrococcales; family Microbacteriaceae; genus Plantibacter; species Plantibacter sp. 2H11-2. The sequence goes on along the minus strand of NZ_JBNBBL010000001.1, from coordinate 428,743 downwards.
CGCCGTGATCGACACCAAGGCCCTCGGCGAGAACACGATCGTCATCGACTGCGACGTCCTGCAGGCGGACGGTGGCACCCGCACGGCAGCGATCACCGGCGCCTACGTCGCCCTCGCCGACGCGATCGAGTGGGCGCGCGGCAAGAAGTTCATCTCGCAGAAGGCATCGCCCCTCACCGACAGCGTCTCGGCCGTCTCGGTCGGGATCATCGACGGTGTACCCATGCTCGACCTCGCCTACGTCGAGGATGTGCGCGCCGAGACCGACATGAACGTCGTCGTCACCGGCGGCGGATCGTTCGTCGAAGTGCAGGGGACGGCCGAGGGCGCCCCGTTCGACCGTCGCGAGCTCGACTCCCTGCTCGACCTCGCCGTCGGGGGCGCGGCGTCACTCAAGGCCATCCAGTTCGAGGCCCTCGGACGCTGATGAGCGTCGAGATCGTCCTCGCGACGCACAACCAGCACAAGGTCGAGGAGTTCCAGCGGCTCGTCAGCCGCGACGTCCCCGGGATCACGGTCCTCGCCTACGACGGCCCGGAGCCCGTCGAGGACGGCACGACCTTCAGCGAGAACGCGTTGATCAAGGCGCGGGTCGCCGCCGCCCACACCGGCTCCATCGCGCTCGCCGACGACTCCGGCATCGGCGTCGAGATCCTGGGTGGATCGCCGGGTATCTTCTCGGCGCGCTGGGCCGGCTCGCAGCACGACTCGACCGCGAACCTCGCCCTGCTCCTCGACCAGTTGCAGGACGTGCACGCGGAGCACCGTGCCGCCTGGTTCGCCTGCCACCTCGCCCTCGTGGTGCCACCGGGGATCCATGGGACGGAGCCGTTCGAGCACGTCGCCGTCGGCACCTGGCGCGGAGCCCTCGCGACGGAGCCGAGCGGGACCAACGGCTTCGGGTACGACCCGGCGTTCATCCCGGACGGTGAGCAACGGACGGCGGCGGAGCTGTCACCGACGGAGAAGAACGAGCTGAGCCACCGCGCGCTCGCCTTCCGAGCACTCGTCCCGGTGCTGCAGCGACTCGTGCCCGAAGGGGCCGCGTCGACCGCCAGCTGAGCATGATACTCAGGACCATTCCTATCTCGGCATGAACCCTTCCGCGGGCGCTGGGAAGCTCCTACGGTTGATGCATCATGGGTCACGATCACGCACACGCCGGTACCGCCAACCGCAGGAGACTCGCGGTGGCGATCGCCATCATCGCGACCGTCCTCGTGGTCGAACTCGTCGGCGCCTGGGTGAGCGGTTCGCTGTCCCTCCTCGCCGACGCCGGGCACATGCTGTCCGACCTCACCGGGCTGATCATCGCGCTCGTCGCCACGATCGTCGCCGCCCGACCGGCCACCGACCGCCAGACCTTCGGGTATCAGCGCGCGGAGGTGTTCGGCGCGCTCATCAACGCGCTCATCCTGATCGCCGTCGCGGTGTCGGTCCTCATCGAGGGGGTGTCCCGCCTCGTCGAGCCGGCGGACGCGGAGGTCAAGAGCCTTCCGATGTTGATCGTCGCCGTCATCGGTCTCGTAGCGAACCTCGCCGCCCTGCAGGTGCTGCGCGGCGGCCGTGACACGTCGATCAACATGCGCGGTGCGTACCTCGAGGTCCTCGGCGACCTCCTCGGTTCGATCGCCGTGATCATCGCCGCGGTGGTCATCATGGTGACGGGTTTCGCTCAGGCCGATGCCATCGCGTCGCTCGCGATCGCCGCGATGATCGTGCCGCGGGCGTGGTCGTTGCTCCGCGACGTCGTCCACGTCCTCAGCGAGTCCGCACCGTCCGACACGGACGTGCAGGAGATCAGGGACCACCTGCTCGGCACCGACGGTGTCGTCGCCGTCCACGACGTCCACGTCTGGCAGATCACGTCCGGACAGCCGGTCTTCTCAGCACACGTCGTCGTCGAGCAGGAGGTGTTCGCCGATGGTGGCACGGGGGAGCTGCTCGACCGTCTCGGTTCGTGCCTCCACGACCACTTCGACGTCGAGCACTCGACGTTCCAGCTAGAACCCGAGGAACACGCCTCGCACGAGGAATCGCACCACCGCTGACGTGCGGGGCGGGCCCGGCTGTCACGACCGCTCGTGCGAGCGGCGCCGACGGTGATCAGACCGTGTCGTTCCCGCGGTCGCGCTTGAAGACGTCCTGGTCGGCGAGCTTCGAAGCCGCGGCCCGACGCTCCTCCTCGGTGATGGTGCCCTGCAGCGCCTTCGCCTTCCGGCTGGACTGGATGTAGTGCCAGGTGGTCGGGATGAGGGTGAGGACGACGGCTCCGATGAGGATGACGTCGATGTAGTTCTGCACGAAGGTGGCGACCGGGGGGATGTACCCGAGCAGGTAGCCGAAGAAGGTGAGCCCGGCGCCCCAGATGAGCGCGCCGATGAGGTTGTAGAGCGAGTACTTCTTATAGTTCATGTGGCCGATGCCTGCCGCGACCGGGGCGAAGGTCCGGACGATCGGCACGAAGCGCGCCAGGATGACCGCGAGGGCGCCGAAGCGCTCGAAGAAGGCGTTCGTCCGTTCGACGTTCTTGATGCTGAAGAGGCCGGACTCCTTGCGTTCGAACACCTTCGGCCCGAGTTTGTGCCCGATGAGGTATCCGACCTCGCCACCGAGGAACGCGGCGAACCCGATCGCGAGGCAGACCCACCAGATGTCGATCTCGATGACGCGGGCGGAGCCGAACGCGAGGAGGCCGGTGATGACGAGCAGGGTGTCGCCGGGGAGCAGGAATCCGACGAGGAGGCCGGTCTCGGCGAAGACGATCGCGCAGACCACGACGAGGGCCCAGGGACCGACGGCCGTGATGATGCCCTCCGGGTCGAGCCAGGGGATGAGGGCGGTGTGGACCATGCGGAGCTCCTGCTGTAGGGGGAGGGATGGAACGGCGTACGACGATGTCGCGTGCGGGAGAAGGGACTTGAACCCTCACGCTCGAAAGCACAGGAACCTAAATCCTGCGTGTCTGCCAATTCCACCACTCCCGCGGCCCGCTCAGTCTACGGGAGCGAGGTCGGGAACGTCCTGAGCTTCGGGGGAGGAGCCGCGGCCAGCGGAGCCCGGGTCGGCCCGTGTATGCTCGGCTCCATGCGAACGACGTGTGCAACGAGCTGGTGGCCCGCCTCCTAGGCGGACCGCGCACGTGCACACACGACGACTCGACCGCCTGACAGGGCGGTCGTTCTCGTTCGGAGGCCCTGTCGGATCGGTCCCAGCCTGAGGACACCACCATGACCACCCTGCTCCACCGCGTGCTGCACGCCGGCCCCGACTTCCCGTTCGCGGTGCTCCGCCGACACGGCAGCGACACCGTCGACCTCTACACGGGCGACGTCGTCGACGTCGAGTCGCTCGCCGACATCCCGCTCGGATCCGCCGGCGACGACCACCAGCCCGAGGTCCTCACGCTCGTGCCCTACCGCCAGGTGCGCGAGCGAGGCTTCGCCGCGATGGACGACGGCGCTCCGCTGCACTGCCTCGTGGTGAGCGAGCGCGAGACGGTGACACTCGACGAGCTGCTCGACCGACTCCCCGCCGACGCGGTCCCGCTGGTCGACGGCGGGTTCGACGTCTCCGACGAGGACTACGCGTCGATCGTGCGCCGCGTCATCGAGGACGAGATCGGACGCGGCGAGGGCGCCAACTTCGTCATCCGCCGCGAGTTCACCGCGACGACCGAGGTGCCGGCCGAGCGCGCCGTCCTCGCCTGGTTGCGGGCGCTCCTGTCGGGGGAGACCGGTGCCTACTGGACCTTCGCCGTGCACACGCCGGGCGTCTCGATGGCCGGTGCGACGCCCGAGCGCCACGTCGCGGTCGCCCGCGACGCGTCGACCGGTGAACGCACCGTCACCATGAACCCCATCAGCGGCACTTTCCGCCACCCGCGCTCCGGCGCGACCGGCGACGACTTCCGCGCGTTCCTCGGCGACGTCAAGGAGACGGAAGAGCTCTTCATGGTCGTCGACGAGGAGATGAAGATGATGAGCCGGGTGTGCGCCTCCGGTGGACGCATCCTCGGCCCCTACGTCAAGCAGATGTCGCGCCTCACCCACACCGAGTACCTGCTCGCCGGGACGAGCGAACTCGACGTCCGCGAGGTCTTGCGGTTGACGATGTTCGCACCAACCGTCACCGGCTCGCCCATGCAGAACGCGTGCTCGGTCATCGCCCGCCATGAGCGGAACGCGCGCGGCTACTACTCCGGGGTGCTCGCGCTGTTCACCCCCGTGGGCGACGGCGACTACGAACTCGACGCACCGATCCTCATCCGCACCGCCTATGTCGACGACGCCGGCCTCGTCCGCGTGCCCGCCGGTGCGACGCTCGTCCGTCACTCGGATCCCGAGTCGGAGGTCGCCGAGACGGCGGCGAAGGCGGCCGGCGTGCTGACCGCGCTCGGCGTCATGGCACCCGCCGAGCTCGGCCCGACCGTCGACCTCGCGGCGGAACCCGGTGTGCAGGACGCGCTCCGAGCGCGGAACGAGCGGTTGGCGTCCTTCTGGTTGCAGCCGCAGCACCCGGCGCCCGTCGGTTCGTTGTCGGGTCGTACCGCGGTCATCGTCGACGCCGAGGACGAGTTCACCGCGATGCTCGCCCACCAGCTGCGCCACTTCGGGATGACCGTCAGCGTTGAGCACTGGTCGGCGGTGGCCGACGCGCTCGTGGACGTCGACCTGCTCGTCGCCGGCCCGGGTCCGGGCGACCCGCTCGACCTCGCCGACCCGCGGGTCCGCCGGATGCACGAGATCGTGTCAGCGCGCCTCGCCGCCGGAGCGCCACTGCTCGCCGTCTGCCTGAGCCATCAAGTGCTGGCGATCCAGCTCGGGCTGCCGATCGAACGCCTCGACGCGCCACGACAGGGGCTGCAGCTCGACCTCGACCTCTTCGGTGAGCAGTCGCTGATCGGGTTCTACAACACCTTCACCGCACGGCTGGCGGGTGAGGCTCCGGTCGGTGGGGTCGAGATCGCCGCCGATGCGGCGTCCGGCGACGTGTTCGCGATGCGTGGTCGCGGGTTCGCGTCGGTCCAGGGGCACCTCGAGTCGGTGCTGTCGCGCGACGGACTCCGAACCCTCGGGTCGCTCGCGGGCCACGCGCTCGCGGGTGTCGCATCAGGGCGATCGGCTGCTGCCGTCGGCTCCTGAGCGTCAGGCACCGCCTGGGTGGTCGGTGTTGCCGATCGCCCAGGCGACGGGCCGGGCTGAGCAGTCGGTCAGGCGTCCGCCTGGTCGAGCGTCGTGAACGGCGTGACGTCGGCCAGCTGCGGCCCGAGACCGATGTCGATGAGGCGGACGTCGCCGGCGTAGGCCGAGCCGGGCGGGATGAGGAGCCCGGCCTTCACCGCGCCGAAGGTGACCGTGACCTCCGCCGGGAGGACGGCACCCTCGGGGACGCTTCCCTCGTCGGGGTCGATGCCGCTCGGGACGTCCACGGCGACGACCGTCGGTCCGTCGGAGTTCTGCACGACTGGGAGGACCGCCTCGACGATCGCCTTCGGCGCACCGCGCAGGGTGGGGTTCCGGCTTGCCCCGATGCCGAACACGGCATCGACGACGATCGCGGCGCCCTTGGCCTCGTCGGCGGTGTCGTCCGGTTCGGCGGGGGAGTTCATGAGGAAGCGGACACCGGCCTCGACCGCCGCGGCGTAGCCCGCCTCGTGGGCGTGGTCACCCGTCCTGGCCACGACGAGGTCGAGCGGGACGTCGTCCGGACCGGTCGTGCCGGCGAGCTCCGCCGCCGCGAAGAGGGCATCACCGCCGTTGTCGCCTGAGCCGACGAGCAGCAGGATCTTCCAGACGTCGGGTGCCTCGCCCTCGAGGCCCTCAGCGCGATCGGCGAGGACCGTCCGCAGTTCTTCGGCGAGTCCGTGGGCGGCTCGCGCCATGAGTGGTTCCCCTGCGTCCAAGAGTGGTGCCTCTGCGGCTCGGACCTGGTCTGCGGTGTAGCCGTTGATCATGGCGCCCACTCTTCCGGCTCGTGTCGACCGCCGCAAGCGGTTGCGGCGCGGCGCCAGCTCCCGAATCACCTCTGGCTCCTGGCGTGCGCCGGGGCTACCATGCCTGCATGTGCCGGAACATCCACACCCTTCACAATTTCGAGCCGGCCGCGACCGATGACGAGGTCGAGGCCGCGGCGCTCCAGTACGTGCGGAAGATCAGCGGGTCGACGAAGCCGTCCCAGGCGAACGCTGAGGCGTTCGATCGAGCGGTCGCGGAGATCGCCCACATCACCCGCCATCTGCTCGAAGACCTCGTGACGACCGCCCCGCCGAAGGACCGCGAGGTCGAGGCGCAGAAGGCGAAGGAGCGCTCGGCGAAGCGGTTCGCCACGGTCTGAGCGCGACGGGTCGAGCGCGACCGCCGGGTCCCGACCTGGTCAGGCGAGTTCGAGACGGATATCCGGGTGGCCGGCGAAGACCTCGAGGAGGAGGTCGAAGTAGGTCTTGCCGCGGCCGGCGTCGAGGTCGTCGAGCTGCGCGGTGATCCGGGCCGTGTCGAACGGTGCACCCCGCTCGAGCTTCTCCTGCAACCAGGCGCGGGTCGCCGTGACGCCGAGTGCGGTGCGGCTCGCGTCATGCTCCGCCCAGACGAAGTGCACGTCGTCGAGATCGCGGAGCGAGCCGATCCCGCCGTAGAGGACGTCGTCGAGGGCGTCGAGGCTCGGACCCAGATCCCAGTCCTCGTCCTGCATCACGAGCTCGTTCATCACCTCGTAGAACGAGGAGATGTCGTGGATGCGGGAGCCGTCGATGCGGAAGGTGGTCGGCACGGTCCCCGAGCCTAGTGACCGGTCGGGGAGGCGTCGAGTGGAGGGTGCTGTGGATAACTTCTGCGGGGTGTGGCCGGTGTTCGTCAGGATGGCGGCATGGGGACAGCGGCGGAGATCATCACGGCGCGCGTGCGTGACCGGGTGCGTGAGGAGTTTGGGGAGCCGGGTCGGCGTGGGGGAGCGGGGCGGATCGCCCGTGAGGAGGTGCGTCGATACAACGAGCGGGCGTTGAACGACACGACGCCGCTCATCGACGATGAGCACGGGATGACGAGCGAGGTGCTCGCCGCGGTGACGGGGTTCGGGGCGATCCAGCCGCTGCTCGAGGATCCGAGTGTCGAGGAGATCTGGATCAACGAGCCGACGAAGGTGTTCGTCGCCCGTGGTGGGGTGTCGGAGCTGACGGACGTGGTCCTCGGCGAGGGTGATGTCCGCGACCTCGTGGAGCGGATGCTGCGTGCCACCGGTCGACGGGTCGATCTCGCGAACCCATTCGTCGACGCGTCCCTTCCGGACGGCTCGCGCTTGCACGTCGTCATCCCCGACGTCACGCGTCGGCACATGTCCATCAACATCCGCAAGTTCTCCGCACGGATCCGTGATCTCGGTCAGCTGGTGGCCGCAGGGTCGATCAGCTATCAGGCCGCCGAGTTCCTGCGCGCGAGCATGACCGCGGGGGCGAACCTGCTCGTGTCGGGCGCGACCCAGGCAGGCAAGACCACGATGCTCGGCGCCCTCATCGCCGCGCTGGACCCAGCCCTCCGCATCGTCACCGTCGAGGAGACCTTCGAGCTCGCGCCGGGCAACCGCGACGTCGTCGCGATGCAGTGCCGGCAGGCCAGCCTCGAGGGCACGGGAGAGATCACCCTCCGACGGCTCATCAAGGAGGCGCTTCGGATGCGGCCGGACCGCATCGTCGTCGGCGAGGTCCGGGAGGCGGAGAGCCTCGACCTCCTGATCGCCCTCAACAGCGGATTGCCCGGGCTCTGCAGTATCCACGCGAACTCCGCGCGCGACGCGATCGGCAAGCTCTGCACGCTGCCACTGCTGGCGGGCCGGAACATCGACTCGGGGTTCGTGCGCCCGGCCGTCGCATCATGTGTCGACCTCGTCGTGCACTGCGAGCTCGACCGAGCCGGACGCCGACGGGTGGCGGAGATCATCGCGGTCGGCGGGAGCGGGGAGTCCCACACGATCGAGGCCTCCACCCTCTTCGAGCAGCGAGACGGAGAGCTCCGCGCCACCGGTCGCTTCCCGTTGAACGACGCGAAGTATCGTGCGGCCGGGATCTCGCTCGCCTCGATCCTCGCCGTCGGCGAGCGATGAGTCTCGTCGTCGGAGCGGTCCTCGCCGCAGGCCTCCTCCTCACCGTCGCACCCTGGTGGTGGCCGGACCCGGAGCCGCTGCGCGACACCCTGGAGCGGTGGAGGCCGGTCGCTGCGCTCCGCGAACTCCTGATCCTGGCCGGTCTGCCCGGTCGGTACTGGGCGGCCGCCATCGTGGTCTCCGTCCTCGCCGGTCTCGTCTCCGGCGCGGTGGTCCAGGCGCTCTGCCGTGTCCTGCCGTTGAGCGCCGTCGTCGCCGTCGCCGGACTCGTCGCCCCGGTGATCGTGCTCCGGGCCCGCGCCACCTCTCGACGTCGCCTGCAGCGGGGACTGTGGCCGGATGTCGTGGACCACCTGTTGTCCGCGATCCGATCAGGGCTCTCGCTCCCGGACGCGGTGGCCGCGCTCGACACCGTCGGACCCGCACCGCTCCGCCCGGCGTTCGCCGCGTTCAGCGCCGACTACCGTGCTGCCGGCCGCTTCGCCGACGGCATCGACGACCTGAAGACCTCGCTCGCAGACCCGGTCGCCGACCGCATCCTCGAGACGGTGCGCATGGCCCGCGACGTGGGAGGCACGGAACTGCCGGCGGTGCTCCGAGCGCTGTCCGCGGGGCTCCGTGAGGAGTCGGCCATCCGAGCCGAGGCCGAGGCGCGACAGTCCTGGGTGGTGAACGCCGCCAGGCTGGGCGTCGCGGCACCCTGGGCGATCCTCCTGCTCCTGTCGTCCCGGCCGGAGGCCTCGGCCGCCTACAACTCCCGGGAGGGAGCGGTCCTGATCATCGCCGGCGTCGTGGTCTCCGCTCTCGCCTACCAGGCGATGCTCCGTGTCGGACGCCTCCAGCCCGAACGACGGTGGTTCCGGTGAGTGCAGACGGAGCGTGGGCCGTCAGCCTCGGAGCGATCCTCGGGGTCGGCCTTTGGGCGCTCGCGATGCTCCTGCCGGCACTCGGGCGACCACGGCTCGCGGGCCGCATCGCCCCCTATGTCGCCGACCTCTCCAGCGACGCCCGCTCGCAAGCCGCGCGCCGCTCGACCGACCCGCTACCGGTCCTCGGGACCCTGCTGGTCCCGGTCCTCCGCGCCGTTCGATGGTCGCTCGGGCTGGTCGGCGCCGATCAGGAACTCGTCATCCGTCGATTGGGCCAAGCCGGGGGACCGACGCTCGAACGGTACCGACTGCTGCAACTCCTCTGGGGGCTCGGCGGCTTCGCGGTCGCCGCGGCGCTCGCCGTGTTCTCCTTCAGCAACGGTCGGCTCCCGCTCCCGTTCGCAGCACCGCTTCCCGCGGTCGGGGCGGTGGCCGGAATCGTCCTCCGCGACCAACTGCTGGCGCTCGCCGCCAGTCGCCGCCTCGCGCGGATCGAAGAGGAGCTGCCGACGGTGCTCGAGTTCCTCAGCCTGAGTCTCGCGGCGGGCGAAGCGATCACGGATGCGATGGACCGCGTGGCGCGCATCGGGTCCAGCGGGGAGCTCGGTAGGGAGTTCCGCCGGGTGATGGCGGACGTCTCCACCGGTATCCCGTTCGCCACCGCACTCCGGCAGTTCGAGGCACGACTCGCGATGCCGATGCTGTCGCGATGCGTCGACCAGATCCTCGGTGCGCTCGAACGCGGCACACCGGTCGCAGCTGTGCTCCTCGATCACGCACACGACGGACGCGACACCGCCAAACGCCGTCTCCTCGAATCCGCCGGGAAGAAGGAGGTCGCGATGCTCGTGCCCCTCGTCTTCCTGATCCTGCCCCTGTCCATCATCATCGCCGTCTTCCCCGGAGTCTTCGTGCTCCGGACCGGCTTCTGACGAAAGGTTCCACATGTCCTCCCCCTCCTTCCTCGATCGCACGCTCCACCGGAGTCGTTCCCTCCTCGCCGAGGAGCGCGGCGACGTCCCCGGCTGGGTCCTCATCACCCTCATGACGGCCGGGCTCGTCCTCCTCATCTGGGGTGTCGCCGGCCCGGCACTCACGCAGGTGTTCGAACAGGCCATCGATCGTGTCTCCGGCATCTGAGCCCGAGATCGGCGGATGGCGGACGAGGCTCGTGCGCGGCGAGGACGGATCAGCCGTCGCCGAGTTCGTGTTCGTCGGAGCGATCCTCACCGTCCTGATGATGTCCGTGGTCCAGCTCGCGCTCGCCCTCCACGTCCGGAACACGCTCATCGACGCGGCGGCGGAGGGTGCCCGGTTCGGCGCACTGGCCGACACCGAGCTGGTCGACGGCGCCGACCGAGCACGCCAGCTCATCGCCGTCGCCGTGGGGGAGGGCTACACGGGTGACGTCAGCACGACGCTGGCCGAACATCGCGGAGCCGGCATCGTCACCGTGACCGTTCGCGCACCGCTTCCGGTCGTGGGCTTGATCGGACTGCCCGGCGTCTTGGAGGTGGAGGGTCATGCGGTCCTCGAGACACTCGAGTGATGAGCTGCGTCACCGATCGACCGCACGGGACGACGACGGATCGGCCTCCCTCGAGTTCATCACCGTCGGTCTGGTCCTCCTCGTGCCCGTCGTCTATCTCATCGTCGCGCTCGCCGAGGTGCAGGCGGCAGTGCTCGCGGCCGGCGGGGCCGCAGCGCAGGCGGCGAAACTCTACGCGCGGGCCGACGACGACGCCACGGGTCGCGACCGCGTCGAGGACTCGCTCGCACTCGCGCTCGACGACTTCGGGCTCGACCGGTCCCAGTCGTCCGTCACGCTCGACTGCACACCAGCCGGTCTCCCATGCGGGCAGCGCGGCGGTGCCGTAACCGTCACCGTCGACATCCTCGTCGTCCTGCCGCTGATACCCGAGATCATCGGCGTCCAGGCCGCGGTCCCCGTGACCGGCACCGCCACGGCACCGATCTCGCGGTTCGATGACCGGTTCGGCGAGGCGGAATGAGGGAGCCGGGCGGACGACGACATCTGGACGTCGGAGAGGAGGACGGGTCCACCATGCTCCTGACCATCGGATTCGCCGTCGTGGCGCTCGCCTTGGTCCTCGTCGGGAGCGCTGCCACATCTCTATACGTGGAGCACAAGCGGCTCCTCGACCTCGCCGACCGCCTGGCCGCGACCGCCGCGGAGTCCTTCTCCATCGACGACGTCACGATCCAGCCCGACGGGACCTTCCGACCCGCCCTCGATGACCACTCGGTCCGTTCGAGTGCACGCGACGACCTCATCACCGGCGGTGCGGGTGCGCTCACCGGCGTCGAGATCGTCGCGGCACGGACCCCGGACGGCCGGAGCGCGGAGGTCTCGCTGGCGTCGGATTGGCGGCCACCGATGCTGACGCTGTTCGTCCCGCAGGGCCTCCGGATCGAGGCGACCGCGAGTGCTCGCAGTGTCTTCTGGTAACGGCGGACGGGCCTCCCGACGATCAGGGGAAGGGGCGGGTGCCGCGATCGATGAAGCGGGGGATGAACCGGAAGAGGAGGAACGCGCCGATGAGCCCAACGCCGCCGATGGTGCCGGCGGCGAGGGAGATCGACGCAGCCGCGGTGATCCCGGACATCGCCAGGGGAGCAGCGGCGGTGCCCGCGTCGCCCAGGAAGCGATAGGCGCCGAGGAACGGCGCGGGACGGTCCGGTGGCGCGAGGTCGGAGCCGAGGGTCATGAGGATGCCGCTACCGAGCCCGTTGGACAGTGCCAGCACGAGCGCGACGGCGATGAACCAGACTCGCGCCTCATCGAGGTCGTGCGTGAAGGCCAGGACGATGAACCCGGAGCCCAGCCCGATCATCGACGGGACGGCGGTCCAGATCCGTCCCCAACGGTCCATGACCTGACCGCTGGCGTAGAAGAGGGCGAACTCCACCGCGCCGACGACGCCGATGATGAGCGCCGTGTCCGTCTCCGAGACGCCGATGCTCACGGCCCACAGGGGGAGCAGGACCGCCCGACACGACCGCAGGGCGCCGACGAGCGCGGCGGTGGTGCCCATCCGGGTGAGGACGGCGCCGTGCGCGCGGATCGAAGCGATGAGGCCGCTCGACTCCTCGGACGCGAGCTCCTCACCCTCGGTGCGCTCCTCGCCGTCGACGGTGCGCGTCGACGGCGGTCGCCCGAACATCTCCGCCGGGTCGGGGAGGACGAGCAGGGTGACCGCCGACCCGGCACAGCAGATCACCATCACCCAGAACGCCGCCTGCGACGTCCCGGTGAGGTGGATGACGCCTGCGGCCAGGAACGGTCCGATGAACGTGCCGGCGCGGAAGACACCGCCGAGGGAGGAGAGCGCCCTCGCCCGGTACCGCATCGGCACGTACGTCGTCATGAACGCGTGCCGTGCCAGACCGAACACGGCGGTCGCGAGCCCGATACAGAAGATGCCCAGGGCGAGGACGAACGGATTGGGGGAGATGGCAGCCGTCGCGACCCCGACGACCGCGAGCAGCGCCGCCCACATCATCGCGAAGCGTTCGCCGATCCGACTGACGATCCATCCGGACGGGACGTCGCCGACGAGTTCGCCGAGCATGATGAGCGAGGAGATGACTCCGGCGACGGCGAGCGTCGCCCCCAGGTTCCCGGCGACGGCCGGGATGATCGGGATGATGGCGCCTTCACCGATCGAGAACAACAGTGTGGGGAGGAAGACCGAGACGGCCACGGAGCGCAGCTGGAACGGGCGTTCGTCGGAAGTCATCCTCTCGATCGTACGCCCGCGGCCCTGCGCGGTAGGCTGAAGCCAAATGTTTGACTTGGACCTCTCCACACAGATCAGTACCCTCCGCTCGACCTTCGACGACATCCGCACCGTCGTCGACGTCGACCGTCTCGAAGCCGAGATCGCGACGCTGAGCGAGCAGGCGGGTGCCCAGGATCTCTGGGACGACACGACGAACGCGCAGAAGGTGACGAGCGCCCTCAGTCACCGTCAGTCCGAACTCGCCCGCATCACCAGCATCGCGAACCGGCTCGACGACCTCGAGGTGCTCATCGAACTCGCGACCGACGCCCAGGACGAGGAGTCGGCCGAAGAGGCGCGCCAGGAGCTCATCAGCCTGCAGAAGGTGCTCGGCGACCTCGAGGTGCAGACGCTGCTGAGCGGCGAGTACGACCCGCGCCCCGCCGTCGTCACCATCCGCGCCGGTGCCGGCGGTGTGGACGCCGCCGACTTCGCCGACATGCTGTTCCGCATGTACCTGCGGTGGGCCGAGCAGCACAAGTACCCGGTCACCGTCATGGACACGAGCTACGCGGAGGAGGCCGGCATCAAGTCGGCCACCTTCGAGGTCGACGCACCGTACGCCTTCGGCACGTTGAGCGTCGAGGCGGGCACGCACCGTCTGGTGCGCATGAGCCCCTTCGGTGCCGCCGGCAAGCGTCAGACGAGCTTCGCCGCCGTCGAGGTCATCCCGCTCATGGAGGAGACGGAGATCGTCGAGATCCCGGAGTCGGACATCCGTGTCGACGTCTTCCGGTCCAGCGGCCCCGGGGGACAGTCGGTCAACACGACCGACTCCGCCGTTCGCATCACCCACCTGCCGACCGGCACGGTCGTCTCGATGCAGAACGAGAAGAGCCAGATCCAGAACCGCGCCGCGGCGATGCGCGTGCTCCAGTCGCGACTCCTCCTCATCCAGAAGGAGCAGGAGGCCGCGACGAAGAAGGAGCTGGCCGGCACCATCACGGCGAGCTGGGGCGACCAGATGCGTTCCTACGTGCTCGCGCCGTACCAGATGGTCAAGGACCTACGCACGGAGCACGAGCAGGGGAACCCCGCAGCGGTGTTCGACGGCGATCTCGACGGGTTCATCGCCGCGGGTATCCGCTGGCGGTCGATGTCGAAGCCGGAGTAGCGCAGCGCGGCATAGTGTTCGCCCAGCCCTCGTACAGGGTACGGATCGCGGGCGTGTCCTGCCCGTAATCGGCAGGTCGCTCCTTAAGCTCAAGGAGCCATGATTCGGTTTGATCACATCTCCAAGAAGTATCCGGGAACCTCGCGTCCCGCGCTCAACGACGTCGATTTCGAGATCCTGCGGGGAGAGTTCATCTTCCTCGTCGGTGCCTCGGGGTCGGGGAAGTCGAGCTGCCTCCGCCTGATGCTCAAGGAGGACAAGCCGAGCAAGGGCAAGATTCATGTGCTCGGCCACGACCTCGGTTCCATCTCGAACCGCAAGGTGCCGTACTTCCGGCGCAGCCTCGGGGTCGTGTTCCAGGACTTCCGACTGCTGCCGAGCAAGACGGTCTACCAGAACGTCGCCTTCACCCTCCAGGTGATCGGCAAGTCGCGCGGCTTCGTCCAGGAGGCCGTCCCCGACGTCCTCAAGATGGTCGGACTCGACGGCAAGGCGCAGCGCCTGCCGCACGAGCTTTCCGGTGGTGAGCAGCAGCGCGTCGCCATCGCCCGCGCGATCGTCAACAAGCCGCAGATCCTGCTCGCCGACGAACCGACCGGTAACCTCGACCCCGCCACCAGCGCCGGCATCATGCAGTTGCTGGAGCGCATCAACGCCGGTGGGACGACGGTCGTCATGGCCACGCACGAGGCCGGCTTCGTCGACCAGATGCAGCGTCGTGTGATCGAGCTGCAGGACGGCCAGATCGTCCGTGACGAACGCCACGGTGGATACGGCACGACTGCGGCCATCCCGGGTCTCGTCAGAGGATCCTCCAAGGCTGCCGTCCCGTCGGCACAGACCGCTCCCGCTACGGCCTCGACCCCGGTCGCGCCCGCCGTCGAGACCTCCTCGGTTCCGGTGACGACCACGACGTCGTCCGTCGCTGCCAGCTCCGAGCCCACGACGAGTGCCGTGGCCGCAGCCGCGGTCGCCGCCACCGCCGCCACGCCGACCGCTCCAGCGACACCGACCGCGCCTGCCGCGGTCTCGCGCGAGACCATGCCGCGGGCCGACACCGACGAGGTCGTCACCCGGGTGTCCGGCTCGACGCCGATCCAGGAACCGGCCGTAGCACCTGTCGCCGAGCCTGAGACGCCGGTGATGCGAGCCGAGGAATCGAACCCGGAAGCGCCCGAGGCCGAGTCGACGACGCCGGAATCGGAGCCCGCCGTGCCACCGGCTGCTGCGGTCCCGGAGGTCGCGCCTCCGCAACGCCTGAGCAACGCCACAGGCCCCATCGGGCTTCCGGCACGCAACGAGATCGACCCGATCGAGGTCGAACACCTGTCGCTCGCCGAGCGGCTCGGCCTGCGTGCCGCGGCGCGCGGCACTGAAGACGGAGAGCAGAACGTGGGGCCGACCAAGTGAGACTCGCACTGATCTGGTCCGAGGTCTGGAACGGCCTGCGTCGCAACGTCTCGATGGTCGTCTCCGTCGTGCTCGTGACGTTCATCTCGCTCACCTTCGTCGGTACGGCCGTCCTGCTGCAGATGCAGATCGGCCAGATGAAGAACTACTGGTACGACCGCGCACAGGTCGCGATCTACCTCTGCACCGCCGACAGCGCGGGCGACACCTGCGCCGCCGGCGCCGCGACCGAGGAGCAGCGCGCCGCCGTCCAGAGCGCCCTGGAGTCGTCGACCCTCGCGCCCTTCGTGGACAAGTTCTACTTCGAGGACCAGGCGCAGGCGTTCACGAACTTCCAAGAGCAGTTCAAGGGCAACGACATCGCACAGTTCGTCACGGCGGACCAGCTGCCCGAGACCTTCTGGGTGAACATGAAGGACGCCTCGCAGTCCGACGTGCTCGTCGAGGCGTTCTCCGGCGTCGCGGGCGTGGAGCAGGTGACGGATCAACGCCAGTACCTCGACCAGATCTTCTCGGTCCTGAACATCGCCAGTTACACGGCGATCGGGATCGCAGCACTCATGCTGGTCGCCGCAGCCCTGCTGATCGCGACGACCATCCGATTGTCGGCGTACTCGAGACGCCGAGAACTCGGCATCATGCGATTGGTCGGTGCATCGAACCGGTTCATCCAGACACCGTTCATCCTCGAGGGTGTGTTCGCCGCGCTCATCGGCTCCATCCTCGCGGCCGGGGCGGTGATCACCATCGTCCAGGTGTTCGTCCAGGGATACCTGGCGGACCGCATGCGGTACGTCAACTTCGTCGATCTCGGTGACGCCTTCGTGGTCCTCCCGATCCTGCTGCTCGTCGGCGTGCTGTTGGCGGCGATCTCGGCCAACTTCGCGATCTCGCGGTACCTCAAGGTCTAGCGGGGAGGCAGTGCGGCCACCGCACCGCTCGCTCTGCGTTAGACTGACAGGCTGCCGCGATCGCGGCCGGTCCGTTCCGATGGATCCGAACCAGAACGTCAGGAGTACACCGTGCCGAGGGAACGGGGCGAGAACGTCGTGGCCACGAACCGCAAGGCCCGCCACGACTACACGATCGAGGACACCTACGAGGCCGGCATGGTCTTGACGGGTACCGAGGTGAAGTCGCTGCGAGCCGGGCGGGCGTCGCTCGTCGACGGGTACGCCTTCATCGACCGCCGTGAGGCGTGGCTCGACGCGGTACACATCCCCGAGTACGGCCAGGGCACGTGGACGAACCACCCGCCGCGGCGCAAGCGCAAGCTGCTGCTGCACCGCGAGCAGATCGACAAGATCGCCCACAAGATCGCCCCCGGTGGTTTCACCCTCGTGCCGTTGAAGATCTACTTCAAGGACGGCAAGGCCAAGGTGGAGATCGCCGTGGCGAAGGGCAAGAAGGAATACGACAAGCGGCATGCCCTGCGCGAGAAGCAGGACACCCGTGAGGCCGCGCGTGCGATGGCCACCAGGAACCGTCTCGGCGAATAGGTGACAGGCGCCACCTCGGCGCGGTACACTTGAAAGCTGCACCGCAAGGTGCTCGTCCACCGCTCGCGGTGGATTGACAATTCGACAGCGTGTGACAACGACCCTCTTCGCCTCGTACTCCGAGGCGCTGAGTCCATGGGGATGATCGGTTTCGACATTGCCTGCGAAACTGCGAGAAGCGGGTCGAGGATGCAGGGTTATCTCGTTAACGATCTCTGCAAAACAACAAGTGCCAACTCTAAGCGCACTGACTTCGCCCTCGCTGCTTAAGCGAGCCCGATAGTCCGTCAGACCGAGCGTGTCCCCGTCTCGGATCCTGGCGTCATCTAGGGGACTTGCTGGATGACGGAGCCGCGACGTCATCCGGGACTTTTCTTCGGCTGGGCCCGTCGACCAAGATGCCCTTGTCAATGGTCGGGGCCGAGTAGAACGCATTAAGGGATACGCCCGTAGAAGGCGCAGAATCACAGCAGTGGACGGGGGTTCAATTCCCCCCATCTCCACTCCGGACGTTGTCACACGCTGCCGAGTCGACGACAGGCCCCCGCTTCGGCGGGGGCCTGTCGTCGTTCCTGGGGTCGGAGGGGTACCGACGGGCTGCTAGCCTGGGAGTCCAGAGGCCGCCACCACCCGGGAGACCTGCATGGCGACAATCCTGCTTGTTTTTGCTGCGATCGCCGTCGCCACGCCCACACTCACTCGAGTGCTGTCGACGAAGGTCTTCTACGTCATCGCGTGTATGCCCGCGGCGGCATTCGTCTGGACGCTCTTCCAAACCGGCACGGTCACGGCCGGCGGCACGGTCGTCGAGACGATCGAGTGGATCCCGCAACTGAGCATCGCGCTCTCGTTCCGGATGGACACGCTCGCCTGGCTGCTGTCCCTCGTGGTCACCGGCGTCGGTGCTCTCGTATTGCTCTACTGCGGCCGCTACTTCTCCTCGACCGAGCCCGGCCTCGGTCGCTTCGCCGCGCTCCTCTTCGCCTTCGCCGGCACGATGTTCGGTCTCGTGACCGCCGACGACATCATCGTCATGTTCATGTTCTGGGAGATCACGAGTGTGCTCTCCTACCTGCTCATCGGGCACTACACCGATCGCAAGGAGAGTCGCGGTGCCGCGCTCCAGGCGCTCCTGGTGACGACCTTCGGCGGGCTCGTCATGCTCGTGGGCGTCATCATGATCTCCGTGCAGGCGCAGAGCACCTCGCTCGCCTCGATCGTCGAGCAGGGTCTGACCGGCCCCGCGACCACCGTCGCCATCCTCCTCATCCTCGTCGGCGCGATCTCGAAGTCGGCGCTCGTGCCGTTCCACTTCTGGCTGCCGGCCGCGATGGCCGCACCGACGCCCGTGAGCGCATATCTGCACGCTGCGGCGATGGTGAAGGCCGGGATATACCTCGTCGCGAGACTCGCTCCCGGTTACGCCGACACCCCGGGTTGGGACGCGATGCTCGTCGGCCTGGGCGTCCTCACCATGGTCGCCGGTGCCTGGCGGTCGCTGCGTCAGTACGACCTCAAGCTGGTCCTGGCCTACGGGACGGTGAGCCAACTCGGATTCCTCATGGTCATCTCGGGGTACGGCACCCGCGATTCGGCCCTGGCCGCCGTCGCGCTTCTGCTCGCCCACGCCATCTACAAGGCGGCGCTCTTCCTCGTCGTCGGCATCATCGACCACCGCGCTGGGACGCGTGACTGGAGGCATCTCTCCGGTCTCGGGCGTCAGACGCCGGTGCTCGCCGTCATCGCGGCGATCGCGGTCGCGTCGATGGCCGGCATCCCACCGCTCTTCGGGTTCGTCGCGAAGGAGGCCGTCTTCACCTCGCTGCTGGAGGGCGCGCTCGAGGGCGACGTGTGGGGTTGGGTCGCGATCATCGGGACCGCCGTCGGGTCCGTGTTGACCGTCGCGTACAGCGCCCGGTTCCTCTGGGGCGCCTTCGGAGACCGGCGCGGCGCCGCGCCGACCGAACTGCATGCCAAATCCGGAACGATCATGATCGCGCCGGGCATCCTCGCCGTCGCGACCATCGCTCTCGGCTTCGCGACGAAGCCCATCGATACGGTGCTCGCGCCCTACGCGGACTCCGTGGGGGAGGGCGACTACCACCTCGCGCTCTGGCACGGCCTCGAGCCGGCGCTCGGCATCTCGGCCGTCGTCGTGCTGCTCGGTCTGCTGCTCTTCCGCTGGAGGCTCCCGGTCGCGCGTCTGCAGGACCGCCTGCCACCCCTCATCGACTCCTCGAAGGGGTACTGGGCGGCGACCCAGGGCATCGACCGGCTCTCCGCGAAGGTCACCCTGTTCGCCCAGCGCGGCGGGCTCGTCCAGTACCTGTCCACCATCCTCGTGGTCTTCGTCCTGACCCTCGGCACGATCGCCCTCCTCGGGCGCGCCTGGCCGAGTGAGATCCGGCTGTGGGACTACCCCGCCCAGGTGGCCATCGCCTTCATCATGGCGACCGCGGCGATCGCGGCCGCCCGGGCGAAGCAGCGCATGGCCGCCGTGCTGCTCGTCGGCGTCACCGGGTTCGGGCTCGTCGCGCTGTTCGCCCTGCACGGCGCTCCCGACCTCGCGCTGACCCAGGCCCTCGTCGAGACGATCACGATCGTGGTGTTCGTCCTCGTGCTCCGCCGACTCCCGGCCAAGATCGCCCAGCGCAACGCCCCGGTCCACCACGTCCGTCGGGTCGTCATCGGCACGCTGACCGGCCTGGTCATGGGGCTCATCGGGATCATCGCCCTGGGCGCCCGACAGGCCGAGAGCATCGCGACCGAGCTGCCCAGGCTCGCCGTCGAGGAGGGCCACGGCAAGAACATCGTCAACGTCATGCTCGTCGACATCCGGGCCTGGGACACCATGGGCGAGATCTCCGTGCTCGTCGTGGTGGCCACCGGCATCGCGAGCCTGCTCTTCGTCTCACAGCGGGGCGCCGAGGTCCCGCGCCTCAGCGGTGCGCGGCGTCGACGGATCCCGGGCCTCCGATCCCAGGTCGTGTCGGACCCCCACCTCGCGGACAGCGAGATGGAAGCACCTCGCGACGCGGTGGGGCGGCACTCATGGCTCATCGGTGGCCGGGCGATCGCCGAGGCGAACCGTTCGATCCTCCTCGAAGTCCTCGTGCGGCTCCTCTTCCACCCGGCGATCGTCGTCTCCGTGTTCCTGCTCTTCGTCGGCCACAACGAGCCGGGCGGTGGCTTCGCCGGCGGTCTGCTCGCCGGCCTCGCGCTTGTGATGCGGTATCTCGCCGGCGGACGCTACGAGCTCGGCGAAGCCGTGCCGATCGATGCGGGCAAGGTGCTCGGCGTCGGACTGCTGCTCGCTGTGGGGACGGCCGTCGGTTCCCTGTTCTTCGGCGGTGAGGCGCTCCAGTCCGCGTACTTCTCGGCCGACGTCCCGATCCTCGGACACCTCTCGTTCGGCACGTCCAGCATCTTCGACATCGGCGTCTACCTCGTCGTCGTCGGACTGGCGCTCGACATCCTGCGCAGCCTCGGGGCCGAAGTCGACCGTCAACAGGAGGAAGCCGACATCGACGAGCAGAGTACGGACGAGTTCTCGGCGAGTGAGGCCGAGCAATGAGCGCCTCACTGACCCTCGTCGTCCTGATGGCCGTCATGTACGGCACCGGGGTGTACGTCATGCTCGAGCGGAGCCTCACCAGGTTCCTCATCGGGTTCGTGCTCGTCGGCAACGCGACGAACCTCCTCATCCTGATCATGAGCGGCCCGAGCGGCACCGCACCGCTCGTCACGGGCACCGCCTCCGACGACCGCATGGTCGATCCGGTGCCGCAGGTGCTCATGCTCACGGCCATCGTCATCAACTTCGGTGTGACCGCCTTCATCCTGGCGCTCATCTACCGGACCTGGTGGTTGGCACAGCTCGGCGACGAGGGTGACACCCTCAGCGATGAGCACGCCGACGACACCGAGGCGGCGACGGAGGCGGTCTTCAACCAGGTCGACCTGGACGACGAGGCC
Organism: Plantibacter sp. 2H11-2; assembly: GCF_050031945.1. Lineage (NCBI taxonomy): Bacteria > Bacillati > Actinomycetota > Actinomycetes > Micrococcales > Microbacteriaceae > Plantibacter > Plantibacter sp. 2H11-2. The sequence continues at coordinate 407,979 of NZ_JBNBBL010000001.1, read as the reverse complement.
ATCCAACGGGTCCTCGACGAGAGCAACGAGCACGGCGACGACAGTCACACGACCAGGAAGGGGGCAGGCGAATGAACGCACTCGTCCCGCTCGTGGTCATGATCCCGCTGATCGGCTCGGCGATCGCGCTCATGTTCCGCAACCGCCGCAAGACGCAGGTGGCGATCAGCGTCGTCGCGCTCACCGCGGTGACCGTGATCAGCGCGATCCTGCTCGCGGCAGTCGACCAGAGCGGCACGATCGTCGTGGAGCTGGGCGGCTGGTCCCCGCCGTGGGGCATCGTGCTCGTCGTCGACCGGCTGTCGGCGATCATGCTGCTCGTCGCGGCCCTGATGCTGCTGGGCGTCCTCATCTTCGCCATCGGTCAGGGCATCGTCGACGGCGACCGCGAGACGCCGGTGTCGATCTTCCACCCGACCTACCTGGTCCTGGCGGCCGGGCTGTTCGACGCCTTCGTCGCGGGCGACCTCTTCAACATGTACGTCGGCTTCGAGATGCTCCTCGCCTCCAGCTACGTGCTCCTCACCCTGGGCGGCACCGGAGCACGGATCCGCGCCGGCGTCACCTACATCGTCATCAGCCTCATGTCGTCGCTGCTCTTCGTCGCCGCGATCGCCCTCATCTACGGCGCGACGGGCACGGTGACGATCGCCCTTGTGGCAGACCGCGTGCGCGACCTGCCGATGGAGGTGCAGGCGATCCTCTGCGCCGCACTGCTGCTCGGGTTCGCGGTGAAGGCGGCGGTGTTCCCGCTGTCGTTCTGGCTGCCCGACTCCTACCCGACCGCGCCGGCGCCGGTCACGGCGGTCTTCGCCGGCCTGCTGACGAAGGTCGGTGTGTACGCGATCATCCGGACCGACACGCTCATCTTCAAGGACGTGCCGCTGGCGACACCGTTGATGGTCATCGCCTTCCTGACCCTGCTCATCGGCATCTTCGGCGCGGTCGCCCAGGCCGACATCAAACGACTGTTGTCGTTCACTCTGGTGAGCCATATCGGCTACATGATCTTCGGCATCGCCGTCGGCGGGGTCGCCGGGACCGCCGCGACGATCTACTACATCGTCCACCACATCGTCGTCCAGACCACGCTGTTCCTCACCACCGGTCTCGTCGAGCGGATCGGCGGGACGACCTCCATCTCCCGCCTCGGCGGGATCCTGAAGGCCTCGCCGATCGTCGGCGTGCTCTTCTTCATCGGAGCGATGAACCTCGGCGGCATCCCGCCGTTCTCGGGCTTCCTCGGCAAGATCGGGCTGTTCCAGGCGGGTGTCGCCCTGGGCGACCCGCTGTCGTACATCCTCATCGCCGCCGGAGCCGCGACCTCGCTCCTGACCCTGTACGCCCTGGCGCGCGTGTGGAACATGGGCTTCTGGCGTGGGAAGGACGAGGTCGCCGGATACTCCTCGCCGTTGCTCGACCAGCTCGCGGAGAGCCCCGAGGACTCGGGGTCGGTCGACACCAAGACCATCTCGCGCCCGATGATCGGTGCCACGACCGGCATGGTCGCGTTGACCCTCGCCCTGACGGTCTTCGCGGGGCCGCTCTTCGGACTGGCCACGCGGGCCGCTGAGAACATCGAGGACCCGGACAACTACATCACCGCGGTCTTCCCCGACGGAACGGAGCACCTGAAGTAATGCAACCGTCACGTCGTCGCGCACTGTTCAGCCAGGCCCTCCTCCTGGCCGGACTCATCCTGCTCTGGTGTCTCCTCTGGGGGATGTTCGACCTGCTCACCCTCGTGACCGGCCTCGGGGTCGCGTTGCTGGTGTCGTTCCTGTTCTACCTGCCGGCCGTCGAGCTGAGCGGCCGCATCAACCTCTGGCGGACCGCGATCTTCCTGGGCAAGCTCCTCGTCGACATCGTGCGGGCGAGTGCGGAGATCGCGTGGCTCGTCCTCAAGCCGAGGTTCCACTCCAGTAACGCGGTGATCGCGGTCCGTCTGCGGACGACCTCCGACCTCATCATGAGCTGGACGGCCGAGGCGGTCTCGATCGTCCCAGGCTCGATCGTGGTCGACCTCGACCGCACGGCCTCGACGCTCTACCTGCACGCGTTGAACGTGCATGACGACGCCGACATCGACGAGGTCGTCGCCGAGGTCCTCGGAACGGAGCGACGGCTCATCCTCGCGATCGGTTCCCGCGCCGAGGCGGACGCCCTCCGCCACGACCATGACCACGTCTCGATCGGAAGGGGGCAGTGATGCTCGTCGTGATCATCATCGTCTCCGTGCTGTTCGGTGCCGCGGCCCTCGCCGCGGTCTACCGGATCATCCGCGGGCCGAGCCTCCTCGACCGCGTGATCGCCTCCGACGTGCTCGTCGCCACCGTCATGTGCGCGATCGGGGCCGAGATGGCGATCAACCGTCACACGGACGGCCTGCCGGTCCTCCTGGCGCTCGCGATGTTCGCGATCGTCGGCTCGGTCAGCGTCGCGCGCTTCATGTCGAAGCAGGACGACGCATGACCGGCGAGCTGATCCGCGACATCGTCACCGGAGCCCTCGTGCTCGTCGGGGCGATCATGTGCTTCGCCGCCGGCGTCGGCCTCCTGCGCTTCCCCGACGTGTTGTCCCGCCTGCACGCGGCGACCAAGCCGCAGATCCTCGGACTCATCGCGATCATGGCGGACGTCGCCGTCTCGAGCCCGACGGTCGGGACCATCACGATCGCGATCGCGATCATCGTGTTCCAGAGCCTCACCGCGCCGATCTCCGCACACATGGTCGCCCGGGCGGCCTACCGGAGCGGCAACTTCGACGAGGCCATCCTCGTCCGCGACGAGCTCGCGGGACGCGAAGAACTCGGCGAGGAACGACATCCCGGCCACACGCCCGAATAGCGGCACAATGTCCCCATGGGAATGCTCATCTACGGGTCCGGCGACGAGTACGAGATCGAAGACCGCGCGCTCGCGCACCTGAAGGCCGTCATCGGGGCGAAGCTGCGCCGGCAGGAGAGCTTCTTCCTCAGCTGGGCGAACGATCCCGAACACGGTTCGGGACGACGCTCGCTCTGGTTGTCCCCGAGCATCCCACTGCAGTTCCGCTTCTTCGGGAGCCGTCCGCCGGAACTCAACCGTGCGTGGCTCGAGGTCCTCTCGGATTCATCGCACACCCCGCGAGGGCTGCAGCTCATCCCGGAGTCCGAGGTCGAGGGGCACCTCGCGGGGAACGGGGCGTCCCGCGACGCGGGCACCGAGCCTCACGACCAGGACCACGGCTAGGACGGGTCGTCCGTCCCCACGAGCAGGACACGGAGCGCCGTCTCCGGTGAGCCGCGACCGTCCGGTGGGATCGTCTCGCCGTGCGTGTAGCGATCGACGACCCGTGGGTCGACGTAGCTGGACTTCGCGATCGCCGGGGTGTTGCCGAGGACCGCTGCGGCGTCGCGCATGGCCTGTGCGAGGACCTTCGAGCGTGCTGTTTTGCTCTGCACGGGTCCGGCCTTCGCCAGGCTCTCCGCGGCCGCGACGGTGCCGTGCAGCGTCCGGAAGTCCTTCGCGGTGAACTCGCCGTTCGTCTGCGCCCGGACGTAGTCATTGATCTGGCTCGCCTGGAGGTGGCGCCACCGGTTCCCGTCCTTCCAGGCCAGGAGGCGGGCGTGCGGTCCACGGCGCTTCAAGGAGCGGATGAGCGAGGCCAGGTCGGCGTCGACGATGTCGGACTCCCAGGGCTGTCCGCTCTTCGCCGGGAACTTCAGCGCGACGGTGTCGCCGCTCACGCGAGCGTGCGCACCCTCGAGGGTCGACAAGCCGTGACTGCCGTTGGCCTCCGCGTACTGCTCACCGCCCACGCGCAGGGAGCCGGTATCGAGCATGCGGAACGCGCCGGCCGACACCCGTGCGAGCGGGTACCCCTCGAGCCGGAGGTCCCGGGTGACCCGACCTCGCGCGGCAGGGAGCGCCTCGGCGAGGGCCAGGGCTCGGTCGAACTTGCTGCGGTCCTGACGCTCGCGCCACGACGGGTGATAGAGGTACTGCCGTCGCCCGGCCGCATCGATCCCGGTCGCCTGGATGTGCCCGTTCGCATAGGGGGTGATCCAGACCTCGTTCCACGCGGGAGGGACCACCAGGCCGTCGATCCGGGCCCGGATCTCCTGATCGTCGAGGAGTGAACCGTCCGGCAACCGATAGCTGAAACCGCGCCCGGATCGAACCCGTCGGATGCCCTGTCCGTTCACGTCGCTGCGCCTCAGTCGTACCATCCGCCCAGCGTACGACGCGGCCGGATCCCGCTCGGCGGGCTTGCGCGGTGCCGTGCGCTCGTGTCAGCCGACGGGTGGCAGCTCGGCGAGGAAGGCGTCGTGCAGGCGCCCGTTCGTCGCGAGGGAGCTCCGCGTGGAGATGGTCTCGATGCCGTCGATGTCCGTGAAGCGACCGCCGGCCTCGAGGACGATCGGCACGTGGGCGCCCAGGTCGTACTCCTGCACGCCGAATTCGGCCACGGCGTCGATCGAGCCCTCGGCGAGGAGCATGTAGGGCCACATGTCCCCGATGGCCCGATCGCGCCACAGGGAGCCGCACAGGGCCAGCAGCTGGGGGATCCGCCCGACCGAGGCCCACTGCGCGATGCTCTGGAAGCTGAAGGACGCGTCGGCGAGGTCGGAGACCCCCGAGACGGACAGCCGGCGCGGGGTGGTCTCGCCGAACCGGACGCCCCACGCGCCGTGTCCGATGGCACCCCACCAGCGGGCGTGCATGGCGGGTGCGCTCACGACGCCGACGACAGGCACGCCGTCGACGGCGAGGGAGATGAGCGTCGCCCAGTTCGAGACACCGCGGAGGAAGTTCGCCGTCCCGTCGATCGGGTCGATGATCCACTGTCGATCCGTCGGGCCTTGCGCGCCGTACTCCTCGCCGAACACGCCGTCGTCCGGGCGCTCGGTCTCGAGAATGCCGCGGATGGCGCGTTCGACGGCGAGGTCGGCGTCGGTGACGTGCGAGCGGTCCGGCTTGGTGGACACTTCGAGGTCGCGAGCCTCGAAGCGGTCCATCGCGATGCGGTCGGCCGCGTCGGCGAGCCGGAGCGCGAGATCGAGGTCGGCGGGGGAGGCGGTCACGGGTTCGGTCACCTCTCCAGGATAGGGTCGCGCGGGCCTGATCGAACGACGCTCGAGGGGCCGGCGACGTGCCTCCGCGACACGCCGACCGGCTCGATTTCGCACTCGGCCCAGTTGGGTGCTAGTGTCATATCTCGGTTCGGAACACTCCGAAACCACGCACCTCTAGCTCAATTGGCAGAGCAACTGACTCTTAATCAGTGGGTTCCCGGTTCAAGTCCGGGGGGGTGCACCACACCAGAACGGCCTCGTCTTCGGACGGGGCCGTTCTGCGTTTCGGCTCGACTCGCGTTCGAGCTTGCGGCCCGACGAAACGCTCCGGTGACGTTTCGCGACAGCTCCCGTCCGATTCGCGTCATCGGAACCGAGTAGAGCGCAGGCATGAGACCCTGGAAGGGTCGGCAGCATGGCGGGATCGGGTCCTACCCTTGCCGACGAAAGCCTCCGCGTGGTCACCCCACCGTGCGGAGCAGAGCGACGGTCGGGCATTCGTGCCCACCAGCGCCGTGACGCCTCATCGATTCGGGTTCGATGGGGCGTCATGCCCGCTCAACGGCCTGGTACGACGAAACGGCCGCCCACCGGAGTGGACGGCCGTTGTCGACGTGCGTGGCCGGTCAGGCGACCGAGCTGCGGCGCGCCGGCACCGGGTTGACGAGACTCGCGTCGATGAACTCGGGTTCGGCCCAGACGGTGATGGGGTAGTGCTGCGGCTCGAGGAGGGTTCGCTCGACGAGCGTCGGCTCAGTTTCGTCAGCCGCCGCCTCGGGGTGGTCGTCATCGGCATGCGCCTCGGACGGCGCGTCGATCGTCTCGGTGAGGGCGGCAGGTTCCTCGGCGACGGTCGGCTCGATGACCTCGACGGTCTCGACCTCGTCGGCGACATCCACTGCGGCTTCTTCCTGGCCACGAGACCACAACCGCCATCCGCGCGCCGGAGCGGCCTCGGCACGGACCGTCACCGCAGCCTGCTCGAGGTCGATGTCCGTAGCGATGTCGTGGGCGAGCTGCTGGGCGTACACCTCGTGGAAGATCTCATCGCCGGAGCTCGGGGTGCGGCGCGACAGCACCCAGGCGCCGTTGGCGCCGAGTTCGCTCGCCAGTCGAGCGTGGACGAGGTCGAACAGCTGCTTCTCGGTCAGCTTCGATGCGGAGACTGGTGCTGCGTGGCGTCGGCGACCGAACATGGCGGGCCCTTCATCGAAAGCGGATCATCCGTGAGGCTGGACTGCCTTCATTGTCGATCACGAGGCGCGGAACGACGCGGAGACACGCGGGTGAGCGCCCCAATTCTCGGGTTTTCCGGGCGGTCGTGGTAGCGCGGTGGTGTGACCTCAGCGGCCGATCTCCGCCTGCTTGCTGTCGTCGAGCACCGAGCTGATCGCGAGGGCGAGCGAGATGCCCCAGCTCACCCAGAGGAGGGCGAGCTTCCAGTCCCGCGGTCCCTGTCGGGTCGCCTGGAGAGCGGAGATTCCGCCGAAGACCGTGGAGATCATGCTGCCGTTGAAGAGGAATTTGCGCATGACTTCACGCTAGCCGGTAGGGGAGGCCCCCCGCATCCGGGCTTTCCTTCGGGTTCTCGCCTGTGCTAGCGAATGCACGCTTCGCGAAGGCCAGTGAGGCGCGCAGCTGGCTGAGGCGGAGCGCGTCGCCGCCGGTCGCGGGCAGGTGCACCTCCGCGACGATGCTTCCCGACCAGTCCGCCGCGCGCAGCAGCTCGAGGACCTCGGCGACCGGCTGCTCACCGTCGCCCGGGAGGAGGTGCTCGTCGAGGAAGGCACCCCGCGGCGACGGTGCGGTCCCGTCGCACAGGTGCACGTGGCGGAGGCGGCCGCCGTAGCGGGTCGCGATCTCGAGCGAGTCCTCACCCGCGAGGGCCGCATGGGAGAAGTCGAGCGTCAGGGCGGCGCAGGCGAGCGGGGCCGGGTCGTAGCCGAAGGCGAACGGCTGCACCCGGAGCCCGCGGCTCTGGAAGCAGGCCATGTTCTCGACGGCCAGCTCGAGTCCGTGCGTCTCGCTCAGCTCGGCGACGAGGTCGACGAAGGCGTGCGCGTAGCGCCGCTGCCAGCGGAACGGCGGGTGGACGACGACGGTCGACGCGCCGACGGCGGCGGCGAGCTCGGCCGAGCGGCGGAGCTTCTCCCGATGGTCGCGGCCCCAGACGAACGCGGTCCGGGTCAGGACCGGCGCGTGGATCGAGAGGATGTCGAGCCCGGTCTCGGCGGCGAGGGCGCGGAGGGCGTCGGCGTCCTGCGTGACGCGGTCCTGGGTCACCATGACCTCGACGCCGTCGTAGCCGGCTTCGGCGGCCAACTCGAACGCGCGCCGGGTTCCCAGCGGGTAGACGCAGGAGGTGCTCATGCCATGGCGGATCATCAGCGCAAGCATATGCTCGCCGTCTGAACACGCGGTTTCGCCATGCGGAACGCTGCTAGCCTGAACAGCGAACCCGAGTACCCCGGGAGGGCCATCATCACCAGATATTCCGCGCCTGACGGCGGATCAGCGTCGACCTTCGACTTCATCGTGGTATCCAACCGGCTGCCGGTCGATCGCGTCGTCGATGCAGACGGCGCCGAGAGCTGGCGGACCTCACCCGGTGGACTCGTGACCGCCCTCGAACCCGTCATGCGCGGTGCCGACGGCGCCTGGATCGGATGGGCCGGCTCCGCCGACCTCGAGATCGAGCCGTTCGACAACGACGACATGTGGATCATCCCGGTCCCGCTGTCCGAGGACGAGATCGCCCGCTACTACGAGGGCTTCTCGAACGACACCATCTGGCCGCTCTACCACGACGTCATCGCTCCGCCGAGCTACCACCGCGAGTGGTGGGACTCCTACGTCGCCGTGAACCGACGGTTCGCGGAGGCGGCCGCAGCGGCCGCGTCCGACGGCGGGACCGTCTGGGTGCAGGACTACCAGCTGCAGCTCGTGCCGAAGATGCTGCGTGAGCTGCGACCCGATCTCACGATCGGCTTCTTCAACCACATCCCGTTCCCGGCCTACGGCATCTACTCGCAGCTCCCATGGCGACGCCAGATCATCGAGGGACTGCTCGGCGCCGACGTCATCGGCTTCCAGCGCGTTGCGGACGCGGGCAACTTCTCCCGGGCGGTCCGCCGCCTGTTCGGGTACGAGACGAAGGGGGCCGCGATCCAGGTCCCGCTCGATGCGGCACTCGTGTCGGTCACGACGGACGCGGCACCGGTCGCCTCGAAGCGTGGCGCCCCGTACCGCACGGTGATCGCCCGGCACTTCCCGATCTCGATCGACAGCAAGGGGTACCAGGCCCTCGCGCAACGCCCCGACATCATCGCCCGTGCCAAGCAGATCCGCGAGGAGCTCGGCAACCCGGAGACGATCATGCTCGGCGTCGACCGCCTCGACTACACGAAGGGCATCGGGCACCGACTCAAGGCCTTCGGAGAGCTCCTCGCACAGGGCAAGCTCGCGGTCGAGGACGTCACGCTCGTCCAGGTCGCCAGCCCCAGCCGCGAACGCGTCGAGACGTACCGTCAGCTCCGCGACGACATCGAGCAGACGGTCGGCCGGATCAACGGCGACTTCGGCACCATCGGCCACATCGCGATCCAGTACCTGCACCACGGGTACCCCCGCGAGGAGATGGCTGCCCTCTACCTCGCCGCCGACGTCATGCTCGTCACAGCCCTGCGCGACGGCATGAACCTCGTCGCGAAGGAGTACGTCGCCGCTCGCTACGACAACGACGGCGTCCTCGTGCTGAGCGAGTTCGCCGGCGCGTCCGACGAGCTGAAGCAGGCCCTCAAGATCAACCCGCACGACATCGAGGGGATGAAGTCGGCGATCCTCCAGGCCGTGCACATGACGAAGGCCGAGCGTGGTCGTCGCATGCGGGCGCTGCGCAAGCGCGTCATGGAGTACGACGTCGCGCGGTGGTCGGCGTCCTTCCTCGACGAGTTGCAGCGTGTGCGTGACCAGTCACCGACCATCGAGCAGGGGAGCACCACCCAGTCATGAGCACCACCGACGAGCCCACCGACACCCTCGGGGGGCTTCCCCTCGGACTGCGTGCGGAACTCCGCCGCCTGGCCGACGTCCCGAAGCTCCTGGTGGCCCTGGACTTCGACGGCACGCTGGCCCCCGAGGTCGACGACCCGGACCAGGCGCGGGCGCTGCCCGCGGCCCGCAAGGCCGTGTTGGCGCTGATGGATCTGCCCGGGACGCGCGTCGCACTCGTGTCCGGGCGCGCGATCGACAGTCTCGTGGCGGTGGCCGAGCTGCCCGACCACGCCCTGTTCGCCGGCTCGCACGGCGTCGAGATCCGTCTCGACAACCCCGACGACGCCCTCGCCCTCGACGACGAGGAACGCGAACAGCGGGAGACCCTCCAACGGATCCTCCAGGACGTCGCGGAGGGTTACGATAATGTCTGGATCGAGCGGAAGCCTGCAGGGTTCGCCCTGCACACGAGGCTCGCCAGTGAAGAAGACTCCAGGATCGCCCACCTCGAAGCACTCGCCCACACCAAGGACGAGTTCGGCGCCCTGACGGTTCGAGAGGGCAAGAACGTCCTCGAGTTCTCGCTCAGGAGCGCGACCAAGGGCGAAGCCGTCGAACACCTCCGGCGGTACACCAAAGCAGATGCCGTGTTCTACGCGGGCGACGACGTCACGGACGAGGACGCGTTCGGCGCACTCGGCCCCGGCGACCTCGGGGTGAAGAGTGGCACCGGCGTGACCGCCGCGGACTTCAGGGTCGAAGGACCCTCCGAGATCGCGCGCGTCCTCGGCATGCTCGCGGAATATCGAAGCAACAAGGAAGCCGTAGACTCTTAAAATGCCAGAGATCGACATCAAACCACGCAGTCGTGCCGTCACCGACGGGATCGAGGCGACCACTTCGCGCGGCATGCTCCGCGCCGTCGGCATGGGCGACGAGGACTGGGACAAGCCCCAGATCGGCATCGCGAGCTCGTGGAACGAGATCACGCCCTGCAACCTCTCGCTCGACCGCCTCGCGCAGGGGGCCAAGGAGGGCGTGCACTCGGGTGGGGGATACCCGCTGCAGTTCGGCACCATCTCCGTCTCCGACGGCATCTCGATGGGCCACGAGGGAATGCACTTCTCGCTCGTCTCGCGCGAGGTCATCGCCGACAGCGTCGAGACCGTGGTCATGGCCGAACGCCTCGACGGCACGGTCCTGCTCGCCGGCTGCGACAAGTCGCTGCCGGGCATGCTCATGGCCGCCGCGCGGCTCGACCTCTCCTCGGTCTTCCTCTACGCCGGATCGATCGCGCCGGGTTGGGTCAAGCTCTCCGACGGCACCGAGAAGGAGGTCACGATCATCGACTCCTTCGAGGCGGTCGGGGCCTGCAAGGCCGGCAACATGAGTGAAGAGGACCTGAAGCGCATCGAGTGCGCCATCGCCCCGGGCGAGGGCGCCTGCGGCGGGATGTACACGGCCAACACGATGGCGTCGGTCGCCGAGGCGCTCGGCATGAGCCTCCCGGGTTCGGCATCGCCCCCCTCGGCCGACCGCCGTCGCGACTACTTCGCGCACCGATCGGGCGAAGCCGTGGTCAACATGCTCCGACTCGGTATCACCGCTCGCGACATCCTGACGAAGGAGGCGTTCGAGAACGCCATCGCCGTCGCGATGGCATTCGGCGGATCGACGAACGTGGTCCTGCACCTGCTCGCGATCGCCCGCGAGGCCGAGGTCGACCTCACACTCGACGACTTCAACCGCATCGGCGACAAGGTGCCGCACATCGGCGACCTGAAGCCGTTCGGCCAGTACGTCATGAACGACGTCGACCGTCACGGCGGCGTCCCCGTCGTCATGAAGGCGCTGCTCGACGCCGGTCTGCTGCACGGCGACTGCCTCACGGTCACCGGCAAGACGGTGGCCGAGAACCTCGCCGACATCAACCCCGACCCGATCGACGGCACGGTCATCCGCACGCTCGACAACCCGATCCACGCGACCGGCGGCATCACGATCCTCAAGGGCTCGTTCGCGCCCGAGGGCGCCGTCGTGAAGACGGCCGGATTCGACGCCGAGGTCTTCGAAGGACCCGCGCGGGTCTTCGAACGTGAACGCGGGGCCATGGACGCGCTCACCGAGGGCAAGATCAACAAGGGCGACGTCGTCATCATCCGCTACGAGGGCCCGAAGGGTGGGCCGGGGATGCGCGAGATGCTCGCGATCACGGCCGCCATCAAGGGCGCCGGACTCGGCAAGGATGTACTACTGTTGACGGACGGTCGATTCTCAGGCGGCACAACCGGACTGTGCATCGGCCACATAGCACCCGAAGCGGTGGACGCAGGTCCAATCGCCTTCGTGCGCGATGGTGATCTGATACGGGTCGATATCGCTGGCCGCTCGCTCGACCTACTCGTCGACGAAGCAGAGCTGGAAGCCCGCCGCGACGGCTGGGCGCCTCTTCCCCCGCGCTATACCCGTGGCGTTCTCGCAAAGTACTCTCGTCTCGTGCACTCCGCAGCGGAGGGCGCGATCACGGGATAACCGAGCATCTCGTTCGTGCATCTCATCGCTGAAGGAATCATCATGCCCACGGAATCCCAACCCGTGCCTCATCCCAGAACACCTGCGGCCCCGGCCGCACCGGAGATCCTGACGGGAGCCCAGGCGATCGTCCGATCGCTCGAGCTCCTCGGGGTCACCGACATCTTCGGTCTGCCCGGCGGAGCGATCCTGCCGACCTACGACCCGCTGATGGACTCGACGAAGCTCCGTCACATCCTGGTCCGACACGAGCAGGGCGCCGGCCACGCGGCCGAAGGATATGCCGCCGCCGGTGGCGGGATCGGCGTGTGCATCGCGACGTCCGGCCCCGGCGCGACGAACCTCGTCACCGCCATCGCCGACGCCTACATGGACTCGGTGCCGATGGTCGCGATCACCGGTCAGGTGTTCTCGACCCTCATGGGCACGGACGCGTTCCAGGAGGCGGACATCGTCGGCATCACCATGCCGATCACGAAGCACTCCTTCCTCGTCAAGACCCCGGACGAGGTCCCGGCGGCCATCGCCGCGGCCTACGAGATCGCGGGTACCGGCCGTCCCGGACCGGTGCTGGTCGACATCACGAAGGACGCCCAGCAGGCCGAGGCGCCGTTCATCTGGCCGCCGAAGGTCGACCTGCCCGGCTACCGCCCGGTGACGAAGGCGCACGGCAAGCAGATCCAGGCCGCTGCGCAGCTGCTCGTCAACGCCAAGAAGCCGGTGCTGTACGTCGGCGGCGGCGTGATCCGCTCCAAGGCCTCCGAGGAACTGCTCGCGCTGGCCGAGGCGACCGGGGCTCCGGTCGTGACGACGCTCATGGCTCGCGGGGCGTTCCCCGACTCGCACACGCAGCACCTCGGCATGCCCGGCATGCACGGCACCGTCCCGGCAGTGCTCGCGCTGCAGGAGGCCGACCTGCTCGTGTCGCTCGGTGCCCGATTCGACGACCGCGTGACCGGCAAGGCCTCGCTCTTCGCGCCGAACGCGAAGGTCGTCCACGTGGACGTCGACCCGGCCGAGATCTCGAAGATCCGCATCGCGGATGTGCCCATCGTGGGCGACGCGAAGGACGTCATCGTCGACCTCCAGTCGGCGTTCGAGGCAGCCGCCCGCGAGGTCACCCCCGACATCGCCGAGTGGTGGTCCTACCTCGACGGTCTCCGCGAGGAGTTCCCGCTGGGCTACGCCGAGCCGACCGACGGTCTGCTCTCGCCACAGCACGTGATCTCCCGCATCGGCGAGATCACCGGTCCGGAGGGCGTCTTCGCGTCGGGCGTCGGCCAGCACCAGATGTGGGCGGCGCAGTTCATCAAGTACGAGCGTCCGAACTCCTGGCTGAACTCCGGCGGTGCCGGGACCATGGGCTACTCGGTCCCCGCGGCCATGGGCGCCAAGGTGGCCCAGCCCGATCGCCACGTGTGGGCGATCGACGGCGACGGCTGCTTCCAGATGACCAACCAGGAACTCGCGACCTGCACGATCAACAACATCCCGATCAAGGTCGCGATCATCAACAACTCCTCGCTGGGCATGGTCCGCCAGTGGCAGACGCTCTTCTACGACGGTCGGTACTCGAACACCGACCTGAACACCGGGCACGACACCATCCGGATCCCGGACTTCGTCAAGCTGGCCGAGGCCTACGGTTGCCTCGCGATCCGCGTGACGAAGGAGGAGGAGGTCGACGCCGCCATCAAGCTCGCCCTGGAGACGAACGACCGTCCGGTCGTCATCGACTTCGTCGTGAGTGCCGACGCGATGGTGTGGCCGATGGTGCCGCAGGGTGTCAGCAACAGCTACGTCCAGTACGCCAAGGACCACAGTCCGTCGTTCGATGAGGAGGCCTGAGCATGAGCAGCCACGTCCTGAGCCTCCTCGTCGAGGACAAGCCCGGTCTGCTGACCCGCGTCGCCGGGTTGTTCGCCCGCCGGGGCTTCAACATCGAGAGTCTCGCGGTCGGCCACAGCGAGATCGAGGGTCTGTCCCGGATCACGGTCGTCGTCGACGTCGAGGAGCTTCCGCTCGAGCAGGTGACGAAGCAGCTGAACAAGCTCATCAACGTCATCAAGATCGTCGAGCTGGATCCGGCGCAGTCCGTCCAGCGTGAGCACCTGCTCATCAAGGTCCGCGTCGACAACTCCACCCGTTCCCAGGTGCTGGAAGCCGTCAACCTGTTCCGGGCCCGCGTCGTCGACGTGGCGACCGACGCCCTCGTGATCGAGGTCACGGGCGACTCCGGGAAGACGACCGCGCTCCTCAAGGTGCTCGAGCCCTACGGCATCAAGGAGATCGCCCAATCGGGTCTCCTCGCCATCGGGCGCGGCTCGAAGTCCATCACCGAACGCGTCTTCAAGAACTAGTCGCATCTGCGGCATATTGCGAAACCACAACCAAGGAGAGAACCACCAGTGACTGAGATTTTCTACGACCAGGACGCAGACCTGTCGCTCATCCAGGGCAAGAAGGTTGCCGTTATCGGCTACGGCTCGCAGGGCCACGCACACGCGCTCAACCTCCGCGACTCCGGTGTCGAGGTCGTCGTCGGCCTGAAGGACGGCTCGAAGTCGATCGCCAAGGCCGAGGAGCAGGGCTTCACCGTCAAGAACGTCGCCGACGCCTCCGCATGGGCCGACGTCATCGTCATCCTCGCTCCGGACCAGCACCAGCGCACGATCTTCGCCGAGTCCATCAAGGACCAGCTCGCTCCGGGCAAGGCGCTCGTCTTCGGCCACGGCTTCAACATCCGCTTCGGCTACATCGAGGCTCCTGAGGGCGTCGACATCTTCATGGTCGCCCCGAAGGGCCCGGGCCACACCGTTCGTCGCGAGTACGAGGCCGGCCGCGGCGTCCCCGTCATCGTCGCCGTCGAGAAGGACGAGGCCGGTGGCGCCTGGGCGCTCGCCTGGTCCTACGCCAAGGCGATCGGTGGCCTCCGTGCCGGTGGCATCAAGACCACCTTCACCGAGGAGACCGAGACCGACCTCTTCGGCGAGCAGGCCGTCCTGTGCGGTGGCGTCTCGCAGCTGATCCAGTACGGCTTCGAGACCCTGACCGAGGCCGGGTACCAGCCGCAGATCGCCTACTTCGAGGTGCTCCACGAGCTGAAGCTCATCGTCGACCTCATCTGGGAGGGTGGCATCGCCAAGCAGCGTTGGAGCGTCTCCGACACGGCTGAGTACGGCGACTACGTCTCCGGCCCGCGCGTCATCGACCCGAGCGTCAAGACCAACATGCAGGCGGTCCTCAAGGACATCCAGGACGGCACCTTCGCCAAGCGCTTCATCGACGACCAGGACGCCGGCGCGCCCGAGTTCCTCGAGCTGCGCAAGAAGGGCGAGGACCACCCGATCGAGGCCACCGGTCGCGAGCTGCGCAAGCTCTTCGCGTGGAACGCCTCGAACGACGACGACTACGTCGACGGCAGCGTCGCCCGCTAGTCTCCGCTCGTCCAGCCGCTCAGCGGCACCGAGCCAGAACGCCCGCCCCGATCCGTCGGGGCGGGCGTTCCGTCGTCTGCGGGAGCCTCAGGCCGTCGCTGCTCCGGTCGTGCCGGGCTCGAGGAAGATCTCGATGACCGGGATCGGGGTGTCGGGTTCACCGATCGGCAGGTGCAGGGTCACTGTGTCGGGACCGAGTCCCTTCGGTTGGGTGTGCTGGTTCGGCAGATCGTGCTCCGGGCGATGCACTTGGAACTGCACCTCGGAGCCGTCCGACAACAGCTGCGCGTAGCGCACCCGGCCGCCGAGACCGGGCAGGTGCAGGTGCACGAACGGCCAGGCGAAGACGTGGACGTACAGCCGGTCGCCGCGTTGCGTGTATCGGACGTCGGTCGGACTGCTGAACTCCGACGGGCCGCATCCTCGGATCGACCGCTCGTGGAGCGCGAACCAGTCGGCGAGGACGTCGAGTCGTTCGATCGCGCGAGGATCGATCGTCCCGCGCGCGGTCGGTCCGATGTTCAGCAGCATGTTGCCGTTCTTCGAGACCGAATCGATGAGCATCCGCAGGAGCAGCTCCGGCGACTTGTAGTCGAGGTTGTCGCGGTCGTACCCCCAGCTGCCGTTCAGGGTCTGGCAGGCCTCCCACCGGAGGGGGTCGCCGTCGGGACCGACCGGTGTCACCACGGGCTGGTACTGCTCGGGGGTGGTGACGTCGCCCGGGAGTTCGAGGCGGTCGTTGATGAGGATCTCCGGCTGCAGCCCGCGGATCATCTCGACGAGTTCCTCGGAGCCCCAGTCGGCGGCGCCCTTCCCCGGCAGACCTTCGATGCCCTGCGAGTAGCTGAAGTCGAAGAAGAGGTAGTCGATCGGGCCGTAGCCGGTGAGCAGCTCGCGCACCTGGCCGTGCAGGTAGTCCCGGTAGCGGGACCAGTCACGGTCGGCGTTCGCTGCGAGCGCCTCGGGGTCGTCGCGTCGCGGGTGGATGCCGTCGACCGTGAAGTGGGGGTGATGCCAGTCGATGAGCGAGTGGTAGAAGCCGATCCGGAGCCCCTCGGCGCGGAAGGCCTCCACGAACTCCGCCACGAGGTCACGGCCGGCGGGCGTGTGCATGGACGTGAAGTCGGTGAGTGCCGAATCCCACAGGCAGAAGCCGTCGTGGTGCTTCGTCGTGAGCACCGCGTACCGGAAGCCGGCCGCCTTGGCCTGCTTGGCCCAGGCGCGGGGGTCGAACCGGTCTGGGTCGAAGTGCTCGCGGTAGCGCTCGTACTGTTCGGCCGAGAGGTGTTCCCGCGTCTGCACCCACTCATGGCGTGCGGGGAGGGCGTAGAGGCCCCAGTGCAGGAACAATCCGAATCTCGCCTCGTCGAACCAGGCGGTGTCGGGTCGGGGGATGGTGGTCTCGGTCACGGCGGCCCTTCGATCGTCGAGTGGGTTCACGGCGGTGCGGGGGCAGGCTAACACGAAAGGTCGGATGTCTGCTGTCCGGTGGGCCGGCGTGGTCAGGACGTCGGACCTCCTGCGCGTCGACGGTTCAGGCGTCGTGGGGTTCGAAGACCTGCACGGGCACGCCGGTGTCCAGCGATGCCTTCGCCGCCAACGCGACCGTCAGGGCCGCGAGGGCACTCCGGCCGGTCACTCGGAACGGTTGGACGTCTCGCTTCACGCAGTCGAGGAAGGAAGCCATCTGTCGTCGGTAGGGATCGGTCTCGTCGAGGTCGTAGGGGCCGTGCGCGGCGGCCGATCCCAGCGCGTCGACCGAGAGCGGCGGTGCGTGGGTCGGGGACGCACCGACGAATCGGTGGGCGATGAGCCCGGTGCTGCCGAGCACCTCGATGGCCGAGCTGAATCCGAAGGCCGGCGGGAGCTCCATGGAGGTGAGGACGCGCCCGATCCCGCCGTCGGCGTAGTCGACCGTCGTCTCGATCGGGCGACCGGTGCCGGTGCGTCGTGCTGACACGGATCGCGGCTGACCGAGGAGCTGGTTCAGCTGGTCGAAGTCGTGGATCGCGAAGTCGACGAGGGGGCCGCCGGAGCGTCGCTCGTCCTGCCACCACGGTGACGGGGCGGCGGGGGAGCTCAGCCGTTCGGCCGTGACGGCGAGGGGTGTGCCGACAGCCCCGGCCCGCACCGCGTCGTCGATCGCCTCGTACCCGCCGAAGAACCTGACGACGTGCGCGACCATGAACGTCCGGCCGGACTCGTCGGCGGCCTGCAGGATCGCGTTGGCGTCGGCGAGCGTCAGGGCGATCGGTTTCTCCAGCAGGACGTGCTTGCCGGCACGGAGCGCCCTGACGGCGAGATCCCGATGGGTGTCGGTCGGCGTGCAGATGACGACGATCCCCACGGAGGCATCCAGGAGCACCTCGTCGACCGAGGTGGTGAGTCGTGCGTCCGGTGCCTCCGGCATGGCTCTCGGCGACCGAGCCGAGCACAGGTAAGTGATCCGGTCGGCTGCACCGAGTCCGGCGAGCGCGCGGACGTGCGCCAGTCCCATGGCACCGGTGCCGATGACGGCGATCCGGTCCGCCATCACCGCGTCACCGCTTCTCTCCAGCAGCCAGGTCCTCGCGCAGGCGGCTGAGGGTCGCGTCGTCGACGTCCCCGCCCAGCATCCTGATGCCCAGGGCGGCGGCTCCGACGAGGCCGTCGGCGACCGGGACGAGTCGGGCCCCGGCGGCAGCCGACGACAGGCGCTCCGCGGCCGAGGGGACGGACGGGAGGAGTCCGTCGACGAGCACGCTGCCGCCGACGACGAGCGTGCTCTCTCTGTGGTCCGAATCCGGAGCCAGCACCCGTTCCACGAGGACCGCCAGGCGGTCGACGGCAGCGTCGAGGATGGACCGCGCGACGTCGTCGTCCGCGGCTTGGAAGGCGAGCGGCGCCAGGCGGGCGATGGCGATGGGGGGACCGTCGTTCACCGAGCGGATGAGTGTGTCGAGTACCGGGGACCGGCGGTGGTCCGCGTCACCGGATGAGGACGGGTCCGGAGTGAACCCGACCGCCCGGGAGAGCAGCGGGGTGAGGCCCGTGCGGGGGCCGATGCCGTCGAGGTCGGCGGCGACCGCGCGGATCACGCGCCGGGCGATCCAGAATCCGGAGCCGCCATCACCGAGGAGCCAGCCGGCACCACCGACCTCCCGGACGACGAGACGGTCCCTGATCCGTCCCGCGACGCTCCCGGTCCCCGCGACGAGCACGACGCCGTCCGGCGACGCCGAGCCGGAGCCGTACATGCCGAGCAGATCCGGTTCGATGACGACCGGTCCGAGTCCGAGCGGTACGAGGTGTGCGTCCAAGGCGCGGCGGTAGGCGTCGGACACCTGCCCCGCCTGCGTGATCACCACGAGCGACCCGGACGGGAGGGGCGGTATGGACGACGTCGTCCTGGCCTGGTCGAGTGCGGCACGAGCCGCGAGCGCGATCTGCGTGGCAGCGCTGTCCACACCGGACGACGTCGGATTCCCGCCGCCCGCGCGCCCGGAACCGAGGCGACGTCCTGAGGCGTCCACGAGCACCGCGCGGGACGAGGTGCCGCCGGCGTCGACCGCCAGAGTTGTTTTCATCATCGTCATCATCTCGAAACATGTTGCCGTGGGCCACAACGTACTGTAAGAATCAGTTTCGCGTCACTCCAACGAAGGAGAAAAGGAATTTCCATGACTGTTTCCATCCGCACCGACCCACCGGTCGAGCACGCCACCGGCGTGACCAACCGGATTCGGTCGCGGATGCCGGAGATGTCCGGGGTCATGCTGCGTATCGCGGACTACCTGTTGGAGAACCCAGACGCGCCCCTCACCCTCACGATCGGTGAGCTCGCAGCCGATTCGGGCGTCTCAGCGGCGACCATCACCCGCTTCTGCCGGATCATCGGGTACACCGGCTACGCGCCGTTCCGGGTCGACCTCGCCAAGGACTTCGGTCGCAGCACCGCACGCGACTCCTGGCAGACCGACATCGGCCGGGCGTTCGGCCCCGACGACTCGGCTCCGGACGTCCTGAGCACGCTGCTCAACGCGCACACCCGGACGCTGCGGGAGACCGCCGACGTGATCGACCTCGAGGTCATGCTCGAGATCGCCGCAGCCATCGCGCGCGCCCGGAACGTCGACATCTACGGTGTCGGCGGCAGCGCGATGCTCGCCGACGAGATGCAGGCCAGGCTGTACCGGATCGGCATCAGCACGCACGCCTGGTCGGAGGTCCACGCGGGCCTCACGAGCGCGGCGATCCAGGGCCCGGACTCGGTCGCCCTGGGGATCAGCAACACCGGGCGCACCGAGGAGACCATCCAGATGCTCCGCCAGGCGGGTCGCGCGGGCGCGCTCACCGTGGCGATCAGCAACAACCCGGACTCCCCGCTCGTCGCCGCGTCGACGTTGGCCATCATCACCTCGGCCCACGAACGGTTCCTGCAGCCCGACGACCTCTCCGCCAAGCACGGTCAGCTGTTCGTCCTGGATCTGTTGTACCTGTTCGTCGCGCAGCAGAACTTCGAGCGCACGACCAAGCGCCTCGCGGCCTCCGCCCTCGCGGTCGCCCCGCACCGCCGACCGACCAAGGCCGGAGCCCTGTCCGAGACCGCCTCGCCCGTGGGCGTCTGAGAGGAACCGAATGAGCACCACATCCACCACGACCTGGACCGATCACGTCGATCGCTACACCGACGAGGTCACCTCGCGCCTCGCGGACATCACCCAGGCGGCACGGTCCGGCGAACTCGACCCCGCGATCGACCTGCTGGTCGCGGCCCTCGAACGCGGAGCGGTCATCCAGGCGTTCGGCACCGGCCACTCGGAGGCGTTCGCGATGGAGATCGCCGGCCGGGCCGGTGGACTGATCCCGACGAACAAGATCGCCCTGCGGGACGTCGTCCTCCGCGGCGAACGGTCCGTCGACGACCTCGGTGGTGCCGCGCTGGAGCGCAGCGGCGACGTCGCGGCGGAGCTCTTCGCGATCTCACCGGTGGGGGAGGGCGACGTGTTCATCATCGCGTCGAACTCCGGCGTCAACGGGTCGATCGTGGGACTCGCCCTGATCGCCAAGGAACACGGCCACCCCGTCATCGCCGTGACCTCGCTCGAGCACACCTCGCGCGTCGAGCCGAAGCACCCGAGCGGGCTGCGGCTCTCCGAGGTGGCCGACGTGGTGCTCGACAACCGTGCTCCGTTCGGCGACGCGACCATCGAGGTCCAGGACGGCGTCCCGGTCGGCGCGGTGTCCTCGATCACGGCGGCCTACCTCGCGCAGCTCCTCACCATCGGCGTCGCAGCGAGGATCGCGGCGACCGGCGAGACCCCACCGCTCTACATCTCGGCCAACATCCCGGGCGGCGACGAGCACAACAGTGTGCTCGAGGACCGCTACCGGGGCCGGATCAGACGTGACGCCTGAACCCGAGGCGTCGCAACTCCCGCAACACACACCCGACAACACCACCCCGACAGCACCACACCCGGGCAACACTCGAATCACTGGAAGGTAGACCGATGGACAAGCAGCCAGCAACGCTCCAACGCCGCGATTTCCTGCGAGGAGCACTCGCGACCGCGATCCTCCTCCCGCTGGGCGGGACGCTCGCGTCCTGTGTCGGCGGCGGAGGCGGGGCGACCACCACCGGCGGACCGGTCTCGGCCGACAACCCGTTCGGCATGGCCGCCAACTCGACGGTCGACGCCGTCATCTTCAAGGGCGGGTACGGCATCGAGTACACCGAGTTCGCCGGGAAGCTCGTCGAGAAGCAGCAGGCAGGCTCGACCGTCAAGGTCACGGCCGCGACGAACATCGCGCAGACCCTCCAGCCGCGGTTCGTCGCCGGCAACCCGCCGGACGTCATCGACAACAGCGGCGCCGGCCTCATCGGCATCAACACGATCCGCGAGCAGCTCGCCGACCTGACGGACGTCATCGAGGCGAAGAACTACGAGGGCAAGGTCATCAAGGACACCCTCTACCCGGGTGTCGTCGAGCCGGGCACCTTCGACGGCAAGTTCGTGCAGCTGAACTACGTGCTGACGGTCTACGCGGTCTGGTACTCGGCAGCGCTCTTCGAGGCGAACGGCTGGACGCCCCCGAAGACCTGGGCTGAGGCACTCGATCTCGGTGCGAAGGCCAAGGCGCAGGGCAAGTACCTGTTCGGTTGGGGCACCGAGGCGGCCACCTACTACCTGACGATGGCGATCGCGTCCGCGATCAAGGAGGGCGGCGACGAGGTCCGTCTGGCGCTCGAGAACCTCGAGGCGGACTGCTGGTCGAAGCCGGCCGTCCAGGACGTGCTCAAGGGTCTCAAGGCGATCATCGACGCCGGCTACGTCAAGCCCGGTGGCGCCGGAACGCAGTTCACCGCTGCGCAGGCGCAGTGGAGCAACTCGGAGGACTTCATCCTCTACCCCTCGGGTGGCTGGATCGAGAACGAGATGAAGACCCAGACGAAGGACGGATTCAAGATGACCGGCGCGCCCGAGCCGACGGTCTCCGCCGATTCAGCCCTGCCGTACTCGGCGCTGCACAGCACCGCCGGTGAAGGGTTCATCGTCCCGTCGCAGGGCAAGAACGTCGGCGGTGGCAAGGAGTTCCTGCGGGCCATGCTGTCGAACGACGCCGCGGTGAACTTCGCCAAGACGACCTTCTCGTCGACGATCGTCAAGGACACGATCCCCGAGGACGGCTTCGGCTCGACGGCGCTCGTGTCCCAGGTGAAGATGTTGAACGACGCGGGCACCGACGTGTTCTCGTGGAGCTTCATCGACCTGTACGGACTCAACACGGACCTCCTCGTCCTCTGGAACACGTTCCTGCAGGGTGGTTCCGACGTCGCCACGCTCACCAAGGGCATGCAGGACATCTCCGACAAGGTCCGTAACGACGACTCCGTGGACAAGGTCACCGTCAAATGACGGCGGTCGGCACGCCGATCGGGAAGGTGGGAGGGGCTACCCCTCCCGCCGCCCGGCGGTTGCGCCGCCGGGACTTCACGTTCGACCGGGTCTCGTTCTTCCTGGTCTTCCTGATCGTGCCGGTGGTGGGGTACGTCGTCTTCGTGGTCTCACCGTTCGCGCAAGCGGCGTACTACTCGTTGACGAACTGGTCCGGGTTCTCCCCGGGCATGGACTTCGTCGGGTTCTCGAACTACACGAAACTCTTCCAGGACCAGACCTTCCTCCAGTCCATGGGCAACAGCGTCGCGCTCGCGATCGTCCTGCCGCTCGTGACCCTCGGGATCGCATTCCTCTTCGCCTCCCTCATCACGATCGGCGGGCCGAGCAACGGTCCGATCCGCGGCCTCCGCAACTCGAGCGTGTACCGGGTGATCACCTTCTTCCCGTACGTCGTGCCGGCCATCGTCATCGGCCTCATCTGGAAGCAGATCTACGACCCGTCGTCCGGGCTGCTGAACGGCTTCCTGACCGGCATCGGGCTCGACCAGTTCACCTCCTTCGCCTGGCTCGGTTCGCCGGACACGGCGATGATCGCGACCATGTTCGTCATCGTCTGGGGACTCATCGGGTTCTACACGGTGCTCTTCATCGCGGCGATCAAGGGCGTGCCGGCCGAAGTGTACGAGGCGGCACGGATCGACGGCGCGGGCCGCCTGCGGACCGCGCTCACGATCACGATCCCGCTGATCCGCGACAACATCCAGACGGCGTACATCTACATGGGCATCCTCGCCCTCGACGCGTTCGTGTACATGGCCGCGTTGAATCCCGGCGGCGGCCCGTCCAACACGACGCTCGTGATGTCGCAGCAACTGTTCACGACGGCGTTCACCAAGGGCCAGTTCGGCTACGCCTGCGCGATGGGGGTCGTGCTCGCGCTCGTCACCCTGATGTTCGCGGGCGTCGTCTTCCTGGTCAGCCGGCTCACCGGCGGCAACGATGAAGGGGTGGCGGAATGACCGTCCAGACCACGGCGACGACCGCGAACCCGGCGGTCGTCGGAACCGGCACGCGCACACCGGCCAGCCGTAAGCCGACCACGGGCGACCGCGTCGTCGGGACGGCATCGCACACGGTGCTCATCATCTGGTCGATCGTGGTCGTCGTCCCGCTGCTCTGGACGGTCATGTCGTCGTTCAAGACGAGCTCCGAGATCTTCGCCTCGCCGTTCTCGCTGCCGTCGAAGTGGAACTTCGACAACTACGTGAACGCGTGGACGACGGCCGGTATCGGCAGCTTCTTCCTGAACTCGATCGTGGTGGTGTTCGGCGCCCTGATCGTGACCATGCTGTTCGGCTCGATGTGTGCGTACGTGCTGGCGCGGTTCCGCTTCTTCGGGAGCCGGGCCATCTACTACCTGATGCTCGCCGGCCTCACGTTCCCCGTGTTCCTCGCGATCGTGCCGTTGTTCTTCGTGCTGCAGAGCCTCGGGTTGCTCAACTCGCTCCCGGGACTCATCCTCACGTACGCGGCGTTCGCCTTCCCGTTCACGGTGTTCTTCCTGTTCTCGTTCTTCAAGTCGCTGCCGGTCTCCATCGCGGAGGCTGCTGCGATCGACGGAGCGGGGGAGTGGCGGACCTTCTTCCAGGTGATGCTGCCCATGGCGAGGCCGGGGCTCGCGACCGTCGCGATCCTCAACTTCGTGGGGCTGTGGAATCAGTTCCTCCTGCCGGTGGCGCTCAACTCGAACCCGCAGAACTACGTGCTGACGCAGGGGATGGCGTCCTTCGCCGCCCAGGCCGGGTACTCGGTGGACTTCGGTGCGCTCTTCGCGGCGTCCGTGATCACCGTGGTCCCCGTGCTCATCGTGTACCTGATCTTCCAGCGCCAGCTGCAGGGTTCGGTGTCGCAGGGCACGGACAAGTAGCGCAGCGGCGTGCGCGTCCTCGGCTCGAGCGGATCACTGGAACAATGGGTCCAATGAGCCTCCAGTCGCCAATCGCCGTCGAGATCGCCGTCCAGGACGTGGAGGGGGTCCGCATCGCCATCCGCGAGGGAGCCCAGCGGGTCGAGCTGTGCCAGGCCCTCGGCACCGGTGGGCTCACCCCCTCCATCGGACTGGTCATGGCGGCGGTCCGCGCTGCGGACGAAGCCGGGCTCAACGACTTCGTGCACGTCCTCGTGCGTCCGCGAGAGGGCGGTTTCGTCTACTCGCCCGCGGAGATCGACGTCATGTCCGGCGACATCCTCGCGCTCGAGGCCGCGGGTGCTGCGGGCATCGTCGTCGGCGCCCTCCGGTCCGATCGCACGATCGATCTGGAGGCGCTGGCGCAGCTGCGTCAGGCTGCGGGCTCGCTCGCGGTGACGTTCCATCGGGCCGTCGACGCGACGACCGACCCCGTCCGGTCCGCCGACCAGCTGCGCGACGCCGGTGTGGACCGTCTGCTGACGTCCGGCGGCGCGCGGGCGAGCATCGACGGCGCGGAGAAGCTCGCGCAGATGGCCTCGAGGGGCGACAGCTCGATGCAGATCATGGCCGGTGGCGGCGTCACGATCGATGCGATCCCCGCCCTCGCGCGGGCGGGCGTCGACGCGGTGCACCTCTCCGCCCGTCGTCGTGCCGGCCGGGTCACCGAGACCGGCCCCGGCGGAGGGTCGCCGAGCTACGACATCACGGACGCGACGACCGTCGCTCGCGCGGTGGCCGCGGCCAGGCGCGCCGCCGTCGCCGTCTGAGATCCGTCGGCACCGACGGGATCGTCGACCGGTCCCGTCGAGCGATCAGATCGCCACGATGACGAGGGCGAGGATCAGCACGAGCTGACCGATGAGCCGTGGGACGAACGGCACGGCGAGTCGACCGAACCGCTCGGGCTGCCGCGCGGCCGCGGCGTTCGCCGGGAACACCGCGACGAGGAACACGATCAGGCAGACCACTGCGGCGAGCTTGGTGGGTGGGACGAGCAGGCCGACGCCGCCCGCGATCTCGCACACACCGGTGATGGCGACGAGCATCCGCGGTGTGATGGTGCTGCCCCGCAGGGGTCCCGGGATCATCGCGGCCATGGTCCTCGCCGGTCCCGGGAGGAAGTGGAGGACTCCCATGCCGATGAACATGATCGCGAGGACGACGGTCAGGATGGACTGCAGGAGCGGGAACGGGTTCACCAGCCAATTCTGCTCCGTCGAGTCCGGATCGCCGCACTCGGTGATCGGCCCGGCGGCGATAGGCTGGCGGTATGACTGAGCCGCGGGACGAAGACGCGCTGAGCTGGGCGGGCGACGACGATCCGACGCTCGACGCCTCGGCTTCCGGCGACCGGACCACGCTCGAGCCCGCATCGCCGGAGCCGATCACGCGGGTTCGGGCGACCGAGGCGATCCAGCCGGCCGCGGAGTCGGCCGGTCCGATCGCGGAACCGATGACTCCTCCTGTCGAGGTCGACGTCGCGAAGCCGACCGACCGGGTCACGGGCGAGGCTGCCGCCGGAGAGCGCGAGCAGATGAGCTCGGTCATGCTGGTCACCCTCGGCATCTTCGGTGGGGTCTTCCTGCTGTACAGCGTCGGTTGGCTGATCTCGGCGTTCCGTCCTGACGCGGCCGTCCCGAGCGATGCGGTCGGCCGGTTCATGTTCGATCTCGGACAGGGACTCGCGGTCGCCGCAGGACCCGTGTGGATGGCCGCGACGCTCTGGTTGACCCGTGGCGGCAGACCCGTCGTCAGGATCGCGATGCTCCTGCTCGGTGTCGTGCTCATCCTGCCCTGGCCGTTCCTCCGAGGAGTGTGACCCTGATGCCCTCCATCACCGCGGACCCCGTGTCGAAACCCGCCGCCGAGCGACCCGGCTGGCTCAGCTGGTCCATCGCCGTCCTGTTCGGCCTGTTCTTCGCCTATGACGTCTTCGAAGCCGTCGGCAACCTCGTCGGCATCGTCGGGACGGCGAGCGGCCTCGCCGTGCCGGTCCTGCCGCTCGGCTGGGTCGTCCTCATCGGCGGCCTGCTCCTGCCGGTCGTGGCCTTCGCGATCGCCTTCTGGACCGGTCGCGAGCGGTCGCTCGGCGAGCAGGCCGTGCGCTACCTCGTCGCCCTGTGCGTCGTCGCGGCGATCTCGCTGTCGGTCCTCGCGATGTTCGGCGCGCAGCAGCTGATCGACCTCTCCGTCTGACCCTGCCGCCGAATCGTCACACGACGAACCGCCCGGTGCGCCTCCGATAGGCTTGCGATGGCCGCCGGACACCGACGCGCTGCCCACCCCACTGCTACTGCGAAGGAACCGTTCCGTGTCGAAACCGGTCGTACTGATCGCCGAAGAACTCTCACCAGCAACCGTCGACGCCCTCGGGCCCGATTTCGACGTGCGCTCCGTCGACGGGACGGACCGCCCGGCTCTGCTCGCGGCGATCGCCGACGCCGACGCCATCCTGGTCCGATCCGCGACCAAGGTCGACGAGGAGGCCATCCAGGCGGCCACCCGGTTGAAGGTCGTCGCGCGCGCAGGTGTCGGTCTCGACAACGTCGACATCAAGGCCGCCACGACGGCCGGGGTCATGGTCGTCAACGCACCCACGTCGAACATCATCTCCGCGGCCGAGCTCACCGTCGGCCACATCCTGAGCCTCGCCCGCCACATCCCGGCCGCGCACGCCGCGCTCGCCCAGGGGCAGTGGAAGCGGTCCAAGTACACCGGCACCGAGCTCTATGAGAAGACCATCGGCATCATCGGCCTCGGCCGTATCGGTGCCCTCATCACGGCCCGTCTGCAGGCGTTCGGCACGAACGTCATCGCGTACGACCCCTACATCACGTCCGCTCGTGCGCAGCAGCTCGGGGTGCAGCTGGTCACGCTCGACGAGCTGCTGGCGCAGTCCGACTTCATCACCATCCACATGCCGAAGACGCCGGAGACGACGGGCATGATCGCCGGCCCGCAGTTCGCGCTCATGAAGCCGACGGCCTACGTCGTCAACGTCGCTCGCGGCGGCCTGATCGACGAGGACGCGCTGTACGAGGCGCTGTCCAACAACGTCATCGCCGGTGCCGGCCTCGACGTCTTCGTCAGCGAGCCGCCCACCGACACGAAGCTGCTCGGGCTCGAGAACGTCATCGTGACGCCGCACCTCGGTGCGTCCACGGATGAGGCACAGGAGAAGGCCGGCGTCTCGGTCGCCAAGTCCGTGCGCCTCGCGCTCGGCGGCGAACTCGTCCCGGACGCGGTCAACGTCGCCGGCGGCGTGATCGACCCCTACGTCCGTCCCGGCATCCCGCTCGTCGAGAAGCTCGGGCAGGTGTTCGCCGCGCTGTCGACCTCGTCGCTCACGAGCGTCGACGTCGAGGTCCACGGCGAGCTGAGCGGGTACGACGTCAGCGTCTTGAAGCTGGCCGCGCTCAAGGGGATCTTCACGAACATCGTCAGCGAGACGGTCTCGTACGTGAACGCCCCGCTGCTCGCCGAGCAGCGCGGTGTCGTCACGCGCCTGCTCACCGACGAGGTGAGCGAGGAGTACCGCAACGTCATCACGCTGCGCGGAGCCCTCAGCGACGGATCGCAGATCTCGGTGTCGGGTACTCTGACGGGCACGAAGCAGACCGAGAAGATCGTCGAGATCAACGGCTACGACGTCGAGGTGCCGTTCGCGAAGCACCACATCGTGATGGTCTACACCGACCGACCCGGCATCGTGGCCGTCTACGGCCAGCGGTTCGGCGAGGCGGGCATCAACATCGCGGGCATGCAGATCGCCCGTCACGAGGCCGGTGGCCCGGCGCTCAGCGTCCTGACGGTCGACTCACCGGTCGCCGACGACGTCCTCGAGGTCATCCGCGAGACGATCGACGCGACACTGCTCCGCGAGATCGACATCACCGAGCAGTAGCCCGACCGCTGCTCCGACCCGATGCCCCGCGCCGTCCGGTGCGGGGCATCGTCGTCCGCAGGCCGAGGCGCCGACGCCGTTCCGGTGCGCCCGGCGGGCGTCGCGGCTCAGCGCCCGCCGGCGGGGAGCAGTCGCGCGATGACGGCCAGGAGCCGCTCGATCGACTCGTCGCTGCCCTCGTCGGGGTCGCTGACACCCATGCCGAGCTGCGCCGTGTTGGCGTAGAGGCCGTCGGACATCAACACGATGGCACGAGCGGTGTCGGGGTCGCCGACGGCGTCCTCCACCGTGCGCAACCAGCTCCGGCGGATGTCCGCCATCGCGTCGCTCGCCTGGGCGTGCTGTCCCTGCGCCAGCCGCGCGACGGCGATGATCGTCCGGTCGAACGGGGTGCCGCAGTCGACGGAGGTGCGCACGAAGTACTCGACGACGCCCTCCGGGGCCGCGAGCATCCGCGCCGTGTCGGCCTCGCTCATGTCCGAGAGCCGCTCGATGAGGCCGTCGACGAGGGCCTCCTTGCTGCCGAAGTGGTAGAGCAGTCCGCCCTTGGAGACGCCGGCCGCCGCGGCGACGGCGTCGAGGGTGGCGGCGCGTTCGCCCTGCTCGATGAGGAGTTCGGCGAAGGCGTCGAGGACGCGTTCTCGGGCTGCGGTCTGCTTCGCCATGGCTCCATCGTATTCGGCTCGTCGGATTCGGATTGATACTATACCGGCTGGACGGTATAGTCGAGCGGGCGGCGCCCGACCGGCGCCGTTCTCCACGCTTTGAAAGAGGTCACCGTGTCCACCGCCACCGAACCCACCGCCGTCGCCGCTCCCCGTGCCGGTCGGCGAGCCTGGTTCGCGCTCGCCGTCCTCATGCTCCCCGTCCTGCTGGTGTCGGTCGACAACACGGTCCTCAACTTCGCGCTGCCCGCGATCTCGAGCGCGCTCACCCCGACCGGGACGCAGCTGCTCTGGATCGTCGACATCTACCCGCTGGTCCTCGCCGGCCTGCTCGTGTCGATGGGCAGCCTCGGCGACCGCATCGGTCGTCGTCGTCTCCTGCTCATCGGCTCCATCGGATTCGGTGTCGTCTCCGTCGCCGCGGCGTTCGCGCCCAGCGCCGAGCTCCTGATCGCGGCTCGGGCGGCGCTCGGGTTCTTCGGTGCGATGCTCATGCCGTCGACGCTCTCACTGCTGCGGAACATCTTCCTCGACCGCGACCAGCGACGGTTCGCCATCGCCGTCTGGGCCAGCGGGTTCGCCGCCGGCAGCGCGCTCGGGCCGATCGTCGGTGGGATCATCCTCGAGCACTTCGCCTGGGGCGCGGTGTTCCTGCTCGCCGTCCCGGTGCTCCTGCCGCTCGTCGTCCTCGCGCCCTTCCTCATCCCGGAGTCGAAGGACCCGAACCCTGGACGCATCGACGTGCCGAGCATCGTGCTCATCCTCCTGACGATGACGCCACTCGTGTTCAGCATCAAGCACCTGGCGGAAGCCGGCTTCGACCTGCTCACGGTCGTCTCGATGGTCGTCGGCGTGGTCAGTGGTGTCCTGTTCATCCGCCGTCAGCTCCGCCTCGAGCATCCGCTGCTCGATCTGAGCCTGTTCCGGAGGGCCTCGTTCAGCGGCGCCGTGGTCATCAACCTGCTGAGCGTGACGGCGCTCGTCGGTGGGCTGTTCTTCGTGTCGCAGCACCTGCAGCTGGTGCTGGGCCTGCAGCCGCTCGACGCCGGGCTCGTCCTACTCCCCGGCCTCATCGTGATGATCATCGCCGGCCTCGTGATCGTGCCCATCTCCAAGCGGGTCCGTCCGGGCATCGTGGTCCCGATCGCACTCGTCGTGTCCGCCGTCGGCTACGCCTCCATCGCGATCACCGGGGGAGACGTGTCGGCCCTCGGGATCGGCCTCGCGTTCGTCGCCCTCGGGCTCGGCATCGGCTCCGCCGAGACGGTGTCGAACGAGCTCGTGATCGCGAGTGCGCCGCCGGAGAAGGCCGGTGCGGCGTCCGGTGTCTCCGAGACCGCCTACGAGCTGGGCGCGGTGCTCGGCACGGCGACGCTCGGTACGGTGCTCACCGCGTCCTACCGTTCCACGGTCGTCCTGCCGGACGGACTGACCGCTGCTCAGCAGCAGGCGGCGGGGGAGACCCTGGGTGGTGCGGCGAACGTCGCCGAGCAGCTGCCCGGTGACCTCGCGGGTGCACTCATGGACTCCGCGCGGCACGCCTTCGACAGCGGGGTCGGTGTCGCAGCGTGGATCGGCGTCGGCCTCATCGTGGCCGCCATGCTCGTCGCGGCGATCGGTCTTCGCCGGGTCCGGTAGGGCTCCGTCGATCGTGCCACCCGGAGACGGGTGGCACGATCCGCCCGAGGTCGGAGGCGTTAAGCTGGGCGCACACCGTCGTCGCATCCTCAGGAGTCGCATGTCCCGCACCGTCAAGCTCGCAGTCATCCCCGGCGACGGGATCGGTCCCGAGGTCGTCGGCGAGGCGCTCAAGGTCCTCGATGCGGCGGTGCAGGGTGGCGACGTCCGGTTCGAGCAGACGCCCTTCTCGCTCGGCGCCGCGCGGTTCCTCGAGACCGGCGACGTGCTGACCGACGCGGACCTCGCCGCGATCGCCTCGCACGACGCCATCCTCCTCGGAGCGGTCGGCGGCGTGCCCGGCGACCCCCGGCTCGCGAACGCGAACATCGAGCGTGGACTGCTCCTCAAGCTCCGGTTCAGCCTCGACCACTACGTCAATCTGCGCCCGACCGTGGTGTACCCGGGCGTCCCGAGCCCGCTGAGCGAGCCCGGCGACGTGGACTTCGTCGTCGTCCGTGAGGGCACGGAGGGGCCGTACGTCGGCAACGGCGGAGCGATCCGTCAGGGCACGCCGCACGAGATCGCGAACGAGGTGTCGGTCAACACCGCCTACGGGGTGGAACGGGTGGTGCGCTACGCGTTCGCCGCTGCGGCCGCACGTCGGGGGAAGCTGACCCTCGTCCACAAGACCAACGTCCTCGTCTTCGCCGGGTCGCTCTGGAAACGCGTCGTCGACGCGGTGTCCGCGGAGTTCCCCGACGTCGCGGTCGACTACCTGCACGTCGACGCGGCCACCATCTTCCTCGTCACGGATCCTGCTAGATTTGACGTCATCGTCACGGACAACCTCTTCGGCGACATCCTCACCGATCTGGCCGGCGCGATCAGCGGCGGCATCGGACTCGCGGCCTCGGGAAACATCAACCCGGACGGCACGTACCCGAGCATGTTCGAGCCCGTCCACGGATCGGCGCCCGACATCGCCGGGAAGCAGCTGGCCGACCCGACCGCCGCCATCCTCTCCGTCTCCCTGATGCTGTCGCATCTCGGCCTCGAGACGGAGGCGGCGCGAGTCGCCACTGCCGTCACCGCCGACATCGCCGCCCGCACCGGCGCAGCACGCACGACGACCGAGGTCGGCGATGCGATCGCGGCCCTCGCGGCGAACCGGTAGACGCCCACCAGACACGCAGATCACGACGGAAGACACCATCATGACGATCAACCTCCCCATGGCGCAGCGCGAACTCGCCTTCACCGTGACCCCCAACGAGCAGCCCGTCCCCGCCGCAGAGCGCGACGCGATCCTCGCCGACCCGGGCTTCGGGCAGCACTTCACCGACCACATGGTCGACATCTGCTGGTCCGAGCGCGGTGGATGGCACCGCCCACGGGTCCAGGCCTACGGTCCGATCTCGCTCGACCCGGCTGCCGCCGTCCTCCACTACGCCCAGGAGATCTTCGAGGGCCTGAAGGCGTACCGTCACGCCGACGGCTCCATCTGGTCGTTCCGCCCCGACGCCAACGGCCGCCGCTTGCAGCGCTCGGCCAAGCGTCTCGCGCTGCCGGAGCTCCCGGTCGAGTACTTCGTCGAGTCGATCAAGCAGCTCATCGCCGTCGACGGCTCCTGGGTGCCGTCCGCACCGGAGACCAGCCTGTACCTGCGGCCCTTCATGTTCGCCAAGGAGGCCTTCCTCGGTGTCCGCCCGGCGAAGAAGGTCAACTACTACGTCATCGCCAGCCCGGCCGGCGCCTACTTCACCGGCGGCGTCACCCCCGTGTCCATCTGGCTGTCCACCGACTACAGCCGTGCGGGCAAGGGCGGCACCGGGGCGGCGAAGACCGGCGGCAACTACGCGTCCTCCCTGCTCCCGCAGGCCGAGGCGTACGAGCACGGGTGCGCCCAGGTGCTCTTCCTGGACGCACAGGAGGCGACCTACATCGAAGAGCTCGGCGGGATGAACGTCGTCCTCGTCAAGCGCGACGGCACGCTCGTCACGCCGGAATCGGACTCGATCCTCGAAGGCATCACCCGCGATAGCATCCTGCAGCTCGCGGAGGACCGCGGACACCGGGTGGAGCGCCGCCGGGTCACGATCGACGAGTGGCGCGAAGGCGTCGAGAGCGGCGACATCGTCGAGGTGTTCGCCTGCGGCACGGCTGCGGTCGTCACGCCGATCGCGCAGCTGAAGGCCAAGGACTTCACCGTGGGCGACGCCGACGCTCCGGCGGGCGAACTGACGATGTCGCTGCGTCAGGAACTGACCGACATCCAGTACGGCCGCCTGCCCGACCGTCACGGGTGGATGACGCGTCTCGACGCCGAGTAGCCTCCGAGCAACCTGGGAAGCCCCGCACCTCGTGCGGGGCTTCCGTGTCGCCGCCGCACCTCGGGATAGGCTGGCCTGGTGAAAATCGCTCGCTTCAGTCACGATCAGGCCATCCGCTACGGCATCATCGACGATGCGGATCTCGTCGTCCTCGACGGCGATCCGCTCTACTCGGGCTTCGAACCGACGGGGGAGCGCGTCCCGCTCGCGGATGCGGTCCTGCTCGCGCCGGTCATCCCTCGCTCCAAGGTCGTCGCCGTCGGCAAGAACTACCGCGACCACGCCGCCGAGATGGGCGGGGAGGCTCCCACCGAGCCGCTGCTCTTCCTGAAGCCCAACACCTCCGTGGTCGGGCCGGGGGACGCCGTCGTCTTCCCGAAGCAGTCCGAGCGCATCGACTTCGAGGGTGAGCTCGCCATCGTGATCGGCGGCGTCGCCAAGAACGTCAGCGCGGAGCGTGCCGACGAGGTCATCTTCGGCTACACGATCGCGAACGACGTCACGGCCCGCGACCTCCAGGAGTCCGACGGCCAGTGGGCCCGCGCGAAGGGCTTCGACACGTTCTGCCCGCTCGGCCCCTACATCGAGACGGAGTTCTCCTTCGACGGCGCGACGATCGAGACCCGCGTCGACGGTGAGGTCCGCCAGTACGCCCCGCTCTCCGACATGGTGCACTCCATCGGCGCGATCGTCGAGTACGCGTCCGCCGTCTGGACGCTCCTCCCGGGCGACGTCATCCTGACCGGGACGCCGGCCGGCGTCGGACCCTTCACCGACGGCCAGGTCGTCGAGGTCGAGGTCTCGGGCATCGGCATCCTCCGGAACACCGGCCGCCGACCCTGACCCGCGTCAGCTGCGCCGGCCGAGAGCGGTCAGCGCAGCTGCGACGTCGTCGTCGGTGTTCCAGAGGTGGAACGCGACCCTCGCCCGGCCGGCGCGACCCGATGCCGTGATCCCGGCCGACTGCAGCGCTCGGAGGTCGTGTCCATCGGGATCCGTCCACGTCACGATGGCCGAGGCCGTCCCGGTGAGGAGCGACCGGCTCTCGCCGATGCCCGCCCGGAGCGCCGCGGCGAGCCGGGTGTCGTGCTCGTACACGGCGACGGCGTCGACCGCCGCG
The DNA here is from genome assembly GCF_050031945.1 of Plantibacter sp. 2H11-2. NCBI lineage: Bacteria > Bacillati > Actinomycetota > Actinomycetes > Micrococcales > Microbacteriaceae > Plantibacter > Plantibacter sp. 2H11-2. Next base: position 374,472 of record NZ_JBNBBL010000001.1, on the reverse strand, counting down.
AAGAGGGCGATGGCGGGCTCGGCGCCGACCCAGGCCTGCCAGGCGGGGGAGACGTCGAACCGTCGTGCGCTCTCGGCGAGATGCAACGACGGGCCGTAACAGGACGACCAGACGTCGTCACCCGAGTACCAACCGGCCTGGCTCGGGCGGAGGCGGTCCATCACCTCGTCGCGCACCGTCATGAACGCCACGCCTCGTGGCGCGCAGAGCCACTTGTAGGCGTGGCACACGGTGATGTCGTCGGCCGAGGCGTCGACGGGGAGCCACCCGGCCGCCTGGGTGAGGTCGTTGAGCGTCAGCGCGCCGTGGACGGCCGCCGCCTCCCGGATCGCGACCACGTCGGCGACCGCGCCGGTCGCGGACTGCACTGCGGAGTAGGCGACGAGCCAGGTCGAGGCGTCGATATGGGCGGCGAGTTCGGTGAGCGGCGCGTGGTGGACACGGACACCGCGGTGCGCCTGCATGAGGAACGGGGCGACGAGCGAGCTGAAGTCGCCCTCGACGCACAGGACCTCGGCGCCGTCCGGCACGGACGCCGCGACCATGGCGACCATGGCGGAGGTCTGGGATCCGATCGCCACCGAGCGGACCGGTACGTGGACCAGCTCGGCGAAGGAGCCGCGCACCCGCTCGACGACGGTGCCGTAGGCGGCTGCATCGGTTCGAGCCGCCTGCCAGGCGGAGAGGTCGGCCATGATGGCGTCCGTCGTGCCGATCGTCGGCAGTCCCAGCGTGCAGGCGGCCAGGTAGCCGGGTGCGGATGGGAAGGATCCGCTGGCTTCCTGGCGGCTGAGGGTGCTCATGCATCCAGTCTCTTCGCCGGGTATCCATACGACAAGGACCGGCTCTCGATGAGAACCATAATGAGGGATTATGCTTCGAGGGTGTCCACCCTCTCACCGCAGCCCTCGTCATCGGCCCTCGACGCCGGTTCCCTCCTCGTCGTCGGCGCCATCGCCTCGACCGGGTCGATCACGGCCGCCGCGCACGCGCTCGGCTCGAGTCAACCGGCGGTGAGCCAGCATCTCCGCCGGCTCGAGCGTCGGCTCGGCATGCCGGTCGTCGAGCGCGTCGGTCGGGGCGTCCGCCTCACCGAGGCCGGTGCGATCCTCGCCGGACACGCGGTTGCGGTGGACCGAGCGGTGCGCGCGGCGTCCGAGGAGGTCGCGGCACTCGCGGGGCTGCGGAGTGGGCGGGTGCGCCTCGTCGCCTTCCCTTCGGCGTCGTCGATGCTCGTGCCGCAGCTCCTCGCTCGCCTGGCCGACGAGCATCCGGGGATCGGGGTCTCCTTCGTCGAGGCCGAACCGCCGGAGGCCGTCGCCGCGGTCCGTGCCGGTGAAGCCGACGTCGCGATCACCTTCAGCTACCCGGGCGATCCGGACGACCCGCATCGGGAGAGCGCGGCCGGACTCCGCGTGCGCCGGTTCGGCACCGACCCGATGCGCCTCGTGCTCCCGGTCGGCCACGCTCGAGCCGGTGATCGGCAGGTCGACCTCGCGGCCCTCGCCGGTGAGCGTTGGATCGCGGGTTGTCCGCGTTGCCGAGGTCATCTCCTCGGTCTCTGCAGGTCGAGCGGCTTCGAGCCCGTCATCGCGCACGAGACCGACAATGCGATCGCGGTCACCGCCCTGGTGGCGGCCGGGCTCGGCGTCGCCCTGCTACCCACCCTCGCGCTCGCGGCCGCACAGCTGCCGACCGAGGTGGTCGTGCTGCCGACGCGCAACGACGACGACCGGGCGCTCCACCTCGTCAGCGCCGAGCACGCGGACCGTATCCCCGCCGTCGCTGCACTCCTGCGGATCGCCGCGTCCGTGGGCGGCGCGACTAAGATGACAGGCGATGTCTGACACGATTACGCACCCCTTCTCCACGGCTTCCGGCACCGACGTCCGCGTCCGGTTCTGCCCGTCGCCGACCGGCACGCCCCACGTCGGTCTCGTCCGCACGGCGCTGTTCAACTGGGCGTACGCCCGGCACACGGGGGGCAAGCTCGTCTTCCGTATCGAGGACACCGATGCCGCTCGCGACAGCGAGGAGAGCTACGAGCAGCTCGTCGACGCGCTCACGTGGCTGCGGCTCGACTGGGACGAGGGCGTCGGCGTCGGCGGACCCCACACGCCGTACCGGCAGTCCGAGCGGAGCGACATCTACGCCGACGTGATCGCACGGCTGACGGCTGCCGGGCACCTCTACGAGAGCTTCTCGAACGCCGACGAGATCGACGCCCGCAACGAGGCGGCCGGCCGGCCGAAGCAGTTCGGGTACGACAACTTCGACCGCGACCTCACCGACGAGCAGCGCGCCGCGTTCCGAGCCGAGGGCCGCGAGCCGGCACTCCGTCTGCGGGTCCCGGACGACGACCTCAGCTTCGACGACCTCGTGCGCGGTGAGATCACCTTCCCGGCCGGGTCGTTCACGGACTTCGTCCTCGTGCGCCCGAACGGCAAGCCGCTCTACACGCTCGTGAACCCCGTCGACGACGCCATCATGCAGATCACCCACGTCCTCCGCGGCGAGGACCTGCTGCCGTCGACACCGCGGCAGATCGCGCTGTACCACGCGCTCATCGACATCGGCCTCACGACCTTCGTCCCACGGTTCGGTCACCTGCCGTACGTCATGGGCGAAGGCAACAAGAAGCTCTCCAAGCGCGACCCGGAGGCGAACCTCTTCCACCACCGCGACCGCGGCTTCGTGCCGGAGGGGCTCATCAACTACCTCGCGCTGCTCGGATGGTCGCTGAGCGGCGACCGCGACGTCTTCTCGATCGACGAGATGATCGCCGCGTTCGACGTCGTCGACGTCAACCCGAACCCGGCGCGCTTCGACCTCAAGAAGGCGGAGTCCATCAACGGCGACCACATCCGACTGCTGGAGCCGGCCGACTTCCTCGGCCGCATCACGCCGTATCTCGTCGAGGCCGGCGTGGTGAGCGAGCCCGTCACCGAAGCGCAGCGGGCCGTGCTCGAGCAGGCCGCTCCGCTCGTCCAGGAGCGCATCGCGCTGCTCGGCGAGGTCCCCGCACTCCTCGGCTTCCTGTTCCGCGGTGCAGCGGAGCTCGAGTACCAGGACGACGCGCTCAAGGGTCTTCCGGCGAACGCCGGCGAGGTGCTCGCCGCGTCTATCGGCGCGCTCGAGCTCGTCCCCGAGTCGGAGTGGACGGCCGGATCGATCCAGGACGCGCTCGCCGGTGCGCTCATAGAAGGCCTCGGTCTGAAGCCCCGTATCGCCTACGGCCCGCTCCGCGTCGCCGCTTCCGGGCGTCGGATCTCCCCGCCGCTCTTCGAGTCGCTCGAGATCCTCGGGAAGACGGAATCGATCACGCGACTCGAGCGGCTCTCCGCGCACCTCGGGTCATGAGCGACTCGTACGACGTCGTCGTGGTCGGCGCGGGACCCGCGGGACTCTCGGCCGCGCTGAACCTGGCGCGCGCGCGTCGGCGCATCCTCGTGCTCGACGGCAATCGCCCACGGCATGCTGCGACGCTGCGCTCGCATGGGTTCCTCACCCGCGACGGCATCGCTCCGCTGGATCTCCGGCGAATGGGGCGCGAGGAGGTCGCGGCGTACGCGAACGCAGAGGTCCAGTTCGCGTCCGTGCAGTCGATCGAGGCGACTGCTGACGGCTTCCACGTCGTCGCACAGGGGGTCCGCGGGGAGCCTGATCGCGACGTCGTGACCCGGACGGTCGTCGTCGCGAGCGGTCTCACGGAGACGCTGCCGAAGGTCACGAACCTGAGGGCCTTCTACGGAACGGATCTGCACAGCTGCGTCGAGTGCGACGGGTACGAGAAGGCCGACGCACCGCTCGCGCTCATCGGCGAGACGACGGACCTGGCGGAATGGGCGATCCTCATCGCACAGTGGTCGTCGGACCTCATCGTCTTCACGAACGGTACCGACACCGTCACCGGCCCCGAGGAAGCCGCGCTCGCTTCCGCGGGCATCCGGGTCGAGCGCGGAGCGATCGCGGAGCTCGACGGCGGTCGCGACGGCTTCACGGGTGTCCGCCTCGCCGACGGTGCGCTCATCCCACGCTCCGGGGGGTTCGTGCGGCCGCAGTGGGCCGCGCCCCTCGGATATCTGGAACAGCTCTCACTCGATCGCGACACCGACGGGTACGTCGTGGTCGACGCCTGGGGTCGCACGTCCGTGCCGGGCGTGTACGCCGCCGGGGACATCACGCCTCCCGGCCCGCAGCAGCTCATCGTCGCGGCCGGGAACGGCGCTCGCGTGTCCAGGGCACTCAACCGGGACCTCGCGGGCATCCCTAGCTGAGGGACCCGCGACGCGCCCGGGACGCTTCGATTTGAGACGGCCGCCTCCGTAGGCTAGTGTTGTTCTTCGGTCGGGGCTTCGGTTCTGACAGTGGGGTATGGTGTAATTGGCAACACGACTGATTCTGGTTCAGTTGTTCTTGGTTCGAGTCCAGGTACCCCAGCCAGACATAGATGTTAAACCGAAGTTCAAGAGAACCAGTTCTTGATTCGGTTAAAGGGAAACTCCTCGCACTTGTGCGGGGAGTTTTCAATTACGGGGACACCTGTTGTTCATGAGCGAGACTGTTGCGCAGGCTATTGTTCGCATTGTTTCGTGCTGACTCGATCCTGACGCAATCGTCCGATCCATGGACAGCCAACCGTGTGAAGAGGGCTGTCATCAGGTTTCGGCGCGCGGCATCGAGTGTGCCGTTGAAGAGATGGTCTGAATCGGCAGGGAGGAATAGTTGGTCCTTCATTTCGAGGATGACTATGGAGCTTCAGCGTGACGTTGGCAAGGATTCAACTGGTGTGTAAATTACTGTGAGACTGTTCGTCGGCCTGCCGACGTTGAGAAGTGGTCAACTCCGTGCGTAGTTTCGGAGCAGCTCGCGGTGAGTCTGGAGGGCCGCTTCGTACTCGTCAGTTCCACCGAAGAACGGAACCCAGGGCCAGTTGCGCCGCGTCGCATCGCGGCGGAACGCGATCTCTGCAAATGGCAGTCGCTCACCCTCCCATGACCAGCCGCGCTCGCCGACGTACTCCCCGTCCTCCGGCTGATAGCCCTGTCCGTCCGCTTGCTCCTTCGCCTGGATGAGTCCGAGCCGGTATTCGCTGCCGTGAAAAGCGATGACGAAGTCGGCATCGAGTCGGATGAACTCGTCAAAGAAGACGCGGAGGTCGGTCACGAGGAGATGGCTCATGGGATACAGCCATTTCGTTCCCTTCCAGCGCGGCATGGCGTTGACCCAGTCTTTCTCAAACACCCGGTAGGGGTGGAGGAGCTGTGCGGCGGGAAACGCGTCACCATGCCCCATCTGGGTTCGGCCCTCTACTGTTGCGGCTGCCCGAAGAAGTAGTGACTCTCTTCCCCTCGCGGCAGCAACGACTCCGATCGCGGTGAGCGCGAGGCGCGCGGGGATGAGCCGGGCAGCGAGCAGGAGCCGGGCGCCTGAGCTAATGGGGGCGGTTCCAGCGTCCACCAGTCGCTGCAGGACATCGATCCACAGTTGGTCATGAGTGCCGTCCGGGTCATGCCAAGTGCCAGCGATGATGAGTGGCAAGAGCGGCGCGGAGGCCGCAAGGTATTCCTCATAGATTGCCTGGTAGGCGGCGCCCTCAAAATTCTGTGTTGTGCTGGTGAGCTGGGCGCCAATCGCCTCCGCAGTGTGACCTGCGATCGTCATGAGAAGGTCGTGGAGTTCGATACGACGCGTCGGGTCGGGCAGTGCGCGCTTGAGGCGTGCCACAGCCATCGCAGTCGTCAGGGGTGGTTCGCTCAGCTTCTGGAGAGCCTCGACACTTGCCGCGAGTTCCGTGAAAACCTCGTCGGCACCCGCCGCCTCGATCACATTGCCGCTGCGATTTCTGAGAACCCGGGTCGCCGTCGTGCCGCGGCTACTGCGCAGATCCCAATAGAGCGGGTACCGTCGCGCGCCTGATTCGAGCGCCGAGACCAGTGCGGTATCCCAGTCTGCCGACCAGCCACTGATCAGCAGCCCGTAGTCGCTGAACACCTGCTGCAGGAGCACGTTCCACTCTTTCGGGTAGGTCTCGAGCTCCGTCGGCGTATTACGTGTGCCGAGATCCTTGTAGTCGCCGTGCAGCTTGATGATCGTCGCCGGTGCGTGTGCCAACGGTGCCATGCCGTTGACCGCTTCGGGTCGACTGATCACCTGTGGTGATACCCCGACCGATTCGAGCGCCTGTTCCATGAGGCGGTCAAAGTTCGTCGTGATGATGACGCGCACCAGCCCACGCTTTACCAGCCCAGCGAGTGCCAGGTGCGCCTTGCTCGGGGTCTTGATTCCCTGGGCGCGGTCATCGTCACTCGGCTCGAAGTAGGACGAGAGCAGTCCCTGGCGAGCAGCCGCTGTCGGTGCCAGTTGCTCGAGGAGCGATGCGTACCCCAGATCGCCTTGCCCATGAACTGCCCACCATGCTTCAGGGTCTTTTTCAGCGAGCTGGTGTGACTCGGCGTCGTCCGGTGCCTCCGCGACGGCTACCTGGCGGACGAGATCGCGCACCACGCCCCAACCAGTGGGCATACCCGCGCCCGTCGATACGCCGGACCCAAGAAGGACGCTGTAGACGCCCGGTTGTGATTGCATCGAAACCGCCAGCATTGTCGCTGCGGATAGCCCTTTACCCATGTTTGTGCCTCCAGACTGAAGCCTGACACGAGCCGCAGACAGGGATGAGCATCGCCAATGCCCAGAGGGTTGTCGGCCGGCTAGTTTCGGTTCAGCCCATGACGGCGAGTGTCGAGGGCGGCCTTGAAGTGTCTTTCCGCCTGGTCGATCTTCCTTGTCGGAGTCGCCGGGTCGAACACGCGGAGAAGCGAAAACTGGAAATGAGCGGCGTCGACTCGTTTCAGCTCGACATTGCCGCCGTGCCCGTTGGCGGCATAGGAGCTCCACCGCTGGAAGATGTTCTCGAGCCCGTCGGCCTTGCCAACGTACTGACGCCCATCACTGGTGTCCGTGATCAGGTAGACCCCGATCACGGAAGACAGCGCCACCTGCCACGTGGCGTAGCGGGGCTCGGTCATCACAGCCTGGAGGGCCGCATAATCCAAGATGAGTTCGTCAAACCCAGGGAACTCAATGGGCTTCGAGTCGGCGATCTCGATGACCGGGTAGTCGGCGGCCGTCGACGCGTTGATCCGCCAGGCGCGGGGAGACCTCCACCCGATGACGAGTCGCTTCCGCAGATCCAGCAGGTGGTGGGACACCACGGTATCGAAAGTCCGAAGCACCCCGTTGTTAGCGATCTCGCCGCGGTTCTCGAGTACTGCCCAGAGACGAGCCCGGTCGCGGCCCTCGCCGATGAACACGAACCAGTAGCTGGGTGGGACTGCTGGGAACGCAGTCGTCGCCTTCGCGCCTTGAATGCTTGTGTACTCGAGGATGGCCGCATCTGTCGAGTTGACGTTGATGCCCGGTAGCCCGCTCTCCTCGTGGAGTCGCACGTAGGAGTGACGAAGGACCATGGCTTCAGCAGGGTCGATCCCGGCGTCCTTCAGGATGGAAGCGAAAGTCAGAGGCATTGGAAAGTCATCTCGGGTTCGTGGGGTGGGCGGGATTCCGGACAATGGGTCCGCGAGTACGAGGCTAGTTGCTGCTGTGGCTTGCGTCGCTGCTACGCGACCTGTTGATCGTTGAGAAACAGGAGCATGCTCCAGGCAAAGGAGGAAGGCGTCACTCGTCAGATAGAGAGTTCAAACCCAACCGAACGCGGGATGCTAACTCCGCCGTTGAGCGCCATGATGGTGGGCATGGTTCACCAGATCGTCGCGCCCACGTCGCCAAAGACCGCCTATGTGTTAGGCGCCGGGTTTTCCCGTGCCGCGTCGCGCGAGATGCCCATCACGGACGAGCTTGGCCAGCGAGCGGCACTTCGTCTGGGACTCAACGACCTTCCGCAGTTCCAGGCCGACGGCATCACATTCGAAAGCTGGATGACGTGGCTCGCTGAACGGCAACCGTTCCTGAGTGAAGCGGAACACCTTCAGGACCGCGCTCGTTTTGCCGAGTTGACCGAGGCGATCGCAATTGAGGTCGCGGCGAGTCAAGTCGCGGCAGATACTGCGGGATTCCCGCAATGGTTGGGTGAGTTCGTTGACCTCTTGCACTGGGCGCAGAGCGAGGTCATCACACTCAATTACGACACCATCATCGAGACGACGCTGGACAAGAGCCCGCGCTTCGACGGGGATAGCACGGTGAATTCGGCCGACACTGTGACGGGTTTCCCCAACGGCAGAGGACTGATGTTTGGATCCGGTCCGTACTTCGAAGATCGCGGCACATTCAGGCTCTACAAGTTGCACGGCTCAATCGACTGGTTTGGTGTCCCGGGGGACCGGACCGGAGCGACGCTCGGGCGCATCCCGACCGCCGAGGGACGCGGCGTAACGGCCCACCGCGCCACGATTGGCGGTCGCGAAGTCTTCCTGGTTCCGCCGACCTCAACGAAGGATTCCTACTTCGATAATCCGAAGACTCGATTCACCTGGAGTCAGGCCCGCGATGGACTACACGAGGCCGATCGGGTTGTGCTCATGGGGTACTCCCTGCCACTCACGGACACTGCGCTAGCACGACTCCTCGTCACCACGATGGCCGGCGCTGCGCTGGACGTGGTGGTTGTCAATCCGGACGCTCAAGGCGTCGCCAATCGGCTAGTGGCGCTTGGCGTCGATCGAGCACGTATTCAGACGTACGAAGGATACGACTGCGTCGTCAACTTCGTAGCTGATGAGGTCAAGGCCGCGACACGTGAGCTGTTGCAGCACCTTGTGGAGTTGGTGGGGTCAACTCCCAATAGCCCGGTGGCGGTGGGATGGGGGTCCAGCGAGTGGGGCGCGATCACGGACGCGTTGCTTGATACCGTCACTGGGACCTTGCACCTCGTCGTCGACCGTGTTGATCAGCCGCTGGGCACAGTTCTCTATCCCGGCAACGTTTCCGATGACCCAAGTGTGCGGCCAACAAAGACTCTGGGGGAGTTGCTCGCACTTGGAACCCCCTCATCGATTGTTGCCGAGGTTGAGGGGCGCGAGTGGCAGGTATGCGCACGTGCCATGCCCGAGGCGACCGAGGAACCGGACTGGGTGTTGCTTCGCCCCATCGGCCATCAACCCGATCGACGTCCCTGAAGAGCGCGCGCGCCTGGCCTGATGGCTATCCACTGTCCACTCGGCACAGGAGCCAGGAGGACTAGTCGCGTTGTTCAGCGAGAGTCAGCCGTGGTGTCCACGTGCGGTTCGCCTAGGCAAGCTTCCGCTGACCGAAGTTGGTTCCTGTCTGCAGAGAGCCGTGTACGTCCGGTGCGGAGAGTTGAGGCGCCGCGATCACTGCCTCGATCATCCGTAGTTGCTTGGTTAGCGCGCGAATCTCACGCTGCGTCCTCATCTGTATCGGGGTAAGTTCGTCGCTCTGGAACCAAGCAGCATTTTTTCCCAAAGATCGGCAAGACTGAACGTTTCATCACCGGGGTGAAGCGTTGTAGAACGAACAACGTCCCTTGACTTTTCGAACCGGTCGATCATAATCACCCATCCAATCCTCGTTGGGCTGCGGTGTAGAGGATCCCACCCAGGGATCATCCACCGCTTCCAATGAGGAGGCTCACGATGAGTGAGAACGAAGAACCTTCCGAGGTGCCGGCAACGGCTCTCGGGCAGATTCGCCCGCTGAGCGTGCGGATCACCGATGGCACGCGAGCGCAGCTGGAAGTAGTTGCCCAGCTCAACGACCGATATCGACGAGCAATGGGCGGCTTACGTCACTGCCCGCCGCGCCGCGGAGGTCAACGCGATTATCGAGCAAGAGGATCTCCGGCCCGACGAGACGCGCGTCTTCGTCGAGACGGCCTTCCGAGACGGTGAAGTGAAGACCACGGGCGCTGCAATGACGAAGGTGTTGCCGCCGGTGGCGCGATTCTCATCGGACGCTAGCCATAGCGAGAAGAAGCAGCGCGTCCTCGAGAAGCTCGGCACGCTCTTCGAGAGATTCTTCGGGCTGGGCTAAACGGAACGGGTAGACGAGTAGGTCTGAGCGCATCATGTGAAGTTGCGAAGGTACCTGTCCATACTTGGCACGAAGTCGCTGGGGACAGTCTCGCGTCGACCGGGCTACCTTCGACCATATCGAGGCGCGACTCCGAATCACGCCCCGCCAACGTGTGCTTGCTGGCTGAGGGTGGCTACGTCAGCGGTAGAACATCAGTCAGGTAGGCGCCTATTCGAGCCGTGGATGATGACGCTTACTCTTGACGCCACGGAAAGTTCTTCATAATGAGGCGCAAATGAAGGCCCACCGCCGAGCCACGACGCGAATCTCTGAGATCCAGGCCATCCTGGGTTCTACTCCACGTTGGAGTGAACTGGGGGTTCCGTATGACGATCACACCTGAGCCGGTGTTGCCACTTTCTCTTCTCGCTTCGAACCGAGACAAATTCAACGCACTCTTCTACGACACGGTCAGCGTCGCTCTTCAGAAAAAGACGAATCTTCACGTGCACGTCCTCCGGGTCCAGAACGGGAACTTCGATCTCGCTGGGCTGTACCGCGAGCTGAAGAACAATAGCGTCGCATACGTACTTTCGCGTCTGAACTATAAGAAGGCGCTGGAGGATCCTGGTCGTCTCATGGAGGTGGCCGAAAAGGTGCGATCGCAGTTCCGGATTCCCGACGAGAAGGCTGGTGAGGGCGGCGAAGTGATTCTGTACTCACTCCTGGAGGGCCATCTTGGGGCGCCGAAGGTGCTCTCGAAGATGGAGTTGAAGACGAACAGTGATCACTACGTTTACGGGTCTGACGGAGTGCACCTCCTGCGCGCCGAGGACTCCTCCTACCAGCTCATCTTCGGCGAGTCGAAGATGTACGGCGACTCAGGGGGAGTGGGCACAAGCGCGAAGCGCGGCATCAAGGCCGCCTTCAAGTCGGTTGGCAAGGTCCACGACGAAGGCTTCGACTTCGATACCTGGCTCGTGCAGTCCGAGCTCCTCAAGGAGGAGCTAGACGAGGCCAAGCTCGCCGCCCTCGCAGCTATCTTGCTCCCATCGAGGGGCGGGGGAGACGACGCGATCAAGAAGCACAACGCCTTCGGTATCTTCGTCGGCTACGAGATTGACGTCTCAGACATGAAAAATGAAGACATGGAGTTGGACGAGATCGAGGCCGAGCTCCAGAAGCGTGCGACCGAGGCCATCACCGCGCAGCACGATCTGATCAAGCAGGAGATCATCGACCGCGGCCTCGGCATCTACCCGATTCACCTTTACGCCGTTCCGTTCGCGAAGCGTGGGACTGGCGACAAGGTGCACGGGATTACGCAGATCCGTATGGAGCTTGCCGCTCAGCTCGGGAATCACGGAGCGTCGAAGTAGGTGGCCGGCCGCATCGCAGCTGACGTCCTCAGCGACATGATCGTCGCGCGCGAGGATTTCGCAAACGACCTATTCGCCGTCGAGACCGCCTCTTCTGAGGCTTTCTTGACGGGAGCAACTTCCTCCGCCGTGATCGACGACGACTTGGTCGATCGGCTTCTCCGCTACGCGGACATCATGTCCCACTCAACGCTTCCCCTGCACCGTGAGTCCGCCTACAACCTGATTGCGCTGCTGCGGGAGTACGACGAGCTCGTTGGGCTCTCGGAGCGTGGCAGTGGTCGTGTCACTGCAGTCGCGACGGCCGTACTAATTGAGCTTGGCAATTTCCCCGGTCTGCGGACGCTGTCGAATATGACCGATGCCACCTACTCACTGCCAGTGTCTCGAGGCGTGCTTCGTGCCGCCAAGGAGGTCACCCAAGCCACGAAGCGGGGTACCGCGACGCTGACGGACACCCAATTCGAGATTGCTGAGCGCATGCGGGGAGAAGACTTCTTCAGCTTTTCGGGGCCGACATCGCTCGGAAAGTCCTTCATCTTGAAGGACGCGATCTACGACATCGTCGGTCGATCCGACCTCGATCAGCACTGCGTCGTCGTGCTTGTGCCAACGAAAGCTCTGATCGGGCAGACAGCCGCCGATCTCCGAGAGTTGCTGCGAGATGTGCCCAAGGTCAACGTCGCTACGTTCCCGTCGCTTCCGCTGTTTCTCCGAAAGACCTATCCGCGGACGATTTTCGTACTGACGCCGGAGCGCTTGCTTCGATACCTCTCGAATCCCGTGCGGGACATTGACTACCTGATCGTGGACGAGGCGCAGAAGGTGATCGCCAAGAAGGATGCTCGTTCGTCGATCTACTATCACGCCATCGTTGAGACGATTCGTCGGTTCGCGACCAAGCTCGTGTTCGCATCGCCGAGTATCGAGAACCCGCAGCTATTCCTCGAACTCTTCGGCAAGGCATCAAACGGTGCACTTGCGGTCCGTGAACGCACGGTTGCTCAGCAGCGGTACTTTGTCGACCTCGTGGACCGCAAGCAGTTCTATCTGTCCGGAGCCTCTGGTACCGATGGACAGCTCAAGGCTGCGCCGGCCGCAACGACGGCAATCGAGCTTGTGACTTCGCTCAGCGGAGCCCGGAAGTCGATCATCTACATCAATAGCTCGGCTAAGTCCGCCGATTTCGCGATGGAGCTCGCGAAGGTTTTGCCGAAGATTTCCGATCCCAAGATTGACGCGCTCATCAAGTTCGTGAAAGAGCACATTCACAAGGACTACTTCTTGGCGGACACACTCAGCCGCGGAGTGGCATTTCACCACGGCAAGATGCCACAGGAGGTGAGAGAGAAGGTCGAGCAGTGCTTCTCCGATCCGGAGTCACCGCTGCGGTACGTCGTCTGTACGTCCACGCTACTGGAAGGCGTGAACCTGCCAGCCAAGAACATCTTCGTTCTCAACGACACGCACGGACCGTCCGGCTTCGGCAAGATCGACTTCGAGAACCTTGCCGGGCGAGCGGGCCGGTTGACGTACGACTTCTCCGGCAACGTCATTTGCGTTCGTCATGAACCTGGCGGCTGGAGCGAGACGCGTCAGGAATTGATACCTCGCGGCGAGCCGATCGTGGCCGAGAGCTTCCTGGTCAATCCCGGGAAGACCAGAAAGGACTTCACAGACATCGGTCATGTGCTGCGAGGCGAGAAATTGCCTGGCACGCCATCGAACGACGCGAAGCGAACCGTCGAGCAGTACACATCGATCCTGCTCCTCCACGTCCTCGGCAACCAGCAGACACCTCTGCGTTCTCTCTTCCTCGCGAAGGTGCCCGATGCGGTGAAGCTGTTGGACAAGGCGGTGAGCGGTTTCACCGGTTCGGAAGAAGTGCTCCGTCGGTCGCCTGGAATCCAGCCGAAGTACCAGAGCGCGGTTTGGGGCGAGCTGACGAGCGGCGTGGCCGGTCCGCTGATTCCAGCCGACGTTTCAGAGCTGAGCTTCGAGCTGTTCGAAGCGATGCTGCTTCGTCTCGGGCGCGCGTACAACTGGATCGTCGAGGAGTCGGGCGGTAAGGACCCACTCGTCCCGAAGGAGGAGCCTGGCTACTCGGTTCGGCTTCGCTACTGGGCGACACTGATGTCCTACTGGGTGAAGGGGGATCCGCTTGTTCTCGTCATTAGTCGAGCGATTCGTTACCACGCTAAGCAAGGCATCGTCACCTATCGCGACTATGCCGTCTCGCCGTACCTGATCACCGAGCCGTTCAAGGCCGGCGATGCGAAGCAGGTCAATCGAATCATCGAGGAGACCATGCGTGATCTCGAGACCGGCTTACGGTTCAAGATCATCAGCTACCTGGAGAACTACTACGACCTGGCCGTCCAAGCACTTGGATCTGAGAAGGCGGGAGTGAACGTCGCGAAGCTGGTCGAGTACGGCTCGAGCGACGCGAAGGTCATCAACCTCCAGGAGGTTGGATTTACCCGCGGCGTCGCACTCGATCTGCTCGCGAAATACGGATCGTTCTTGACTTTCGTCTCGAACGAAGAACTTGACACCGTAGACCTGGAAGGGATCATGGCTGTTCCAGACCTTGACACAGACGTGAAGGCCGAGCTTGAGAACATCCTCCGAAAGGCCCCTCCCACGGCTGTCGCAGTCGAAGTCGAGCCCCTGCAATGACCAGCCGATGGCACAACCTCGTCACGGAAACCCAGTTCGCGACTGAGCTGGTCCGCTCCGGGATTGCCCGGGTCTGCGAGCTGCCGATGAACGGCAACCGACCTGACCCGTTGGGATACGACGAGGTCTACCCGCTCAACGTCGGCCTCTACATGTACACCAGCGGACTCGAACGGCTCTGCAAGCTGGCGCTCGCGTGTCACGGCTTCGCCTCTACTGGGACATTCGCGCCCGTTAGGAAGTACTCGCACCACCTGAGCAAGCTGCTGGACGCCCTCGAGAAGTTGGATCTCGCAAACCTCGAAGCCTTTCACCCCGAGTACCTCCAGCGCCCTAGCGACGAGTTTGGTGATGACTTGGTCAAGTGGTTGGAACGCTACTCATCGGGCGAGGGTCGTTACGAGATTCTTGATTCACTCACGAAGGACGACACCGACATTCAGACGTGGGACGTCTGGGTCGAGTTCTGCTCCCGCGGCGTCGTGAGCGCGGACGTGGAGGAGAGCATCAGCATCCGCTACGCAATTGGAAACGCGGTACGCGACATTTGCAATGCGAACGATCTCGAAAGCGCAGCGCATCCGCTGCTCGAGGAGACGACCAGACCACTCTACTCTGCGTCTGCGGCGGTCGGGCTCGCGATGTATCGCCGGGCAAGGTGGGCCGCCGAGGTACTCGCCTCTGTCACGTATTACACGCACGAGGACCTTCCAATCCTGCGCGAAGGCGTGGACGTGCTGACGCAAACCACCGATAACTTCTTTGCGTACGAAGTTGCGGGGATTTCCGATCGCGAACCGGTCATCGAGGAGCTAACTCATCACTTCGAGACGTTCGTCGATCCCGCAGAAGCGGAAGACGAAGGCTAGTACGCTCTGGGTCTAGCCGTTGACTCAGTTTCCGATCGCGCGAAGTTAGGCTCTGGCCATGGCGCACCCATTTGACACACTTCCCGAACGGCTCTGGGAGGCATCCGCATCATCGGCTCGCTTTGCCGTGAGCCACTACGCCGATCCCGACGATCAGGTACTACTCCGGGCTGCTCTTTCACTTGGACACGCTGCCGAGCAGTTGATCATGGCGTGCGTCGCTTCGGTCGACACCGCACTCCTCGCGGACGGGAAGGTCCCGGCGGCGCGGTTCGCGCTCTCGAAGGGCAACGTCATCGGTGCACTGGACATCCATTCGCTCCGCACGATAACTTGGGGCGAAGGGCACACGATCCTCCGTCAGCTCGATCCAAAACTTGGGGACCAAGTAGACATCAAGTTCGTGATGGAGACCCGCAACGCGGCGGCTCACATTGCGATCGTTGACCCGGCCGACCTGGCGGAGGCCGTGGTCAAACTTGCCCACGTCGTCGGGCTGCTCCCTGGTCTCGTTCCTTCGTTTAGCGAAGACGACTACTGGGGCCCCACACACCTCGCCGTCGTCACGGGCCTCAGGGACGCGCGCGCCGATCAGGTCAAGCTCGTGCTCGATGCAAAGCTGCTCGCGGCAACGGAGTACTTCACCTCACTGTTCCCGAGTATGAGCGAGCCCGATCGCGAAACTGTCCTGATCGCCATGAGGCAAGAAAGCCAACCCGCTCGGTTTACGGCCAGGACGGAGATGTGTGGGAACGACACGAGTGTCCGGCATGTAGCCGCTCTGGCTACCTGCATTTTGCCCTCGAGAACCAAGAGGATTACGAGGAGATACTCGACCATGATCGGCAAGGCAACGTCGAGAATGTCTACATCGTGGTCTCCGTCGAGTGGATTCCTCTCGCGTTCGGATGCCCGGTGTGCGGCCTCGACCTGACTGAGGACGAAGTGGTGTTTCTGGACGGCGTGGAGTCGTTCATCGAGGATGACAAGGCAACACTCGAAGACGACGCTCTGCGTTCGTACCTGGGGTATGACGACTACGAGCCAGACATCGACGACTGGCGCTAGCGGCGAACCGTTCTCTGAGCCCCGCTGTTCGGTTCGCCTGGATCAGGTCACGGCTCACCTCGTTGTGACGCGCGGAGCCTTTGCCCTCATCTCGACGCCTACGCGGTGCAACGCCCGAAGCACCGCACCGTGCGAAAGCTTGAACTGCTTCTCAAGCTCCGCGATCGAGTGACCTGCCTCGTATGCGGAGGCCAGTGTCCGCTCGTCTTCGACGGTCACCTTCGACCTCCGGATTGCGACTCCCTCTTCACGCAGCATGCGCGTCAGCGCCGAGTTGGCTACACAAAGCTCCTGGGCAAGTGACCGGACGCTTTCACCTGCGTTCGCACGACGGACTACTTCACTCACCATCTCCGCTCCAAGCCGCTTCGACAGCTCGTGGGCTCGGTACGAAACGGGCTCGCTCAAACCGTCCACTCTGTCGCCTACTTCCGCGAGTTTCCGCAGTTCATCAGGGGTGAAAGGTAGATTCCAATGGTTTGAGTAGACGTTCGTAAGGTCAGCCAGACAGCAACATCACGACGAAGGCCCGCGATCATCGCGGGCCTTCGTCGTTTCCGGCGTGCTCGGCCCGTCCGTGGGCCGGTGGGTGCAGTGGCACACCGACGTCCTCAACGAGGCCCCGAATCCTCCTCGACGGCAGTGCGCTCGAACGCGATGATGCGCTCGACCGCCGGGGCGATCTGCGACGCCATCCGACGGAAGACCTCCGGGCCCTGACCGAACGGGTCGACGACGTCGTCCTGGGCCGGATCCGGGAGTCGTGCGCTCGTCCGGTTGGCCGCCAGCTCGGGGGCAAGACGCATCCAGCGCCCTGCTCGAGGGCGGGGAAGTCGTCCCGAGTCGACGGTGTCGAGGAGCCGGGCGAACTCACGCAGGGAGAAGGTCCGACGCAGCGCCTCCGGGCACAGCCGGAGGACAGCGCTGCGATGCTCCCGCGTCATGGTGAGGACGACGTCCTGTCGAGCCACGAGGTCGGCGGTGAGCTGCGTCGCGGTGAAGCCGGCGGCCGTCGCGGCGAGCGGACCGAGCAACGCCGCGCTCGAGGGGTCGATCGGGTGTCCGCGCAGCGCGCCCGTCCCGGCGCTCCGCACTTCGAAGCCGGACGCGTCGACCTCCGACAGCCCACCGCCGAGGAGGAACTCGGCATACGGGGATCGACAGATGTTGCCGGTGCAGACGATCAGGATCCGGGTCGGAGGCGGATCGAGCGGGGTGTTCATGCCGTGGTCCGCCGTGGTCGACGCGTCGGGGCGGTCCGGTGGTAGTACGCGTAGGACGACGACTGCTCTCCTCGAGCCACCTCGATGCGGTTGAGGACGACCCCGAGGAGCTTCGCCTGGACGAAGCTGAGGTTCTCGAGGGACTGTCGGAGCTGGTCGCGGTGCAGTCGGCCGTCGGCCGACGCCACGAGCAGGACGCCGCTCGCAAGGGTCGACAGTGCTGTCGGGTCCGAGACGTTGATGAGCGGGGGCGTGTCGATGACCACCACGTCGTACGCGCGTTCCATCTCGGAGAGCGCACGCTCCATCGCTGCTGATCCGAGGAGTTCGCTCGGATTCGGCGGCAGCTCGCCGGAGGTGAGGACGGCGAGACGCCCCGCCCCGTTGACCGCTTGCGAGGCATCGCCGAGGCTGATCCTGCCGGTGAGCACTGTCGTGAGCCCGACCGCACCCTCGAGACCGAACATCTCGTGCTGGCGGGGTCGGCGCAGGTCCGCATCGACGAGGAGGACGGAGTTCCCCGCCTCTGCGAGGACGAGCGCGAGGTTCGCCGCGGTGGTGCTCTTCCCCTCGCCCGGGACCGAGGACGTGACCATCACACTGCGGAGTCCGCCGTCGATGGAGGCGAACTGGAGGTGTGTCCGAAGCTGCCGGAAACTCTCGGCGCGCCGGCTGTAGCTCTCCGTCGATCCGAGGATGAGTTGGGCCGCGTCGGTGGGTTCCGTGTGGAAGGCGCCGAGGATGCTCGTGTCCGTGAGCTTCTCGATCGCCGAGCGACCGCGGAGTCGGGTGTCGAGGACCTCGATCAGCAGCGTGATCCCGACGCCCAGGGCGAGGCCGGCGAGGATGCCCACCGCGAGGTTCTGCAGCACGTTCGGCGCGACGGGGGACCGGGGTGGAGACGCCTCTTCCACGATCGTCAGCCCGACCGGGGTCGGATCGCCCAGCGCACCGGCGGAGTCCACCTCGTTGGCGCTCTCGACGTCGTCGACGAGGTCGACGAGCACCTGGGCTGCGGTGTTCGCGATGCGGGCTGCCGCAACCGGATCGCTGTCGACGGCGGAGATGTCGATCAGGACCGACTGGGCGGGATTGGACGCTGAGATCGTTCCGATGAGCGACGCGGGGTCGAGGTCGAGGCGGTCGGCCACCGTGGACCGGACGGTCGAACCGGTGGCGAGGATCACGTACGAGGCGACGCGGCTCTGGGCGAAGGCGTTGCCCTGATTGAGGTCGCCGACGGAGTCGCCGCCGGTGACGGCGACGAACAGCTGGCCCGTCGACTGGTACACGGGTTGGGTGATGAGGGTGTACCCGTGGGCGAGCGCCGCTGCTCCCATGGTGATCGCGACGATGAGCAGCCAGCGATGGCGGAGGATGCGCAGGTAGTCCTTCAGGTCCATCCTGATATGTTAGTTGTCTGAAATGTGTGTCGTGTCCGGCGGAGACGACGCAGGGCCCGGACTCACGAGTCCGGGCCCTGCATGACGGTGGTGGAGCGGTCTGCCGGTCAGGCGGCCTTCCCGAACCGGTCGGTGCCGTTCGCACGAGGTCGGCGCGGGGCGCGGTTCGTCTGACGGACCGTCGGTTCGGTCATGACCGGTCGTTCACTGCCGACCACGGTGCGGTCTGCGACCCTGGCATCTCGATCGACGCTCGCGCCGTGGGCGACCTGGACGTCGGCGCCGAGACGGGCGTCGCTTCCGACCCGCGCTCCGCGTCCGATGACACAGCGCTCCCCGATGTGGACGTTCGCGCCGATGAAGGCGCCTTCGCCGATCACTGCGGACCGGTCGATCCAGGTTCCGGCACCGATCCAGGCGTTGGCACGGATGTCCGCGTCAGCCTCCACGAAGGTAGTGCGTTCGATGAACGCCGACGGATCGATCAGTGCACGAGCTGCGACCATGCCCTTGCCGTTCGGGTGGTGACGGTACCGTTCCACCTCGCCGGTCCGGCCTTCGATCTCTTCGTACACTCTCGCCATGGGTGACCCCCTTCTGGTCTACTCAACACTGGGGACAACGCCGGGTGGCTCCCGGTCATTCCTTCCCGGGGCCTGCCTGGGAATCCCATGAGTCTCGTGCTGTGCTGTAGAGGGTGTTCGGAGGAGGAGCCCGCCGCGGTTTGGTCGTGACGGGTCATTGGAAGTCGCGCGAACGGGTGTTCGCCCCGATCCGGAGCGCTTCCAACCGATCCGCCACCAGATTGACGATGCCTTCCGGTGATCGCTCCAGCATGCCGCGGACCACCATCGCCGGGGCTTCCCTGGCCACGCGGCGATACCGGTTCCAGACGCCGACACTGCAGATCACGTTGACGAGTCCCGCTTCGTCCTCGAGGTTCATGAAGGTGATGCCGCTCGCTGTCGCCGGCCGTTGCCGATGCGTCACGACGCCCCCGACCTCCACGCGACGGTCCGTCTGCGCCGTCAGGAGTTCGTCGGACCGTAGCGCACCTCGCCGTGTGAGTTCGGCACGGACGTGTCGGATGGGGTGGTCGTCGGTCGACATCCCGGTCGACCAGATGTCGGAGATGAGCTGTTCGGCGGCCGTCGGAACCGGGAGCAACGGCGGCTGCACGGTCGTGAACGTCCCCTCGAGCTGGTCGGGACGATGCCGACTGGCCTGCGCTGCGCCCCACATCGCCTCACGACGGGTGAGGCCGAATCCGTCGAAGGCGCCTGCCGCCGACAGCGACTCCAACTGCGAGGAGCTCAGGCCGATCCGCCTGGCCAGGTCGGCCTGGCTGGTGAACAGCCCTCCGGACTCCCGTTCGGCGACGATCCGCTTCGCGAGCTCCTCACCGATCCCCTGGACGGAGGAGAGTCCCAGCCGGACGGCGAGTGCGCCGTCGCGCCGGTGTCCTGCCGAATCGTCGGGAAGGAGCGGATCGAAGAGCCCGGTCGGCCCCTGTTCGTGTTCGAGGCAGCGCGTGCGCCCGCCGGGAGCGACCGGGGCGCCGGGGGTGGCCTCCGGGTCGAGCGCTTCGAGGCCGGCCTGTGCGCCGGAGCGATGCAGATCGGGGCGCAGGACGGAGACGCCGTGTCGGCGGGCGTCGGCGACGAGGGTCATCGGCGAGTAGAACCCCATGGGCTGCGCGCGGAGCAGGGCCGCGAGGAAGGCCCCCGGGTAGTGTAGGCGCAGCCAGGCGCTCACGTAGACGAGGAGGGCGAAGCTCAGGGAGTGGCTCTCGGCGAAGCCGAAGTTGGCGAAGGCCTGGATCTTGGCGTACACGGCATCGGCGTCCGCACCGACGATGCCGTTACCGGCCATGCCGAGGTACAGCGTGTCCTTGAGGCTCTCGATCTTCTCCTCGCCGCGCTTCGATCCCATCGCCCGGCGCAGGAGGTCAGCGTCCTCGGCCGAGCACCCACCGACGGCCATCGCCATCTGCATGAGCTGCTCCTGGAACAACGGCACGCCGAGCGTGCGTTCGAGGACCGGTTCGAGGCTCGGGTGGAGGTAGGTGATGGGCTCCTGGCCGGTCTTCCGGCGCAGGTAGGGGTGCACCGCGCCGCCCTGGATGGGCCCAGGGCGGATCATGGCGACCTCGATGACGAGATCGTAGAACCGGCGGGGGAGCAAGCGTGGCAGCATGCCCATCTGCGCGCGGCTCTCCACCTGGAAGACCCCGATGGTGTCGGCCCGGCAGAGCTGGTCGTAGACCCCTGCTTCGTCCTTCGGGATGGTCTCGAGGGTCCAGCGCTCCCCGGTGTGCTCGGCCACGAGGTCGAAGCAGTACTGGATGGCCGAGAGCATGCCGAGACCCAGGAGGTCGAACTTGACGAGACCCATCCAGGCGCAGTCGTCCTTGTCCCACTGGAGGACCGTGCGACCGTCCATGCGCCCGTGCTCGATCGGGCAGACCTCGCCGACCGGCCGATCGGTCAGCACCATGCCACCCGAGTGGATGCCCAGGTGCCGAGGCAGGGTGAGCATCTGCTGCGCAAGACCGACGACGCGCTCGGGGATGTCGTGGTCGGCGCTCGACATGACCCCGCCCCAACGCTCGACCTGTTTCGACCAGGCGTCCTGCTGACCGGGGCTGTACCCGAGCGCCTTGGCGGTGTCGCGGACGGCGAACTTCGGCCGATAGCTGATGATGTTCGCGACCTGAGCGGCGTTGCGGCGCCCGTAGGTCTCGTAGACGTACTGGATGGCCTCCTCGCGCCGGTCGGAGTCGAAGTCGACGTCGATGTCGGGCTCCTCCTCCCGCATGCTGGAGAGGAACCGTTCGAACGGCAGCTCGTAGAAGATCGAGTCGACGGCGGTGATCCCGAGCAGGTAGCAGACGGCCGAGTTCGCGGCGGAACCGCGTCCCTGGCAGAGGATGCCCCGGCCGCGGGCGAAACTGACGATGTCGTGCACGATCAGGAAGTACCCGGGGAAGTCCTTCTGCTCGATGACCTCGAGCTCCCGTTCGATGCGTCGGAGGTGTTCGGGAGTGGCGTCGGGGTACTTGACGGGGACGGCTTCGAGCACGATGTGCCGAAGCCAGCTCATGGGCGTATGGCCCTCCGGGACGCGCTGTCGCGGGAGCTTCGGGCGGACCGCCCGCAGGCTGAAGGCGAGTTCGTCGGCCAGCTCGACGCTCCGTGCCACCGCTCCGGGATATCTGGCGAACCGGTCCGCCATCTCGGCTCCGCTCCGCAGGTGCGCGGTTCCGGCCGCGGGAAGCCATCCGTCGAGCTCGTCGAGGCTGCGTCGTGCTCGGACGGCCGCCAGCGCGGTCTGGAGTCGATGCTGCTCGGGTGTGGCGTAATGGACGTTGCCCGTGGCGACGACGGTGAGGTCGAGCAACGCCGCGATCTCGGCGAGTGCATCGTTCTCCGCCGAGTCCTCCGGGTGGCCGTGGTCGCTCAACTCGACGACGACGTGCTCCGGACCGAACAGGGCGACGAGTCGGTCGACCGCGGCGGCGGCGGCCTCCAGACCGTGCTCACGGAGCGCGGTGCGGACGAACCCCTTGCGGCACCCGGTGAGCACGGTCACGTGGCCGGCGACGGAAGCGGCGAGCCGCTCGAGGTCGTAGATCGGGTGGCCCTTCTCGGCTCCGTCGGCGAGTTGTGCGTCCGTGATCGCGCCGGCCAGGCGGTGATACCCCTCTGCTCGACGGGCGAGCAGGAGTAGATGATGCCCGACGGGGTCGGGGACGCCGTTCTGCGGCCGGTCCAAGCCGATGGACAGTTCGGCACCGTAGACCGTTCGGAGGTCGGGGAACCGTTCCGCCGCCTCGGCCATCCGTACGACGCCGTAGAAACCGTCGTGGTCGGTGAGCGCGAGCGCGTGCAGGCCGAGTGCCGCAGCCTCTTCGACGAGCCGCTCCGGCGGGCTCGCGCCGTCGAGGAAGCTGAAGCTCGAGTGCGCGTGGAGTTCCGCATAGGGGACCCGCGTCGTCGTCGGGCGCTGCTCCGGTGGTTCGGGGACGTACGGTTGACGCTTCCGCGACCAGGCTGGGCTGTCCCCGCCGTCGGCTCCCAGCGGCAGGGTGGCCGGTCGGCTCGCGTCGGACAGACGGCGCTCGAACTCCGACCATGAGACCGGGGGGTTGTTCCATCCCATGCTGGGCTCCTTCGTCATGCGGTGCGGTGCGAACGTGATGCGGTTCAGTCGTAGCGGGCCTCGGCCCTCCAGTGCTGCTCCTCCAGCAGGAGGAGCCAGGCCTCACCCGAGTCGTCGAGGACCTGGAGACGGTGGACGCGATGGTGGCCGTCGTCGTCCCACCAGCGTTCGTCGATGCTCCAGGGGCCGGCCCAGCCGTCGATGACGTGCCAGTCCGAGAGGGCGAAGAACCGTGCGGGCGCTGCACTCACGGTGCTGCGCTCGTCGACCGCCACGGCCAGTCCCGTCGCGTCGACGACCTCGACCGGAACGGCGGTGTCGAAGACGGTCGACGGAGCCGCTCCCGGGATGGTCCCGGGCCAGGGCCGGTTCCTGCGTTCGGCCACGGCCGCCTCACCACCCGGTGGAACACTGCCCCAGGGGACCAGGATGCGGCGGTCGAGGAGGAGGCGTCCGCCGGACGGTACCGCGGTCACGACGCCGTCGTGACCGAGCATGCTCTGGACGCGGGCGAGTCCGCTGTGGATGCGTTCATCCGGTCCGCTGCCCCAGAGCCCTTCCTCGTGTTCCGCGGCGTCGTCGAGGGTCTCCGGGACGACCTCGACGAGTTCGACGGGGGAGGCGAGTCCGTGATCGATGTTGGACGCGCCCTGCAACTGCCAGCGCACGCGATCGAGGACGTCGCCGGCGGTGAACCAGCGTGGGTGGAGCCAGGTACGGGTGGAGCGCTCCCCGCGCTCGCTCCGCATGCTGATCGTGATCGCGGTGGTCACGAGGCCGGCCTCGGCCAGGCCGGTGATGAACCGTTCCGCGGACTGCCGGAACCCGAAGGTCAGCTGATCGATGCGGTCGAGCGGGGGCTCGAAGGCGATCGACACGGCCAGCTCCGTCGGCGGCACGCGAGGGACGACGCTTCGGGCGTCCGCGCCGGCTGCGAGGCGGTGCGCTCGGGCGCCGTCGGGGCCGAAGCGGTCGCGGACCTCGGTCGCGGGCAGTGCGCCGAACGCCCCCAGGGTGCTGATCCCGAGCCGGTGCAGCAGTGAGCTGAGTTCGGGGCGCCCGAGTGTGGACAGGGGGAGTGGGGCCAGGAAGGCGGGAGAGGCTCCGGAGGGGATGACGATGATCCGGGAACCGTCCTGCTGGAACGCGGTGGACCTCGCGGCCTGCTCCGCGGCGAAGGGGCCGTCGGCGATGCCGATCCGTGCATCGGGGACACCGAGCTCGTCGAGGCGGGCCAGGAGGACCTCCGCCGCAGCCGACTCGCCGCCGTAGTATCTGCTCGGTCCTCGGGATCGGATGGCGCAGAGCCCGGCCCGGAAGGGCTGGACGCCCGGCATGAGCTCCTCGATGCCGAGGAGGATCGGCTCGAAGGCGCGGGTGTCGACGACCGGGTCGTAGTCGGCGGTCGCCAGTTCCGGACAGCGGGCCTCAGCCTCGCGGACACGGAGTCCTCGCCGCACTCCTGCTCGACGTGCGGTGGCGTCGCAGGCCAGGACCTCACCATGCTCGACCAGGGCCAGCGGAGCGTCGGTCGTGTCCTCGGACAGTGTCCCGGAGAGTCGTGCCGCCACGATCGGCCAGTCGGGGCACCAGAGGACCATGGTGCGCTCGACCGGTCCCGCAGGCGGTTCGGTCGTCATCGGTTCACGACCATCGGGAGCCGGACGACCGTGTCGTCGTCGAGGAGGCCGGAGCCGGCGAGCGGCGCGGTGCGACCCTCGGTCGACCCCAGGGGCAGCGTCAGGTGTGCGGTCCTGGGCCGGCCCGCAGCCCCCTGGCCGAGCATCGAGCTGACGGTGAGCCGCCGATGCCGGAGATGTCCGTGCCCCGCCCCGAGGCCGCTCCAGGAGCTCTCGGTCACGCGCAACGTCGCATCGCTCTGCGGCCAGGAACCGAGGACGATCAGTGCGGCCTCGCGCTGCCGGAGGCGAGCCGCGAGTCTGGCGGCGTCGCTCGGGGCGATCCGTCCGGGAGGCGCTGTGATGAGCACGCCGGCGACGTCGGCCATGGCCGCGGTGACCGTGAGCCAGTCCGGACCGGGCTGGGGGACGAGGACGAGTCGTTCGAGGTCGATGCCCATGGAGGCCGCCGCCTCCACGCCGAACGACGGGAGACCGATGACGGCGCACCAGGTCCCGGCTGCGGACGGTCCGGCCATGAGCGACATGGCGAGTGCCGTGGAGCCGAGCACGGAGTAGCTGCCTCCGGCCTGGAGGGCGCCACCGGGCAGGAGCCGGGAGAGCTCAGGAGCGGTCGGCAGGGATCGGGTGTCGAGGCGCGTCCCCTGCATTCGCTTGATGCGCCCCTGGAGTTCGTGCAGCTCGGTCGCGGTGTCCGCCCTGACGGGGGAGTCGACGAGTGCGCGGAGGGCCATGGCTCAATATTCGAACATATCTTCGAACAAGTCAACCGGCTCGATCCGGTCTCGACGACGACTGACGGATGACTCGACCATGGTCCTGCATCCCACCGACACGCGGTCCGCGGTGTCAGCAGCGCCCGGTACGCTGGGCCCATGTGCGGACGTTTCGTCGTGACCGAATCCACCGAGGAACTCATCGAGCTCTTCGACATCGACCACGCGGCTGCCGAGCTGCCCGGGCCCTCGTACAACGTGCGCCCGACCGAGCAGATCCCGATCATCCTCGACTCGGTGAAGACGGGGCCGGTGGTCCGCCGGCTCGAATCGGCGCGGTGGTCACTCGTGCCGTCGTTCGCCACCGAGTTGAAGAGTCAGTACCCGACCTTCAACGCTCGCGCGGAGGAGGTCACCACCAAGCCCACGTTCGCGCCATCGGTCAAGCAGAAGCGCGCGTTGGTCCCTGCCGCCGGGTACTACGAGTGGCACACCGAGGGTGCGACGAAGACCCCGTACTACGTGCAGACCGCTGGTGGTGAACCGATCGTCTTCGCGGCCCTCTACTCGTGGTGGCGCGATCGCTCGCTACCGGACGACGACCCACGGCGTTGGGTGCTGAGTGCGACCATCCTCACGCGGCCGGCGGTCGGTCCCTTGCAGGAGCTGCACCCACGGACGCCCGTGACGCTGCCTCCGGAATGCTGGGACGCCTGGCTCGATCCGCACCACGAGGCCGACCAGGACGAGGTCGACGAGATGGTGTCCGCAGCGACCGACGTCGCGGAGCAGCTCGTCTTCCACCGGGTGGCGCCGTTGCAGGGCGATGGTCCTGAGCTCCTCCTCCCCGTCCAGGAGTAGCCGCAGGAGAGTCGCCCGGAGGCGCGGAACCGCCCAGGAAACACGAAACCCACCCCGGACACACAGAACCGCCCCTGACGCGAACGTCAGGGGCGGTTCTCGGTGTCTCAGACGCGAGGGCTGGAATGACCGGCCGCTCGGATCGTCAGCTCCGACTGATCAGAGAATCAGAGGGGGCGGATGTTCTCGGCCTGCAGGCCCTTGGGGCCCTGGTTGGTCTCGAACTCGACCTTCTGGTTCTCCTCGAGCGAGCGGTAGCCGCTCGTCGCGATGGCGGAGAAGTGTGCGAAGACGTCGGCGCTGCCGTCGTCAGGAGTGATGAATCCGAAGCCCTTTTCGGCGTTGAACCACTTCACAGTTCCAGTTGACATGTATTTCCTCTTTCATGAGTGACCGTTCCCGACTTTCGGGCCCGTTCGTCGCGGTGTTCTTTGCTCGCTCCTCAGAAAAGCAGCGTATCCATCGGTGGAAACGCGGCTTGAAATACCTGCGCAACACAACAACTTCGATCCACGTTAGCCCATCTCGGCTCGAAACGGCAGCCGAACACGTAACGGATTGGCCAATTCTGCGTCTTTTCTCGACAACTGGCGGGTGAGTGGCCTGATCTGGGGTCGGATGTCGTGATGTGGGGTGATTCTTCAGACACCGACCGTAGGCTGTGGCCATCTGCAGAGCTCGCGCTCGTCCGAGCATCCGCTCATCGCCCCGGCTGGGAAGTCGACACGATTCCTCCGGAGTGCCCATGTCAACTGAAGCCATCCTCGGCCCGGTTCGTGCCACGAGCCCCCGCAAGCCCGGCGCTGCGAACGTCACCAGCTCCTACTCGTCGCTGTTGAAGACGGTTCGCGAAGCGGGACTCCTCCGCCGCCACCGCACGTTCTACATCCTCACGTTCTCGTTCCTCGTCATCGCGCTCCTCGGCTGCGTCACCGGGTTCGTCCTGCTCCGCGAGTCCTGGTTCCAGCTGCTCATCGCCGGCGCGCTCGGCATCATCCTCACCCAGTTCGCCTTCCTCGCCCACGAGGCCTCGCACCGCCAGGTCTTCGAGTCGGGCCGCGCGAACGACCGCGCCGGCCGGTTCCTCGCGGCGGGCATCGTCGGCATCAGCTACTCGTGGTGGATGACGAAGCACACGCGCCACCACGCGAACCCGAACCAGGTCACGAAGGACCCCGACATCGAGATCGACACGATCTCCTTCATCGAGGAGGACGCTGCCAAGGCCAAGGGCCTGCAGGCCCTCATCACCCGCAAGCAGGGCTACCTCTTCTTCCCCCTCCTCATGTTGGAGGGCATCAACCTCCACGCGCTGTCCTTCAAGACCCTCTTCGGTCCGGGCAAGGTCGACGGCCGCGCCGCCGAGATCAGCATGATCGTCGCCCGCGTCGGTCTGTACCTGGCCGCGATCTTCCTCTTCCTGCCCGTCGGCATGGCGTTCGCGTTCCTCGGCGTCCAGCTCGCGGTCTTCGGCGTCTACATGGGTGCGTCCTTCGCGCCGAACCACAAGGGCATGCCGATCATCCCGGCCGACATGAAGCTCGACTTCCTCCGCAAGCAGGTGCTGACCTCGCGCAACGTCCGCGGCTTCGGCATGGCCACCTTCATGGGCGGCCTGAACTACCAGATCGAGCACCACCTGTTCCCGAGCATGCCTCGCCCGGCTCTGGCTCGTGCTCGCGTCATCGTGCGGGAGCACTGCGAGACCCAGCAGGTGCCGTACACCGAGACGACCCTGCTGCAGTCCTACGCCATCGTCATCGAGTACCTCAACCGGGTCGGCCTCTCGGCCCGCGACCCGTTCGACTGCCCGGCGGCGGCGAACTTCCGCCGCCGGTAGTCGACCGGTCTCAGACCTCGAGCGTGTCGAGCGGGGCGAGCGGGTAGTAGGTCCCGCCGCCCTGTTCGGTCGCCCACTGCAGGCGGTCGTGCGACATGCTCTGTCCCGGCCCCGAGAGCACCATCTCGTGCGTACCGAACGCGCGCTTCGGCGCGACGGCGGTGACGAAGTCCATGCCCTCGGAGATCTTCATCCACGGTGCACCCGCCGGGGCGGCCAGGACGTCGACCTCGACGCCCTCGGGGACGGCGAAGGAATCGCCGGGGTAGTACACGAGGTCGTTGATGAGGACGCCCACGTTGTCGATCACCGGGATCGACGAATGGATGACCGCGTGGGTCCCGCCGAAGAAGCGGAGCGTGAAGGGCCCCGCTTCGACCACGTCTCCCGGGGCGACGACGGTGATGTCGTACCCGTCCGCGGCGGCGGCCACACCGGCCGGTCCGTAGAGGACGGCCTCCGGGCTCGCGGCGAGGATGCGGTCGAGGTGCTCCGCGGTCCAGTGGTCGGGGTGCAGGTGCGTGATCAGGACCGCCGCGGTGTGCTCCACATCGGCGATCGGGGACGTGAACGCGCCCGGGTCGACGATCAGCTTGGCGCCGTCCGTCTCGAGGAGGAATGCTGCATGTTCGAACTTCGTGAGTCTCATAGGACGAGTGAATACCGTGGGAGCGCCGGGGGCAACCCGGTCGTCCGGGTATCCACCCGCCGTGGGCCTGTCAGAATCGGCAGGTGACCACGCAGCCCCGACGCATCGGCGTCGCCATCAACCCGACCGCGTCGTTCGGCTCGACCCGAGCCGTGGGCCCGATGGTGCTCGACGCCCTCGAGCAAGCCGGGCATCGCGCCGTCCGCCTGCAGGAGCGGACCGTCGGACAGCTCCGGAGTGCGGTGCAGACTGCGATCGAGGCCGGGTTGGACGCGCTCGTCGTCGTCGGTGGCGACGGCATGGTGAGTCTGGCCGTCGAGGCGGTACGTGACTCGGGCCTGCCGTTCGTTGTGGTCCCGTCCGGTACGGGCAACGACATCGCCAGGGGAATCGGGATCCCGCTGGGGGATCCCACAGCCGCGATCGCGTCCCTGCTCCGTGCGCTCGAGGGCGAGCCGCGCGTGATCGACGCCGGCACGGTGACCGACGGCGAGCGGACGACCTGGTTCGTCGGTGCGGTGTCCGCAGGCTTCGATGCCCTCGTCAACGAACGGGCGAACCGCATGCGACGGCCGCGCGGGCGCAGTCGGTACACGATCGCGATCCTCCGCGAGCTCCTCGCCCTCCGCGCGCGTCGATACGAGCTGACCGTGGACGGGGCGCCGGAGACGGTCGACGCCGTCCTCCTCGCCGTCGCGAACAACACCTCGATCGGTGGCGGCATGCTCATCGCGCCACAGGCGGACCTTGCCGACGGCCGATTCGACCTCTTCGTCGTCGCACCCGTGTCACGGTTCCGGTTCCTCCGGCTGTTCCCCAAGGTCTTCTCGGGTGCCCACACGGATCTCGACATCGTGCGACTGTCGCGGGTCCGTTCGGTCTCGATCGCCGCGGACGGCGTCACGGCCTATGCCGACGGGGAGCGCATCGGTCCGCTGCCGGTCACGATCGATGTGGTCCCCGGTGCACTCCGCGTGCTCGCCTGAGCCTGTCCGGCCGACCGTGACCACCGCGCGACACGCCCGTCGGATGCCGCTGGTGGCCTCGATTTGTACGGCTCGAAATCGTATGGCATACTCATATCCGTTGCTTACGGCCCCATCGTTTAGCGGCCTAGGACACCGCCCTCTCACGGCGGCAGCACGGGTTCAAATCCCGTTGGGGTCACAACACCGAACGAAGCCTCGCTTTCCTGAGTCATCAGGGAGCGGGGCTTCGTTCATTTGGCGGCTCGAACGTGCCCGGGATGTCCACGCAGGCCCTCCGGGGTGCGCGGAAGGCAGGGCCCGCACCGATCTCGCCGAGTGCCGCTGCGTGCTAGCTTGGCCGGGTGACCGTGAAGCAGAAGCGCCGCGCTCCGGCGACAGCCGCAGTCCTGATCCTCGCCGCCCTGCTGACGGGGTGCTCCATCCCGGTGACGGGGGAGCCCGTAGCCGGCGGTGCAGGCCCCGTCGTCGACGTCGCCGGCGGCACCGACGACACCCTGCGCAAGGACTTCGACGCGAGTCCCCAGGAGGTCAACGACTACTGGACCGACGACAAGTTCGGGGGAGCGACGGCACCGGACCTGAAGCCGGGGGAGGACACGCTCACGGGTGACCAGGCCACCGGCGTGGTCGTGCACCCCAGTACCGGTGTCGGTCCCGACGTCGACGTCAAGGCCATCGCCCCGACAGCAGCCGGCGACCCGTACCCGGCGACCGGACTGGCGGCGGCCACGCAGGGACGTCTCTACTTCTCCATCGGTGGCGCCACCTACGTCTGTTCCGCGAGCGTCGTCAACGCCCCGACCATGGACCTCGTCCTGACCGCGGGCCACTGCGTCTGGGACACGTACGGCAAACAGCTCGCCGAGAACATCATCTTCATCCCGGCCGACGCGGCCAACGGCCAGACCCAGCCCTACGGGCAGTGGGCCGGGGTCAGCACCTACGTCCCCGACGAGTTCACCAGTGAGGCGACGTCGGACGCCAGTGGTGCGACGAGCGGCAACGGCTGGGCCTACGACTTCGCCTTCATCCGACTCGCCCCGAACGCGTCGGGTCAGAAGATCCAGGAGGTGACCGGCGGTCAGGGCATCTCCTTCGGTACCCCGCCAGAGGGCATCACCGTGATCGGTTACCCGTCGGCCGCCCCGTTCGACGGTCAGTCGCAGCGCTACTGCGCGAGCCAGGCCGCCACTAAGGGCTATGCCGGCTACCGGGTCGACTGCCTCATGACCCCGGGTTGCTCGGGCGGCGGCTGGCTCACCCGGCTGGATCCAGCCACCGGCGCCGGGTACGTCACCTCGGTCACCTCGCGCGGCGACGGTTCCTGGCTCGAGGGCCCCGTCCTCGGACAGCGGGCGCTCACCCTGTACAACGACGCTCTGGCGGAGGGGTCATGACCGCCCGCACGAGCATGACGCGACACCGTCGGCGGATCGGTGTCCTGGCTTTGGCCGGGAGCGCCGCACTCGCCTTGAGCGCCTGCACGACGCCCGGATCGGCGTTCCCCGACGCCGCCGCCCAGCAGAGGTACATGCAGGATCTCGCCGAGGCGAGGTTCGAGCTGCTGTCAGCCCAGATCGGCCAGGCTCCGGACGTGATCGGGTCGGCATACGTCCACGCCGTCTCGGGGGACCTCGAGTCGCACGAGAACGACTCGGTGGTCCTCTTCGGCGACCCGACCGCCTCGTTCAGCCAGGACAAGGGCTCCGCCGACGGCGACACCGTCGACATCTATCACCAGGCGGGAGTCGACTACGACCTCCTGCTGCTCGGCGGTGAACTCAAGGAGCTCGCGCCGACTGAGTGGGTGGCCGTCCAGACGCAGTACGTGGCCGAGGAGGACGCGGAGGGGTCACTCGGACCCGCCTGTGTCTACCCGGGCATCTCCATCGCCTGCGACATCTACTCCGCGGTCGAAACGACCCGCAGCTCGGGGGACGGCGCGCTCAGCAGCGTCGTGGTCTCGATGCGGAACGACGGCTCCTCACAGATCTCGACGAGCGCGAGCCTCGAGAGCGTGCTGGCCGTCGGGACGCTCTTCGACCTCCCGGACGACCTCGTGTCGGCGTTCAGCGAGGACGACCTGGCGACCCTCCTGCCGGTGACGATCTTCCAGAACGCCGAGGGTGGCCTCGTGAAGATGGAGTTGAGCGGGACGGTCGAGAGCGAGACCAAGCTGCAGTTGCAGGCCGGCTTCGAGGTGTCGGGTACGTCGACGCTCGAAGACCTGCCGACCGCACCATCAGGATTCGACGTGACGGTGATCCCGGCGGCCGATCAGGCCGCGTTCTGGGATCGGATCGAGGAGTTGAGGAAATGACCGACGACCAGAAACCCGAGGACCTCGGAAAGCCCCCGGTCGGCGGCCCCCTGCGCCCCGACCAGCAGCCGCCGGGATTCCCCGACCCGAACGCACCCCGCCTGGAGTTCGGGCCGGGCAGCCCGCAGCGTCAGACGCCGCCGCAGAACGGTGCACCCCAGAACGGCGCGCCGCAGGGTCAGAACGGACCACCGCAGGGCGTCCCGTCCCAGAACGGCCCGTCTCAGCCGTCCGCACCTGGTCAGACCGGTGGAGGGCCCCGTCCGCAGGGAGGCGCCCCAGGGCAGCAGTCCAACGGTCCAGCGCCGCAGCCGCCAGCCCAGTCCGGAGCGCCGTTCGCCGGCGCGCCCGGTGGGCAGCCGTGGGTGCAGCAGCAGCGGCCCTCGAACGCAGCTCCGAACCAGCAGCAGCAGCAGGGGCGGCCAGGCGGTCCGGACGGGTTCCGGCCCCCGACATCGACTGGTCAGCCCGGTCATGCGCCCGGGGGTCCTCAGCAGGGTCGGGCCCTCGGCCAGGCTCCACAGGGACGTCCGCTCGGCGCGCCGCAGGGCCAACCTCAGGGTCGGCCGCAGGGGCCGCAGGGTCAGCCGCCCTACGGTCAGGCACGCCCGACCGGGCCACAGCCCTTCGGTCCGGGACAGGCGCAGCACCCGAACGGCCCGTTCCAGCCAGGTCCACAGCAGCATGGATCGCAGTCCGGCCCACAGCAGACCGGTCCGTTCCGTCCTGGCCCCGAGTACGGGGCGACCGGCCAGCAGCCGGCTTCGGGGCCGAAGGCCGCCCGCAAGCCGCTCGGGCGCAAGCTCTGGATCGGCGTGCTCGTCGGTGCGGTCGCCGCATCGCTCATCGCCGTCCCGCTCACCCTCCTCTCGGTCGGTCGCCTGTTCACGCCGATGCTCGACCGCGGCTCGGTGCAGACCGGTGTGGCCGAGGTGCTCAAGCAGGACTTCGGCCTCGCAGACGTCGAGAAGGTCGAGTGCCCGAGTGATCAGCCGGCCACGACCGGGACACAGTTCGAGTGCACCTTCTCGTACAACGCGAAGAGCTACCCGGTGGCCGTCGAGGTCATCAACGACCAGGGGCAGTACCGCGTCGGGATCGACGCGCCGAAGTAGCACGGTGTCGGCACCGGCGTCCCCTCGAGCGACGATGGTGCCGACGGCTTCGTCACGGACCGGGTGGTACGCTGGGCGAATGTTGTCCGGGCTGCTCCTCCTTCCCAGCCGCGACGAGGCCTAGTTCCAGGCTCCCTCGTCGCGGAGGTCGCTGACGCCTGACCACTCATCGTTTGAAGGAATTCCACGACATGTCGCAGCTGAACGCCGATCCGTCCGTCCCGAGCATTCCCGAGCACCCGCGCACGCTCGCCGAGAAGGTCTGGGACGACCACCTCGTCGTCAAGGGCGAGGACGGCACACCCGACCTCATCTACATCGACCTGCACCTCGTCCACGAGGTGACGAGCCCGCAGGCCTTCGACGGTCTGCGCCTGGCCGACCGGCCGCTGCGTCGCGTCGACCTGACGATCGCGACCGAGGACCACAACACCCCGACGCTCGCGATCGACAAGCCGATCGCCGACCTCACGAGCCGCACACAGATCGAGACCCTCCGTCGCAACGCCGCGGAGTTCGGGGTGCGGATCCACTCCCTCGGCGACCTCGACCAGGGGATCGTCCACGTCGTCGGTCCGCAGCTCGGCCTCACGATGCCCGGGATCACGGTCGTCTGCGGCGACTCGCACACCTCGACCCACGGCGCCTTCGGGGCCATGGCCTTCGGCATCGGCACCAGCGAGGTCGAGCACGTCATGGCCACGCAGACGCTGCCGTTGAAGCCGTTCAAGACCATGGCGATCACCGTCGAGGGCACGTTGCGGCCGGGCGTGACCGCGAAGGACATCATCCTCGCCGTCATCGCGAAGATCGGCACCGGCGGTGGGCAGGGCTACGTCCTCGAATACCGCGGCTCGGCGATCCGTGCGCTCTCCATGGAGGGCCGCATGACGATCTGCAACATGTCGATCGAGGCCGGGGCCCGGGCCGGCATGGTCGCCCCGGACCAGATCACCTACGACTACTTGCAGGGCCGCCCGCACGCTCCGACCGGAGCCGACTGGGACGAGGCCGTCGCCTACTGGGACACCCTCGCGACCGATGAAGGCGCCGCCTTCGACGCCGAGGTCTTCCTCGACGCCGACACGCTGGAACCCT
This sequence comes from Plantibacter sp. 2H11-2, assembly GCF_050031945.1. Taxonomy (NCBI): domain Bacteria; kingdom Bacillati; phylum Actinomycetota; class Actinomycetes; order Micrococcales; family Microbacteriaceae; genus Plantibacter; species Plantibacter sp. 2H11-2. The sequence goes on along the minus strand of NZ_JBNBBL010000001.1, from coordinate 340,469 downwards.
TCGTCACCTGGGGCACCAACCCGGGCCAGGGCGTCTCGCTCAGCGAGAACGTGCCCGACCCCGCGGCCATCGCCGACCCGAACGAGCGGTCCGCCGCCGAGCGCGCCCTGGAGTACATGGCGCTCGAAGCCGGCACCCCGATGAAGGAGATCCCGGTGGACGCGGTCTTCATGGGCTCCTGCACGAACAGCCGCATCGAAGACCTGCGGGCGTTCGCATCCGTCATCGAGGGCCGCACGAAGGCCGAGGGTGTGCGGGTCATGGTCGTCCCGGGTTCCGCCCGGGTTCGGATCGAGGCCGAGGCCGAGGGGCTCGACAAGATCATCACCGACTTCGGTGCGGAGTGGCGGTTCGCCGGATGCTCCATGTGCCTCGGGATGAACCCCGATCAGCTCGCTCCGGGGGAGCGCTGCGCCTCGACGTCGAACCGCAACTTCGAGGGTCGCCAGGGCAAGGGCGGCCGCACACACCTCGTCTCGCCGCTCGTCGCCGCGGCGACCGCCATCCGCGGAACACTCTCCAGCCCGGCCGATCTCGAGGTCGAGCCCGGCAGACACGCCGCCACCGAGCAGGAAGGCGTGCACGCCTGATGGACAAGTTCACGACCGTCACCGGCGTCGCCGCTCCGATGCGGCGTTCCAACGTCGACACCGACCAGATCATCCCCGCCGTCTACCTGAAGCGGGTCACGAAGACCGGCTTCGAGGACGCGCTCTTCGCGGGGTGGCGTCAGGACCCCGATTTCGTCCTGAACCAGCCCGTCTACCAGGGTGCCAGCATCCTCGTCGCGGGGCACGACTTCGGCACCGGCTCGTCGCGTGAGCACGCCGTGTGGGCCTTGCGCGACTTCGGGTTCAAGGTCGTCGTGTCCTCCCGCTTCGGCGACATCTTCCGCGGGAACTCCGGGAAGCAGGGTCTCCTCGCCGCCCAGGTCAGCGAGGAGGAGCTCGAGCAGCTCTGGGCTGCGATCGAGGCCGCTCCCGGGTCCGATTCCGTCGTCGACCTCATCGCCCGCACCATCACGGTCGGCGATCTCACGGTTTCGTTCCAGGTCGACGATTACACTCGGTGGCGGCTCATCGAAGGACTCGATGACATCGGGCTGACGCTCCGTAGCGAAGAGCAGATCACCGCGTTCGAGGCCCGGCGGCCGAACTGGCTGCCCCGCACCATTCCCGTCAAGTAGCAAGGCAGTAGGTACCGGTTTGAATTCACTCGTCCAGGCGTCACAGGCGGCAGGCTCGTCGGTCGGACTCGATGTCGACCGCATCACGATCAACGGCGGTATCCCGCTCAGAGGCCGCATCGAGGTCAAGGGTGCCAAGAACCTCGTGACCAAGGCGATGGTCGCGTCGCTGCTCGGCGAGAACGTCAGCGTCCTGCGCAACGTGCCGAACATCAGCGACGTCCGAGTCGTCCGTTCCCTGCTCGAGATCCACGGCGTGGACGTGACGGAGGGCGAGAACCCGAACGAGCTCCGCCTCGACCCGACCAACGTCGAGTCCGCCCACATGGAGGAGATCGACGCACACGCCGGCTTCTCCCGGATCCCGATCCTGTTCTGCGGGCCGCTGCTCCACCGCCTCGGGGCGGCGTTCATCCCCGACCTCGGAGGCTGCCGCATCGGCGACCGCCCCATCGACTTCCACCTCGACGCGCTCCGCAAGTTCGGCGCGGTCGTGGAGAAGCTCCCGCAGGGCATCCGTCTCTCGGCCCCGAACGGTCTCCACGGGACGACGGTGCATCTCCCGTACCCGAGCGTCGGCGCCACGGAGCAGGTCCTGCTCACGGCGGTCCGCGCCAAGGGCACCACGGAGCTCAAGGGTGCGGCGATCGAGCCGGAGATCATGGATCTCATCGCCGTCCTCCAGAAGATGGGAGCGATCATCTCCTACGAGCCGAACCGCGTGATCCTCATCGAGGGCGTGGACAAGCTCGAGGGGTACGACCACACGGCCATCGGCGACCGCAACGAGGCAGCGAGCTGGGCGTCGGCCGCGCTCGCGACCGACGGCGACGTCTTCGTCGGCGGCGCGAAGCAGCAGGACATGATGACGTTCCTCAACATCTTCCGCAAGGCCGGTGGTGGGTTCGACATCACCGACGACGGCATCCGGTTCTACCGCAAGGAGGAGCTGAAGCCCGTGGTCATCGAGACCGACGTGCACCCCGGCTTCATGACGGACTGGCAGCAGCCCCTCATCGTCGCGCTGACGCAGGCGACGGGCGAGTCGATCGTCCACGAGACCGTCTACGAGAACCGCTTCGGCTTCACGGACGCGCTCAACACCATGGGCGCGAACATCGTCGTGCACCCCAACGGGCTGTCGGGTACGCCTCGTCGGGTGCCGCGGCGCAACCTCGAGCAGGCCGCCGTGATCAACGGCCCGACGCCGTTGCACGGTGCCGACATCGAGGTACCCGACCTCCGCGGTGGCTTCAGCCACCTCATCGCGGCGCTCACCGCCGAGGGCAAGTCGACGGTCAGCAACGTCGGCATCATCAGCCGTGGGTACGAGAACTTCATCGTGAAGCTCCAGCAGCTCGGTGCTGACTTCGTCCTCGAAACGAAGTAGTCCGCCGTGGGGGTGGAACGGTCGAGGCCGTCGATCTACTGGTTGCTGTCGTCGATCGCGATCCCGCCGTTCAGTGCTCTCGTCAAGCTCCGCGTCCGGCACGGCGAACGCCTGCCGCAGGAGGGGCCGTTCATCCTGTCGCCCAACCACGACAGCGAGTTCGACCCGCTGATCATGGGCGTGGCCGTCTGGCGGCTCGGGCGACAGCCTCGCTTCATGGCGAAGGGCAGTCTCTTCAAGGTCCCGGTGGTCGGGTGGTTGTTGCGGAAGTCCGGACAGATCCCCGTCGAGCGCGAGGGCTCCGCCCGTGGGATGGACCCCGTCAGCGCCGCAGCGCACCTGACCGAACGCGGGCAGGGTGTCGTCGTGTACCCGGAGGGCTCGCTCACCCGCGACCCGGGCCTGTGGCCGATGCGCGGGCGAACCGGCGCGGTCCGGATCGCCCTCACGCACGGCCTGCCGATCATCCCCGCCGCGCACTGGGGCACGCAGGAGGTCATGCCGCGGTACGGCAAACTGCGGGTGTTCCCGTTGCGGAAGCGCGTCGAGGTCGCCATCGGCGAGCCGGTGGACCTCTCGGCCTTCGCCGGGCGGCCGCTAGACTCGAAGACGCTGAACGAGGCGACCGAGGTCGTCATGCAGGCCATCACCGCCCTCTGCGAGGAACTGCGCGGTGCCCAAGCTCCCTCTGAGCGTTGGGATCCCTCGAAACACCAGCAGAAGGAGACAGGCCGCTTTGAGTCCTAGGAACGTTCCGCAACCACCGGCCGCCACGAGGGTCGCCGTGCTCGGAGCGGGCAGCTGGGGCACGACGTTCGGCAAGATCCTCGCGGACGGTGGCTCCGACGTGGTCATGTGGGCCAGACGGCCCGAGCTCGCTCGCGAGATCACCGAGGCCAAGCGCAACAGTGACTACCTGCCCGGCATCAATCTGCCGATGAGGATGACGGCGACCGCGAGCATGGTCGACGCCGTGCGCGGTGCCTCGGTCGTGTTCCTGTCGGTCCCGAGCCAGTCGTTGCGCGACAACCTCATCGCGCTCCGCCCGCACCTCGAGGACGGCAGCATCGTCGTCTCGCTCATGAAGGGCGTCGAGCGGCGCAGCGGATCCCGGATGAGCGAGGTCATCCGCGAAACCCTCGACATCGACCCGTCCCGCATCGCCGTCGCCTCCGGCCCCAACCTCGCGCTCGAGATCGCCCGCGAGCAGCCGACGGCCGCCGTGATCTCCTCGGAGAGCCTCGAGACGGCGCAGACGGTCGCGCTCCTCGCCCGGAACCGGTACTTCCGCAGCTTCGTGAACACCGACGTCATCGGTACCGAGTTCGGCGGTGTGCTCAAGAACCTCATCGCCGTCGCGATCGGCATCGTCGACGGCGTCGGCTACGGCGAGAACACGAAGGCCTCCATCATCACCCGCGGGCTGGTCGAGATGACCGACTTCGCGGTGGCCCACGGCGCGCAGCCGGAGACCCTCTCAGGCCTGGCCGGGCTCGGCGACCTCATCGCGACGTGCCAGTCGCCGCTGTCCCGCAACAACACGGCGGGGCGTCTGCTCGGCCAGGGGTATCAGTTCGACGACGTCGTCAAACAGATGCAGCAGACCGCGGAGGGGCTCGCGTCCGTGGCGCCGGTGCTCGAGCTGGCCAAGGCGAAGGGGGTCGCGATGCCCATCGTCGAACAGGTCAAGCAGGTGCTCGACGGCACGCTCGACCCGAAGGACATCGCACCGCACCTCACGACCGACGACGACGAACCCCAGGGGGAGAGAAGCAACGATGACGCACAAGACCGGAGTGGTGGTGCTCTTTGGAGGCCGTTCAAGCGAGCACTCGATCAGCTGCGCAACGGCGGGCGGCGTCCTCGCCGCGATTGACCGCGAACGGTACGACGTCTACCCGGTCGGGATCGCCCACGACGGCTCGTACGTCCTCGAGGTCGACGACCCGAGCCGGTACGCGCTCGACCCCGCGCACTTGCCGGAGGTCGACCCCTCGCGGCCGGCCGTGCGCTGGCCTGAGCGCGTCGGCAGCCGTGAGCTGACCGTGGTCGGGGAGGACGGCGTCCCGTTCACCCTCGGTCCCATCGACATCGTCTTCCCGATCCTCCACGGTCGGTTCGGCGAGGACGGCACCGTGCAGGGCATGCTCGAGCTCGTCGACCTCCCGTACGTCGGCTCCGGCGTCCTCGCGTCCTCCCTCGGCATGGACAAGCACTTCACGAAGACGGTGCTCCAGGCCGCCGGGATCGCCGTCGCGCCGTGGGTGCGGTTCACCGCCCACGAGTGGGCCACGGCACCCGAGGAGGTGCTCGCATCGCTCGGATCGCTCGGGTCACCGGCGTTCGTGAAGCCGGCGCGAGCCGGTTCGAGCGTCGGCGTGTCGAAGGTGTCGACGCCGGACGCGTTCCGTGCGGCGATCGAACTGGCCCTCGCCGAGGACTCGACCGTGCTCGTCGAGACCGGTCTGGTGGGCCGAGAGGTCGAATGTGCGGTCCTCGAGTCCCTCCCCGGCGAGGCACCTCGGGTCTCGGTGGCCGGCGAGGTCGTCGTGACCGGACGCGACTTCTACGATTTCGAGGCGAAATACCTCGACGCACCCGGTATCGAGCTCGTCTGCCCCGCCGACCTTCGTCCCGAGCAGTTGTCGGAGATGCAGGACCTCTCGCGTCGGGCGTTCGAGGCGTTGGGCTGCGCGGGGCTCGCCCGGGTCGACTTCTTCCTGACCGCGGACGGCTTCGTCGTCAACGAGGTCAACACCATGCCGGGGTTCACTCCGATCTCGATGTTCCCGAGCTGCTGGTTGGCCTCGGGGCTCAGCTACCCCGAGCTCATCACCGAGCTGATCGAGGTCGCGCGCGCCCGCTCCTGAATGCAGCGGCGCCGGAACGGTCAGCCGTCGGTGGGGATCGGGAGGTCGGCGTCGCCGAGGGCGGTGCACTTCCCGGTGACGGGGAGCACGGACACGGCAGGCGCCAGATCGGCCAGGACGGTGCTGCTGGCGACGGCGTCGCCGTCGAGCACGATCTCGACCGCGGGCGTGCGCCCGAAGGTGGTGAACCGGTAGTTCGGCGCGTCGGCGTCGTCGATGATCCAGTCGACCCCGTTCACCGACTGGCACTGCTGCGTGGTCGGGCCGGGGATCGCGACGCCGCAGTGCAGGAGGACCGTCGCGGGATCGCCCCAGGCGCCCGTGGCCTGGGCGTCGGTCCCTCGCTCGGGAAGTTCGGCGACGACGTCGGGCAGACGCACCGTGACCTCAGCGCACTGCGGGTTGTTCGCATCGGCGGCGGGTTCGAGCGCGACGGCGGGCGCGCAGCCGGCGAGGCCCAGGGTTGCGGCTGCGGCGAGGGCGGTGGCGAGGAGCACACGAATCGGGGACATCGCCCACCAGGCTACCGTTGATCCCATGAACGAGTCTGGGAGCGCGTCCGACGATCACGGAACGGTCGGGCCCTGTGTCGGGGACCTCGCCGAGGGGGAGCTACTCGAGCGCATCTTCCCTCGCCTGCCGCACGCCGACGCCGAACTCCTCGGGCCGGGTGACGATGCCGCGGTGGTCCTGGCGCCCGACGGTCGGTTCGTCGTCACGACGGACACGATGATCCATGGGCCGGACTTCCGGCTGGCGTGGTCGAGCGCCCACGACCTGGGGTGGAAGGCAGCGGCCAGCAACCTGGCGGACGTCGCGGCGATGGGGGCGCGTCCGACGGCACTCGTCGTCGCACTCGCCATGCCCAAGCACCTGCCGGTCGCCGTGCTCGACGGGTTCGCAGACGGACTGCGCGACGCCTGTGCCGAGCTCGCGCCCGGCTGCGGTGTCGTCGGCGGCGATCTGGCCGTGTCCGACGTCTTCATGATCGCGGTGACGGCGTTCGGCGACCTGGAGGGTCGTGCCCCCATCCGACGTGACGGAGCGCGACCCGGCGACGTGGTCGCGGTCGCGGGGGAGTTGGGTTCGGCTGCGGCAGGCCTGCGACTCCTCTTCTCACGTGGGGTCGACGCCGACGGCGTGCCCTCGGCCGAGGCAGCGGCCGGCCTGCGACGCGATCACCGGGTCGAGGTGGAGGCACAACTCGCACCACGGCCACCGATCGCCGCCGGTGTCGTCGCCGCCGTCGCCGGTGCCACGGCGATGCTCGACCTGTCGGACGGGCTCGCGCTCGACGCCGGTCGCCTCGCGCGGGCGAGTGGGGTCGCGATCGACCTCCGGGCCGAGGACCTGGGTGCCGACGTGGCGCTCGCCCTCGCCGGCGGCGAGGACCACTCCCTCCTGGCGACGTTCCCGGCCGCCACCACGATCCCCGCCGGCTTCCGGACCATCGGCACGGCCCGGACCGGTGCCGGGGTCCTCGTCGACGGTGTGGCCTACGACGGTCGCGCCGGTTGGGACCCCTACCGCGACTGGGACGACGCGTCCGGTTGAGCGGTGTGGCCGGCCGCCGTGGCGCGAAGACCCTGCGGAGACGCGGTGACGGTGAAGCGGTGGCTCAGACCGGCGTGATCCACCAGACGACGGTCTCGCCGTAGGTGCTCTTCCGCAGGACCTCGAGCGCTGGGGGAAGGGTCGGTTCGGGCGAGCGGGAGCTCCGCTCGACGAGCACGAGCCCGTCGTCGGTGACCAGACCGACGAGCGCGGCGAGGTTGGCCGTGAGCTCCGCCTCGGGGAGGTCGTACGGGGGATCGATGAAGACGAGGTCGGACGGGACCGTCGCCCCGGACAGGTAGGCGCCGACCGACTTGGCGTGCACCGTGATGCGTGGTGCCGCACCGCGAGGTGCTGCCGAGGTCACGATCTTCGCGTTGTCGCGACACAGCTTCGCCGCCTCCGACCCTCGGTCGACGAGGGTGACGACCGCGGCACCCCGGCTGGCGCACTCGAGTCCCAGCGACCCCGACCCTGCGTACAGGTCGAGCACCTCGGCGCCGGCGATGACATCGCGGGCCTCCAGCGCGGAGAAGAGTGCCTCGCGGACGCGATCGCTCGTCGGTCGTGTACCGCTGCCCGGAACCCGGATCGTGCGTGATCCGGCGAAACCCGAGATGATCCTGATACCGGCCATGGTCCCATCCTCGCAGGCTGCGCGAAGCCGAGCGAACCGCGGTGTCCGAGGTCCCGAATAGAATCGACGGCATGACGGGGATCGAGCTGGGCACGAAGCTCGGCGGTGTCCTCGGCGGCCGGACCGCGACGGCACTCCAGAAGGCGTTCGGCGTGGAGACCGTCGGCGACCTCCTCGAGCACTACCCGCGTCGCTATGCGAAGCGCGGCGAGCTGACGGTCATCGGCCAGCTGCCACTCGGCGAGGACGTGACGATCGTCGCCGACGTCCTCGAGGTCCGCGACCGCCAGATGAAGCAACGCAAGGGCTCCATCCTCGAGGTCGTCATCTCCGACGGTCAGGGTCGACTCAACCTCACCTTCTTCAACCAGCCCTGGCGGGCGAACGAACTCCGGCCGGGCTTGCGTGGCATCTTCGCGGGCAAGGTCGGCGACTACCGCGGCAGCTATCAGCTCGCGCACCCGCAATATCAGCTCTTCCCCGACGACGCCGATGCACCCGCGCTCGCGGACGCCCAGGCGAAGGCGTGGTCGGAGGCGCCCATCCCGATCTACCCGGCGACGAGCACGATCACGAGCTGGAACCTCAAGCAGTCCGTGGAGCTGGTGCTCGACGCCCTGCCGCCGCAGGAGGACCCCGTCCCGCGGTCGGTCCGGGCGGCGAGGGGTGAACTCTCCTTCGACGCCGCCATCCGTGCGGTCCACCGCCCGACGGTCGACCGCGACTGGCAGCGCGGTCGCCGCAGCCTGCGGTACCAGGAGGCGTACCTCCTCCAGACGGCCCTGCTCCAGCAGCGCGCGGCCACCCGTGCCCTGGCGGCCGAGCCCCGCGTGCCGAAAGCCGGCGGCTACCTCGAGCGCCTCGATGCCGCGCTCCCGTTCGAGCTGACCGGCGACCAGCAGACGGTCGGCACGGAGATCGCGGCCGACCTCGCGCAGCCCAATCCGATGAACCGGCTCGTCCAGGGCGAGGTCGGTTCGGGCAAGACGCTCGTCGCCCTCCGGGCCATGGCGGCCGTCGCCGACAGCGGGGGACAGTCGGTGCTACTGGCGCCCACCGAGGTCCTCGCGGCGCAGCACCTGCGGTCGATCGTCCGTTCGCTCGGCCCCGATCTCTCGGCCGAGCTCATGCCGACGCTGCTCACCGGCCAGCTGCCGACGTCCGATCGCAAACGGGCGCTGCTGCGGATCGTCGCCGGCCAGGCCCGGATCGTGATCGGGACGCACGCGCTGCTGGGCGACGCCGTGACCTTCGCCGATCTGGGGATGGTCGTCGTCGACGAACAGCACCGCTTCGGCGTGGAGCAGCGCGACCAGCTCCGTCAGAAGGGACGCACACCGCCGCACGTCCTCGTGCTGACCGCGACGCCGATCCCACGGACCGTCGCCATGACCGTCTTCGGCGACCTCGACGTCAGCATCATCAAGGAGCTGCCACGCGGGCGGCAGGGGATCGAGAGCTTCGTGGTCGCCCTGGCCGATCACCCGCGGTGGATCTCCCGCGTCTGGGAGCGCCTCGCCGAGGAACTCGCGCAGGGGCGGCAGGGGTTCGTGGTGTGCCCGGCGATCGACGCCAAGGAGGTCGAGCCCGGTGAGGAACTCGAGGAGGACGCCGACCCGGCGCGCCCGATCGCGTCCGTGCTCACCACGGTGGAGCAGCTGCGTACCCACCCGCTGCTCGCGTCCCGACGCATCGACGTCCTCCACGGCCGGATGAGCGCGGAGGAGAAGGACCGGACGATGCGGGCCTTCGCCGCCGGTGAGATCGACGTGCTCGTGGCGACGACGGTCATCGAGGTGGGCGTCGACGTCCCGAACGCCTCGACGATGGTCGTGCTCGACGCGGAGCGCTTCGGGGTGTCGCAGCTCCACCAGCTCCGCGGACGCGTCGGCCGAGGCGGCGTCCCGGGGCTGTGTCTGCTCGTCACCGCGGCGGAGGCGGAGAGCACCGCACGCGAGCGCGTCGACGCGGTGGCCGCGACGCTCGACGGCTTCGACCTGGCGCAGGTCGACCTCGAGCTGCGGCGCGAGGGCGACGTCCTCGGCAGCATGCAGTCGGGCGGGCGGTCCTCGCTCAAGCTGCTCCGGGTCGTGCACGACAGCGAGGTCATCATCGCGGCGCGGGCGGATGCCGCCGAGCTCCTCGACACCGATCCCGACCTCGCCGACCACCCGGTGCTGGCCGAAGCGCTCCGCCGACGCCTCGACGAATCCGACCGCGCCGCGCTCGCCAAGAACTGAGCACCGATAGGCTGGCGGCATGAAGCGGATCGCCGTCGTCCCCGGATCGTTCGACCCAGTCACCCTCGGTCACCTGGATGTCATCGAGCGGGCGGCGCGCATCTTCGACGAACTGCACGTGCTGGTCGTGCACAACCCCGACAAGTCCGCGCTGCTGCCGATGCCGCAGCGGGTGTCCTTGCTCGAGCGCTCCATCGCCGACGGCGGGTTGCCCGACAACATCGTCGTCGCGCAGTGGAACGTCGGCCTGCTCGTCGACTACTGCACGGACGTCGGCGCGAGCGTGCTCGTGAAGGGCATCCGCTCGCAGGTCGACGTCGCGTACGAGACGCCCATGGCCATCATGAACCGCAGCCTCGCCGGCGTGGAGACGGTCTTCCTCCTGCCTGATCCCGCGCACGCGCACGTCTCGAGTTCACTCGTCCGGCAGGTGGCCGCACTCGGTGGCGATGTCAGCCCGTACGTCCCGCAGGTGGTGGCGACCTTCCTCCAGGAGGGCTAGGGCGTCCTCCCGGTCGGGTTCGGCGTAGAATCGTCGATCGTGACTAGGAAGAGAACGAACAATTCGCCGTTCAGCGTCAACGTGCGCGATCTGGTGAACCGTCCCGGGGAGATGCGCGAGCACGACCTCGAGGTGGTGCTCGCCGAGCGCTGGGGCGAGGGTCTGGTCGCCGTCCAGGAGGGCACGACGCTCTCCGAGCAGGTGCGTCTCGAGTCCGTTCACGAGGGGATCCTCGTGACCGTCGACGTCGACGCACTGGCGACCGGCGAGTGCGGACGCTGCCTCCGCGACATCGAACTGCCTGTCGAAGTCGAGATTCAGGAACTTTTCGCGTATCCTAATTCGGAAGCGTCTGACTTCGAGGTTCACGACGACCACGTGGATCTTGAACCTCTGGTCAGAGATGCGGTAGTTCTCGCATTACCGTTTCAGCCGGTGTGCCAGCCGGATTGCCCCGGACTCGACCCCGAGACCGGTGAGCGGCTGGCCGAACGTCCGGAACGACACCCTCACGACGTCGCAGATCCTCGCTGGTCTGCGCTCGCGGGCTTGTCCTCAGACTCCGTACTTGACACAGACGCCAGTAGCGCCCAGCGCGCCGCTGCAGACACAGAAGAGAGATAGATCATGGCTGGAAACCCCCCGAAGCGGAAGGTCTCGCGCTCGAACACCCGCTCGCGTCGCTCGCAGTGGAAGGCCGCCGTGCCGACGCTCGTGAAGACGGTGGAGAACGGCCGCGTCACGTACAGCCTGCCGCACCGCGCCAAGGTCGTCGAGGACTCGCAGGGCACCGCCCTGTACCTCGAGTACAAGGGCCGCAAGGTCGCAGACGTCTGATCCGCGCGTTGAACGTCCGCGTTCGAACAGCGTGAACACGAATCATTCCGACCACACCGGAATCGGCTCCGCATCGGAGACCGATCCCGGTGTGGTCGTTTTCGCACGGAAACTGGGTGTCGACGTCTCGTACGAGCTGCTCGACTTGGCGCTGACGCACCGCTCGTACGCGTACGAGCACGGTGGACTCCCGCACAACGAGCGCCTCGAGTTCCTCGGCGACTCGATCCTCGGGCAGGCCGTCACCGTCATGCTCTACCGCGACTTCCCGCACCTCGACGAAGGGCAGCTGGCGAAGCGTCGGGCGAGCCTCGTCTCGACGATCGCGCTCGCCGAGGTCGCGCGTTCGATCGGTCTGGGCGAGCGGATCAAGCTCGGCAAGGGCGAGGACCAGACCGGAGGCCGCGACAAGGCGTCCATCCTGGCCGACACGATGGAGGCCGTCATCGGCGCGACGTACCTGTCGGCCGGACCTGACGCCGCGACGGCACTCGTCCTGCGCCTGGTGAACCCCCTCCTCGAGAACCCTGAGCGCTTCGGCGCGGCGATGGACCCGAAGACGAGCCTCCAGGAGGCCGCCGCGGCCATCGGTGCGCCGGCGCCCGTCTACGAGATCGCCAGCTCCGGCCCCGACCACAACCGACGGTTCGTCGCGACGGTCACCGTGGGCACCGCGGTCACGGCGACGGGCTCCGGCACGAGCAAGAAGCACGCCGAGATGGCGGCGGCCCTGGAAGCCTGGTCGAGGATCAGTGCCGGAACTCCCTGAGGTCGAGGTCGTCCGCGCCGGCTTGGAGCCCGCCGTCAGCGGGGCGACGATCGCCGGCGTCGAGGTCTTCGACGAACGCTCCCTGCGCCGCCACGCGAGTGGTGTCGCCGACTTCACGGCACGGCTGACGGGGCGGACCATCCGATCTGCCGTCCGACGCGGGAAGTTCCTCTGGTTCCCCCTCGACGACGATGAGGCGATCGTCGGTCACCTGGGCATGAGCGGGCAGATGCTGCTCCGGTCACCTGGCGATGACGCCGACCGACTCCTGCGCATCCGCTTGCAGCTGGAGCATCCCGAGCACGGCGAGCTCTGGCTGCACTTCGTGGACCAGCGGATCTTCGGCTCCATGGCGGTGACCGCGCTCGTCCCGACGACGGACGGAGCCGCAGGTGGGTTCGGCGACGAGGTCGCGATGGTGCCCGACCAGGTCGCGCACATCGCCCGCGACCCGATGGACCCGGCCTTCGACGACGCCGGCTTCCTCCGACGACTGCGCGAGAAACGCACCGGTGTGAAGCGGGCGCTCCTCGATCAGACCCTGGTCAGCGGGATCGGCAACATCTACGCGGACGAGTCTCTCTGGGCGGCGCGCATCCACCCCGAGCAGGAGACCGCCCGTCTCGGGCTCGGACGCGCCGGCCGGCTGCTCGAGGAGGTCCGTGCCGTGCTCGCCAAGGCCCTGGCCGAGGGCGGGACGAGCTTCGACGCCCAGTACGTGAACGTCAACGGTCAGGCGGGGTACTTCGCCCACAGCCTGAACGCCTACGGACGGCAGGGCAAACCGTGCGCGCGCTGCGGCACGCTCATCGTCCGCGAGCAGTTCATGAACCGGGGCTCGCACCGCTGTCCCGTGTGCCAGCGCCGCACCTGACGATCAGTCGCTGCGGGGGAGTCGGCGCTGCCACTCTCCGGAATAGCCGACGATGCGGAACCCGAGTCGGTCGTTGATCGCGAGCATGTGCGCGTTCTCGTCGGCGTTCCAGGTGTAGATCCGGGACCGCTCGGGTGCCTGATCGGCGAGTGCGAGGAGGTTCGCCGCTTTCATCCAGAGTCCGAGGCCGTGTCCCCGGTGGTAGGCGAGCACGAGCGTGTCCCACTGCTCCGCGTGTTCCTTGCCCTCGCCGAGGACGAGCTCGCTGTACCCGGCGACCGTGCCGCTGTCGCGGTGGACGGCGGCGACGACGATCGCGTGGTCGCCAGACGCCGCCAGCTGTGCCTCGCGGGCGCGGACCCGCTCGGGCGTCCAGACCTCGGGGTCGAGTTCCAGATCGGCGGCCGGGATGTCCGTCGCCATGTGTTCGCGGGCCGTGGCGAGTGATCCGAGCAGCTCGTCGGGGGTGCGGTCCACCCAGTGCACGAGGCGGTACTCGTGTCCGGCTCGGGCGGTCGACGTCGCGACGATGTCCGGCAGCTCCCCGAGCGTCGTGGCGAGGTCGCAGCGGTTGGTCCGCTCGACCTGGGCGAGGGCGTATCCACGATCGAGCATGAACCGGCTGGCCGCGGCGTTCGCGGGGATCGCCCGATCGCCGACGCTCGCACCGAGGAGCGGTTCGCCGGCCGGGATGTCGTCGACGGCGTGCTGGGTGAAGGCGGTCACCGTCGGGCGGCCGGCCGCGAGGGCCCGTCGCTCCAGCTCCGACAGGAGCGCTGTGCCGATCCCTTGACGACGCGCGTCGGGGAGGACGCCGACGTCCAGGGAGGCCGTCGCCGCGTCGGCTTCGGTGCCGTACCCGAGCCAGCCGCGACCGACCACACGGCCGTCGAGGACGGCGGCGAGCAGGACGCGTCGCTGGAACCGCTGGTCGCGGTAATCGGGCAGGGTCATGGCGGAGGTCAGAGCGAAGTCGTCGGTGGACCAGATCTCCGCTTCGAGCGTGTTCGCGACCTCCTGGACCGTGTCGAACACGGCTGAGCTCCCGGACGCCGGGATCTCGACCTCGTCGATCGTGACGCGCATCGTCGGCTCCCTCCCACACCAGACCGTCCTGGGTGATGCGGTCCATGGTACGACCGCCCCGGCGGGCCGGCACAGCGTGGTGTCCCTCGTCCGTCCGCGGATTCGCTACCGTAGTGCACAGCATCCGCGACGCGGGAGAGGAGGTGCGCGTGTACCTGAAGAGCCTGACGCTCAAAGGGTTCAAGTCCTTCGCGCACCCCACCACCTTCGCGTTCGAGCAGGGCGTCACCTGCGTCGTGGGTCCCAACGGCTCCGGCAAGTCGAACGTCGTCGACGCGCTCGCCTGGGTGATGGGCGAGCAGGGGGCGAAGACCCTCCGCGGCGGCAAGATGGAGGACGTCATCTTCGCCGGCACGTCGACCAGGGGCCCGCTCGGTCGAGCCGAGGTCACGCTCACCATCGACAACAGCGACGGCGCACTGCCCATCGAGTACACCGAGGTGACGATCAGCCGCACCCTGTTCCGCAACGGCGGGAGCGAGTACGCCATCAACGGCGACACGTGCCGGTTGCTCGACGTCCAGGAGCTCCTGAGCGACTCCGGTCTGGGCCGCGAGATGCACGTCATCGTCGGACAGGGGCAGCTCGACGCGGTGCTGCGGGCGACGCCCGAGGAGCGCCGCGGTTTCATCGAGGAAGCGGCCGGCATCCTGAAGCACCGCCGACGCAAGGAGAAGACGCTCCGGAAGCTCGAGGCGATGCAGACCAACCTCACGCGGTTGAGCGACCTCGCCGGGGAGATCCGTCGGCAGCTGAAGCCGCTCGGCCGTCAGGCGGAGATCGCCCGGGAGGCGCAGACGATCGCCGCGGTCGTCCGCGACGCCCGCGCTCGGATCCTCGCGGACGACGTCGTGGGCCTCCGGCGTTCCCTCGACGAGCACAACCGGTCGGAGAGCGAGCGCCACAGCGAGCGCCTCGTCCTCCAGGAGCAGCTGGAACAGGCGGAACTGCGGATCAACCGGATCGAGCAGGCGCAACTCGGCGACGCGGTCGACGACGCCCGCCGGATCACCTTTGAACTCGAGAGCGTGCAGGAGCGCCTCCGGAACCTGTACACGCTCGCCAATCAGCGGCTCGCGCTCCTCGGTTCGTCGACGGACACGACGGCCGCCGAACCGCGGATCACGAAGCAGATGGTCGCCGACGCGACCGCGGAGATCGACGGACTGCGGGTGGCGGTCGCCGACGCGGAGCGCGCGTTGCAGGAGGCGCAGACGGACACCCGCGCGAAGCGCGCCGCACTCGACGCGGTGGACGTCGAGATCGCAGCGCAGAGCGCGCTCGTGTCACGACACGACCTGGAGCTCTCCAAGCTCGCGGGCGCCGTCGACGCCGCCGGGTCCAAACTCGCCGCGGTCCGTGGCGAGGCGTTGCGCCAGCAGAACGCGATCGACGCCGCTGCCCTCCGTCTGGACGCCGCGCGGCTGGAGTACGAGGCGCTCGAGGACGACCCGACCGTGGCGGACGCCGCCGACTCCGGACTCGACGACGCCTACGAGGCGGCCCAGCGCGGCGCGGCGGAGGCCGAGGGGGAGATCGAGGGCCTGCGCGAGCAGCTCCACACCCTCGAACGTGAACGCGATTCGCTCGGCGCCAAGACCAGTGCACTCTCGCGCGCCCTCGACCTCAAGACCGGCTCGGCCGAACTCGCATCGAGCGGTCTCGACGGGATCGACGGGATCGTCGCGGACCGGGTGCAGGTCCGACCCGGCCACGAGTCGGCTGTGGCCGCAGCGCTCGGCACGCTCGCGGAGGCCGCCGTCGCCGTCGACCGGCACGCCGCCCGGCGGGCGCTCGATCACGCGGCCGACCAGGATCTCGGCCGGGTCGAGATCGTCATCGCCGACGGTGCGCGAGACGTCCCCGACGTGCCCGCCGGGTTCACCTCGGCTGCCGAGCTGGTGGAGGCCCCTCCTGGCGTGCTGGGGATCCTCGCCTCGGTCCTCGTCGTCGACTCGCTCGACGACGCGATCGCGGCGTACGACCGACTCGGCTCGTCGCTCAGCGCGTTCACCCTCGTGACCCGTGACGGCGCGGTCGTCACGGACAGCATCGTCCGCGGGGGGAGCGGCGGAGCGCAGAGCCGCATCGAACTGCTGGCCGAACGTGATGCGGCAGCCGATCGACACGGCGAGGTCGAGTCGCTCATCGAACGGGCGCGCTTCGCACTGGCTGAGCAGCGCACGATCCTGCAGGAGGCGAAGCAGACCGCGCAGGCTGCGCTCAGCGCCCTCCGCGAGTTCGACGCCAACCGTGCCTCACAGGCCGAGCGCGTGAACCGGGTCACGGTCCGATACGAATCCGCGCAGGCCGAACACGACCGCCTGCTCGCCGCTGCCGGTACGGCGGAGGCGGCCGTCGCCGACGCCGCTGCCGCCGTGGAGCGGGCCAAGCTGGACCACGACACCGCTCGCGCGCGTCCACGACCGCTCCTCGACGTCTCGGCACGCGATGGGCTCTCCGCCGAACTGGACGCGGCGCGCGAGGCCGAAGTGCAGCACCGCCTCCTCCTCGAGACCGCGCGCGAACGCGTGCGGGCTGAGGAGCTCGCGGTCGCGAACCTCGAGCGGCAGCGGCAGGCCGACCAGGCGGCAGCGGAGGAAGCGGCTCGGCGTGCCGTCATCCGTGCGCGCCAGGCCGCGGCCGCCACCGCCGTGACGGAGGCGCTCCCGCCCGTCCTCGACTCGGTCGACCGGTCGGTCACCGAGGCCCGCGTCGCGCTCGCGGCAGCCGAGGCGACGCGGTCCAGCCGGAACGCCGAGCTCGTGCGACTGCGCGGCGAGGAGCACACGCTCCGGCAGCGGCTGCAGGTCGTCACCGAGAGCGTCCACGGCCTCGAACTCCAGATCTACGAGAAGAAGCTCCACTTGTCCGGTCTGCTCGAGCGAGCCGGGTCGGAGCTGGGGCTCGTCGAGGACGTGCTCGTCGCCGAGTACGGGCCCGAGGTTCCGGTGCCCGTCGACCCTCCGACACCCCGCGCGACCGCCCGCTCGGCTGTGCGAACGGCCGACGACACCGGTCCGGAGGTCTCACCCGAGACGACGACGCCCGACTCGGACGAGGCGCCCGAGGCGCTTGCCGACGGTTCCGTGACGCCGGACGTCGAGCCGGAGGAGGAACCCGCCGAGGAGTCGGACGACGTGCCGACGACGCCCTACGTCCGCGCCGAGCAGCAGAAGCGCCTCGCCGCGGCGGAGCGCACCTACGCTCAACTCGGCCGGGTCAACCCGCTCGCGCTCGAGGAGTTCGCCGCTCTCGAACAGCGTCACCGATTCCTCACCGAACAGCTCGCCGACCTCACCAGCACCCGGGCCGACCTGCTGTCGATCATCGAGGACATCGACGGGAAGATGGAGGTCATCTTCGCCTCGGCGTTCGCCGACACCGAAGCCGCCTTCACCGAGGTGTTCCCGATCCTGTTCCCGGGCGGCACGGGCAGCATCTCGCTCACCGACCCCGAGCACATGCTCACCACGGGCATCGAGGTGTCGGTCAAGCCCGCCGGCAAGAAGATCGAACGCCTGTCGCTCCTGTCGGGCGGGGAGCGCTCGCTCGCCGCGGTCGCCCTGCTCATCGCCATCTTCAAAGCCCGACCGAGCCCGTTCTACATCATGGACGAGGTGGAGGCGGCCCTGGACGACGCCAACCTCGGGCGGCTCCTCACCATCTTCGAGGACCTCCGTCAGACGAGCCAGCTCATCGTCATCACGCACCAGAAGCGCACCATGGAGATCGCCGACGCCCTCTACGGCGTCTCGATGCGCCAGGACGGGGTGTCGGCCGTCGTCGGTCAGCGCGTGGCAGCGGAACGCGCGAGCTGATCCGGTCTCGTCCCCTCGCGACGGGACCGCGTCGCCGACGGCTACGCTGAGACCATGGCTGCACGCACACCCTGGTCACTCTCCGGTGCCCTCAAAGGCATGTTCCAACGTCCGACGATCGACGAGACCACCTGGGAGGACCTCGAGGACGCGCTCATCGGCGCCGACTTCGGCCCCGACGTCACCGAGTCGATCGTCACGGGCCTGCACGCCTCCGTCGACCGCTACCGGACCACCGACCCGCGTGATCTCCAGCGCATGCTGCGCGAGGAGGTCGAGGAGCGGCTGTCGAAGTTCGACACGACGCTGAAGCTCAGCGAGCGTCCGGCGGTCGTCCTCGTCGTCGGCGTCAACGGGGTCGGCAAGACGACCACCATCGGCAAGTTCGCGAAGTTCCTCCGCAACTACGACCGCACCGTCGTCGTGGGCGCCGCGGACACCTTCCGTGCCGCTGCCGTCGAGCAGCTGGCGACGTGGGCGGAGCGCGCGGGCGCGCAGATCGTCCGCCCCCAGCAGCAGGGGCAGGACCCGGCCTCCGTCGCCTTCCAGACGATCGAGTACGCCAAGCAGACCGGCACCGAGATCGTCATCATCGACACCGCCGGTCGGTTGCAGACGAAGGGCGGGCTCATGGACGAGCTGTCCAAGATCCGCCGCGTCGTCGAGAAGCAGGCGCCCATCGCCGAGGTCCTCCTCGTGCTCGACGCGACGACCGGTCAGAACGGTCTGTCGCAGGCGCAGGCGTTCATCGAGCACGCCGGGGTGACCGGACTCGTCCTGACGAAGCTCGACGGCTCCGCGAAGGGCGGGTTCGTCCTCGCCGTGCAGGAGAAGACCGGCATCCCGATCAAGCTCGTCGGCCAGGGCGAGGGCATCGGCGACCTCACCGGCTTCACGCCGCACGTCTTCGCACAGAACCTGGTGGGCAGCTGATGGCGATCGAACACGACTACTTCGGCATCATCGCGACCGAGCCTGGTGGTGGCGTCTACTGGTCCGACAACATCGACGTCGGGGAGCAGTCCGTGTCCATCTCGTTGAGCGCCCCCGACGAGGACGACATCCCGGCCGATGCTCTCGACCTGGCGGCCGCGATGATCCTCGCCCTGGAGGGCTTCGACCTGCGCTCGCGTGAGGCGATGCTGAGCGAGGTCGACGACCGCACCTCCGAGGTGACCGAGTACATCATCCAAGCCGTCGAGGAGCTGGGGGAGTCCCTGCCGGACGTCCTGGTCGACGAGTCCGGAGACCGCGACGTCGACGTCATCCGGTCGATGACGCTGCTGAGCGTCGGGTTCGCGCCGCATCAGCACAACGGCGACGAGGCGTTCGCGATCTTCGAGTACTCGCTCGACGCGGACCAGCTCGACGGCGTGCTCATGGTCGCGTACACCTCCGACGGCGAGGTCACCGGGGTCACGAGCGAGGACTGACCCCGTCAGGTCGAGGCGCCGGCCTCAGACCGCCTGGGCGAAGCCGAGTGAGGCGTCTGCGAGGTGCTGCAGCCCCTCGGGGACCTCGCGGCCCTTCGCGGTCATCGACTGCGCCCAGAGGCGTCCGGCACGGTAGGACGATCTGACGAGCGGACCCGCGAGCACACCCAGGAACCCGATCTCCTCGGCCTCCTCCTTGATCTCAAGGAACTCCTGCGGCTTGACCCAGCGGTCCACGGGGAGGTGCCGAGGCGTCGGCCGGAGGTACTGGGTGACGGTGATGATGTCGGTGCCGGCCTCGTGCAGATCCTCGAGCGCCTGACTGATCTCGCTCCGGTCCTCGCCCATCCCGAGGATGAGGTTGGACTTCGTGATGAGGCCGGCGGCACGCGCCTGGGTCAGGACGTCGAGGGAGCGCTCGTAGCGGAAGGCGGGCCTGATCCGCTTGAAGATGCGTGGAACCGTCTCGACGTTGTGCGCGAACACCTCCGGTCGTGAGGCGAACACCTCGCCGAGGAGGTCGGGGTTGCCGGAGAAGTCGGTCGCGAGGATCTCGACCCCCGTCCCCGGGTTCGTCTCGTGGATGCGCCGGACGGTCTCGGCGTGCAGCCACGCCCCTTCGTCGGGGAGGTCGTCGCGCGCCACGCCGGTGACGGTCGCGTAGCGCAGCCGCATCCGCTGCACCGAGTCGGCCACCCGCCGTGGCTCGTCGCGGTCGTAGTCGGCCGGCTTGCCGGTGTCGATCTGGCAGAAGTCGCAGCGCCTCGTGCACTGCGACCCGCCGATGAGGAAGGTCGCCTCGCGGTCCTCCCAGCACTCGAAGATGTTCGGGCAGCCGGCTTCCTGGCAGACCGTGTGCAGGCCCTCCTCCTGCACGAGCGCCTGGAGCTGTCGGTACTCGGGTCCCATCGTCGCGCGGGTCTTGATCCAGTCGGGCTTCCGCTCGATGGGGGTCTGGGCGTTCCGGACCTCGAGCCGCAGGAGCTTCCGTCCGCCGGTGTCCGCCGCGGGAGCGGGTGCCGGAGCGCCGCAGCCGCTCATGCGGCCGCTCCGATCGTGGTCACGGACGCGGCCGTCCAGCCGGGCCGGAGTGCTTCGAAGATCTCGGAGACGCGCTCCGCGACGTCGCTGGGCGTGACCCGTCGACCGAGCTCGGCGCTGATCGTGGTGACCCCGGCATCGGCGATGCCGCACGCGACGATGTGGCCGAAGGGCTCGAGGGAGTTGTCGCAGTTGAGCGCGAAGCCGTGCAGCGTGACCCCGGCCTGCACCCGGACACCGACGGCGCCGATCTTCGCGGCAGGTCCGCCGGCGACCGGGTCGACCCAGACACCGGACCGTCCGTCGATGCGGCGGCCGATGACGCCGAGTTCCGTGATCGTCTGCAGCATGACCTCCTCGAGCAGTCGGACGTGGGCGACGACGTCGACCGGCTCCGGGAGGCGGACGATCGGGTAGCCGGTG
The DNA here is from genome assembly GCF_050031945.1 of Plantibacter sp. 2H11-2. Taxonomy (NCBI): domain Bacteria; kingdom Bacillati; phylum Actinomycetota; class Actinomycetes; order Micrococcales; family Microbacteriaceae; genus Plantibacter; species Plantibacter sp. 2H11-2. The sequence goes on along the minus strand of NZ_JBNBBL010000001.1, from coordinate 319,806 downwards.
AGCTGTCCGGGTCCGTGCCAGGTGATGCGGCCGCCGCGGTCGACCTCGACGACCGGTGTGCCGTCGTCGGGACGCTCGTGTGGGCGGGTCAGCTTGCCCGCCGTGTACACGGGCTCGTGTTCGCACAGGATGAGGTGCTCGGGCCCCTCACCGCTGACGACCGCCTCATGGACCCGACGCTGCAGCGCCCAACCCTCGCGGTACGGGACGAACGCGGGCGCGAGCCCGGCGATGAGGAGCTGTGTCATGGCCGCCACGATAGCATTGTTGGACGGCGTCCAAATACTCATCTTCGGACCATGGCGACGTTCGACCGGCTCGCGCCGCGGTCTGCCCTAAACTGGAGGGATCATGGCAACGTTCGGCACACTCTCTGACCGCCTCGCGGATACGTTCAAGAACCTCCGCACCAAGGGCAAGCTCTCCGCGGCCGATGTCGACGGCACCGTCCGCGAGATCCGTCGCGCCCTCCTCGACGCGGACGTCGCACTCGACGTCGTCAAGGACTTCACGGGTCGCGTGCGCGAACGTGCCCTCGGCGACGAGGTGAGCAAGGCGCTCAACCCGGCGCAGCAGGTCGTCCAGATCGTCAACGACGAGCTCGTCACGATCCTCGGCGGACAGCAGCGGCGTCTCGAGTTCGCGAAGAAGCCGCCGACCGTCATCATGCTCGCCGGGCTCCAGGGCGCCGGAAAGACGACACTCGCGGGCAAGCTCGCCAAGTGGCTCAAGAAGGACGGCCACACGCCGCTCCTCGTCGCGTCCGACCTCCAGCGCCCCAACGCCGTCAACCAGCTCCAGGTCGTCGGAGAGCAGGCGGGCGTCCCCGTCTACGCTCCCGAGCCCGGCAACGGGGTCGGCGACCCGGTCAAGGTCGCCCGCGACGGCGTCCGGTTCGCCGAGCAGAAGCTCTACGACACCGTCATCGTCGACACCGCCGGACGACTCGGCGTCGACGCCGAGCTCATGAAGCAGGCGTCGAACATCCGCAAGGCGGTCGATCCCGACGAGGTCCTCTTCGTCATCGACGCGATGATCGGTCAGGACGCGGTCGCGACGGCCAAGGCCTTCCTCGACGGCGTCGACTTCACCGGTGTGGTGCTCTCGAAGCTCGACGGCGACGCCCGCGGTGGTGCGGCACTCTCGATCGCCTCGGTCACCGGACGCCCCATCATGTTCGCGTCGACCGGTGAGGGTCTCGACGACTTCGAGCCGTTCCACCCCGACCGCATGGCGAGCCGGATCCTCGACCTCGGTGACATCCTCACCCTCATCGAGCAGGCGCAGCAGAACTTCGACGAGGAGGAGGCGCGCAAGGTCGCGGAGAAGTTCGCGACCGACTCCTTCACGCTCGACGACTTCCTCAAGCAGATGCAGCAGCTGCGCGGCATGGGTTCCATCAAGAAGATGATGGGCATGCTCCCCGGCATGGGGCAGATGAAGGAGCAGCTCCAGAACTTCGACGAGCGCGAGATCGTCCGCACCGAGGCCATCATCCAGTCGATGACCACGGCCGAGCGCACGAACCCGAAGATCCTCAACGGATCCCGGCGCCTGCGCATCGCCAAGGGTTCCGGCATGACCGTCACCGAGGTCAACGCCCTCGTCAACCGCTTCGAGCAGGCGGCCAAGATGATGAAGACCGTCGCCAAGGGTGGCGTGCCGAACATCCCCGGGATGGGTCCGGTCCCCGGTGCACGGACGAACCGACCGAAGCCGCAGGCCAAGAAGAAGGGTTCCCGCTCAGGCAACCCGGCCAAGCGCGCGGCGGAGAACGCCGGTGCCGTCGAGACGCAGGCTGCCGCTACGGGCGCTGGATTCGGCCTCGGCGGCGGTTCGTCGTCGGGATCGGCAGCCCCGACCGAGGCGGAGCTCGCCGAGCTGCAGAAGTTCCTGGGTCGCTGAGTCGAGCGGAGGTGGTATGCGCGCGCTGAGGACAGCGGCTTCGGTCGTCGCAGTCGTCCTGGCCGCGGGCATGCTCGCCGGGTGCTCCGCTCCGTCTCCGGGCGAACGCGTCCTGGGCACCTGGGGTGAGGGGACCGGCGCGGCCGACCCGCACCTGGTGTTCACCGACGACGGTCGCGTGAGTGGTTCGGACGGCTGCAACAGCCTCTCCGGCTCCTGGCGCGCCGAGGACGACGCGGTCGTCGTCTCCGACGTCGCGAGCACCCTGATGGCGTGTCCGGGCGTCGACACCTGGCTACGGGGGATCGCACAGGCGACGCTCTCGGACGACGGCGGGCGCCTGACCGTGACCGACGACGCCGGCACGCGGATCGGGACGCTCGACCGCGCTGAGTGACGCCGCCTCGTCAGGCGGAGGGCTGGACCCCGTGTCGCAGCTCCTTCGCGAGCGAGCTCACGACCGCCTGCAGGCTGCCGCCGTTCGCGTGGGCGACGGCGAGCTGTCGCTGGTAGCTCGCGCCGTGCTCGATGATCGTGGCGATGCTCGCCAGTTCGTCCGCACAGCCGAGCCGGCGAGCGACCGGCGCGAGGGTGTCGAGCAGGTCGTGCAGGTCGTCGGTCACGAGGCGCTCGTGGCCCGAGGAGTCGAGGATGATCTCGGCGTCCAGGCCGTACCGCGCCGCACGCCACTTGTTCTCGCGGACGTACCACGGCTGCAGGGTCTGCAGGCGCTCTCCGGCGTCGAGGCGGTCGGACAGGTGCTCGGTGAGGCAGTGGATGAGCGAGGCGAGGGCGCCGAACTCCGCGACGGTCGACGCTCCGTCGCACGCGCGCATCTCCACCGTGCCCCACTGCGGCGACGGTCGAACGTCCCAGCGGACCTCGGTGTGGTCCTCGATGATGCCGGTCACCGTCATGTCGTCGACGTAGGCCTCGAACTGCTCCCAGTCCGAGAGCTGGTAGGGGAGGCCCGCCGTCGGGAGCTGCTGGAACATGAGCGCGCGGTTCGACGCGTACCCGGTGTCGACCCCGCCCCAGTAGGGGCTGGACGCCGACAGCGCCTGGAGGTGGGGCAGATAGGTCAGCAGCCCGTTCATGATCGGGAGGACCTTGTCGACCGTCTCGACGCCGACGTGCGCGTGCACGCCCCAGATCATCATGTTGCGACCCCACCACTGGGTGCGGTCGATGAGCTTGTGGTAGCGGGGCTTGTCAGTGACCTGCTGGTCGTACCACTGGCCGAACGGGTGCGAACCGCTGCAGATGAGTTCGACGCCCATCGGATCCGTGATCGCCCGCACCTCGGCCAGCTGGCCTTCGAGGTCCGCGATCGCCTCGGGGACCGTGTGGTGCACACCCGAGACGAGTTCGACGGTGTTGAGCAGCAGCTCGTTGGTGATCTGCGGATGATCGGAACCGTCGCTCGGGCGGAGTTCCGACAGGACGGTGTCCGCTGCGCCGACGAGATCGCCGGTGTCGCGGTCGACGAGGGCGACCTCCCATTCGAGGCCGACGGTCGAACGCTCGGATCTGGCGAACTCGATGGGCATTGGCGTCGACCTCCCGCAGGGCGCGGCCGGATGCCGCGCGCCAGCCCATCTTCACACGGGGTGGAGGGGTCATCCGGTATCGGTGTCGCCGGATTACCCAGATCGCCCGATGTCTGGCAGAATAGAGAGTTGAGTCTGCGCGGAGTTCGACCCTCTATCCGACGCCCGCAGCAACCACAGTTTTCGCGTCGAGCGTGTGGCCCCACCTTTCGGCAGCGAGCACATCAAACATCACATCATTCAGGAGAATCGTGGCTGTCAAAATCCGTCTCAAGCGTCTCGGCAAGATCCGTGCGCCGTACTACCGCATCGTCGTCGCAGACTCGCGCACGAAGCGCGACGGTCGTGTCATCGAGGAGATCGGCAAGTACCACCCCACCGAGGAGCCCTCGTTCATCGAGGTCGACTCCGAGCGTGCGCAGTACTGGCTCAGCGTCGGCGCCCAGCCGACCGAGCAGGTCGCAGCACTTCTCAAGCTCACCGGTGACTGGGGCAAGTTCAAGGGCGACAAGGACGCCGTGAGCACCGTCCGCGTCAAGGAGCCGAAGGCCGCCTTCGTCGCCGACGAGAAGAAGAAGCCCGTCCTCAAGCCGAAGGCTGAGGCCCCCGCGGCCAAGGCTGCCCCGGCCGAGGCCGAGGCGCCCGCTGCCGACGCCGCTGAAGCAGAGCAGGCGTAGTCTTGCTCGCTCCCGCGCTCGAACATCTCGTCAAGGGGATCGTCGATCACCCGGATGACGTTCGCGTCACGGCACAGAACTCCGCCCGTGGCGAGGTCCTCGAGGTTCGTGTGAACCCCGAGGACCTCGGCCGGGTAATCGGTCGTGCCGGCCGGACGGCCAAAGCCCTGCGCACCCTCGTGGCAGCGCTGGCAGACGGTCGGCGGGTCCGAGTCGACGTGGTCGACACGGACGCCTCCGGCGCCAGCGCGTAGGTGGCGGACGAGACGGAGCCGAAGACCCAGTTGCGGGTCGGTCGGCTCACGAAAGCCCATGGCCTGAAGGGCGCCCTGAAGGTCGAGCTCTACACGGATGAGCCGGAGCACCGGTTCACCCCGGGCGCGACGTTCACGCTCCAGGTCCCCGCAGGATCGAAGTGGCGCGGCAAGACGCTCGAGCTCATCGAACTGCGCTGGTACAACAGCCAGCCGGTCGCCTTCTTCGTCGGCATCTCCGATCGCAGTGAGGCGGAGACCCTCGTGAAGGCGATCCTCTGGGTGGAGCAGGACCCCACCGAGCTACCGGTCGACGACGACGCGTGGTACGACCACCAGCTCGTCGGGTTGGCCGTGCACCGCGACGGCGTCGCCGTCGGTACCGTCGCTCGCGTCGACCACTTCCCGGCTCAGGACCTCCTGATCGTGAAGACCGGCGACGGCGAGGTCATGGTCCCGTTCGTGAAGGCGATCGTCCCCACGGTCGACATCGCTGCCGGGATCGTCACGGTCACGCCGCCAACCGGTTTGTTCGAGGAACTCCCGGAGGCCGACGACGCCCCCGAGACGACGACGGCCGGCCCAGCCGAATCCGAGGCCTCCGACGAGGCTCAGGACGACACCGGAGCGTCGCAGCCGGAGCAGTAGATCGCGTTCCGAGTCGGTTCTCCCGGCTCGGAACACCCACGACGGAGGCGTCGGTTGCGTGCAACCGGCGCCTCCGTCGTCGTCTCCGGCAGATCACGCCGGTACCGGCTCGCTCTGACGATCACCGTCCGCGACCCGCTCGAGGACCGCGGCGATCCGGCCGGTGCACCCACCGCAGCCGGTACCGGCGCGGGTTGCCTTGCCAATGCAGGCGACCGTGGTACTGCCCGATTGCGCGGCATCCATGATCCTGCCGACCGTCACGCCGTTGCACGTGCAGACGGTCGTCGAGGGGGCGAACGCATCGGCGGAGGCACCACCGATCGCGTCCGGCCCGTCGAGCCGGAGGAGGACCGAGCGATCCGCCGGCAGTTCGCCGCCCCCGTCGTACAGGAGCGTCAGCTCGGCCGCAGTTCGCGGCATACCGATGCAGACGAAGGCGGTCAGGACCCCGGCGCGGGTGATCATCTTGACGTAGCGGCCGTGGTCGGGGTCCGCCCACACCGAGACGCTGCGCGGAGCGGCCGGATGCACGCTGCACCCGTCAGCGGTCGTCGACTCGACGTCCCAGGGCTCGGCCTGGACGTCGCCGACCGCGACGACGTCGACCCGCTCGGCCTTGAGTGCGACGGTGCTCGCCCGCTCGACCGGTGGTGGACCCAGCTCGAGCGGTGGTCCGCCGGCCGCGGCCTCGATCAGGAATCGAGCGGCGAGCCACTCGGCCTGCCGCCATCCTGGGCCGATGAGCCCCGACGGGCCGCCGGGGACGATGCGCTCGCTGCGCAGCTCCGGTGTCGGCGCCAGCACGTGCGCGCAATCGCCGATGGCGAAGATCCGTTCGTCCGACCAGCTGCTGAGGTCTTCGCCGACGAGCACGCCTGAGCCGACACGGACCCCGGCGAGGATCGCCAGATCGGAGCGTGCGCTCACCCCGCACGACAGGACGAGCAGATCGCCGGTGATCCGTTTCCCGTCAGCGGTGATCAGCGCATCGAAGTGCCTCCCGCCCGCGGGGTCGTTGCGATGACCGACCGCCTCGGCGCGGCTGTGTGCGATGACCTCCACTCCCGCTGCCCGGAGCGCCGCGGCGAGCACGGAGCCGCCGCCGCGGTCGAGGTTCCGCGGCATCGGGGTGGGGCCGTGGTGGACGACGACCACGTCGGCGCCGGCGCGCGCGGCGGAGAGCGCGAGCTCCAGTCCCAGGACACCGGCACCCAGGACGACGATCCGGCCGCCCGATCGGACGACCTCGGCGACGGCGTCGGCGTCCGCGAGGTCACGCAGGGTGCAGACGCCGCGGGGGAGGTCGTGGTCGGACAGCAGCAACGACCGTCCGTACTTCTCGAGCGCCGGGAGGTCCCGCTTCCGTCGATCGACGCCGTCGAGTGTCGGAACGTTCGCGCGCGCACCCGTCGCCAAGACGAGGCGGTCGTAGGGGAGCGTCTCCCCGGTGTCGAGTTCGACGGTCCGCGTCTCGCGATCGATCTGCATCGCGGTCGTGCCGCGCAGGACACGGATACCGTCCAGGGCGAGGTCCTCGGCACTGACGAGCATCATGTCGGCGAGTCCGGTCGAGCCGACCGCGTGATCGGCGACCAGCACCCGGTTGTACGCGTCGACCGGTTCCTGCCCGACCACGGTCATCTGGATCGAGCCGTCCCTCACGCCGGGGGCGACCTCCTCGGCGAATCGCGCACCGACCGGGCCGAATCCGATCACGACGATGCGGAGTGCGCGACCTGGTCGCGGACTCATCGGAGGGCTCCGGGCGCTGTGGCTTCCGGCAGTGGTGCGCCAGCGGCCGGGCGCAGCCGCACCACCGCGCGCTTGAAGTCCGGCATCCCGGAGATCGGATCGACCGCGTCCTGTGTCAGGAGGTTCGCCGACGCGTCGCCCGGGTAGTGGAACGGCAGGAAGACGGTGTCGTGACGGATCCCGCCGTCGACACGGGCTCGGACCGTCAGCGCGCCCCGACGGTTCGACACCTCGACCATTCCGCCCTCGACGATGCCGAGTCGTGCCGCCGTCGCGGGGTGGACCTGGACGAAGACCTCGGGGCGAGCATCGTCGAGCTCGGGGACGCGGCGGGTCTGGGTGCCCGACTGGTAGTGCTCGAGGAGGCGTCCGGTCGTCAGGGTGAGTTCCTCCCCGGTCTCCGGCGACTCCGATGGCCTCGCAGGGCGGACCGGGACGATCCGGGCGAGACCGTCGTCGTGTGCGAACCGTTCCGAGAACAGCCGGGGCGTGCCGCCGCTGCCGACGGGGAAGGGCCAGTGCGCGGCGAGACCGGTGTCGAGCAGGGCGTGGCTCAGCCCCGAGTAGTCGGCGATCCCTCCGGCGGATGCGGCCGCCAACTCGTCGAACACGATCGACGGGTCCAGCTCGAATCGGCCCGGAGCATCGAGACGACGGGCGAGTTCGTGCATGATCCAGAGCTCGCTGCGGACGCCGACCGGAGCATCGAGCGCCCGCCGGCGGCGGATCACTCGCCCCTCCAGCGAGGTCATAGTGCCTTCCTCCTCCGCCCACTGCGTCGTCGGGAGGACGACGTCCGCGAGCGCGGCGGTCTCCGACAGGAAGAAGTCGCAGACGACGAGCAGCTCGAGGCGGCCGAGTCCGTCCCGGACCGTCTGCACGTTCGGAGCGGATACGACGACGTTCGAGCCGTGGACCAGGAGGGCGTGCACGCCCTCCGGTTCACCGAGACGGTTGAGGAGGGCGACGGCCGGCAGCCCGGGGCCGGGGATCGATTCGACCGGCACACCCCATACCTCGGCGACGTGACGGCGGGCTTCCGGATCCGTGATCTTGCGGTACCCGGGCAGTTGGTCGCACTTCTGACCGTGTTCGCGACCGCCCTGGCCGTTGCCCTGGCCGGTGAGCGTGCCGTAGCCCGATCCCGGCCGGCCCGGTAGTCCGAGCACGAGTGCGAGGTTGATGGCGGCGGTGGCCGTGTCGGTGCCGTCGACATGCTGCTCGACGCCGCGACCGGTGAGGATGTAGGTGCCGTCCGAGGCGGCGAGCCGACGAGCCACGTCTCGGAGGACCGGCGCCGGCACGCCGGTCACGGATTGGACGCGTTCCGGCCACCACGCGCTCACGCTGCGGCGCAGGCCGTCCAGCCCGGTCGTGCGCTCGGCCAGGTAGGCCTCGTCTGCGAGCCCTTCGGCGAGGACGATGTGCGTGAGCCCCAGGAGCAGGACCAGATCCGTCCCGGGCGCGGGCTGCACGTGGAGTCCACGACCGGTCTCGGTGAGTCGCGCGGTGGCCGAGCGGCGCGGATCGACCACGATGAGGCCACCGGAGGCCTGAGCACCGACGAGATGACCGATGAACGGGGGCATCGTCTCCGCGACGTTGGATCCGAGGAGGAGGACGGTCGACGCACCGTCGAGGTCCTCCAGTGGGAACGGCAGCCCCCGGTCGATCCCGAACGCACGGTTGCCCGCTGCCGCGGCGGAGGACATGCAGAACCGGCCGTTGTAGTCGATCCGGCTCGTCCCGATCGCGATCCTGGCGAACTTGCCCAGCTGGTAGGCCTTCTCGTTCGTGAGGCCACCGCCTCCGAAGACTCCGATCGCGTCCGCCCCGCGCTCACCACGGATGCGGAGGATGGTCGATGCGACGAGGTCGAGGGCCGCATCCCAGCTCGTCTCGACCAGCTCACCGGTGGCGTCGCGCACCAAGGGGGTCGTGAGGCGATCGCCCCGCGCGAGGAGCTCGGCCGACGTCCACCCCTTCTTGCAGAGGCCGCCCCGGTTCGTCGGGAAGTCCCGCCCGGCGACGTCGACCGGGAGCCTCGGAGCGACCCCGTCCACCGCCGTCGTTCGGGTGAGGGACATCGCGCACTGCAACGCGCAGTACGGGCAGTGGGTGTCGGTCACCGGGGCGGTGGGACGAGGCATGCGTGGTCCTTCGGTCAGGAGCGGGTGGAGCGACGGCTCACAGTCGTTGGCCGGCGAGTGACGCGTTCTTGCGGAAGTAGACGAGGAAGGTGACCGCGAACAGGACGACATACGCGCCGATGAAGCCGATGAACGCGGCCGAGTAGCTACCGGTCGCGCCGTGCGAGAGCCCGAGGATCTGTGGGATGACGAAGCCGCCGTAGGCACCGATCGCGGAGATGAGCCCGAGCGCGGCGGCGGCCTTGCGCTGCGTCCCGACGTCGCCGCTGCGGTGGTGGGCGTCGCGCAGGCCGGATCGCGCCGCGAAGACGCTCGGGATCATGCGGTACGTCGAGCCGTTCCCGACACCGGCGGCGACGAACAGGAGCAGGAAGCAGCCGAGGAACAGCCAGAAGTTCGCCAGCGGCAGGGTCCACAGCACCGCGAGCGCTCCCAGGGCCATGACGGCGAACGCACTCATCGTGACGACGGCCCCACCGAAGCGGTCGGCGAGACGCCCACCGAAGGGGCGTGCCAGGGAACCGATCAGGGCTCCGAGGAACGCGAGCGAGATCGACGCGGAACCGACGGCGAAGGAGGAGAAGTCGGGGAACTGGTCCGCGATGAGCTTGGGGAACACACTCGCGAAGCCGATGAACGAGCCGAAGGTGCCGATGTACAGGAGTGCGAGGAGCCAGAGGTGCGGTTCCCGCAGCGCGGCGGCGGATCCGCGGAGGTCCGCCTTCGCTGACGACAGGTTGTCCATGTAGCGGTAGGCACCGAACATCGCGAGGAGGATGAAGGGGACCCAGATCCATCCGGCGAGACTCAGGTTGAGGGTGGCGGCGGCTCCGACGGTGACCGCGATGGGGACGACGAACTGCGCGACCGCTGCTCCGAGGTTGCCGCCCGCCGCGTTCAGCCCGAGCGCCCAGCCCTTCTCCCGCTGCGGGTAGAAGTAGGTGATGTTGGACATGGAGCTGGCGAAGTTGCCACCGCCGAACCCGGCGAGTCCGGCGACGACGAGCATGACGCCGAACGGGGTGTCCGGATTGCCTACACACAGCGCGAGCGCGATGGACGGGATGAGGAGCAGCCCCGCCGAGATGATCGTCCAGTTCCGCCCGCCGAAGCGCGGGACCATGAACGAGTACGGGAACCTGAGGGTCGCACCGACGAGGCTCGGCATCGAGATGAGCCAAAAGGTCTCGGCCGTGGAGAACGAGAACCCGGCCGTCGGGAGCATGACGACGACGATGCTCCAGAGCTGCCAGACCACGAAGCCGAGGAACTCCGCGAAGATCGACCACCGGAGGTTCCGCCCGGCGATGCCGCGGCCCTCCCTGTCCCAGAACGCGCTGTCCTCGGGGTTCCACCCGTCGATCCAACGACCGGGGCGGTGGGTCAGTGCGACCGGGGTGACGGTCGGTGTCGCCGTGGTCGGTGGGGCGTCGGCTGCTTCGAGGTTCGTGGTCATGGCTGCTCCGAGCGTTCGGTGAAGCGGGACGGGACGTGTGCTGTCTCCGAAGCTACCGACGCCGTGTTTCGGGGCCCCACCCGCGAGGTAACACCTGGATCACCGCCTGCTCACAGGCACTCATCACCCCGGTGAGGCGGATGACCGCCCGCGGTCCAGGAGCCGGACCGGCCGCCGTCAGACGTCGAGGCGGTAGCCGCGCTTGACGATCGTGTTGATGAGTCCGGGGACGCCGAGCGTCTGGCGGAGGCGGCTCATCTGTACTTCGAGCGCGTGGTGGTCCGCGGCTGCGGGCAGCGCGTCGGCCAGCGCGGAGCGCGAGAGGACGGCTCCGTTCGCACGGACGAGGGCGCGGAGGAGCGCGAGGGAGTTCGGGGGGAGCCGGACCCGCGAGCCGGGCAGCTCCACGATGGCGCCACGGATGGCGATCGGGCCGTGCAGCGTCTCGGCTCGGAGGATCGCGTGCTGTTCGAGATGCTCGCACAGCAGCCGGATGAGTGCCCCCATGCGGAACCGCTCGGGGACGATGGGCTCGATGTCCTGGGCGAGCAGTGGCGCCGCCGTGACCGGGCCGACGGCCGCGCACAGCACGTCGCGACGGAAGGCGTCGACGACGGCGTCCTCCTGACCGAGTGCCTCCGCGGCCGTGAACAGGGCGACGACCGACGGGGCGCTCGTGAAGGTGACCGCGTCGAGCGAGCCACTGACGATCGCCTCGACGAGACGCCGCACGCGCTCGTCGGTCGCATCGGGGTCCGTCCACCGGTAGGGGGCGACCGTGTGCACCTCCTGGTGGACGGCACGGAGCCGTTCGAGCTGGCGCTCGTCGGTGTACCCGTGGAGCTGGACGGCGACGCGGAGACCGGCCGGGTAGTCGGCGACGACCTTGTCGACGAGGGAGGCGGTGGTCTCGCGGTCGCTCATGCCCACGTCGTTCAGACCGGCTGCTCGGATGGCACCCCGTGCCTTGGGACCACGGACGAGGATGGCCGTCTCGGCGAGCGCCTCGAGGAGTTCGTCGCCGAGTCCCGCGGCGTCGGCGACCTCGAACCAGCGTCGGATGCCGTACGAGGTCGTGGCGAGCAGGACGTCGGGGCGCGCGGCGATGATGTCGTGCGTGTCGTCGATGAGCGGTTCGTCGTGCTGTGCGTGTGCGATCCGCAGCGTCGGTGCGTGCACGACGGTGGCGCCGCGCCGCTCGAAGGCGTCGATGAGGTCCTGCGACCGACGGTCGCTCGTCACCCCGATCCGGAAGCCCTCGAGCTGGTCCGCCCGGAATCCCGGGACCGGGGTCGTGACGTCCGGGCCGGCGTCAGCGGCCGGCGGGGTGGTGTCGGTCACGCCGATGCCCCCAGACGTTCGGCCCGCGCCAGCAGTTCCGAAGCCTCGGCGTCACCGTCGAAGGCGAAGGCGACGACGTGGCCGATCACGATGACGGCCGGTGACCGCACGCCGGCGGCCGCGGCGACGTGGAGGATCGTCCCGAGGTCGGCCACGGTGGTGCGCTGGGTCTCGCTGTAGCCGCGCTCGATGATCGCGACGGGTGTGTCGGCGGCGAGCCCCGAGGTGAGGAGCCCGTGGGAGATGGAGGGCAGCGTGCCGACACCCATGAGGACGACGATCGTCCCACCGAGGCCGGCGAGGTGACGATGTTCCTCGTCGGAGAGCGGCGCATGACCGCTGACCACGGTGAAGAGATGACTCAGGTTCCGGTGCGTGAGGGGGATCCCGGCAGCCGCGGGCACGGCGACGGAACTCGAGACGCCCGGGATCACGCGGACGGGGACGCCCGCGCGGTGGCAGGCCAGGACTTCCTCGCTGCCGCGCCCGAAGACGTACGGGTCGCCTCCCTTGAGGCGGACGACCGCCGCGCCGTCGAGCGCGTGTTGCACCATGACGGTCTCGATACCGTCCTGTCCGATCGGGTGATGGCCAGGGCGCTTGCCGACGTCGACGAGGAGCGCGTTCGGGGCGAGCTCGGGGAGGGTGTCGTGGGGTGCGAGCCGGTCGTAGAGGACCACGTCCGCGTCTCGGAGGGCCTCGACGGCAGCGACGGTCAGCAGCGCGGGATCGCCCGGTCCGCCGCCGACGAGCGTGACCCTGCCTGGACCCGACATCTATGCCCCTTCCCTCACTGGAATGGTAGGCCCTGCGAGATAGACGGCCTCGCCGCGCTCGATCTCCTCCGTCGTCGCGGGCCGGTACTGGCCTCGCTCCGCGACCCGCGCGAGTCGCGGTTCGGCATCGCCCGGCTCGTTGACGAAGGAACGGAACCGGCGGAGGCGCTCCGGGTCGGCGAGGGTCGCCGCCCACTCGTCCTCATACCCGTCCACATGCGCGGCCATGGCCTGTTCGAGTTCGGCGGCGAGTCCGAGCGAGTCCTCGACGACGACCTCCCGCACGTGGTCGAGTCCGCCGTCGAGGTCCTCCATCCACCTGGCGGTGCGCTGCAGTCGGTCCGCCGTCCGGATGTAGTACATGAGGTAACGGTCGATGTACCGGATGAGCGTCTCGTCGTCGAGGTCTCCGGCGAGGAGCTGCGCGTGGGTCGGCTGGAACCCTCCGTTGCCGCCCACATACAGGTTCCAGCCCTGCTCGGTGGCGATGATCCCCACGTCCTTGCCACGTGCTTCAGCGCACTCGCGCGCGCACCCCGACACCCCGAACTTGAACTTGTGCGGTGCCCGGAGGCCGCGGTACCGGAGTTCGAGGTGGACCGCCATGCCCACGGAGTCCTGCACGCCGAAGCGGCACCAGCTGGACCCGACACAGCTCTTCACGTTGCGGAGCGACTTCCCATACGCCTGTCCGGACTCGAAGCCGGCGTCGACGAGGATGCGCCAGATGTCGGGCAGCTGTTCGAGGCGCGCGCCGAACAGGTCGATGCGTTGACCGCCCGTGATCTTCGTGTAGAGCCCGTAGTCGGTGGCGACCTGCGCGATCACCGCGAGCTTCTGCGGTGTGATCTCGCCACCGGGGATCCGGGGGACCACGGAGTAGGTGCCGTCCTTCTGCATGTTCGCGAGCGCCCGGTCGTTCGTGTCCTGCAGCGTCCCCCGGCCGCCGTCGAGGATGTACCCACCCTGCTGGCTGGCCAGGATGGAACCGATCACCGGCTTGCACACGTCGCAGCCGCGTCCGGTGCCGTAGCGAGCGAGGATCTCGTCGAAGGAGGTGAGACCGAGCACCCGGATGGTCTCGAACAGCTCCTGCCGAGACAGCTCGAAGTGTTCGCAGAGTGCGCGCGAGACGGCGATGCCGGACTTGGTCAGCTCCGTCTCGAGGATCTTCTTCACGAGCGGGACGCAGGAGCCGCACTGGGTACCGGCGCGGGAGCAGGTCTTGAGCGCCCCCAACTCGGTGCACGCCTCGCCGTGCACGCCCGCGATCGCGTCGCGGACGGTCCCCGCGGTGACGGCGTTGCATGCGCAGACGAGCGCTGCGTCGGGGAGCTCGTCCCCGGCCGGTGCCTCGATCCCTGACGCCGACAGGTAGGCGGCCGGCTCACTCGACAGCTCGGCGCCGAGGAGCGGGCGCAGCGAGGCGTAGGGCGAGGCGTCGCCGACGAAGACCCCGCCCAGGAGGGTCTTGGCGTCGTCCGTCATGACGAGCTTCTGGTACAGCCCGCGTGCCGGGTCCGCGTACACGATCTCGAGACTGTGCTCGGTGCGCGCGAGCGCGTCGCCGAAACTCGCGACGTCGACACCGGACAGCTTGAGTTTCGTGGCGTCGTCGACGGTCGTGAACTCCGCCTCGCCACCGAGCAGCCGATCCGCGACGACCTCGGCCATCGCGTTCGCCGGTGCGACGAGACCGGTGCATCGACCGTCGAAGCAGGCGACCTCGCCGATGGCCCAGACACCCGGCGCAGACGTCCTGCAGTCCGTCCCGATCACGACACCGCCGCGGTCACCGAGCTCGATCCCGGCATCGCGGGCCAGCTCGTCCCTGGCGCGGATCCCGATCGCGAACACCACGATGTCGACGTCGACCTGCTGGCCGCTCGAGAACTTCACGCCCGAGACACCGCCCTGCTCGTCCACCAGGATCGACCGGGGCCTCGTCCCCAAGTGCAGACCGATGCCCTGGCCGCCGATGATGCGCCCGAGGGCTCGACCGGCTCCCTCGTCCAGCTGGGCTGACATGAGCCACGACCCGGAGTGCACGACGCTCGCCTCAGCACCGAGCCGTGCCGCACCACCGGCGGCCTCGAGCCCGAGCAACCCGCCGCCGGCGACGATCACCCGGGCGGGACGACCTCGCAGGGAGCCGATGCGCGCGATCTCCGACACCAGCAGGTCCACGTCGTCGATCGTCCGGTAGACGAGGGCGTGTTCCGAACCGTCGATCTCGGGCACCGGTGCCGAGGAGCCGGTCGCCAGGACCAGCTCGTCGTATGAGACGACCCTGCCCAGGGAGGTGTGCACCGTCCGGGCCTCGCGGTCGATCCGTTCGGCGCGTTCGCCCAGCAGGAGCGACACGTGCTGCTCGTCCCAGACGCCCGTCGGCGCGAGCGTGAGGTCGATCACCGCATCGTCGAGACGCTTGCTCAGTGCCACACGATCGTAGGGACGGTGGAGCTCTTCACAGACGACCGTGATGTGCATGGTGCGCCCGGCGTCGCGACTGTGCAGGGCATCGACCAGACGGTGTGCCGCCGGGCCGCCGCCGACCACGACGACGCGACGCGGCAGATCTCCTGCGGTGGGATCGATCATCATGGGCCCCCTCGGCTCGTGTTCCAGCGAGCGTACTGACGCGGCGTTTCCGGACCGTTGCCCGCATGTGTCCCGAACGCGTCCAGGACCGCACACGACGCCCGGGCGGATGTGAGGTCGGTTTCACCTCACCGAAACGTCACGAGTGATCCGACGAAACACCCCGCCCGTAGCGTCGGTGCTCCGACGCACGACCAGGAGGCCGACGATGAGCATCACGATGCAGGAGCACACCGGGCGGACGGCGCTCGCCGAGTGGCGACGCGTCTGCGCCATCGACGACCTCGAACTCTCCTGGGGCGAGGTGGCGTTGCTCCGCGCCCGGCAGATCGCGGTGTTCCGCATCGGCGCAGATGAGGTCTACGCCGTCGACCATCGGGACCCGCACACAGCCGCGCCGGTGATGGCTCGCGGCATCGTCGGTTCTCGAGGGGAGCGACCGACGATCGCGTCACCGTTGCACAAGCAGGTGTACGACCTCGGCACGGGTGAGTGCTTCACCGACCCGAACCTCTTCCTCCAGACGTTCCGCACCCGCATCGTGGGCGGGTTCGTGGAGATCGAGCTGGGGGAGGACGCATGACCTTGCTCGAGACCGCGGTGCGCCGCCCGCAGACGCGTCCGCGGACGAGTCCGGCGCTCCTGGCCGTGTCCCACGGGACGAGTTGCCCGATCGGACAGGCCTCCGTCGCCGCGCTCGTCGACGCCGTCGGACGATCGCGTGCCGATCTCCACGTCGCCGGTGGCTTCGTTGACGTCCAGCAGCCCGACGTCCCGGCCACCCTCGGTTCGATCGAGCCCGAGCGGCCCGCGGTGGTCGTGCCGTTGCTCCTGTCCGCGGGGTTCCACGTCCACGTCGACCTCGTCGAGGACCTCGAGGCGACGGATCGGCCGACGGCACTCGGACGGGCGATGGGACCGGACGACCGCCTCGTAGCGGTCCTCGCCAGGCGACTGGAGGCGCTGCACGTGACGCCGGATGATCGGATCGTGCTCGGAGCGGCCGGGTCCACCGACGCCAGGGCCGTCGCCGACTGCGTCGACATGGGACGTCGACTGGAGTCGCGACTGCGGGTGCCGGTCGAGACGGCGTTCGTCTCCGCGGCTCAGCCGTCGGTGCCCGATGCGGTGGTCGCGGCTCGAACGAGTCGACCGCGAGGGCGGGTCATCATCGCCACCTACCTGCTGGCGCCCGGCTACTTCGCGCGGCTGCTCGAGGAGGCGGGAGCGGACCTCGTGACGCCGCCGCTCCTCCACCTCGGCGAGGTTCCCGATCCGGGCATCGTCGACCTCGTGGTCGACCGCTACGAGGAGGTCTCGGCCGGACTGTCGGGCTGACCGGCGCGACCGGGACGACGACCGTCGCGCGAATAGACTGCTCCTCATGCGCATCGACATCGTCACGATCTTCCCGACCTTCTTCGATGCCCTGGACCTCTCACTGCTCGGCAAGGCGAAGCAGAGCGGGCTCATCGAGTTGGACGTCCACGACCTGCGGGATTCGACGCACGACCGTCACCGCACCGTCGACGACACCCCGTACGGCGGGGGAGCCGGCATGGTCATGAAGCCGGAGCCTTGGGGTGAGGCGCTCGACGGCATCCTGGGTGACGACACCGAGGAGGAGCCGCTGGTCATCTTCCCGTCTCCTGCGGGTGAGGTGTTCACTCAGGCCATGGCCCGCGAGCTCGCGGCCGAGCCGCACCTCGTCTTCGGCTGCGGCCGGTACGAGGGCATCGACCACCGCGTCTTCGACCACACCGCCAGCCGAGCACGGGTCCGCCTGGTGAGCCTCGGCGACTACGTCCTCAACGGGGGAGAGGTGGCCGTGATGGCGATGATCGAGGCGATCGGTCGGCTCGTCCCGGGCGTCGTCGGCAACCCCGAGAGTCTCGTCGAGGAGTCGCACGAAGACGGGCTCCTCGAGTACCCGAGCTACACGAAGCCCGCCGAGTGGCGAGGACTCCCGGTACCGCCGGTGCTGCTGAGCGGCAACCACGGTGCGATCGCCACCTGGCGTCGTCAGCAACAGATCGAGCGGACCCGCGAGGTCCGCCCGGATCTGCTGCCCGCCGACGAGCCGGACGCCTGAGCGCGCCGGGGTCCTGTGCGTGACGGCTGTCAGGGCCGACGTCGCACGGCGGCGGCGATGCCGGCGATGACGAGGACGGCCCCGGTCGCGATGATCGCCCCGGTGATCCACCCCAGGGGGTCGATGCGCACCTCGGTGAGGTTGGTGACAAGCATGGCGCCGGCGAAGACGAGCAGGAGCACGCCCCAGAGGATCGTGCCGAAGCGCGGTGGTCGACCGCCTCGATCCTTCGGGCCAGCATCGGTCCTCGGCTCATCCGCCGTCTGCGCTGTGGCCGGCTGCGCTCTGGTCGACTCCGTGGTGGCCGTCTGATCGGTCTCCGACGGAGCCGATCCCGTCGCCGCGTCGGTTGGGGACGACATGTCCGCCGCTCCGGTCCGGTCGTCCTGCTCGCTCATCGTCCCGCCTCCGCTTCCTCGGTCACGACAGCGCTGCCGGCGACCGTCCACACCCGTACCCGTGTCGTGTCTCCTGACGCCGTTCGTCCGTACCGTGCCTCATCCTGGAACAGGGCTCCGCCGCGTCGGTCCGTCCGGTCCCGACCATCGCGTCCCGTCTCCAGGGTGCCCGCGATCGCTGAGAACTCGACGATCACCGGCACGTCCTCGGGGATGAGCACGTCGACCTCGCCTGCGAGGATCCACACGTCGATCGTCCCACCGCGCAACGCGTCGTCGTCGGCGAGCTCCCCGAGGTCGAGCGTGGGTTGGCCGGCGATCATCACGTAGCCACGTCGGTCGTCCGCATCCGTCGACGTCACGGTCCAGGTCGTGCGTCCGACCGGCAGGAAGGAGGAGCCGAGTGGGAACACCCCGGTGGCGAGCAAGGAGATCACGGCGGCCCAGGTGAACAGTCCGAGCCAGCCGCTCTCCCGTCCGCTGATGCCCGCGACGATCGTCGCGACGGCGAGCGCACCGAGCGCTGCGGCGAGCCCGATGACCACGACGACCGGGATCGAGAACCCGGCGCTCGCCGCGATGACGGCCGCGCCGGCACCGGCGAGCAGCGCCAGTCCGAGGGTGATCGCCACGAAGGCCGCTCCAGGGTGCTGGGCACGACGCTCACGAGCCTTCGTCTCACGCTCGGCCTGCTGCTCGGCTCGCTGGCGGCTCATCTCCTCCCGGAACTCCTGACTCGTCCAACCGCGCTGCTGGCTCGGAGCCCTGTCCCACGCGGTGGTGGTGGCGGTGGTGGTTCCAGGGAGCGGGACGGTTGTGCCCGCATCATCAGGCCAACCATCGGCCTTCGCGAGCGACACCGGGTTCGCGGCACCGGGGGAGGCCGGGGCCGAGCCGGCAGCGCCCGAGGGGGAGGCTGTGGGCGATGGTGCCGTCGGCTTCGGGATCGAGGCGTCGCTGGTCCACGGGTCGCGCTGCGGCGGTGTCTCAGGCGGAGTCGCCCGCCCGGGGTCGCGGCGGGAGAACATCACGATCAGCCAGACCGCCGCGGCGACCAGGGCGATCACCCAACCGGCGGTCATGGTCGACTCCAGCCACCCCGGCAGGTTCCACGCATGCGGCACGCCGTCCCACCAGAGGCCACGCATGAACGGCACGACGGTGAGCACCGCGAGGATACCGATCGCGACGATCGCCGGGTCGAAGACGCCCCGGATCGCACGCTCGAGGTGGATCCGACCCTGCTGGTCGGGGATGAGCGCCCAGCCCGCGGCGTAGACGAAGAGGACCGGCCCGCCCAGGATCGCGATGACGATGAGGGCTCCGCGCACGATCATCGGATCGAGGCCGAGCCGGGCCGCGACACCCCCGGCGACACCGCCGAGCCACGAGTCGCTCGAGCGACGGAGACCGGTGGACCGCCACCAGTCGAAGAAGCGGGTCGTCGGATCCTGCGGGGCGGGTGCCCCCGGTTCCGCTCCGGTGGGCGGCGTGCTGTGGTTCGTCATGGTCCGATTCTGGCGAAGCGTGCGGGTCGTGCCCATCCGGCATGACCCTGAGTGCACCCTGATCCTGCTGTCCCAGGGTGCCGACCGCACCCCGAACTGCTTGGATGGCTCCATGGGAACCGAGGTGATGATCCGGCCGAGGCGCCGCCTGCTCGGCGGTGTGTGCGCCGGCTTCGCCGAGCACACCGGTCTCCCCGTCGCTGCGGTGCGGACGGCGACGGTCATCCTCGCGTGCTGCGGTGGAGCGGGCCTGCTCCTCTACGTGTGGCTGTGGGTCATGACGCCGACGCGGGGCGCGGACGCACCGCTCGATCCTCGGGAGCACCTGCTCCGGCCGGCCTCGACCGATGACGGAGGCGACCTCGACGGCCCCCGTCGCGCGCCGATCACGGAGGTGCTGCTCGGGATCGCCCTGCTCGCGGCCGGGACCGCGCTGATCGCGACCCGGACCGGGCTGGACATCCCACTCGAGGCCGTCATCCCCGTCATCGTCGTCCTCGCGGGAGCCGCGCTCGCCTGGCGGCAGTTCGGCGAGCGTGGTCGCGGTGAGGGTTCACGTGCCCTCTTGATCCGCGTACTCGGAGCGCTCGTCCTCGTCGTCCTCGGCATCCTCCTGTTCTTCGTCACCGGTGACCGCCCGAACATGTGGACGGTCATCGTCGCCGCGATCGCCGTGCTCCTCGGGGTCGCCGTGGTCATCGCCCCCTGGGCGCTCCAGCTCAATCGCGACCTCGCCGACGAGCGCGCCGCGCGGATGCGCGAGGCCGACCGCGCCGAGATCGCCGCGCATCTGCACGACTCCGTGCTCCAGACGCTCGCGCTCATCCAGCAGCAGGCCGGTCCGGGGAGCGAGGCGTCCCGTCTCGCCAGGGCGCAGGAGCGCGAGCTGCGGAATTGGCTCTTCTCCGGCGGGACCGCTCCGACGGGCGACCTCGCGACCGAGCTGCGGACCATCGCGGCGGCGGTGGAGGCCGACCACGCGGTGCGCGTCGACGTCGTCGCGGTCGGGCGTGCGATCGACGACGCTCCGGAGCCGCTCCTCGCCGCCGTACGTGAGGCCGTGCTCAACGCGGCACGTCACGCCGGCGGCGACGTCTCCGTCTATCTGGAGACGGCACCGCAGCGGATCGAGGTGTCGATCTCCGACCGCGGCCCCGGCTTCGACCTGGAACAGGTCCCGCGGGACCGCCTCGGGGTCAGGGAGTCGATCATCGGCCGGATGCAGCGCATCGGTGGCGAGGCGACCATCCGTCCGGGGCCCGGCGGACGAGGTACCGAGGTCCGTCTCGTCCTGCCCGTGCACGACGCCGCGGCGACGGCGCCGCAGCCCGACACCGTCCCGACCGTTCCGAGGAGCCGACCATGAGCGACCGACCACTGACCGTCGTGATCGTCGACGACCACTCGATCTTCCGTTCCGGACTGCGCAGCGAACTCGATCCCGGCATCGAGGTGCTGGGGGAGGCCGGCGACGTGGAGGAGGCGATCCGGGTGATCGGGGAGACGCGCCCGCAAGTCGTGCTGCTCGACGTCCACCTGCCGGGTGGCGGCGGCGGCGGTGGCGCGGACGTGATCGCCGGCTCGGTGTCGATCGCGCCCGCCACCCGGTTCCTCGCGCTCAGCGTCTCGGACGCCGCCGAGGACGTCGTCCGGGTGATCAGGGCCGGTGCACGCGGCTACATCACGAAGAGCTCCTCGGGTGCCGAGGTCGCGGAGGCCGCACGGCGGGTCGACGACGGCGACGCGGTCTTCTCACCCCGGCTCGCGGGATTCGTCCTGGACGCCTTCGGCGCTGTGACGGGGGAGACGGCGGAGTCCGTCGACGAGCTCGACCGGCTGTCGGCCCGTGAGCAGGAGGTCATGCGCCTCATCGCCCGCGGCTACGCCTACAAGGAGGTCGCGACGGAGCTGTTCATCTCCGTGAAGACCGTGGAGACCCATGTGTCGAGCGTGCTGCGTAAGCTGCAGCTGTCCTCGCGCCACGAGCTCGCCGCCTGGGCGCTGCAGCGCAAGCTCCTCTGACCCCTCTGGCCCGGACCGACATCGGCCGACAGCGAACGACCAGTGCGCGCCCAGGAGCCCGGCGGTAGCCTGAGAGGCATGATCATCCGTCGGGCGTTCTACTACTGGCGATTCGCCGCGATCTTCGTGCTGCCCGCCTGGCCGTTCGTCGGATGGGGATTCTTCGGTGAGAGCGGCTGGAGCCTGTTCGGGCTCTTCATCGCCATGCCGATCCTCGCCATCGCGCTCGCCGCGATCGCGTTCCTCATCTCCGCCAGGGCCAGCGTCCGGACGACGAAGCTCGTGTCGTGGACGGACGTCGGCCTGCTCACGCTCTGGCACGTCACGATCATCTGCTTCGGCTCGTTCAGCTCGGGCGTCGCCCTCTGGGCGGTCCTCGGCGTCGTCGCAGGCCTCGCCGCCTTCTGGGGCGTCATCGCGCAACTCATCTCCGAGACGGCACGCCGCGCCCGGGAGACGATGGCCGAATTCGAGCGCATGGCCGCTGCAGCCGGGCCAGGCACGGTCCCCGGATCGGCGATCCCGCCGCAGCCACGGTTCGATCCCGGGCCGATCGACGGCGGCGAGTTCATCGTGATCGAGGAGTCCAAGCCCGACGAGCGTCGCTGAGCGGCCGTATCCACCGCTGTCGCCTGCGCCGTCCGGGGCTCGGTTTCCCATCCGAGGCCCTTTCATGACACAATTGCTGTTTGTGCCTCCGCAGTTCTGCCACAGGGGAACGCCGGCATCGGGCACACCCTTCCTTCCGAACGTATTCAGCGGTCGACCTGTGGCGGTCGCAGAGATGGAATCATCATGCACATTCTCGACTCAGTCGATGCAGCATCCCTCAAGTCGGACATCCCCGACTTCCGCGCCGGCGACAACGTCAAGGTGCACGTGAACATCATCGAGGGCAACAAGTCCCGTATCCAGGTCTTCCAGGGTGTCGTCATCGGCCGCTCCAACGAGGGTGTTCGCGAGACCTTCACGGTCCGCAAGGTGAGCTACCAGGTCGGCGTCGAGCGCACCTTCCCGGTCCACTCCCCGAACATCGACCACATCGAGGTCGTCACCCGCGGTGACGTCCGTCGCGCGAAGCTGTACTACCTCCGCGAGCTCCGTGGCAAGAAGGCGAAGATCAAGGAGAAGCGCGACAACTAGTCGTCCTCCCGGTCGCCCTCCGCGATCATTCCTGAGCTCCCCACCGGATAAGCTGGTGGGGAGCTCAGGCGGTTAAATGACAGACAATTCCCTGGCGGCAGACGCGTCGCCCGACCACCAGCAGCGCCCCCGCGGCAAACGCGGAGCGCTGCTCTTCCTTCGCGACCTCCTCATCATCTTCGTGGTCGCGCTGCTGGTCTCCTTCCTCATCAAGACCTTCCTCGTGCGGTCGTTCTACATCCCGTCCGGGTCGATGGAGAACACGCTGCAGATCCAGGACCGCATCCTGGTGAACGAGCTCGTCCCCGACGTGGTCTCGCTGAACCGAGGCGACGTGGTCGTCTTCCAGGATCCGGGCGGCTGGCTCCCGCAGACGGTCGAGGCTCCGCAGCCTCCCGTCACCGCAGCCGTCGAATGGGTGCTGTCGATCTTCGGCCTCGTCGCTCCCGACAGCGACGACCACCTCATCAAACGCGTCATCGGGTTACCGGGCGACCACGTGTCGTGCTGCAACCCGCTCGGGCAGATGACGGTCAATGGGGTTCCGCTGAACGAACCGTACGTGAAGCTCCCGGCCGGCACCGAGAAGGTGTCCGGAGACCCGTTCGACATCGTCGTCCCCGAGGGCTCGCTCTGGGTCATGGGCGACAACCGGTACAACTCGAAGGACTCCCGGTACAACGGCGACACCCCCGGTGGGGGCTTCGTCCCGATCGACAACGTCGTGGGGCGCGCGTTCGTCATCACCTGGCCGTCCAGCAACTGGGCCTGGCTCGACAACTACCCGACCGTCTTCCAGGGCATCCCTGCCCCAGAAGAGGAGTGATGGCCGTCAGCGAACCGACCCTCGAGGTCGAGCACGAACTGTTCGCTGCGGGTGTCCCGTCGGTCATCGGCATGGACGAGGTGGGTCGCGGAGCCATCGCCGGCCCGGTGGCCGTCGGCGCCGCGGTCGTCGCCCCGGCGTGCGGGCCGTTCCCTGAGGGACTCCGCGACTCGAAGCTGTTGAGCGAGCGAGCGAGGACCCGCCTGGAACCGCTGGCCCGCGAGTGGGTGTTGTACGGGGCCGTCGGACTCGCGAGTCCGGCGGAGGTCGACGAGCTGGGCATCACCGCGTGCCTCGGACTCGCCGGCCGTCGGGCGCTGCTCGAACTGCACGCCGTCGGCGCGGACGTCACGGGATCGACCGTCCTGCTCGACGGCAACAGCGACTGGCTGAGCCGGGCGCTCCAACGACCGCTCACCATCACCACGAGGGTCAAAGCGGATCGGGACTGCGCGTCGGTCGCCGCAGCGTCCGTACTCGCCAAGGTGCACCGCGACCGACTGATGATCGAGTTGCACGAGGCACTGCCGGAGTACGGGTGGGAGGGCAACAAGGGGTACGGCTCGGCGCAGCATCTGTCGGCCCTCTCCGAGCACGGCCTGACCCTCCACCACCGGAGCAGCTGGCTGCCCGCCTACACGTAGACTGGAGAGACCATGGACGAAGACGAGTTCGAAGACTACGACCGCGAGGTCGAACTGGCCCTCTACCGCGAGTATCGCGATGTCGTGGGGCAGTTCAAGTACGTGATCGAGACCGAGCGCCGGTTCTACCTCGCCAACGAGGTCGACCTCGTGCGACGCGACACGGCGAACGACTTCTACTTCGAGCTCTCCATGACCGACGTGTGGGTGTGGGACGTCTACCGTTCCGACCGGTTTGTCAAGAGCGTCCGGGTGCTCACGTTCAAGGACGTCAACGTCGAGCAGCTGTCCTCGCGTGACTTCGAGCTCCCGAAGGAACTCACGCTCGACGAGTAGGGCGAGGCCCCCGCGACCGACAGCGCTCCACAGGCACGCCTCGCCGCGCGATCGTCGACGACAGACCCACCTCTGGGTATCGAGCCTCGTCTGCACGCTTGGCTGGATGCCAGGAGGTGCACATGGCACGGAAGGACGAGCTCGGCCGACGCGGCGAGCAAGTGGCGGCGGATCATCTCGAGGCGTGCGGATACCGCATCCTCGACCGCAATTGGCGATGCCCGCAGGGCGAACTCGATCTCGTCGCGGACGACGACGGCACGCTGGTGTTCGTCGAGGTGAAGACCCGTTCCGGCGTCGGCTTCGGCGATCCCGCGGAGGCGGTCACGCCGAGCAAGCTGGCCCGGATCGGTCGTCTCGCCGGGGCCTGGTGCGCTGAGCACCGACCGCGCTCGCGGCGGATGCGCGTCGACATCGTCGGCATCGTGCTGCCGTCCGAAGGTGACATGCGACTCCAGCACCTGCGGGGAGTCTCCTGATGGCCGTCGCACGCACCTGGTCGGTCGCGCTGTCCGGCCTCACGGGCGCGATCGTGGAGGTCGAGGCGTCGGCCGCCGCGACCGTACCGGGCATGGCGATCGTCGGCCTTCCCGACAAGTCGCTCGGTGAGGCCGCGCACCGCATCAAGAGTGCGACGGCGAACTCCGGCTGCGAGCTGCCCGGTGGCAAGCTCACGATCAACCTGTCTCCCGCGTCGCTGCCCAAGCAGGGGAGCGCATTCGACCTCTCGATGGCGATCGCCTGTCTCGCCGTCGGCGGCCTCGTCCGCCGGGAGTCCGCCGAGCGGGTCGTCCACCTCGGTGAGCTCGGGCTCGACGGACGGCTCCGTCCGCTCGTCGGCGTGCTGCCGGCCGTCCTCGCCGTCGCCCGCGCCGGCTACGACGCGGTGATGGTGCCGACCGCGAACGTCGAGGAGGCGCAGCTCGTGCCCGGCGTCATGGTGATCGGGGCGACCTCGCTGCGTGATGCGGCCATCTGGCACGGTGCAGAACTGTCCGCGATCGACCTCGAACCCGTCCGCCAACGCGTCGATAGGCTACCCACGCCCGACCCACTCGATCTCGCGGACGTGGTCGGACAACCGGAGGCGGTCGACGCGATGGTCGCTGCGGCGGCCGGAGGGCACCACGTCATGATGGTCGGACCTCCCGGTGCCGGCAAGACCATGCTGGCCGCCCGGCTTCCCGAGATCCTTCCCGACCTCGAGCCCGAGGCCGCGGTCGAGGTCAGCTGCCTCCGCTCGCTCATCGGTCTGCCACCGGACGGCGCGCTCGCCCGACGACCACCGTGGGAGAGCCCGCACCATTCGTCATCGGCAGCGGCGATCATCGGTGGCGGTTCGCGCCAGATCCGGCCTGGGGCGGCCGCGCGCGCGGCCCACGGCGTGCTCTTCCTCGACGAAGCGCCGGAGTTCCGCGCCGATGTCCTCGACTCGCTACGTCAGCCACTCGAAGCCGGCGTGGTCACCGTGCATCGTGCGCACGGCAGCGCGACGTTCCCGGCCGCCTTCCAACTCGTCCTCGCCGCGAACCCCTGCCCCTGCGGTCAGTACGGCACGGCGGACGGCGTCTGCACCTGTCCACCGCAGGCCCGTCGACGTTATCTCGGGCGGATCTCGGGGCCGCTCCTCGACCGGATCGACATCCGCGTGCGGGTGCACCGGATCACCTCGGCACTGACGAGCCTCTCGCAGGAGGGTGGGGTCTCCACCGCTGAGGCTCGTTCCCGCGTCGAAGCGGTGCGGGCCGCGAGTGCCGAGCGGTTGGTCGGCACCGGCTGGACCACGAACGCACAGGCGAGCGGCACCTGGCTCAGGAGCCCGCGGATGCGGCTGCCCAGATCCGTCACCAGCGCTTTGGACCGCTCCCTCGAGCGGGGAGGCATCACCATGCGTGGCTACGACCGCATCCTCCGACTGAGCTGGACGCTCGCCGACCTCGACGGGGCCGGTAGCCCCACAGCCGAGCACTTGGGGCGGGCCCTCTTCCTGCGGAAGGGCATCTCGTGAGTGCGTGGTTCGGTTTGGACCGCGAGTTGGTCGAACGCCTTGTCCGTGGACTCGGCGGCCTGGAGTCGGCTGAGGCCGCGGGCAGTCCTAACGCAGATGGAGGTGCCGAGCACGTCTCGGAGGCCGACGACGACGTCGGCATCACCGGGATACGGGCGGCCTTCGCTCGGGCGGCCTGGACGATGATCGCCGAACCGGGCGATGGCGTGGCCGGGCTCGTGGTCGGTGCGCTCGGCCCTGCGGGCGCACTGTCAGCGGTTCTCGACCGGGTGGGGCCGACCGAACTGCAGCGCCGCATCCTCGGCAGCGAGTGGTTTAGTGGCTCGGGCTCGACGTCGGCCGATGCCGATGCCGAGTCCGAGGATCCCGCCGCGATGCCCGCTTCTCGCGTGCTCCGAAGTGCGCTGGAACGCTGGCGCCCCCGTCTCGTCTCGGCTGACCTCGTCGCCGCGTGCGAGACGGCGATCGAGGTCGGCGTACGACTACTCCTGCCAGGCGCTCCGGGCTGGCATGCGGGGTTCGACCACCTCGGTGTGCACGCGCCGCACGCCCTCTGGCTGCGCGGCTCTCCCGACGTGCCTGCGGAAGAACGCGCCATCGCGTTGGTCGGGGCCCGGGCCGCGTCCGGTTACGGCGAGCACGTCACCCTCGAGGCTGCGGCCGGGCTCGTCGATCGGGGCTTCGCGATCGTGTCGGGTGCCGCGTACGGCATCGACGGCGCGGCGCACCGAGCCGCCCTCGGGAGCGGGGGTGTGACCGTGGCCTACCTCGCAGGCGGGGTCGATCGGCCGTACCCGGCCGGTCACGATGCGCTCATCCGTCGGATCCGCGAGGCCGGTGGAGCCGTCATCAGCGAATCACCGTGCGGGTCCACACCGTCCAAATGGCGATTTCTGCAGCGGAACCGACTCATCGCCGCAGCCTCGGCTGCGACGGTGGTCGTGGAGGCCGGCGACCGCTCCGGGTCGATCAACACGGCGGGTCACGCTGCATCCCTCGGGCGTCCGCTCGGAGCCGTGCCCGGCCCGGTCACGAGTCCGTCGTCGGCGGGCTGTCACCGCCTGATCCGTGAGTACGCCGCCACCTGCGTGACGAACGCCGCACAGATGGCGGAGCTCGCCGGGTGGACCGCGGTCGACGCGGACGCGCAGGCGTTCGCCTCGCCAGAGGAACGCCGGGTCCGTGATGTGATGAGTGCGCGCTCGCCACGCACCGTCGAGGCGCTTGCGAAAGCGAGTGGTCTGAGTCCTCGAGAGGTCACCGGTGTGCTCGGTGCGCTCGATCTCGCCGGGGCCATCGAGGAACGCGAACGAGGGTGGGTGCTCGTCGGCGGACGGGCGTGAGGTGATCGGTCGGCGGGGGAAGACCACGGCGTCGGACGCGTGGGGCATGCTGTCCACGTGGACATCTGGAGCAGCATCGACGGGTTCTCGGAGCACCTCGCTTCAGAGCGTCGGTTGTCGCCGCAGACCGTTCGCGCCTACGCATCCGATCTCCGGCAGCTCGCCGACTTCGCCACCGGACGCGATGTCGAGGGCGTCGACGGCGTGACGCTGGACCTCCTCCGCGACTGGCTCTGGGCAGCTTCCGAGGCAGGCTCGTCCAAGGCGACGCTCGCGCGACGCACCGCCACGGCCAAGGCCTGGAGCGCCTGGCTCCTGCGCACCGGCAGGGTCGATTCGGACGTCGCGGCACGTCTCCGGAGTCCGAAGACGGGTCGGACCCTGCCACGCGTCGTCGGCCGGGGCCCGTTCGACGACCTCCTCGCTGGGCTCGAGGACCGCGCCGCATCGGGGGAGCCGAACGCCCTCCGCGACCTCGCCGTCGTCGAACTGCTCTACGCCTCGGCCCTTCGCGTATCCGAGCTGTGCGGACTCGACCGGGACGACCTCGACCTCGACCGGCTCACCGTCCGTGTCACGGGCAAAAGTGACAAGGAGCGGGTCGTTCCGTTCGGCGTCCCCGCTCAGTCGGCGATCGTCGACTACCTCACGAGCGCCCGCCCGCAGCTGGTCGCCCGTGCAGCCGCGAACGACCGCGGACCGACGCCCGGCGCAGCCCTCTTCCTCGGCGCGCGCGGAGGGCGGCTCGGCCCGCGCTCCGTCTACACGCTCGTCGCCCGGCTCCTCGACGCCGTGCCCGGTGGTGGTCCGGCAGGGCCTCACGCCCTGCGGCACACCGCCGCGACGCACCTGCTCGACGGGGGAGCGGACCTCCGCGCGGTCCAGGAACTCCTCGGCCACGCGAGTCTCGCGACGACGCAGATCTACACGCACGTCTCCGTCGAACGCATCAAGGAGAGCTACCGCAACGCCCACCCGCGGGCCTGAGCCTCCGCGGTCGCGGTCAGTGGGAGCAGGACGGCCGGAGGCACCTCGCCGAGCAGCAGCATCGGATTGACGTAGACGCCGTCGAGCCGCACCCCGAAGTGCACGCAGCCGTCGGCGCAGTGTCCGCCGACGCCGACCGTCCCGATCGGTGCCCCGCGGGTCACGCGGCCACCGACGTCGACCGAACCCACCACCGGCTCGATGCTCGAGACGTGTCCGTCGTCGTGCCGGATCACGACGAGTGGGCGGTCGACCACCGTCCCGCTGAACGTGACGACGCCGGCTGCCGCCGCGGCGACCGGCTGACCGGGCGATGCCGCGATGTCGATACCCCGGTGGCCGGCGCTGTACGGGTCGGGTGGCGCGACGAACGGCTCGGTGACGACGTGCGGGGGAGCGATCGGCCAGCTCCAGGCCGGCGCCGCCCCAGACGTGCTCACGGGTGCGAGGAGCACCAGGCAGGAGATGAGGAACCAACTGGCGATCGAGGTCATCATGATCCGAGCCTGACGGGCTCGGGAGAGCGAGGGCCGGTGGGCACCTCGGAGCGGGGAGACGGACGTGGTCGGACGGGCTGTGGAGCACCGTCATCACGGTGGCCTGATGCTATGCTGAACGGAGCACCTCGCTCGTCGGGGTGACTACGCGTGCCATTTCGGCCACCACTTCCAATCGGTCCTCGCTCTCCGGAGCGTGGCGGAAGTGCGCCGGGCACCAGGGACGAGGCCATCCGGTCCGTCAGACAACCGAGGCACTCCCACCCGTCCGCGTCAGCGGCGCGGTGGCGAGCGCAGAACAGGAGAACGGCTCATGGCCGTCGTAACCATCCGCCAGCTGCTCGACAGCGGCGTGCACTTCGGGCACCAGACCCGCCGTTGGAACCCGAAGATGAAGCGCTTCATCTTCACCGAGCGTTCCGGCATCTACATCATCGACCTGCAGCAGTCGCTCGGCTACATCGACCAGGCCTTCGACTTCGTCAAGGAGACGGTCGCCCACGGCGGCACCATCCTCTTCGTCGGCACGAAGAAGCAGGCGCAGGAAGTCATCGCCGAGCAGGCCACGCGCGTCGGCCAGCCCTACGTCAACCAGCGTTGGCTCGGTGGCCTCCTCACCAACTTCCAGACGGTGTCGAAGCGACTCGCCCGCATGAAGGAGCTCGAGGAGCTGGACTTCGAAGACGCCTCCAAGAGCGGCTTCACCAAGAAGGAACTCCTCATCAAGAAGCGCGAGCTGGACAAGCTCCACAAGTCGCTCGGTGGTATCCGCAACCTCTCGAAGACGCCGTCGGCGCTCTGGGTCGTCGACACCAAGAAGGAGCACCTCGCGATCGACGAGGCGCGCAAGCTCGGCATCCCGGTCATCGGCATCCTCGACACCAACTGCGACCCCGACGAGGTCACCTACCCGATCCCGGGTAACGACGACGCGATCCGTTCCGTCGGCCTGCTGACGCGCATCATCGCCGACGCCGCCGCCGAGGGTCTCATCCAGCGCCACCAGAAGCCGACCGAGGGCGACGCCCCGGCCGAGCCGCTCGCCGAGTGGGAGCAGGAGCTGCTCCAGGGCGGCGAGCAGGGTTCCGCCGAGACCGAGAAGGTCGCCGATGAGGCGATCGCCGCAACCGACGCCGTCGAGGCAGCTCCGGCTGTCGAAGACGTCGAGGTCGCTGCAACCGAGTCCGCCGCCGACGCCGAGGGCGCAGCTGCCGCCGTCGTCGCCGACGAGAAGTAATCAAGGAGGACACCAGCAATGGCCAACTTTTCTCTCGCTGACCTGAAGGTGCTGCGCGAGCAGCTCGGCACCGGCATGGTCGACACCAAGAACGCACTCGTCGAAGCCGATGGCGACGTCGAGAAGGCGACCGAGATCCTGCGTCTCAAGGGTGCGAAGGGCAACGCGAAGCGTGCCGACCGCTCCACGAGCGAGGGCCTCGTCGCCGCGAAGGAGAACGGCGACACCGCCACGCTCATCGAGCTCGCCTGCGAGACCGACTTCGTCGCGAAGGGCGAGAAATTCCTCGCTCTGGCCGACCTCGTCCTCGACGCAGTCGTCGCCGCCGGCGCGACCACCGTCGAAGAGGGGAACGCGGCTCCGGCCGACGGCAAGACCGTCGCCGAGGTCATCGCGGACTCCGCTGCGATCATCGGTGAGAAGTTCGAGCTCCGCCGCCTCGCGGTGGTGCACGGTGAGCACTTCGCCGTCTACCTCCACAAGACCAACAAGGACCTGCCCGCGCAGGTCGGCGTGGTCGTCGGCTACACGGGCGACGACGCGGAGACGGCTCGCAGCATCGCGCAGCACATCTCGTTCGCCAACCCGTCCTACCTCAGCCGCGACGACGTCCCGGCCGACGAGGTCGAGAAGGAGCGCGAGATCGTCACCGAGATCTCGAAGAACGAGGGCAAGCCCGAGGCCGCACTGCCGAAGATCGTCGAGGGCCGCGTGACCTCGTACTTCAA
The DNA here is from genome assembly GCF_050031945.1 of Plantibacter sp. 2H11-2. Classification (NCBI taxonomy): domain Bacteria; kingdom Bacillati; phylum Actinomycetota; class Actinomycetes; order Micrococcales; family Microbacteriaceae; genus Plantibacter; species Plantibacter sp. 2H11-2. The sequence continues at coordinate 288,924 of NZ_JBNBBL010000001.1, read as the reverse complement.
GCAGGTCGCGCTCCTCGAGCAGGACTACGCCAAGGACAACAAGCTGTCCGTGCAGAAGGTGCTCGCTGACGCGGGCCTCACCGTGACCGGGTTCGCCCGCTTCAAGGTCGGCGCGTAGCAGTTGTGACGGGGTCCGGATCGCCAGTGGCGATCCGGACCCCTTTGCGTGCGCGGGCACACCCGGGCACGTGGGATCGGTGACGATCCAGCCAGCGAGTCGACGGCTGTCGCGGACAGCGGGCGGCTCCTGACGCTAAGTTGTGTGAGGGACGAGGAAGGACAGGCGGATGCCGGAGAAGAAGCGCAGGGTACTGCTCAAGCTGTCAGGTGAGGCGTTCGGAGGCGGCCAGTTGGGCGTCAACCCCGACGTGGTCGGGTCGATCGCCCGCGAGATCGCTGAAGCGACCGCCGAGGTCGAGGTCGCAGTGGTCGTCGGAGGCGGCAACTTCTTCCGCGGAGCCGAGCTCAGCCAGCGCGGCATGGACCGCGGCCGAGCCGACTACATGGGCATGCTCGGAACGGTCATGAACGCCCTGGCGCTCCAGGACTTCCTGGAACAGGCCGGCGCCGCCACGCGCGTGCAGTCGGCCATCGCCATGACGCAGGTCGCCGAGCCCTACATCCCGCTCCGTGCCGAGCGACACCTCGAGAAGGGTCGCGTCGTCATCTTCGGAGCGGGCGCCGGACTCCCGTACTTCTCGACCGACACCGTCTCGGCACAGCGCGCGCTCGAGATCGGAGCCGTCGAGGTCCTCGTCGCCAAGAACGGCGTCGACGGCGTCTACACCGCCGACCCCCGCGTCGACCCGACGGCGACGAAGATCGACACCATCTCCTACCAGGAGGCGCTCCAGCGCGGCCTCAAGGTCGTCGACTCGACGGCCTTCAGCCTCTGCATGGACAACGGCATGCCGATGCGTGTCTTCGGCATGGAGCCGGCCGGCAACGTCACGGCGGCCATCCGCGGTGCCGCGATCGGCACCCTCGTCACCTCCGCCTAGGCGGCAGGGCGGCCGGGCCGAGGCCCGCCGCCCGACTAGACTGAACCCAGTAATGCAATCAAAGGAGTGCTCGTGATCGCGGATGTCCTCTCGGATGTTGGTACCCGGATGTCGAAGGCCGTCGAGGCCGCGAAGGATGACTTCGCCACGGTGCGTACGGGTCGCGCCAACCCCCAGCTGTTCCAGAAGGTCCTGGTGAGCTACTACGGCACGCCGACGCCGCTGGCGCAACTCGCCTCCCTGCAGAACCAGGAAGCTCGCACGATCGTCGTGACGCCCTACGACAAGTCCGCACTGCGCGACATCGAGCAGGCGATCCGCGACATCCCGAACCTCGGCGCCAACCCGACGAACGACGGCACCGTCATCCGGGTCACCATGCCCGAACTGACCGCCGAGCGTCGCAAGGAATACGTCAAGATCGTCCGCGGCAAGGGTGAAGACGCGAAGGTGTCCATCCGCAACATCCGTCGCAAGGGCAAGGACGACCTCGAGGCGCTCAAGAGCGAGGTCGGCGATGACGACGTCGCACGCGGCGAGAAGGAGCTCGAGGCCGTCACGAAGTCGCACATCGACGCCGTCGACGCCGCGCTGAAGGCCAAGGAGACCGAGCTGCTCTCCATCTGAGCCGCTGTCCCACCGCTGATTCCGTTCGCCGACCGGTCCCTCGACCGACGGCAGGCCCGCTGGAGGTACCTGTGGAAGACGATGTCGCTCCCGGGCGATCGAGCGATCCGTCGAAGCCCGAACCCGGCCGGTCCGGCAAGTCGGGTTCGCAGGAATTGCGTTCCCAGCTGAAGGACCGCCGCGCGAAGTTCGAGCGGCAGGTCGACGCCAAACGTGCCGACATCGAACGGCAGGTCCAGGCGACGAAGGCGCAGTTCGACGCGACGAACGAACGCATCGAGGCGCGGGTCGGCCGCAACCTCGTGAACGCCATCCTCATCGGGGTGGCCGCAGGCGGCATCATGCTCGTGAGCCTGATCATCTTCAAAGTTATCTTCGTCGTCCTGGCCTCGGCCGTGGTGGCCTTCGCCACGCTGGAGCTGCGGAAGGCCCTCGAGCAGACCGGGCGCCGGGTGCCGGCGATCCCGACCGTCATCTCGGCCGTCGCGATGCAGCCGGCGGCGTTCTTCCTCCACGACGTCTGGCGTTGGTCCGTCGTCCTGCTCGGCATCCTGCTCGTCATCGTCTGGCGCGTGGCCGAGCAGGCCATCGCTTCGAAACGGACCGACCTTCCCACGCTCGTCCGCGACCTCGCGTCCGGGACGTTCATCCAGGTCTACGTCCCGTTCCTCGCCTCCTTCGCCGTGTTCCTCGTCGCCCAGCCCGAGGGCGAATGGTGGACGCTGGCGTTCCTGATCCTCGTCATCTGCGTCGACGTCGGCGCTTATGTGAGCGGCCTGTCGTTCGGCAAGCACAAGATGGCGCCGGTGATCAGCCCGAACAAGACCTGGGAGGGCTTCGCCGGGGCGGGGGTCGTCTCGGTCGTGGCCGGCGTGCTGCTCGCGATCCTCATGCTCGGTGTTCCGTGGTGGGTCGGTGTCCTGCTCGGTCTGCTGCTCCTCGGCAGTGCCACGGTCGGCGACCTCGCGGAGTCGCTCATCAAGCGCGACATCGGCGTGAAGGACATGAGCTCGTGGCTTCCTGGGCACGGGGGATTCCTCGACCGCCTGGACTCGATCCTGCCGTCGGCGGTCGTCGCCTACGTGGTGTACCTCCTGTTCGGCGGACTCGCGGTCTGAGTCCCGGCTCGGTCCGATTTCGCCCGATCAGCCCCTCATGGGGGAGAATGGTCCGGTGAGCACGATCTTCCCCACCGCAAAACGTTCGAAGCGTGGCTACGATCCGGCCGAGGTCGACGAGTTCCTCGACCGCGCTCGCGCCGCCTACGGGCAGGACGCCGACGCCGACGCCGATGCGATCCTGAGCGCGGAGGACATCCGGCACGTGGCGTTCCGGCTCGTCCGGGGTGGCTACAGCACCGAGCACGTCGACGCGGCGCTCGAGCGACTCGAGGACGCCTTCTCGCTCCGCGAGCGGGAGCGGTCGGTCGAGGAGCGCGGTGCCAAGGAGTGGCTGCGCGACGCCCGCGGCACCGCGCAGGTCATCCTCAACCGGCTGACGAGGCCGGAGGGCCAGCGGTTCCAGCGCGTGAGCCTGCTCGCCCGCGGCTACAGCCGGAAGGACGTGGACGCCCTCGCGGATCGCCTCGTCGCCTACTTCCACGACGGCACGCCGCTCAACGTCGACCGCGTCCGCACGGCCGTGTTCCGCAACGAATGGGCCGGTTACCGCGAGTCCCAGGTCGACGCACTGCTCGACAGCGTCGTGGACGTCATGCTGGCGGTTCGCTGAGCGTCGGGCGACCAGGTGGCCTGATCAGGCATTCTCGGCTACCATCGATGCATCGTGCCTCAAGACTCAACTGACGTGACCCCGTGGAAACCATCAGCCCAGCCGAACACCGGTAAGGCTGTTCAGCCCTACCGTCGGCCGCGCTCTCGCGGCAAGAAGGTCCTCGGGATCTTCGCGGCGACGGCTGCGTTCGGCTTCGTCGCCGTGACGATGGTCGACCCGACCTCGAGCGTCGTGGCGTCCTCCTATGCGGAGAAGCAGGCGCAGTTCGGTGGCAACGCCGCGCAGTCCGTCGTCGCAAGCTCGAACTACCAGTACACCTTCGCCCGCGACAGCTACGAGGTCGTCGCTCCGCCCCCGCCGCCTCCCGTGGCGACTCCGGCCGCGACCGGCGGCGGTTCCTCGTCCACGGGCAGCGCTCCCGCGGCAGGTACGCCCGACCCGGGTACGGCTCAGGCCATCGCCTACGACATGGTCATGGCCAACGGCTGGGGCGAGGGCGAGTACAGCTGCCTCGTCTCCCTCTGGAACCGCGAGTCGGGTTGGAACGTGTACGCCTACAACGCCAGCTCCGGCGCTACGGGTATCCCGCAGGCGCTCCCGGGCTCAAAGATGGCCTCGGCCGGAGCCGACTGGGCGACCAACCCCGCGACGCAGATCACCTGGGGTCTCGGATACATCACGAGTCGGTACAGCACGCCGTGTGGCGCGTGGGCCCACTCGGAGTCCAACGGCTGGTACTGACCGGAACCGCCTCCCGACACGGTCGTGGAGGCTGAGCCTAGACTTGACCCATGCCCCGACACCACCGCCATCGGCCACGGCCCGGCGACGACGAGGGTAACGGTCTCGAACGGCTGATGGCGGGGTGGAAACGCACCGAGGACCATCGAGACGGATCCTGGTTCGTCCAGCCCGTCAGCGGTTCCAGTGCGCAGAAGACCTATGTGTGTCCGGGATGCGGACAGTCCATACCGCCCGGCACCGCCCATGTGGTGACGTGGCGCGCTGACGGGGTCCTGGGCGACCAGGCCGACATCGCTGCCCGGCGGCACTGGCACTCGCACTGCTGGCGGATCCGGTGAACACACGCACGCCGCGAAACGACCCGACCACACTGCCCCGGAGGACTGACTCATGACCGACACCATCGAGATCCGTGGTGGCGCCGAGCTCCCCGCCGTCCGCGAGGAGATCGAGCTGCACACGGCCGACGGCCTGACCCTGGTCGGCGAGCTCGCGGTGCCGGCCGACGGCGAGATCGTCGCGACCCTGGTGACGCTCCACCCGCTGCCGACCGCCGGCGGGTTCATGGACTCCCATGTGCTCCGGAAGGCCGCGGCGCGCTTGCCTGCGCTCGCGGGGATCGCCGTGCTCCGCTTCAACACCCGCGGCACCTCGTCTCCTCGAGGGACGAGCGACGGCGCGTTCGGCGGCGGCATCGGCGAGCGGGCCGATGTCGAGGCCGCGCTGGCGTTCGTGGTCGAGCGCGGGCTTCCGCATCCGTGGATCGTCGGGTGGTCGTTCGGGACCGAGCTGGCCTTGAAGTACGGTCGCGACCCGGCCGTCGACGGCGTGATCCTCCTTTCTCCGCCGCTGCACCGCACGACGGAGGACGAGCTCCGGGCCTGGGCCGGCGACGATCGGCCGATGGTCGTCCTCGTGCCTGAGTTCGACGACTACCTCCGACCCGCGGAAGCGGCGGAACGGTTCGGCGTCCTCCCCGGGGCCACCCTCGTCCCGGTGGACGGTGCCAAGCACCTGTGGGTGGGGGAGAGCCAGACCCGACGCGTGCTCACCGAGATCGTCGCTGCAGTGCGTCCCGAGGCGCTGCCGCTCCCGACGCACTGGCCGGCCCCCGGCCTCTCAGCGGCCGTCTAGCCGCCTCCCAGTCATTTCCGATAGCCTGAACCACCTGCGTCTCCTGCCGGCCCGACCCGCCGGATCCCGTCGGACGCAGGATCACCCGCGTCGCTCCGACGCCAGAGGAGAGTAATCCGTGCGTTTCGTTCTCGCCATCGCCGCGTTCGTCGTGGCAGCCGTCATGATCGTGACGGGAATCGCGCAACGGACCGTGTTCCTCTCGCCCGGCACCTTCAGCCTGTCCACGACGGTCGACAGCGGTGATCGGTTCATCGTCATCCCCGGGAGCGTGCTGCAGTCGCAGCCGGGAGCACAGTCCATCGTGGCGGGCGCGGGCGGCGACACCCAGGTGTTCATGAGCTACGGGCGCTCCGACGACATCACGGCCTGGCTCGGCGACGAGCCCTACAGCCGCGTCGGCGTCAACAGTGCCGGCACCGCCCTGACGACCACCACCGTCACCGCCGAGGCGGACGCGACCGACGACGGGGCGACCCCGAGTCCGGAGCCGTCGGCGACGCCGGCCCCCGAAGCCACCGACGACACCACCACCTCTGAGAAGGGCCCGGACCCGCGCGGATCCGACCTCTGGCTCGGCGAGTACGACGAGGCGGGCGCGGTCATCGCGACGATGAACCTGCCGAAGGACATCGACGTGCTCATCGCGACCGACGGTACGGCCGCCGCTCCGGATTCCCTCCGCCTCTCCTGGCCACTCGACAACGCCACCCCATGGGCCGGCCCGCTGATCGCCGGTGGCATCCTCGTGCTCCTCGCCGGCATCGTGCTCTACCTCTCGGGGATCCAGCGCATGCGTCGCTCGCGAGGCCCGCGTCGCAAGGGTCCGGGACAAGGACAGAAGGGCATCACCAAGATGTCGAGACAACCGAAGCCGCGCCGCCCCCGTGAACTCGGAGCCGGCAAGACGAAGCGCTCCCCGCTCCGCCGCTCCCTCGTCGTGGGCGTGCCGCTCGTCCTCATCGGCACGCTCGGCCTGAGCGGTTGCTCCCAGGACTACTGGCCGACCATCGGAGCGCCGTCACCGACGCCCACCGTCACCGCGACGGACCTGCCGGCCGACAGCCAGGACCAGGACTTCGCGGCGCCCGTCGTCACCGTGCCACAGGTCGAACGGATCGTGTCGCGGATCTCGACGGCGGCGTCCGAGGCCGATGCTGCGCTCGACGGCACCGCTGCGGCCGTCCGGTTCTCCGGGCCGGCACTCGAGGAGCGCACCGCGAACTACGCCCTCCGCTCGAAGGTGGCCGACGCCGCCGGAGCGACCCCCATCCCCGCCTCGCCCGTCACGCTCACCCTGCCTCAGGCGACGGACGCCTGGCCACGGACGGTCATGACCGCGATCCAGGACAAGGCCGACGAGACGGTGTCGCCGACGGTCCTCGTGATGACCCAGCAGGACCCGCGGTCGAACTACCAGGTCGTCTACGCGGAGAAGCTCCTCGAGGGCGCCCGACTCGAGAACGTCGCGCCCGCGACCATCGGTGCCGCGAGCGTCCCGCCGGACTCGAAGCTGCTCGTCATGCCGCCGGAGGAGATCGCCGCGGCCTACGCCGACATCATCACGAACGGCGACGCGAGCACCTTCGCCGGCTTGTTCAACGCCGATGGCGACGTCTTCCGCACGCAGGTCGCCGCGGACCGCGCGACGAAGGCCGCCAACCTGCCGACGACGGCGAGCATCGCCTTCTCGGCGGCCGCCGGTACCGGCCCGAACGTCGCGCTGGCGACCAACGACTCCGGCGCGATCGTCGCCGTCAACGTGCAGGAGGGCGAGGTGGTCTCCGTCGTCACAGCCGGTGCTACCGTGAAACCTTCGGGTGCGGTCGCCGCGCTCTCCGGGATCACCGAGAGCGCGAAGGGGACGCAGGCCACCTACGGCGACCAGCTCCTGTTCTACGTGCCAGCCGTCAACTCCGGAGAGAAGATCACCTTGCTCGGATTCACCCAGACCCTCATCGCCGCATCGGAGCTCCCGTGAGTGCCGCGGAGCCGAGCGCGGCACACCTGCGCGGCGCCGTCGACCTCTCCGGCCTCGCGCGTCGCCACCAGACGCCGCCCGCCGGCGCGCCGACGCAAGCAGGCGCGCCTGCAGAAGCGCCCGGCGCGACGACCGACCAGACCGTCCAGGTCCCGTCCCTCGTCTTCGACGCGACGGACGACGGGTTCGGACAGGTCGTCGAGCTGTCCTCCGTGGTCCCCGTCGTCATCGACCTCTGGGCCGAATGGTGCGGACCGTGCAAGCAGCTCTCGCCGGTGCTCGAGCGCCTCGCCGCGGAATACGCCGGTCGCTTCGTGCTCGCCAAGGTGGACGTCGACGCGAACCCGCAGCTCTCCCAGGCCTTCCAGGCGCAGTCGATCCCCATGGTCGTCGCCGTTGTGGGCGGACGCCCGGTGCCGATGTTCAACGGCGCGATCCCGGAGTCGCAGGTCCGTGACGTGATCGAGCAGTTGCTGCAGCTGGCCGAGCAGAACGGGGTCTCCGGTCGGGCCGTCGTCGCCGATGGCGACGCTGCAGCCCCCGCCGAGCCCGTGGAAGAGCCGCTGCCGCCCCTCCACGCCGAGGCGTACGAGGCCATCGAGCGCGCCGACTACCCGACGGCCATCGCCGCGTATGAGAAGGCCATCGCGCAGAACCCGAAGGACGACATGGCTGTGGCCGGCCTCGCCCAGGTCCGTCTGCTGCACCGCCTCACGGGGAAGACCCTCGATGAGATCCGCGGACAAGCGGCCGCCGCTCCCGACGACCTCGACGCCCAGCTGACCGTCGCCGACCTCGACCTCTCCGGAGGACACCTCGAGGACGCCTTCGACCGGCTGCTGACGCTGTTCCCCGACCTCGACCAGTCGGGCAAGGACACCGTCCGGACGCGCCTGCTCGAGCTGTTCCAGGTCGCCGGCGTCACCGATCCGCGCGTCATGAAGGCCAGGGCCCGGTTGACCGGCCTCCTCTACTGACCGACCGCTGCACGACGAAGGCCCGCCTCCCTCAGGAAGCGGGCCTTCGTCATGCATCCGGGTGCTGCGGAAGCCTGGTCAGCCGACGTGCTTGAGCCAGATCATGCCGAGCGGAGGGAGCGTGAGCTCGGCGGAAGCCGGGCGTCCCGCCCACGGTGACGCCGACGCCTCGATCGATCCGTAGTTGCCCACGCCGGATCCGCCGTACTCCACGGCGTCGGTGTTGAGCAGTTCCTCCCACCGACCCGCGCGAGGCAGACCGACCCGGTACGGGCCGACGGGGGCGCCGGAGAAGTTGACGAGCGCGGCGATCACGTTGCCGTCGTCGTCCCAGCGCAGGAAGGAGAGCACGCTGTTCTGCGCGTCCCCGGCGTCGAGCCATTCGAAGCCGGCGGCGTCGTGGTCGAGGGCCCAGAGAGCCGGGTGCTCCGTGTACACGGCGTTGAGTCGGGACACGAGGCCGAGCAGTGCCCGGTGGCTCGGCTGGTCCAGGATCCACCAGTCCAGACCGCGTTCCTCCGACCATTCGGAGGGCTGACCGAACTCCTGGCCCATGAAGAGCAACTGCTTGCCGGGGTGGGCCCACATGAAGGCGAGGTAGGCCCGCATGTTCGCGAGTTGCTGCCAGTGGTCACCGGGCATCTTCGCGAGAAGGGACCCCTTGCCGTGGACGACCTCGTCGTGGCTGATCGGCAGGAGGAAGCTCTCGCTGAAGGCGTAGACCATCGAGAAGGTGATCTCGCCGTGGTGGTGTGACCGGTAGAGCGGGTCGTGCTCGATGTACTGGAGCGAATCGTGCATCCAGCCCATGTTCCACTTCAGGCCGAACCCGAGTCCGCCCTCGCTCGTCGGCGCGGTGACGCCGGGCCAACTCGTCGACTCCTCGGCGATCATCACGATGCCGGGGTTCCGTCGATAGGCAGTCGCGTTCGCCTCCTGGAGGAGACTGATCGCTTCGAGGTTCTCGCGCCCGCCATGGACGTTCGGCAGCCACTCGCCGTCCTTCCGCGAGTAGTCGAGGTACAGCATCGAGGCGACGGCGTCGACGCGCAGGCCGTCGACGTGGAACTCCTCGAGCCAGTAGAGGGCGTTGGCCACCAGGAAGTTCTTGACCTGGGGCTGCCCGAAGTCGAAGACGAGGGTGCCCCAGTCCGGCTGCTCGCCGCGTCGCGGGTCGGGGTGCTCGTAGAGGGGCTGGCCGTCGAAGTTCGCGAGGGCCCACTCGTCCTTGGGGAAGTGGCCGGGCACCCAGTCCATGAGGACGCCGATCCCCGCGCCGTGGAGACGGTCGATCAGGTACTTGAGGTCGTCGCTCGAACCGAAGCGGCTGGTCGGCGCGTAGTAGCCGGTGACCTGGTAGCCCCATGAGCCGCCGAAGGGGTGCTCGGCGAGTGGCATGAACTCGACGTGCGTGTAGCCGAGCTCCGCGATGTACTCGATGAGCTGGTCCGCGAGGTCCCGGTAGCCGAGCCCGGGACGCCAGGAGCCGACGTGCAGCTCGTAGACGCTCATGGGTCCGTTGTGCGGATCGCTCGCGGCCCGCCGATCGAGCCACGCCTCGTCCGTCCAGCGGTAGTCGCTGACACCGGTCACGGATGCGGTGGCGGGGGAGCGCTCGGTGAACCGGGCCATCGGGTCGGATCGACGGACCCAGTCGCCGTGCTGGGTCAGGATCTCGAAGCGGTACAGCTCGCCGGCGCCGATGGTGGGGATGAACAGCTCCCAGACACCCGTCGCACCCATGTTGCGCATGGCGTGCGCCGTGCCGTCCCAGGAGTTGAGGTCGCCGATGACCCGGACCGCGCGCGCGTGGGGTGCCCAGACGGCGAACGCGGTGCCGGCGACCGACTCGGTGACCCCACGCAGCTCGGTGACGTGTGCGCCCAGGGCGTCCCAGAGCTGTTCGTGTCGACCCTCGCCGATGAGGTGCAGGTCGAGTTCACCGATCGACGGCGCGAACCGGTACGGGTCGTCGGCGTTCCAGATCGACCCGTCGCTGTAGCGGGCGTCGAGCGTGTAGTCGATGATGCCGTCGACGTGGAAGCCCTGCCAGATGCCGGCGCGGACGTGCGCGAGCTCGACGCGCGCACCGTTGGCGAGCACCGCCGTCACCTGATCGGCCAGCGGGCGTCTGGCGCGGACGACCACGAGGGGGTCGCTCACCCCGCCGAGGTCGACCAGGTGCTGGCCGAGGATCTCATGCGGATCGTGGTAGCGGCCCTCCGCGACGGCGTCGAGGATCCAATCCTCGACGGAGGGGAGCGGGAGCTCCCGGGGCGCGGGTGTGGCGTCGACCGGCATCGGTGCGGCTCGACGGCCGGAGCGCTTCGGTGCAGCGGCTCCGTCTGGGGTCACAGGGCTGGTCGTCATGGTCGGATCCTCACGCTCAGGATGTGCACGGGCTCGGTGAAGGCGTCGAGGCGCACGAAGTTGCTGTCGGACCAGATCCACTCGGCCCCCGTGACGAGGTCCGTGACGTCGAAGCTGCCGCCCGGGACACCACCGAACACGGTCTGGTCGAGGTGCACCATGGTCTGTCGGACCGAGTGCGGATCGAGGTTGGCGACGACGAGCAGGGTGTCGTGATCGCCGGTGCCGGTGAACCGCTGGTCGAGATGCTTGCTGAAGACGAGGATCTGGTCGTCGTCGCTCCAGTGGAAGCTGATGTTGCGCAACTGCCGGAGGGCGGGATGCGCACGCCGGATCTGGTTGAGCAGGGTGAGGTACGGCGACAGCGAGGTGCCGGCGGCTTCCGCAGCTGCCCAGTCCCGCGGACGATACTCGAACTTCTCGCTGTCGATGTTCTCCTCGGCACCGGGACGGGCGACGTTCTCGATGAGCTCGTACCCGGCGTAGACCCCCCACGTCGGCGCGGCGGTCGCAGCGATCGCCGCACGCACCTTGTACGCCGCCCGGCCACCGAACTGGAGGTACTCGGTGAGGATGTCCGGCGTGTTGACGAACAGGTTGGGCCGGAGGAAGTCCGCGGTCTCGGTCGCTGCCGCGCCGAGGAACTCCTCGAGCTCCTCCTTCGTGTTGCGCCACGTGAAGTAGGTGTAGCTCTGCTGGAACCCGACCTTCGCCAGACCCTGCAGCAGGGCCGGACGGGTGAAGGCCTCCGCGAGGAACACGACGTCGGGGTCCGTCCGGTTGACGGTCGCGAGCAACCACTCCCAGAAGTCGAGCGGCTTGGTGTGGGGGTTGTCGACGCGGAAGATGCGGACACCGAGCGAGATCCAGTGCCGGACGATGCGCAGCACCTCGGCCCGGATGCCCTCGGGGTCGTTGTCGAAGTTGACCGGGTAGATGTCCTGGTACTTCTTCGGCGGGTTCTCGGCGTACGCGATCGTGCCGTCGGGGAGGGTCGTGAACCACTCGGGGTGCTCGGTCACCCAGGGGTGGTCCGGCGACGCTTGCAGCGCGAGATCGAGGGCGACCTCCAGGCCGACCTTCTTCGCCTGGCGGACGAAGGCGACGAAGTCCTTCTCCGTGCCGAGGTCGGGATGGATCGCGTCATGACCGCCCGCGGAACCACCGATCGCCCAGGGAGAACCCGGGTCGTGCTCGCCGGGCGTGAGGGTGTTGTTCGGCCCCTTGCGGAACGTCACGCCGATGGGGTGGATGGGCGGCAGGTAGAGGACGTCGAACCCCATCGCGGCGACGGCCGGCAACCGACCGGCTGCGCTGCGGAAGGTGCCCGACGTCCAGGAGCCGTCCGGGTTCCGCTCGGCACCCTCCGACCGCGGGAAGAACTCGTACCAGGAACCGACGCCGGCCCGGGTTCGCTCGACGCGGACCACGCGCTCGTCGCTCGTGCTCGCGAGACCGGCGAACGGTCGGCGGTCGGCGATGGCCAGGAGTTCGGGGTCGTCGAGCACCGCGAACCGGGCTGCCGGCTCGGCGTCGGTGTCGCGGAGGAGCTTGGCGGCGGCGGCGAGGAAGCGGCGGTCCTTCGCCGGGCGGAGCTTGTCCGTCGCGGCGCGCTCGAGGAGTTCCGCGCCGATGAGGTACATGAGCTCGACGTCGACGCCGGCCTCGATCTTGACCCGGGCGTTGTGCTCCCAGGTCGAGAACTCGTCGGCGAAGGCGCGGACCTGGTACCGCCAGGTGCCCTCGGTCGCGAGTTGGACCTCGACCTCGAAGCGGTCCGCGCCCGGGGCGCCCGGAGCCATCCGATGCGCGACCGTCTTCCCGCGCGGATCGGTGAGCAGAAGCTCGACGCCGATGAGGTCGTGTCCCTCGCGGAACGCGGTCGCGCCGAACGGCACCACCTCGCCCGAGAACGCCTTGGCCGGCCAACGGCCACCTTCGACCGAGGGCGTCGGATCCAGGATCGGGATGCGCCCGATGCTCGGGGACAGCGTGAGCGACACCGGTACGGCGTCGTCGACGGTGGAGGACTGCGGTACTGACTTCGGCATAGTGCGTTCCATCTCCTTCGGTGCCACTGGTCCGACCGTACCGCGAAACGACCACCGATGAAGGGGCGCGCGGGGTGTCGCGCGTCATGCTAAGGCCTTGGGCGCTGCCGTGTCCCGGGTGGCCGCCCGATGAGCGTTCGGGTGCGTTCCGCGGTTGCCATAGAGTGAGCGCGTGAAGGCTATCCGCAGGTTTACCGTCCGCGCGCTCATCCCCGAGTCCCTGACCTCGCTCACCGCCCTCGCTGCGAACCTGCGGTGGTCGTGGCACGAGCCGACGCAGCGCCTGTTCGACGAGATCGCACCGGACGTCTGGCGCGAGTCCGACCACGATCCGATCAGCGGCCTCGGACTCGTGACACCGGAGCGACTGGCGGAACTCGCCGCCGATGCGGACTTCGTCGGCCGGGCCGACGCCTTGCACGCCGACCTCCGCCGGTACCTGCAGGAGCCGCGGTGGTACCAGGGCCTCCCGGACCCGAAACCACAGACGATCGCCTACTTCTCGCCCGAATTCGGAATCGCCGCGGCCCTGCCGCAGTACTCGGGCGGACTCGGCATCCTCGCCGGCGACCACCTCAAGAGCGCCTCCGACCTCGGGGTGCCGCTCGTCGGCGTGGGTCTCCTGTACCGCTCCGGATACTTCGCGCAGTCGATCACGAACGACGGCTGGCAGCAGGAGTCCTATCCCGTGCAGGACCCTGACGGACTCCCGGTCACCGTGCTCCGGGAACCGGACGGGACACCGGTCACCGTCACCCTGGCGCTCCCCGACGACCGGAGCCTGTCGGCACGGGTCTGGATCGCCGAGGTCGGTCGGGTGCCACTGCTGCTGCTCGACACGGACATCCCGGAGAACGTCGCCGACCTGCGCGGCGTGACGGACCGGTTGTACGGCGGGGGTGGCGAGCATCGACTCCTGCAGGAACTCCTCCTCGGCATCGGCGGCGTCCGAGCGATCAAGCAGTGGAGCGAGCTCACGGACCACGCGCTGCCGCAGGTCTACCACTCCAACGAAGGCCACGCCGGTTTCCTGGGGCTCGAGCGGATCAGCGACCTCGTCGGGAACGGACTCTCCTTCGACGAGGCGCTGCAGCTCGTGCGCGGCGGGACCGTCTTCACGACGCACACCCCCGTTCCAGCCGGGATCGACCGGTTCGACCGCGAGGCGATCACGCGCTACTTCAGCGGTGACCTGCTCCCGGGCGTCGCCGCACCGGACGTCCTCGCACTCGGCGACGAGACGGCGAACGGCGGCTCGGCCGACGTGTTCAACCTGGCGATCATGGGCCTGCGTCTGGCGCAGCGCGCGAACGGCGTCAGTCGGTTGCACGGCGAGGTGAGCCGGGCGATGTTCCGAGGGCTCTGGCCCGGCTTCGACGTCTCGGACGTGCCGATCACGTCGATCACGAACGGTGTCCACGCCCCGAGCTGGACGGATCCGTCGCTCGTCGACCTCGCCGTGGACCGGTGGGGGACGACCGACACGAGTCGGGCGGACTGGTCCGATCCGTCGCTCTCGGACGCCGAGCTCTGGTCGCGGAAGCACGGGATGCGGGAGCGCCTCGTCGCCGACGTGCGACGCCGGATCGCCGATGGGTATCGGACCCAGAACCCGCAAGCGGTGCTCCCGTCCTGGATCGACGAACTGCTCGACCCCGAGGTGTTGACGATCGGGTTCGCCCGGCGTGTGCCGAGCTACAAGCGGCTCACCCTCATGCTGCGCGATCCCGACCGACTGCGCGCGATCCTGCTCCACCCCGAACGGCCCGTCCAGATCGTCGTCGCGGGGAAGGCACACCCGGCGGACGACGACGGCAAGCGGCTCATCCAGCGCCTCGTGCAGTTCGCCCAGGATCCCGACCTCCGATCGCGCATCGTCTTCCTGCCGGACTACGGCATCGGGATGGCCAAGACGCTCTACCCCGGCTGTGACGTGTGGTTGAACAACCCGTTGCGTCCGCTCGAGGCCTGCGGGACGTCCGGCATGAAGGCCGCACTCAACGGAGCACTGAACCTGTCGATCCTCGACGGATGGTGGAACGAGTACGCGGACGGCGAGAACGGTTGGGTCATCCCGTCGGCGGACGGGGCGGCGGACGACGAGGAACGCGACGCCCTCGAGGCCACGGCGCTGTACGAGATCCTCGAGCACCAGCTGGTACCGCGGTTCTACGAGCGCGAGGACGACGGGCTGCCGCAGCGCTGGATGCAGATGGTGCGACACACGATCTCGACGCTGTCCGAACCGCTCAGCGCCGACCGCATGGTCCGCGAGTACACGGAGCGCATGTACCTCCCGGCGGCGGCGATGGAGCGCGAGCTGAACGCGTCCGATCAGCAGCGGGCGCGCGAGCTGGCGGCCTACAAGCAGCGGGTGCGCGAGGCCTGGCCGCAGCTGGCGGTCGCCCATGTCGAGAGCGGCGGTGTCGACGCGGTCCCGCAGGTCGGTGACGTGCTGCGGCTGCGCGCCTACGTCCAGCTTGGATCGCTGTCACCCGAGGACGTGACCGTCGAGGTGGTCTGCGGGGTACCCGGTGCCGGAGGTGAACTGCTCGACATCCGGACGCAGCCGCTCGAGCAGCAGCAGTCCCCGTCGACGAGTCGGCCGGAGCACACACTCGAGTACGCCGGGACGCTTCCCCTCGATCGGGCCGGCGGGTTCGGGTACACGGTGCGCATCGTGCCGAGACACGAGCTGCTCCTCACCCCCGCGGAACTCGGGCTCGTCGCCGTGGCGGACCAGTAGGGCGATCTCCTCCGACGCGCCGGTGCGACCCTCGGGCCGGTGCGTCGAGGGATCCGACTATCTGGCGATCCGCGCGACGACGGCGGCGACGGCCGTTCCGAGGTCGGACGGGGCGAGTTCGAGGTCGAACCCGCGCCGACCGCCCGAGACCAACACCGTCTCGTGCTCGAAGGCGCTCTCGTCGAGCACCGTCGGGAGCGTGGTGCGCTGCCCGATCGGGCTGATGCCGCCGACCACGTAGCCCGTCTTCCGCTCGGCGACGGCAGGATCCGCCATCGTCGCCCGCTTCCCGTCGAGGGCCGCCGCGAGCGCCTTGAGGTCGAGTTGGTCGGCGACCGGGACGATCGCGACGACGAGCGACCCGTCCACCTCCGCCAGCAGGGTCTTGAACACCCTGGGCGGGTCGACTCCGAGCGCCGCGGCGGCTTCGAGACCGAAGGCCGTCACCGACGGGTCGTGACGGTAGGAGCGCGGGGTGAAGGGGATGCCCAGCGAGGTCAACGTCACCGTCGCCGGGGTGACGCCTCCCTCGGCCCTGCGTTTCGCCATCGTCAGACGGCTCGGAAGAGCTGCATCGACGTCGCCGAGACCGGGACCGTCTGGCCGGGGACGAACTGCTCCTCCTCGGACGTCGGTGCATCGTCCGCGGAGTTCCAGATGCGCACGAACGCGGTCACGCCCTCGTGCTCGGGCAGGGTGACGTCGACCGGCTGCTCGACGCCGTGCACGATGAGCAGCACGCGGTCGAGCTCCTCGGACTCCGGCGTGCTGGTCGAGAAGAACTGCAGTGTCCGGTTCCGGGGACTCGTCCAGTCCTCGGTGCTCATGGTCGCGCCCGAGGCGTCGAACCAGTCCATGACGCTCGCGCCGGGCACCGTCGTCCCGGCGGCGGCGAAGTGCTCCGGTCGGAGGGCGGGGTGTTCGCGGCGCAGTTCGAGGAGCCGGCGGCTGTGCGCGAGCAACTGGTCCTGCCAGGGCTCCCTCGTCCATCCGACCCACGTCAGCTCGGAGTCGTGACAGTAGGCGTTGTTGTTGCCGCGCTGACTCCGCCCGAACTCGTCGCCCGCCGTGAGCATCGGGACACCCGCCGACAGCAGGAGCGTGCCGAGCAGGTTCCGCATCGCCTTGCGACGAGCGGCGAGGATCGCGGGGTCGTCCGTCGGGCCCTCGGCACCGTGGTTGAAGGAACGGTTGTTGTCCGTGCCGTCGCGGTTGGACTCGCCGTTCCCGACGTTGTGCTTGACGTCGTACGAGACGAGGTCGGCCAGGGTGAACCCGTCGTGGGCCGTGATGAAGTTGACGGAGGCCAGCGGACCGCGCTCAGCGGAGAAGGTGTTGCTCGATCCGGCCAGACGGGTCGCGAACCCACCGATCCCGACCGGGGCGTCCGCCCGTCTCGCGTAGTCGATGTCGGAGAGCCAGAAGTTGCGGACGCGATCCCGGTACCGGTCGTTCCACTCGTGCCAACCGGCGGGGAAGTTCCCCGTCTGCCAGCCGCCCATCCCGACGTCCCAGGGCTCGGCGATCATCTTCGCGTCGACGAGCGACGGGTCGTGGACGATCGCCTCGAGCAGGGGGTGGTCGGGCGTGAACTCGACCGCCTCGTTCCGACCGAGCGTCGCAGCGAGGTCGAACCGGAAGCCGTCGATCTGCACTTCGTCAGCCCAGTACCGCAACGAGTCGAGCACGAGCTGTTGGGGGACCGGGTGGCCGAAGTCCACGGTGTTGCCGCAGCCCGTCACGTCGATGTAGGCGCCGGTGGCGTCCTGACGGTAGTAGGTCGCGTTGTCGATGCCGCGGAAGCTCGTGCGGGGGCCGCCGGGCCCCTCCTCGGCGGTGTGGTTGTAGACGACGTCGAGGATGACCTCGAGGCCGGCCTCGTGCAGCAGCTTCACCATGCCCTTGAACTCGCGGAGGACTTCGTCCGCGCCACCCGCCTGCGCCGTCTTCGTCGCGTAGGAGGCCTGTGGACTGAAGAAGTTCAGGGTGTTGTAGCCCCAGTAGTTGACGAGGCCCTGCTTGATGAGACGCTGCTCGGAGGTGAACGCGTGCACCGGCAGCAGTTCGACGCTCGTCACCCCGAGATCGTGCAGATGCGCGATCATCGCGGGGTGGGCGAGGCCCGCGTACGTGCCCCGCAGCTCCTCCGGCACGTCGGGGTGCAGCTTGCTCAGCCCCTTGACGTGCGCCTCGTACACGACGGTCCGGTCGAGCGGGACACGGGGTTTCTGCACACCGCCCCAGTCGAACGCGTCGTCGACGACGACGGAACGCCACTGCTCGGCCGACACGCGGGCGAGCCCGCGGGCGTAGGGGTCGAGCAGCAGCAGGCTCGGGTCGAAGGCGTTGTTCGGCGAGGACGGCCCGGAGGCGCGGACCGCATAGCGTCGCCCGAGTACCAGCTCCTCGGAACTCCCACTCCAGACCCCGTCGTCGTCGCGGGTCATCTCGACCGAGTGGGTGATCCAGTTCAGATCCTTGTCGTCGAAGATCACGAGTTCGAGGGCATCCGCATGCTCGGACCACACACGGAGCTCACCACCGGACGGGCCGAGGCGGACGCCGAGATCATGGAAGGGGTCACCAGCGTTCATGGGTTCTACAGTAGTGAGTGCGGGAGTGCGCGAAGATCCGCGGACACCGCGGCGAGGGGAGGAGCGGCATGGTGGTGTACCTGGACCACGCCGCGACGACCCCGGTGCGATCCGAGGTGATCGAGGCCTACGCGTCCGCCATGGCGACCGTCGGCAACCCGGCCTCCATCCACGGCCCCGGGCAACAGGCCCGCCGCCTCCTCGAAGAGGCACGTGAGCGGGTCGCGGCGACCCTTGGGTGCGACCCCATCGAGCTCGTCTTCACCTCCGGCGGCACGGAGTCCATCAACCTCGCCCTGAAGGGTCTCTACTGGCACCGCCAGCAGGATCGACGCCGCGCCGCCGTGCTCGCACCCGCGGGGGAGCACCACGCCACGCTGGACACCGTCGAATGGCTCGAGCGCCACGAGGGTGCGTCCCCGCTCTGGATCCCGCTCGACGACCTCGGCCGGGTCTCACTCGACACGGCGGCGGAGCAGTTCGCCGACCACGGCCCGGACATCGCCGTGGCGACGACGCTCTGGGCGAACAACGAGGTCGGCACCATCCAGCCCGTCGTCCGGCTGGCGGCGCTCGCCGCAGCGGCCGAGGTGCCGTTCCACCTGGACGCGGTCTCGGCCTACGGACACCTCCCCATCGACCTCGCCGACCTTCGCGCCGCATCCGGATCGGTCGGTGCCAGTGGTCTCGTCGCGCTCAGCGTCTCCGCGCACAAGATCGGTGGTCCCGTGGGGATCGGAGCCCTGGTCGTGAGCCGCCCAGCCGTGGTGGAGCCGTTGCAGCACGGTGGCGGACAGCAGCGCGGACTCCGCTCCGGCACGCAGGACGTCGCGGCAGCCGTCGGGTTCGCCGTCGCCGCGGAGCTCATGGCGCTCGAGCGGACCGCGGAGCAGGAGCGTCTCGGCACCTTGCGCGACCGACTCGTGGCCGGCGTGCGGGCGACCGTTCCGGAGGCCGAGCTGACGGGTGATCCCAGCGAGCGACTCGCGTCGAACGCGAACTTCGTGTTCCCCGGCGCACAGGGAGACTCGATGCTCTTCCTCCTCGACCTCGCAGGGGTGGCGGTCTCGACGGGTTCCGCCTGCCAGGCCGGCGTCCCGGAACCGTCGCATGTCCTGCTCGCGATGGGACGCCCGGAGACGGAGGCCCGATCGGTCCTCCGGATCACGCTGGGCCGGACGACGACCGAGACGGACGTCGATGACTTCCTCCAGGCCCTGCCGCGCGCGTACGCACAGGCGAGTCGGGCCGGTTCCGCCGACCGCGACACGGCGCTGGGCGCTCGTCCCTGAGCAGCCGTCCCGTCACCGCTTGCGGGTGGCCGTCCAGCGGCTGGCGCGTAGACTTGCCCGGTGAAAGTTCTGGCAGCGATGAGTGGCGGAGTCGACTCCGCCGTGGCAGCGGCACGCGCCGTCGACGCAGGCCATGAGGTGGTCGGCGTCCACCTGGCGCTCAGCCGGATGCCGGGCACGCTCCGGACCGGCAGTCGCGGGTGCTGCACCATCGAGGACTCGATGGACGCCCAGCGTGCGGCGAACCTGATCGGCATCCCGTACTACGTGTGGGACTTCTCGGAGCGCTTCAAGCTCGACGTGGTGGACGACTTCATCGCCGAGTACCGCGCCGGCCGGACCCCGAACCCGTGCATGCGTTGCAACGAGAAGATCAAGTTCGCGGCGTTGCTCGAGAAGGCGCTCGACCTCGGGTTCGACGCGGTCGTGACCGGTCACTACGCCACGATCGTCACGAGCCCCGAGGGCGATCGTGAGCTGCACCGCGCGAGTGCCTGGGCCAAGGACCAGTCGTACGTCCTGGGCGTGCTCACCGCCGAACAGCTCGCGCACTCGATGTTCCCGCTCGGCGCGACACCGTCGAAGGCCGAGGTCCGAGCCGAGGCCGCGGAGCGCGGCTTCACGGTGGCGAACAAGCCCGACAGCCACGACATCTGCTTCATCCCCGACGGCGATACGAAGGGCTGGCTGGGGGAGCGGGTCGGCACCGAGACCGGCCAGGTCCTCGACCGAGACGGAGCCGTCGTCGGTTCGCACGAGGGCGCCCACGCCTTCACCGTCGGCCAGCGCAAGGGTCTGCACCTCGGCGTGCCGGCGCCGGATGGACGTCCGCGCTTCGTCCTCGAGGTGCGCCCGAAGGACAACACGGTCGTCGTCGGGCCGAAGGAGGCGCTCGCCATCGGCGAGATCGCCGGTTCGCGCTTCACCTGGGCTGGGAGGGCTCCGGAGGTCGGTGTCGCACCGATCCCGTGCGACGTCCAGATCCGTGCGCATGCCGACCCGGTTCCCGCCGCGCTGACGCTCGTCGACGGCGAGCTCGTCGTCCACCCGGAGACGCCGCTCGACGGCGTCGCTCCCGGACAGACCGCCGTGCTGTACAGCGGGACGCGCGTCCTCGGCCAGTTCACGATCGACCGCACCGTCAGTGCGGTGCCCGTCGGAGCCGCCGCCTCCGCCTGAGGACGCCGCAAAGACGGAACGCCCGACGAGCCAGCAGGCTCGTCGGGCGTTCCGCGTCGGTCGTCAGGATCGGGTCTGTGCGCCCGCCTTGGACTTCTTGGGCTTCTTGACGAAGAGGGTCTCCGCCTCCTCGAGCGTCAGGCCGTTCGTCTCAGGGATCTTCGCGAGGACGAAGACGAACGAGAGGAGCGCGAACAGCGCGTACATGCCGTAGGTCACCGGCAGGGAGAACGCGGCGAGGGCCGGGAAGCTGACCGTGATGAGGAAGTTCGCGATCCACTGCGCCATCGCCGCGACACCGAGCGCCTTCGCGCGCAGGCGGTTCGGGAAGATCTCGCCGAGGAGCACCCAGACGAGCGGTCCCCACGACGCGCCGAACGCGACGACGAACACGTTGGCGGCCACGAGGGCGATCGTGCCCCAGGGCTGGGGCAGCGAGACCTCGCCGGCGCTGTCGGTGACCGACTGCGTGAACGCGATCGCCATCGCGCCGAGCGAGACCGTCATACCGATGGAACCCGCGAGGAGGATCGGCCGTCGACCGATGCGGTCCACGAGCAGGATGGCGACGACGGTGACCGCGACGTTCGTCACCGAGGTGATGACCGAGATGAGGAGCGAGTCGGACTCCTGGAACCCGACGGCCTTCCACAGCGTCGTCGAGTAGTAGAAGATCACGTTGATGCCGACGAACTGCTGGAAGATCGACAGGATGATGCCGATCCAGACGATCGGCAGGAGCCCGAAGCGTCCGCCCCAGAGGGTCGCCTTCTTCTGCTGCTCATCGTCCTTCACCGCCTGCTCGGCGAGCTTGACGGCGCGATCCACCTCCTCCTGCGGCCAGACGGTCGCGAAGATCCGACGGGCCTCGTCCGACTTGCCCTTGCGGACGAGGAACCGGGGCGACTCGGGGAGCCGCATCGCGAGCACGCCGTAGACCACGGCCGGGAGCGCGCAGGCGATGAACATCCAGCGCCAGGCCTCGACGCCGAACCACAGCGGGTTCGAGGCGCCGCCGGCGGCGCCCGCCAGGACGGAGTCGGACAGGAGCGCGGCGAAGATGCCGAGCGTGATGGCGAGCTGCTGCAGCGAGGCGAGACGGCCGCGGATGGCGCTCGGCGCGATCTCGGCGATGTACGCCGGAGCCACGACCGAGGCGATGCCGATACCGAGCCCGCCGACGATGCGCCAGATCACGAGGTCCCAGGGGGAGAAGGCGAAGCCGGCTCCGAAGGAGGAGATGAAGAACAGGCCTGCACCGAGCAGCATCGTGAAGATGCGGCCGCGGCTGTCGGCGATCCGGCCCGCGAGGTAGGCGCCGAGCGCGCAACCGAGCAGCGCTGACGCGACCGCGAAGCCGATGAGCGCCTCACTGAGCGCGAAGTGGTCCTGCATCGCGTCGACCGCGCCGTTCACCACGGAGGAGTCGAACCCGAAGAGGAAGCCACCGACCGCGGCCGAGACGGAGATGCCGATGACGCGCGCGGTCAGCTGCTTGCTGGTAGGAGCCGCCCCCGTTCCCGGACTGCTGGACTGGGACATGGTTCCTCCGATTCCGCGCGCATGGTTCCTGCGGCACTGCGACACCCTACTCCTCGATGAGACCCGCCCCGACCCGGTTGCGCACATCTGGGAGGACGTGCCGGGTGTCAAGCGCCCGCCGGTGTCGGACGCCGCTCGTAGACTGGACGCCGTGGCGAACAGCACCGGACAGACCCTCCAGCAGGCATCGACCGAGGCCGAGGAACTCACCTCGCGCATCCTCGAGCTTCGCGACGCGTACTACGAGCGCGACGAGTCGCTCGCCTCCGACGAGGAGTACGACGCGATGCTCCGTCGGCTCGAGGAGCTCGAGCGTCTCTTCCCCGAGCTGCAGAGCCAGGACAGCCCCACCCAGACCGTCGGCGGGCGTGCCGAGACCACGCTGTTCGCCCCGGTCACCCACCTCGAGCGCATGCTCAGCCTCGACAACGTCTTCTCGATCGAGGAGTTCCTCGCCTGGGCCGCCAAGGTCGAGCGCGACGCCGGAGGGTCCGTCCAGTACCTCTGCGAACTGAAGATCGACGGCCTCGCCATCAACCTCCGGTACGAGCGCGGCCGCCTCGTGAGCGCGGCCACGCGCGGCGACGGCGTCGTCGGCGAGGACGTCACGGAGAACGTGCGGTACATCCGTTCCATCCCCGAACGCCTGACGTCGTCCGACCCCGAGGTCGAGTTCCCGGAGGTCGTCGAGGTCCGGGGCGAGATCTTCTTCCCGGTCGAGGCCTTCCGCGAACTGAACGCCAACCAGGCGGCCGCCGGTGAACGGGTCTTCGCCAACCCGCGCAACGCGGCGAGCGGTTCCCTGCGCCAGAAGGCGGAGAGCAAGAACCCGGCCCAGCTCGCACTCATGCACGACCGGCTCGGCCGACTGCAGATGCTCGTCCACGGCATCGGCGCGTGGGAACAGCCGCCCGTCGCTCGGCAGTCGCAGGTCTACGAGCTGCTGCACAGCTGGGGGCTCCCGACCTCCTCGCACTACCGGGTCCACGACGAGGCGACCGGTGCGGCGGAGTTCATCGAGTACTTCGGCGCCCACCGCGACAGCGTCGAGCACGAGATCGACGGCGTCGTCGTGAAGGTCGACGATCTCGCGCTCCACGGCGAGCTCGGCGCGACGAGTCGTGCTCCGCGATGGGCCATCGCCTACAAGTACCCGCCCGAGCAGGTGAACACGAAGCTCCTCGACATCGTCGTGAGCGTCGGGCGCACCGGTCGCGCCACCCCGTTCGCCGTCATGGAGAAGGTGCTCGTCGCCGGCAGCGAGGTGCGTCAGGCGACCCTGCACAACCAGGACGTCGTGAAGGCGAAGGGGGTGCTCATCGGCGACACCGTCGTCCTCCGGAAGGCCGGCGACGTCATCCCCGAGGTCCTCGGCCCGGTCGTCGAGCTCCGCGACGGTTCGGAGCGCGAGTTCGTCATGCCCGAGCACTGCCCCGAGTGCGGTACCACCCTCGCCCCCGCGAAGGAGGGCGACATCGACCTGCGCTGCCCGAACGCGCGAAGCTGCCCGGCGCAGGTGCGCGGACGCGTCGAGCACATCGGCTCCCGTGGCGCGCTCGACGTCGAGGCGCTCGGCGAGGTGGCGGCAGCGGCTCTCACCCAGCCGGTGGAGCCCGCGGAACCACCGCTGACGACCGAGGCCGGGCTCTTCTCGCTCACGATGGCCGACATCTTCCCGGTCACGGTGATCGTCCGCGACAACGAGACCGGGCTGCCCAAGCTCAACGAGGACGGATCCGAGAAGCGCGTCACGCCCTTCCGCCGCCGACGCGCCAAGAAGGACGGCGTGCACGACCCGGCCGCGGACGAGTTCGACGGCGACGAGTCCTCGGTGCCGTCCAAGAACGCGATCGAACTCCTCGCCAACCTCGACGGCGCGAAGACCCGCCCGCTCGCGCGGTTGCTCGTGGCACTGAACATCCGCCACGTCGGCCCGGTGGCCGCCCGGTCACTCGCGGAGTACTTCGGCTCGCTCGACGCCATCCGTGCGGCCACCCGCGACGAGCTCGCGGAGGTCGACGGCGTCGGCGGGATCATCGCCGACGCCCTCATCGCCTGGTTCGAGGTCGACTGGCATCGCGAGATCGTCGAGGAGTGGACTGCGGCGGGCGTGCAGTGGGCGACACCCGGACACCCGGGGCCTGGTGCGGCGGTCGCGGCCGGTGGTGTGCTGTCCGGTGTCACCGTCGTCGCCACCGGTTCGCTCGAGGGCTTCACCCGGGAGGGTGCGCTGGAAGCGATCGTGCAGGCGGGCGGGAAGGCTGCGTCGAGCGTCTCGAAGAAGACCGACTTCGTCGCCGCCGGCCCGGGTGCCGGGTCGAAGCTCGCGAAGGCCGAAGCACTCGGTCTGCGGATCATCGACGCAGAGCAGTTCGCCCTGCTCGTCTCCGAGGGTCCGGCGGCGCTCGGCGAGCCGGAGGCCCCGGCCGCGGATGAGGCCGAGGGTGCAGCGTCCGCCGACGAGGTGCCGACGGACTGACCTCAGCCCTGGTCGGCCTGCAGCAGCTCGTCGCGGACCTGGCGCCGCAGCACCTTGCCGATGAGCGACTTGGGGAGTTCGTCGACGACGACGACCCGCTTCGGCACCTTGTACGGGGTGAGGATCTCCCGCGCCCAGGCTCGGAGGGCATCCGGATCCACGGTGGCACCGGGAGCCGCGACGACGGCCGCGACGACCTGCTCGCCGGAGTGGGGATCGGGGAGCCCGACGACGGCGGCGTCAGCGACCGACACGTGCCCGCGGAGCACCTGCTCGACCTCGCTCGGCGACACGTTGAACCCGCCGGTGATGATGAGCTCCTTGATCCGGTCGACGACGGTCATGAACCCCTCCTCGTCGATGGACACGATGTCACCGGTGCGGAACCAACCGCCTGGGAGCAGGACGGCGGCGGTCTCCTCGGGCTTGTTGTAGTAGCCGTTGAAGACCTGCGGGCCGCGGACGAGCAACTCGCCCGCCTCGCCGGCCGGCCGGTCGGTCTCCGGGTCGTCGGGATCCACGACGCGCACCTCGGTGCTCGGCAGCGGGAGGCCGATGGTCCCGGGCTTCCGTGCGGTCGAGACCGGGTTCGCGGAGATGACCGGGGAGCACTCGGACAGCCCGTAGCCTTCGACGAGGAAGCCGCCGGACGCGGCTTCGAACGGGACGACGAGGTCGTGTGGCAGCGGCATCGCGCCAGAGATGGCGATCTCGGTGCCCTGCAGTGACACGCCCTGCTCGGTCGCCGCGGTCAGGAGACGGTCGGCGATGGGCGGGACGGCGGGCAGGAAGGTCGGCGGTCGCTTCTTCATGACCTTGAGGACGAGCGCCGGGTCGAACTTCGGGAAGAGGACGAGGCGCGAGCCCATGCTCATGGCGAACGTCAGGCAGAGCGTCAGGCCGTAGGCGTGGAACATCGGGAGCACCGCGTAGACGACGGCCTCCCCACGCTTGACCGTGGGCACCCAGGCGCGGGACTGCGCCGCGTTCGCGAGCAGGTTGCCGTGGGTGAGTGCGGCACCCTTGGGCGAGCCCGTCGTCCCGCTCGTGTACTGGATGAGTGCGAGGGCGTCGGTCGCGGGCTTCGGGTGGCTCGCGGGCAGCGGCCCCGAGGTCAGGAGCTGCTCCCACCGCACGGTGCCCGAGACCGGCGCGGTGAGCTGAGCCCGTGAGGCTCTCGCCTTCGGGATGGGCAGACGGAGAGCAGCGCGCATGTGGAGCGGCATCGCCCGGGTCACGTCGATCGTCACGAGCGAGTGCACCGCCAGGTCGGCCGGGAAGTCCTGCAGGTGCTCGGCGACCTTGTCCCAGACGATCGCGAACGTCGCGCGGTGGTCCTCGAACTGGTGGCGGAGCTCTTGGGGGGTGTAGAGCGGATTGTGCTCGATGACGACGGCGCCCAGCCTGAGGACCGCGTAGAACGCGACGATGTGCTGCGGGCAGTTCGGGAGCATGAGGGCGACGGGGTCTCCCGCCCGGACACCGAGTGCGCGCAGGCCGGCGGCGGCACGGGCGATGAGCGCCTCGAGCTCCGTGTAGGTGGTGGTCGACCCGAAGAACTCCAGCGCGACGGCGTCCGGGTAGCTCGCGGCGGAGGCTTCGACGAGATCGCCGAGGCTGCCGGTCTGCTCAGGGATGTCGTCCGGCACGTCGGCGGCGTAGCTCGCGAGCCAGGGACGCTCGTGCGGGGGATAGGGACGGCTGCTCGAGTCGTTCTGGGTCACCGTCCCACTGTAGGGGCGGAGCCCGACGGACGACCACGTCCCTGGCGAATAGACTGGAGCGACCGCCACCGCTACACGTACGGGAGACGCATGTCGGAAATCACTACCGAGCAGGTCGCGCATCTCGCGAACCTCGCTCGAATCGCCCTGAGCCAGGACGAGATCGCCCACCTCACGACGGAGCTCGACTCCATCGTGGACAACATCCAGAAGGTGCAGCAGGTGGCCACGCCTGACGTCCCGGCGACGAGCCACCCGATCCCACTCGAGAACGTGTACCGCGACGACGTCGTCGGCAACACGCTCACGCGGGAGCAGGCGCTGCAGAACGCGCCGGAATCGGCCGACGGTCGCTTCAAGGTCTCGGCGATCCTGGGGGAGGAGCAGTGAGCGGGTTGATCGGTCTCACGGCAGCCGAGCTGTCGAGCAAGCTGCGCGCTGGCGAGGTCTCCAGCGTCGAAGCCACCCAGGCGCACCTCGACCGCATCGCGCAGGTCGACGGCGACGTTCACGCCTTCCTCCACGTGTCGGACCACGCACTCGACGTCGCCGCCGACATCGACGCACGCCGTGCCGCGGGCGAGGACCTCGGCGAGCTGGCGGGCGTCCCGCTCGCCATCAAGGACGTGCTGGTCACGACGGACATGCCGTCCACCTCGGGGAGCAAGATCCTCGAGGGGTACCTGTCACCGTTCGACGCGACCGTCGTCGCCCGGTCGCGTGCCGCCGGTCTCGTGCCGCTCGGCAAGACGAACATGGACGAGTTCGCCATGGGCTCGAGCACGGAGCACTCCGCGTACGGCCCGACCCACAACCCGTGGGATCTCGACCGCATCCCCGGCGGTTCCGGCGGTGGCTCCGCTGCCGCGGTCGCCGCGTTCGAGGCGCCCATCGCCCTCGGCAGCGACACCGGCGGGTCCATCCGCCAGCCGGCGCACGTGACCGGCACGGTCGGCGTGAAGCCGACCTACGGCGCGGTCAGCCGCTACGGGGCGATCGCGCTCGCCTCCTCGCTCGACCAGGTCGGGCCGGTCAGCCGCACGGTCCTCGACTCGGGCCTCCTCCACGACGTCATCGCCGGGCACGACGCCCTCGACTCCACCTCGCTCCGCGACGCCTGGCCGTCGATGGCCGCTGCGGCCCGCGAGGGCGCGCGCGGCGACGTGCTGCGCGGCCTCCGGGTCGGCGTCGTCACCGAGCTCAACGGTGAGGGCTTCCAGGCCGGCGTGAAGAGCCGCTTCCAGGAGGCGCTCGCGGTACTCGAGGCGAACGGTGCCGAGATCGTCGAGGTCTCCGCTCCGAACTTCGAGTACGCCGTCGCCGCCTACTACCTCATCCTCCCCGCCGAAGCGTCGAGCAACCTCGCGAAGTTCGACTCGGTGCGCTTCGGCATGCGGGTCACGCCCGAGGGTGGCGGCACGGTCGAGCAGGTCATGTCCGCGACGCGCGAGGCCGGTTTCGGTCCCGAGGTGAAGCGACGGATCATCCTCGGCACGTACGCGCTGAGCGCGGGCTACTACGATGCCTACTACGGCAGTGCCCAGAAGGTCCGGACGCTCATCCAGCGCGACTTTGCGGCGGCGTTCGACCAGGTCGACGTCCTCGTGAGCCCGAGCGCCCCGACGACGGCGTTCAAGCTGGGCGAGCGTATCGACGACCCGCTGGCGATGTACCTGAACGACGTCACCACCATCCCGGCGAACCTCGCCGGCGTGCCCGGCATCAGCGTGCCGATCGGGCTCGCCCCGGAAGACGGTCTGCCCGTCGGCATCCAGTTCATGGCGCCAGCACGGGAGGACGCCAGGCTCTACCGGGTCGGCGCCGCTCTCGAGGCGCTTCTCGAATCGACGTGGGGGCACACCCTCATCTCGCAGGCACCCGCTCTCGGAGGTCGGTAACCCATGGCCAAGGACAAGCTCCTCTCCTACGAAGAAGCCCTCGAACTGTACGAGCCGGTGCTCGGCTTCGAGGTGCACGTCGAGCTGAACACCAAGACGAAGATGTTCTCCTCGGCGCCGAACGGCTTCGGCGACGCTCCGAACACGAACATCTCGCCGGTCTGCCTCGGTCTGCCCGGGTCGCTCCCGGTCGTGAACGAGCAGGCGGTGCGGTACTCGATCAGCCTCGGGCTCGCCCTCGGCTGCTCGATCGCACCCTCGAGCCGTTTCGCGCGGAAGAACTACTTCTACCCCGACCTCGCGAAGAACTACCAGATCTCGCAGTTCGACGAGCCGATCGCCTTCGAGGGCTCGGTCGAGGTCGAGCTGGCGGACGGCATCATCGTGACGGTGCCGATCGAGCGCGCGCACATGGAGGAGGACGCCGGCAAGCTCACGCACATCGGCGGTTCCACCGGCCGTATCCAGGGTGCCGAGTACTCGCTCGTCGACTACAACCGCGCGGGTGTGCCGCTCGTCGAGATCGTCACCAAGCCGATCTACGGCACCGAGCACCGGGCACCCGAGATCGCGAAGGCGTACGTCTCCGCGATCCGCGACATCGTCGTGGCGCTCGGCATCTCCGACGCGAAGATGGAGCGCGGGAACCTCCGCTGCGACGCCAACATCTCGCTGCGCCCGCGTGGACAGGAGAAGCTCGGTACGCGCACGGAGACGAAGAACGTCAACTCCCTGCGTTCCGTCGAGCGCGCCGTCCGCTACGAGATCCAGCGGCAGGCGGCGATCCTCAAGGACGGCGGATCCATCGTCCAGGAGACGCGGCACTGGCACGAGGACACCGGTGCGACGTCCGCCGGCCGGCCGAAGAGCGACGCCGACGACTACCGGTACTTCCCGGAGCCCGATCTGCTCCCGGTCGTGCCGTCGCCCGAACTCATCGAGGAACTCCGAGCGGCACTGCCCGAGCAGCCGGCCGTCCGTCGTCGTCGGCTGAAGAGCGAATGGGGCTTCACCGACCTGGAGTTCCAGGACGTCGTGAACGGTGGTCTGCTGAACGAGATCACGGCCACCGTCGAGGCCGGCGCCGCTCCGGCCGCCGCACGGAAGTGGTGGACGGGCGAGATCTCGCGGATCGCGAACCAGCGCGATGTCGAGGCGACGAGCCTCGTGTCACCCGAGCACGTCGCGGCACTCGCGGCGCTCGTCGAGGCCGGAACGCTCAACGACAAGCTCGCACGCCAGGTGCTCGAGGGCGTCATCGACGAGGAGGGCACTCCTCAGGAGGTCATCGACGCTCGCGGTCTCGCACTCGTGTCCGACGACGGTCCGCTGATCGCCGCCATCGACGAGGCACTGGCCGCTCAGCCGGACGTCCTCGCCAAGATCCGCGACGGCAAGGTCCAGGCCGCCGGCGCCGTGATCGGCGCCGTGATGAAGGCGATGCGCGGACAGGCCGACGCGGCGCGTGTGCGCGAACTCGTCCTGGAGCGCGCCTCGCAGTAGCGGTCACCGCTGCACCCTCGGGCCCGCGCCACCGTCGATGACGGCGGCTCGGGCCCGATGTCGTCGGCCAGGGGAAGCCCTGGTGCCGACTGCTGGCCCGACATACACTTCCGCCATGCTGGTCGAAGGCACCATGCGGTGGCAGGTCACGGAAGACGCTCCGATGGCCCTCATGCTGGCGCTCGCGTTCCGCGACATGGCGGGGCTCGGCGATCGATGCGTCGCGCAGCTTCCGGCAGTCACGCCGGGGCTGGAGCGGGTCGACGTCGCTGGCCTCGACCTCGACGCGCTCGCGGTCCAGTTCGACGGCTGGTGGACCGGGATCGCCCGTCGCGACACGCGCCTCTTCATGGCCGAGGTCCGCCCACCACACTTCGAGGTGTTCGATCGAGCCCTCGACCTGCAGGAGCTCGCCTACCGGGCGTACGACGAGGCGCACCGGTGGGCGGCGGCTCGCATCCGGGAGTACGAGCGTGCGCTCGCAGGCCGGTCGCCGAGCCGCCTCACCGACGTCTACGAACTCATCCGCGAGCGCCAGTTCGAGTTGCGCCGGCAATCCAGCTCGTTCCGGTTGGACCTCGAGGTGCTCCCGATCGACCGACCGGGGGCCTGGGTGGTCGCGCCCGACACGATCGTGGTCAGTGAGTCGCTCCGGGACGACCGGGAGGCCTTCCGTGAATGGCTACGGCCGCTGGTCCACGGCCTGGTCTGATCCGCTCGCGACGCGCTCGACCGGCCGACGGGTCGGGTTCAGGAGCACGACCGCGATGATCGAGCCGACGGCGCCGGCAGCCGCCATCGCGGCGGTGAGCGGGTGGGAGATCTCCGCGAAGGGCATGATGAAGGCGCTCGCGAGCGCGATCCACACGGCGACGTGTGCAGGCTTGCGCTCCGGGTCGAGGCGCAGCTTGCGGGGGTGCTCGACACGGCCGAGGAGTGTGCCGACGCCCGCGAGCAGAACCGCGACGACGAGCAGTACGACCGGTCGGGTCCACCACCATGCCGCACTCAGCGGTTCCGCGAAGGGGATGCCGAGGGCGAGCTGGAGACCGGCGACCGCGATGATCAGGGGGAGATGCCAGAGGTACACCGTCATCAGCCGGGACCCGATGAGGAAGACGACCGCTCGCGCGGCGCGGGTCCGCATGATCGCCGTGAGCAGCGGGTGCGCCAGGGCGAGCAGGGCGAGCTGCCCGACGCCGAGGACGACGAGGGGGAGGGTCGGTGGGTTGAGGTTGCCGAGCATGCTGGTCGAGTACGGCAGCCAGGTCGTGATCGGCACGAGCGCACCGTAGGAGACGAGCACCACGGCCACGAGGACGAGGCGCGGAACGGAGCGGAGACGTCCGTCGGCCAGGAAGAACCCGAACTGCTGCAGCAGCGGCCAGACGAACACCAGGTTGACGAGACCGATGCCCAGGAGACCGGTCGAGTAACGGACGACGTCGACGAGGATCACGCCGGCCAGCAGTGCCGCACAGGTCAGGACGGGGTGGCGGTCGTGGCAGGTGGCGAGGAACGGGGCGACCGCCTGGCACAGCAGGTAGGCGGCCAGGAACCAGAGCGGGGAGCCGACGCCTGCGGCGACGGCCTCGATGATGGCCGGGTCGACACCGAGCGCCCCGGCGAGCCACAGCCCCGCGGCGAGGAAGAGCAGGACCGGGATCGTCGGCAGGGCGAGTCGGAACACCCGGGACCGGAGGAAGTCGCTGGTCCCGCCACCACGTCGGACGGTGCTGCGCCAGCCGGTGATCGTCGCGAAGCCGCCAACGATGAAGAACAGCGGCATGATCTGGCCGAACCAGGTACCCGTGTCGAACCACGACTGCTGCTCGAGCGCTCGGGAGATGCCGATCGTGCCGTCCGGCTCGACGGCCACCGCGACCATCAGGAGGTGGACGATGACGACCGTCACGACGCACGCGACGCGCACGAGGTCGAGGGCGAGGTCCCGCCCGGAGAGGTCTGGGACCGCCGGGGCCGACCCGGTCCGCGTTCGCGTGCTCATCGCCGGACAGCCTAGCGTCGCCGGGCCCTCCCGCCTCGGCCCTTGTGGAGAGCGTGTCGGAGGCGACTGAGACAATGGAGGCATGAGTCGGCAGGATGGAGCGTCGCGTCGCGTCTCGGCGCACGATGCCGACGACAGCGGTACCCCCATCCTCCACGTCGACATGGACGCGTTCTTCGTCTCGGTCGAGCTCTTGGAACGGCCCGAGCTGCGCGGTCTGCCGATCATCGTGGGAAACAAGGAGGGGCGGTCGGTCGTCACCTCCGCCAGTTACGAGGCTCGCCGGTACGGCGTGCGAGCGGCGATGCCGGTGTCCCAGGCGATGCGCCTCTGTCCGAGCGCCGTCGTGTTGCCACCCCACCACGGCAGGTACCGCGAGTACTCCGACCGGGTGATGGAGGTCTTCGAGTCGGTCACGCCGCTCGTCGAGCCGCTGAGCATCGATGAGGCCTTCCTCGACGTGTCCGGCGCGGTCCGGTTGCTCGGGAGCCCACGGACGATCGCGGCGCTCGTGAAGCAACGGGTCCTCGACGCGACCGGTCTGCCGTGCTCGGTCGGCTTGGCATCGACGAAGTACGTCGCGAAGCTCGCCTCCGGCCTGTCGAAGCCCGACGGCCTGCTGGTCGTGCCCGCCGACGAGACCCTGGCGTTCCTCCACCCGTTGCCGGTCGGCGCGCTGTGGGGGGTCGGTGGTCGGACGGAGGAGCAGCTGACGAACCGGGGCATCCGGACCATCGGTCAGCTCGCCTCCACCCCGCTGTCGATGCTCCAGCGCGCGGTCGGTGAGGCCTCCGGTCGCCGACTCCTCGAGCTCGCGAACGGGATCGATCCGCGCGGCATCGAGCTGGCACGACGCGAGAAGAGCGTCAGCCACGAGGTGACCTTCCCGACGGACGTCTCCGACCCGACCATCCTCAAGCGCGAGCTGCTGAACCTCGCCGGTCTCGTCGCGATCCGGCTCCGGAAGGGCGGCTACGCCGGCCGGACGATCAGCATCCGTGTCCGCTATGCGGACTTCAGCGTCATCACGCGGTCGCGCACCATCGGCGAGGCCACGAACGTCGGGCGTCGGGTCTACGACGAGGCGGCGTCGTTGTTCGACGACCTCGATCGCGGTGGGCGTCTCGTGCGCCTCGTCGGGGTGAAGGTCGACCAGTTCGTCCCCGCCGATGAGGCCGGTGCCGGGCTCTGGGACCCGGACGAGGAGTGGCGTGAAGCCGAGCAGACGATCGACCGGGTCGCGAGCCGGTTCGGCGATCTCGCGATCGCTCCCGCCTCCCTCCTCGGCAAGCCGAGGCGTCGCGGACTCGGCAGTCGCGGAGACTCGCAGGGTGCTGGGAGCACGGATCAACCCCTTGGACCGGTGGATACCGAGCGGTAGCCTCGCGGTATGACGAATCTCGTGGAGAAGCTGGCAGAACAGGCGAAGGGGCTCGGCGTGTCCGCAGCCTACGGGGAGCAGCAGGACGTCGACGGCACGAAGCTCGTGCCCGTCGCGCTGACGTACTACGGCTTCGGCGGCGGCTCCGAGGGCGACGGCGACGACGCCCCGAGCGGCGGTGGCGGCGGTGGCGTCTCGATCCCGGTCGGTGCCTACATCAAGACCGACGAGGGTCTCCGTTTCGACCCGAACCTCATCTCGCTCATCGCCGTCGCGATCCCGTTCATCTGGGTGAGCGGCAAGGCTCTGGCCGGCCTCATCAAGGCCCTCAAGAAGTAGCCCTCCCCGTCGAACCCCTGTCGTGCGAGTGCGCACGGCAGGGGTTAGACTCGTGCCACCACGGGAGTCCGGTGAACCGGGCTGAGAGGAAGGTATTCGCCTTCGACCGTCGAACCTGATCTGGATCATGCCAGCGCAGGGAGACCATTTCTCGCTATCCCGTGCTCTTTTCCGTCTACAGGAAGGGCACGTATCGTGTCAGCATCGACCAAGATCTCACCCTCTGAACGCGCTGCGTCGCGGACCTTGCGCTGGAGGGTCGTCGACATCGTCGTGGTCGCCGTGCTCGGCGTCGCGACCGGCCTCATCTTCTGGGCGTGGAACACGCTTGGATCACTCTGGTACGCGGGTGCCAGCGCCGTCACGCCCGGTTTCGGCGGGATCGCCGTCGGGATCTGGCTCCTCGGCGGGGTGCTCGGCGGACTCATCATCCGGAAGCCCGGCGCAGCACTCCTCGTCGAGACCATCGGTGCGATCGTCTCCGCCCTCATCGGCAACGCATGGGGCGTCACGACGGTGTACTCCGGCCTCGCTCAGGGCCTCGGTGCTGAGCTGGTGTTCGCGGCGCTCGCGTACAAGCGCTTCGGCCTCGTTCCGGCGATCCTCGCCGGCGCCGGCGCCGGGGCCGGCGCGTGGCTCCTCGAGCTCGTGATGTCGGGCAACCTCGAGAAGGGTGTCGAGTTCAACGCGATCTACCTCGGTTCGCTGCTCGTCTCGGGCGCGATCCTCGCCGGTGTCGTCGGCTGGGCACTCGTCAGGGCACTCGCGTCGACCGGAGCGCTCAGTCGGTTCGCGTCGGGGCGGGACGCTCGGCGCGAGGTCTGATCGTGCCGGGAGCGGCTGGGACCGGTCCGGCGCGCGTCGTCGCGCGGGACTGGGGGTGGCGTCATGCCGGTCGGAAGGCCTGGGCGGTGCGCGACCTCGACCTCGTGATCGAACCGGGCGAGCGGGTCCTCCTCCTGGGGGCGTCCGGTGCCGGCAAGTCGACGCTGATCCACGCACTGGCCGGCGTCCTCGGCGGTGCGGACGAGGGGGAGTCCCACGGCTCGCTCCTCGTGGACGGCGTTCCGCCTGAACGAGCGAGGGGTCGTATCGGGCTCGTGCTGCAGGATCCCGATTCGCAGGTGATCCTGTCCAAGGTCGGCGACGACGTCGCCTTCGGCTGCGAGAACCTCGGCGTCGAGCGCGAGGAGATCTGGCGCCGCGTCGACGCCTCGCTGGAGGCCGTCGGACTGGACCTGCCGCTGGACCACTCGACCTCGGCGCTGTCCGGGGGTCAGAAACAGCGGCTGGCCCTCGCCGGCGTACTCGCCATGCACCCCTCGCTCCTCCTGCTCGACGAACCGACCGCGAACCTCGACCCGGCCGGGGTGGCCGAGGTGCGGGACGCCGTCGCTCGGCTGGTCGATGACGGTTCGTCCACCCTGGTCGTCATCGAACACCGCGTCGACGTCTGGCGCGAGCTGATGACCAGGGTCGTCGTGCTCGACGCCGACGGCGGTGTCCTCGCCGACGGGCCACCCGACCTCGTCCTCGACGACGTCGGGCAGCGCCTGGCCGATGCGGGTGTCTGGGTGCCGGGCATCCCGCTGGGGTTGGCCCCTCGTCCGGTGTCCGGCCCATCAGCGGCGGTCATCACGACCGACGACCTGGCGATCGGTCGAACGCGGAAGCAGCCGGTGCAGGAGCGCCTGGGGCTCGCGGTGCCCGAGGGCGCGGCGACCGTCATCGTCGGCCCCAACGGCGCGGGGAAGTCCACGCTCGCGCTCACGCTGGCGGGACTGCTGCCGGAGATCACGGGGACGGTGACCGCCGCACCGCAGCTCGCCGGCAGGCTGGGATCCCGGCCGATCCGCTGGAAGTCCACCGAGTTGCTCACACGCATCGGGACGGTCTTTCAGGATCCCGAGCACCAGTTCGTGTCATCGACCGTGCGGAACGAGCTCGGTGTCGGCCTGCAGGCCCTCCGCTGGTCCCGGACCGCCATCGACGAGCGGGTCTCCGAGATCCTCGAGGCGCTCGGTCTCGGTCGTCTTGCCGAGGCGAACCCGTTCAGCCTCTCGGGCGGTCAGAAGCGCCGGTTGTCGGTGGCCACCGTCCTCGCCGCCCGGCCGGCGGTCATGGTCCTCGACGAACCGACGTTCGGGCAGGATCGACGCACGTGGTTGTCACTCGTCCGCCTGCTGCAGCACGAGCTCGAGCGCGGCGCGACGATCGTCTCCGTCACGCATGACGCGGGGGTCGTCGAACATCTGGGCGACCATCGCATCCTCCTCGAACCGCTGGAACTCGGGAGGCGGGCCGCATGACGAGCCTCACGGCAGCGGACCGCTCGACGGTGTTGCACCATCGACCGCCACTCGACCGCGTGAATCCGGTGACGAAGGTGCTGGCCGTCCTCATCCTGTCCGTCCCGTTGCTGCTGACGATCGACTGGGTGAGTGCGAGCACGGCGGTGCTGCTCGAAGTGATGCTGTTCCCGCTCTCCGGCCTGCGGTTCACCGCGCTGCTGAAGCGGGCACTGCCGGTGCTCGTCTTCGCGCCCATCGGCGGGATCAGCATGCTGTTGTACGCGAAGCCGGGAGGGACGGAGTACCTGTCGCTCGGGTTCGTCAGGGTGACGGACAACTCGATCGAGCTGGCGGTCGCCGTGACGATCCGCGTGTTGGCGCTCGGTCTCCCGACGATCCTGCTCTTCGCGCGGGTGGATCCGACCGATCTGGCCGACGGCTTGTCCCAGATCACGAAGCTGCCGTCGCGGTTCGTGCTCGGGATCCTTGCTGGCGCGCGGATGCTCGGACTCTTCATCGACGACTGGCGCAGTCTCGCGCTCGCCCGTCGTGCCCGTGGGCTGGGGGACCGGGGAGTGGTCCGGCGGTTCGCGTCCATGGCGTTCGTGCTGCTGGTGTTCGCCATCCGCCGCGGGAGCAAGCTCGCGACGGCGATGGAGGCGCGGGGGTTCGGGGCACCGAACGAACGCACCTGGGCCAGACCGTCCCGCCTGGGCCGGGCTGACCTCGTCGCCGTCCTGGTGACGATCGTGATCATGGCTTTCGCGCTGTCCACGGCGGTCCTCGCCGGCACGTTCCGGGTCGTGGGCCAGTGAGCGCGGTTCCGCCGGTCCTGCTCATCGACGGACGGTCGGGCACGGGGAAGACGACGCTCGCCTCCTCGGTGGCGTCCGCATTGACGGCCAGCACGGTCGTCCACATGGACGACCTGTATCCGGGGTGGGAGGGGCTCGACGAGGGTGCTCGACTCCTCGTCGAGTGGATCCTCACACCGTTCTCCGAGCGGCGCGCGGGGGAGTGGCGGCGCTGGGACTGGGAACGGTCCGCCCGTGCGGAGGCGCACCTCGTGCCGAGTGACCGTCCACTCATCGTCGAGGGTTGCGGGTCGTCGTCGCGGGCGTCGCGAATACTCGCCGACACGGTGCTGTGGCTCGACGCGCCGGTGGTCCAGCGCACCGACCGCCTCATCGGGCGCGGTGACGGCGTCGACTGGCTCGCCGAGTGGACCCTCCAGGAGGACGCCTTCATCGAGCGGGAGCGGCCCGACCTCGATGCGGGTCTCCGCATCGAGGCGACGGGTGCGGCAGCCCAGGTCTCCGCGCTCGTCCTCGGCGCCCTCCGGCGCGACCACGCCGAACGCTGGAGCCCCTGGCTCCGTCCCTGAGACCCAAGGTTCGGGTTCCCGGTCCCTGAGCTTGTCGAAGGGTCAGGTCTCGGGTTCCGGTCCCTGAGCTTGTCGAAGGGTCAGGACTGGGGTTCCGGTCCCTGAGCTTGTCGAAGGGTGAGGTCTCGGGTTCCGGTCCCTGAGCTTGTCGAAGGGTGAGGTGCCCCCGGCAGGATTCGAACCTGCGACCAAGAGATTAGAAGGCTCCTGCTCTATCCCCTGAGCTACGGAGGCGGGCGTCGTCCAGGATACCGCAGCGGTGTCTCAGGCGCCGACGCCGAGGAGGCCGAGGACTCCGAAGACGAGCGACAGGGCTGCGAGGACGAGGGCGATGCTGATGAGGATGACGTGGACGCGCAGGAACGTCGTCGCACGTCCCTGATCGTCGCGGGCACGCGGGTCGGCGACGATCCGCTTGAGGAAGCGGGGCCAGACGACGACGTTGTAGACACCGTTGACGAGTAGCAGGGCGGAGATGGCGATGATCACCGCTCGAGTCTACGGAACCGGCGGCGTCGGTCGTGCTGAGTAGACTCGACCCATGAGCACAGCTGGGGACCGTCTGGTCTGGATCGACTGCGAGATGACCGGACTCGAGCTGGAGGTCGACGAACTCGTCGAGATCGCCGTCGTGATCACCGACTTCGAACTGAACATCCTCGACCCGGGTTACTCCGTCGTGATCAAGCCCGATCAGTCGGCACTCGACAACATGGGTGAGTTCGTGACGAACATGCACCGCACGTCGGGGCTGCTCGAGGAGATCCCGAGCGGCGTGAGCGTCGCGGACGCCGAGTTCCAGGTCATCGAGTACATCCAGCGCTTCGTCCCCGACGAGTCGAAGGCGCCGCTGGCCGGGAACACCATCGGGACCGACCGAGGATTCCTCGCGCGGTACATGCCGCGGCTCGACGCCCACCTGCACTACCGCAACGTCGACGTCTCCTCCATCAAGGAACTGGCCCGTCGGTGGTATCCGCGGGTCTACTTCAACGCCCCGTCGAAGCACGGCGGACACCGCGCGCTGGCGGACATCCTCGAGTCGATCCGTGAGCTCGCCTACTACCGCGGAGCGTTGTTCGTCGACCTCCCCGGCCCGTCCTCCGACGACGCGAAGCAGGTTTCGGAAGCGGTCGTGTCACGGTACGCCCCAAACATGTAATAGACTCGTCCAGTCGCTTGTGACGCGGTCTCCGCGGAGCAGGTCGCATGGTGGGTATAGCTCAGTTGGCAGAGCGCCTGGTTGTGGTCCAGGAGGTCGCGGGTTCAAGCCCCGTTACTCACCCCATGTCGTACAGAAGCCGGAGGATCCCTCCGGCTTCTGTCGTATCCGGGGAGCGGGCATGTTGGAGCTGGACACCGAGGCGTTCGAAGCCCTCGTGGTGGACGAACTCGACCGCTTGCCCGACGAGATGGTCGACGGTCTCGACAACCTCGTCTTCGTCGTCGAGGACCGCCCTGAGAACGGCACGCTCGACACGCTCGGGCTGTACGACGGCGTCGCCCTGACGGAGCGCGACCGCTACGGATTCGGTGAGATGCCCGACCGGATCATCGTCTACCGCGAGCCGCATCTGGCGGCGTGCGAGACGCTCGACGAGCTCGCCGACGAGATCCACACCACCCTGGTCCACGAGATCGCGCACTTCTACGGCATCGACGACGAGCGGCTGCACGAGCTCGGCTGGGCCTGAGACCCGTCTCGTCCACCGAGCCGTGTTTCCGGTGTGTTGCAAGTGCCTCGGAGTTCCGGGTGCGCCTCCGGTGAGCGAGTAGCCTGGGGACATGCGCGAGATCCAGGCCCGCATCATTGCGGAACTCCATGTCAGCCCCACGATCGACCCGGCGGTCGAGGTCCGTTCCCGGATCGACTTCCTGAAGTCGTACCTGCGGACGACGCACTCGAAGGGGTTCGTGCTCGGGATCAGCGGTGGACAGGACTCGTCGCTCGCCGGGCGCCTGTGCCAGCTCGCGGCGGAAGAGGTCCGAGCCGAGGGCGGAGAGGCCCGGTTCGTCGCCGTCCGTCTGCCATACGCCGTGCAGCACGACGAGGACGACGCCCAGTTGGCGCTGTCGTTCATCCGCCCGGACGACTCCGTCGTGTTCAACATCCAACGTGCGGTCGACGGGTTTGAAGCCGAGTACGCGGATGCGACCGGCGAACCCCTCAGCGACTTCGTCAAGGGCAACGCGAAGGCGCGCGCACGGATGGTCGCGCAGTACGCGATCGCCGGTCAGCAGGGGCTCCTGGTGGTCGGGACGGACCACGCGGCCGAGGCGGTCACCGGCTTCTTCACGAAGTTCGGCGACGGCGGGGCCGACGTGCTCCCGCTCAGTGGCCTGACGAAGCGTCAGGGGCGTGCGCTCCTCGAGTCGCTCGACGCTCCGGAACGCCTCTACCTGAAGGCCCCGACCGCCGATCTCCTCGACGGCACCCCCGGCCAGACCGATGAGGAGAACCTCGGGCTCAGCTACCAGCAGATCGACGACTTCCTCGAGGGGAGCGAGATCGATCCGGTGGCCGCCGAAGCGATCGAGGCCCGGTACGCGGCGACGGAGCACAAGCGGCAGGTCCCGGTCAGCAAGTTCGACACCTGGTGGTGCTGACCACGCACCCCTGACACGAAGACGGCGGCCCGATCGGATGATCGGGCCGCCGTCTGTCAGTCGCGGTGGTCAGCTGACGCTGGACTGCTTGCGTTCGGCTTCCAGGACCGCGACGTCGTCGATGATGCGCTGCGTCGTGCTGGTGTTGATCGTGCCGCCCGTGGAGCGAGTGATGTCGCCGGGCCGTGCAGCCGGGGCGGTGGACGCGGGCTTCACAGCGGCGTACTGCTCGTGGTGCTGCTTGGCGACCCACGACTCCTGCTCCGCGACGAGCGCCTGTTCCGATCCTGTGGACTCGGCGCGCCAGCGACGGAGGTCCCCGTCGAAGTCCTTTCGGGCCCGTGCCGGCTTCTTCGACCACTCGACGAGGCGGTCGCGGAAGTCCTCGACCACCGGGTCCAACTCGTACCCGAACGTCGCGGAGTTGCGCTTCATCTCGTGGAGCTGGTGGTTCGCCCAGTCCGCGGCGACGGCCGCACCCTTGATCGGGCTGAGCCGCACGAGGGTGTCGGCCTGGGCGACGGCCCGATCGCTGAGCACCTGCTCCTGCGGGGTGAGCGAGTTCCAGACGCTGGCCTCGGTGGCGGCGTCGACCAGCGCCAGGATCGCGACGTTCTTCTGCTCTCGATCGCGCTGGTCCACGATGGCTCGCAGCGCACGACGGCTTGCGCCGGCGGCGACGAGAGAGGACACCACGACGGCCACGATGAAGAGGGCCGCAGCGAACAGCATGGGGCGGACCTCAGCTGAGGTCACCCACTCTACGAAGTCATTCCACCACTGCATGGGCCGCAGACTACCCCTCGTTCGGGCGTGAACACGGGCGACGCACCGGGGTCGACGGGAACGGCGGGAGGGTAGCCGCTCAGTTGCGGAAGGCGTCGATGGCGACCGCGAGATCGCTGAAGCTGCCCAGCGGGGCGTACTCGAGGACCGCCGGTCGGAACCGGTTGGCCCGGTATTCAGGAACGCCGTCCGCTCCGACGGCCTCGATGTTGCCGAGCACGCGGCCGTCGGGGGTTGTCACGCGCCAGTAGCCGGGACGGATGCTCAGGGCGTTGGGCATTGGACTCCTCGTGCGCTGGTGGGGCGATGCCGGACTGGGACTGCCGGCTGGTACTCGTCAGCGTATGCGGGGCCACCGACATCGGCCCTGGTCAGAGCGGAGCGAGGGTCCTCCACAGCGAGGTGCGCGGTTGTGGACATCGACGAGGGTCGCCCGGCTCGACACGGGGCCCACGGGATCGGTGAGGCTGGCAGTGCGTCCGGGGTGGCGATCGGCACGGACCCGCCCCGGACGCTTCCGCGATCCACCGCCAGGATCGTCGGACCGACAGGAGAGGAACCCATGAACGACCAGATCACCGTCTGCGGACACGTCGCGACAGACCCCAAGCACCATCGCACGACGTCCGGGCTGGACATCACCAGTTTCCGCCTGGCGTCGCAGCAACGTCGGTACGACCAGAAGCAGGGTTCCTGGGTGGCGCAGGAGACGAACTGGTACACGGTGAGCGCCTTCCGTGGATTGGCGACCGCCTCCGCCACCTCGCTCGTCAAAGGACAACGCGTGATCGTGCTCGGCCGGTTGCGGATCCGCGACTGGGAGCAGGGTGAGCGACGAGGGACGTCGGTCGACATCGAAGCCGATCACATCGGGCCCGACATCGGCTGGCAACCGAAGGGGTCCGGTGAGTCGCCGGTCGGAGCGGGGGTGTCTCCGGCGCCCGCCGCATCCGAGTCGACCGGTTCCGGTTCCGGAACCGGAACCGGGGAGTGGGCGTCGGCACCGCCGCAGGACACGCCGTTCTGACGCGCCGCGTAGACTGCTCGACGTGCAGAAGAGCCTCCGCGACCGCCCCGTCTCAGCCGTCACCTCGATCCGTCGCCGCACGTCGATCGCCGGCGTCCGGGTCGGCGTGGTGCTCGGCCTGCTCGGCATCGCCGTGACCGGCTGCTCCCAGCCCGCTCCCGAGCCGACGGCCACGCCGAGCCAGACGCCGACCGCCACTGAGACGGCTCCGGCGGCGCCCGTGCTGCTCCCCGAGGGCACCGCCACCGACAACCTGCCGTTCTTCGACGCCGTGAACGCCGCCACGCTCGCCGCGAACCCCGCCGCTGGCGGCCAGGCGATCATCGACGGTCTCGTCGCCGCCGGCTTCCCGAAGGCGGAGATGGAGGTCTCCTCGGACACGACGAGCATCGGCGAGCCGGCCGACTCGATCCAGTTCGCCATCCGGTGGCAAGGGCAGTGCATCCTCGGGCAGAACGGGCCGGCGACGGGGTATCACTCGTCGGTGGTGTCGCAGCTCGACACCGGGCGATGCCTCATCGGGGTCACGCGCGCGATCGACTGGTAGCGCCGCCGACCACTCACGGGCTGGTGCAAGCCGTGGGCATGCCATAACCTGACATTTCAGATATCGCTACCTCCTAGGTGGCTCGATCCGGAATCGAGGGCTTGCATGACCGCCAACCCATCACCTGGCGGGGAACCTGCCACCGAGGCCGTCTTCCTGGCCGAGGAACGTCTGGCCGTGGCGCCGACGGCTTTGGCGCATACACTCCAGCCTCGTCATCTGGCGCTGATCGCCCTCGGCGGCATGATCGGCGCCGGGCTCCTCGTGGCGTCGAGCACGGCGATCCTCGCCGCAGGGCCCGGCGTGATCCTCGCGTACGCCCTGGCCGGCGTGGTCGTGGTGCTCGTCATGCGCATGCTGGGGGAGATGGCCTCCGCATCGCCCGAGACCGGGTCGTTCTCCGCCTACGCCTCGCGCTTCATCGGCCCCTGGGCCGGTCTCGCGATCGGATGGCTCTACTGGTGGTTCTGGGTCGTGGTCGTCGGCATCGAGGCGACGGCCGCAGCGCAGATCGTCAGCCAGTGGGTGCCCGGTCTCCCGCAGTGGATCCCGGCGCTCGCGATCACCGTCGCGTTCCTCGCCGCCAACCTCGTCT
This sequence comes from Plantibacter sp. 2H11-2, assembly GCF_050031945.1. Lineage (NCBI taxonomy): Bacteria > Bacillati > Actinomycetota > Actinomycetes > Micrococcales > Microbacteriaceae > Plantibacter > Plantibacter sp. 2H11-2. Next base: position 246,383 of record NZ_JBNBBL010000001.1, on the reverse strand, counting down.
CGGTGAAGTCGTTCGGTGAGTTCGAGTTCTGGTTCTCGTCGATCAAGATCGCGGCCGTGGTCCTGTTCATCGCGCTCGGATCGCTCATCATCGTCGGCGTCGTCCCGACCGAGACGGCGACCGTCGCCAACCTCGCTCCGACCGACGGGGGCTTCCTGCCGTTCGGTATCGGCGGCGTCCTGGCGGCGCTGCTGCCGATCATCTTCTCGATGTTCGGTGCCGAGGTCGCCACGATCGCGGCAGGAGAATCGGTGGACCCGAAGGGTGCCGTCCGGCGAGCGGTGAACTCGGTCGTCTGGCGGATCCTGCTGTTCTACATCGGTTCGATCCTGGTCGTCCTCATCGTGGTGCCGTGGACGGAGATCACGCCGGGGATCAGTCCCTTCGTCACCATGCTGCACGCCGCCGGGATCCCCGGTGCCGGGGTGGCGATGGACATCATCGTCTTCACGGCCCTGCTGTCGACGCTCAACGCCTCGCTGTACACGGCGTCGCGCATGCTGTTCTCACTCGGCGGCCGCGGGGAGGCCCCGCGAGCGGTCCGCGCGACGACGCGACGCGGCACGCCGGCGGTCGCGATCCTGTGCTCGGCCGTCGTCGGGCTCGTGTGCGTCCTGTTGAACTACCTCGCACCGGACGAGGTCTTCACGTTCCTCGTCAACTCCACCGGCGCGATCGCGATCTTCGTGTGGATCGTGATCGCCGTCGCTCAACTGCGCAGTCGACGGTTCGACCAGGTCTGGGCGTCGGAGAGCAGCGACCGCGCCGGCGGGATCCGCATGTGGGGACACCCGTGGCTCACGCTCGTGGTCGTCGTCGCGCTCGTCGCGCTGCTGGTGTCGATGTTCTTCGGCGGACCCGCGCGGCTCCTCGAGGTGACGACGAGTTGCGCGATCGCGGCGGCGGCCGTCGTCGCGGGCGTCGTCGTGCAGCGCAAACGGAGGGTCCGCCCGTAGACTGGACGGCGACATGGCTGAATACATTTACTCGATGGTCCGCGCCCGCAAGGCGGTCGGCGACAAGCTCATCCTCGACGACGTGACGATGGCGTTCCTGCCCGGAGCGAAGATCGGCGTCGTCGGCCCGAACGGTGCCGGTAAGTCCACGATCCTGAAGATCATGGCGGGGATCGACACCCCCTCGAACGGCGAGGCGAAGCTCACGCCGGGCTTCAGCGTCGGCATCCTCATGCAGGAGCCGGAACTCGACGAGGACAAGACGGTGCTCGAGAACGTCCAGGAGGGCGTCGGCGAGATCAAGGGCAAGATCGACCGCTTCAACGAGATCTCGCTCGCGATGGCCGAGCCCGACGCCGACTTCGACGCCCTGCTCGCCGAGATGGGCGTGCTGCAAGAGGCGATCGACGCCGCCGACGCCTGGGACCTCGACTCGCAGCTGGAGCAGGCGATGGACGCCCTGCGCTGCCCGCCGTCCGACGCCACGGTCGCCCACCTCTCCGGTGGCGAGAAGCGTCGCGTCGCACTGTGCAAGCTCCTCCTGCAGAAGCCCGACCTCCTGCTCCTCGACGAGCCCACCAACCACCTCGACGCCGAGAGCGTGCTCTGGCTCGAGCAGCACCTCGCTCAGTACGCGGGCGCCGTGCTCGCCGTCACCCACGACCGGTACTTCCTCGACCACGTCGCAGAGTGGATCTGTGAGGTCGACCGCGGTCGCCTCTACCCGTACGAGGGCAACTACTCGACCTACCTCGAGAAGAAGGGCGAGCGTCTCAACGTCCAGGGCAAGAAGGACGCGAAGCTCGCCAAGCGACTCGCGAGCGAACTCGAGTGGGTCCGCAGCAACGCGAAGGGCCGCCAGGCGAAGTCGAAGGCTCGTCTCGCTCGCTACGAGGAGATGGCGACGGAGGCCGAGCGCACCAGGAAGCTCGACTTCGAGGAGATCCAGATCCCCGCCGGTCCGCGACTCGGCTCGACGGTCCTCGAGGCCAAGAAGCTCGAGAAGGGCTTCGACGGACGCGTCCTCATCGACGACCTCTCCTTCAGCCTCCCGCGCAACGGCATCGTCGGCATCATCGGCCCGAACGGTGTCGGTAAAACCACGCTGTTCAAGACCATCGTCGGCATCGAGCCGCTCGACGCCGGTGAGCTCAAGGTCGGCGAGACCGTGAAGCTCTCCTACGTCGACCAGTCCCGTGGGGGCATCGACCCCAACAAGACGCTCTGGGAGGTCGTATCCGAAGGGCTCGACTACATCCAGGTCGGCAACCAGGAGATCCCGTCCCGCGCCTACGTGTCGACCTTCGGGTTCAAGGGCCCGGACCAGCAGAAGAAGGCCGGCGTCCTCTCGGGTGGTGAGCGCAACCGACTGAACCTCGCGCTGACGCTCAAGCAGGGCGGTAACCTCCTGCTGCTCGACGAACCGACCAACGACCTCGACGTCGAGACGCTCTCGAGCCTCGAGAACGCGCTCCTCGAGTTCCCGGGTTGCGCTGTGGTCATCACCCACGACCGGTGGTTCCTCGACCGCATCGCGACGCACATCCTGTCGTACGAGGGCACCGAGGAGAACCCGTCGAACTGGCACTGGTTCGAGGGAAACTTCGAGTCCTACGAAGAGGACAAGATCAAGCGCCTCGGACCGGACGCGGCAAAGCCGCACCGCTCCGCCTACCGCAAGCTCACGCGCGACTAGGACTCGTGCGAACGGCCCATCGGCTTCTGCCGGTGGGCCGTCGTCCGTTCACGACCCGTACGTCCCCGACCCACGGAGGGCCCAGCAATGACCAGACTCCACGTGCCGATCCCACTGCGGTGGGGCGACCTCGACGCCTTCAACCACGTCAACAACGCCTCGATGCTCAAGCTGCTGGAGGAGGCACGCGTCCGCGTCTTCTGGATCCCGACGCTGGCGTCGGAGGACGTCCCGCCGACCGCGGTCATCGACGCGAGCCTCGAGGCCGAGACGCTGACGCTCGTGGCGCACCAGGAGATCGAGTACCTGGCCCCGATCCCGTACCAGCGCGATCCGCTCGACGTCCAGCTCTGGATGGGCAAGATCGGCGGAGCCAGCCTGCAGGTCGCGTACGAGGTCTACTCGCCGCTGGGCGGGGCAGCGCAGACGCTGTACGCCCGAGCCTCCACGACGGTCGTCATGGTGGACGCCAAGACGCTCAAGCCGCGCCGGATCTCGGACGTCGAACGTGCCGCATGGGAGCCGTTCCTCGAGGATCCGATCGAGTTCTCGCGGCGCTGAGCGACGCCGGTCACCGAGGCGTCGGGAACCGCACCATGCCCTCCTGGGCGACGCTCGCGACGAGGCGACCCGCCCGATCGTAGATGCGCCCGAGGGACAGACCTCGTCCGCCGGTGGCGCTCGGGGAATCCTGCAGATAGAGCAGCCACTCGTCGACGCGGGCGGGTCGGTGCCACCACATGGCGTGGTCGAGACTGGCGATCTTGATGCCCGGGGTGGCCCACGGGACGCCGTGACGACGGAGCACCGGCTCCAGGATCGTGTAGTCACTCGCGTAGGCGAGCGCGGCACGGTGCAGCGCCGGGTCGTCGGGCAGGTCCTCGATCGTCTTGAACCACACCGCTTGCCGGGTGGTCCGCTCGCCCTCCACCCGGAGGTAGACGGGGGAGCCGACGTGTCGGAGGTCGAAGGGGCGTCCCGTCGCCCACGCCTCGGCCGCCGGGTGTTCGATCCCGCTGAGGAGCTCGGCGGCCGACGGGAGCGTCTCCGGGTCCGGGATCCCGTCGGGCAGCTCGATCTGATGCTCCGGGCCCTCGTCCTGGGTCTGGAAGGACGCGATCATCGAGAGGATCGGCACTCCGTTCTGGTACGCCTGGGTGCGCCGGGTGGCGAACGAGCGTCCGTCGTGGATGCGGTCGACCGCGAAGGTGATCGGCAGGTCGACGTCGCCCGGTCGGAGGAAGTACCCGTGCATCGAGTGGATGACGCGCTCGGCGTCGACGGTCCGGGTCGCGGCGACGACGGACTGGGCGAGCACCTGACCACCGAAGACCCGCCCCTGTGGCATCCATTGGGACGGACCGGTGAAGATGTCCTCGTCGGTCCGGACACCGGGAGCACTGAGGTCGAGTGCGGTGAGCAGGGAGTGGATCGGTTCCTTCACGCGAACACGCCTTTCATCCGGGGGTCGAGGCTCGGTCGTCGATGCCCGACCCGACCCGCCGAGTCTATCCAGGCCCTGGCGACGCGGTGCCGGAGCGCACGCGGCGGTGGCGTAGATTGAGAGAAGATGTCCACCACCTTGCAGCTCCTCGACGCCACCTCGCTCGCCGACCTCCGCACCTTCCTCGCACGCGCCGCCCGGATCGACGACTCCGGCGTGCGACTCCTGGCTGCCGGGGACGTCCTGGCGGTCTCCGCCCCGGTGCTGCACCCGCAGGGCCTGCTCGACCGGAGTCCGACGATCATCGGGATGCGCACCTTCGCCCTCGCCGAATCCGCCACGGCAGACGTCCTCGCGACCCCGCGTGAACTCATCGACCGCATCGTCCGAACGCTCGGCGGCGTCGCTGCCGAGGACCTGGTCGCGAATGCCCGCGAGACCGTGCCGCTCGAGCTGCCGCCGTCCACCAGGACGGCCCCGTGGGTCGGGCAGGCACCGCCCCGTGGCGGCTGGGAACGTGCGGGCGACGTGGACACCATCGAGCTGGAACTCGTCGCCAGGACGGGGGCCTCGGAGATCGCCGAGACGCTCCCCACCGCGGTGGGCGATCAGATCGTCCAGAAGGTGCGGTCGCAGGTGTGGTCACGGCCCCTCGGCGACGGCCACGGACTGCCGACCGGCGCCGCGTTCGCCGCGGTGGGCCTCGGCTTCATCGCCGAACCGGAGCGCGCGGCCGTCTTCCGCTCAGGCGGATGGGTCCGCTTGAGCACCCGACGCGGGCATGTGCTCGCGGGCGCCGTGTCCTGATACTCAGGCGCCTGCCATCGCGCGACCGGCGGTCCGACCGCTGAACAGACACCCGCCGAGGAAGGTCCCCTCGAGCGCGCGGTAGCCGTGGATCCCTCCACCGCCGAAGCCAGCCGCCTCACCGGCGGCGTAGAGGCCGGGCACTGGGTTCCCGTCCGGGCCGAGGACCCGACTCGCGAGGTCGGTCTCGAGTCCACCGAGGCTCTTGCGGGTCAGCACATGCAGCTTCACCGCGATGAGCGGTCCGGCCTTCGGATCGAGGAGCCGGTGCGGCGCGGCGACGCGGATGAGTTTGTCGCCCCGGTAGGAGCGGGCACCGCGGAGCGCGGTGATCTGCAGATCCTTCGTGAACGGGTTGTCGATCTCGCGATCGCGAGCCTCCACCTCGGCGATGACGTTCCCCGCGTCGATGGGCGTCTCCGGGCTCAGCTCCTGCATGCCGGCGATCAGTTCGGTGAGCGTGTCGGCGACGACGAAGTCCGCGCCGTGCTCCTTGAACGCCTCGACCGGCCCGGGCGCTCCCGGGCCGATGCGCTTCGCGAGCAGCCCGAGGTCCTTCCCGGTGAGGTCGGGGTTCTGCTCGCTCCCCGACAGCGCGAACTCCTTCTCGATAATCCGCTGGGTCAGCACGAACCAGCTGTGGTCGTGGCCGGTGGCGCGCAGGTGCGCGAGGGTACCGAGCGTGTCGAAGCCCGGGAAGAGCGGCACCGGGAGCCGCTTCCCGGTCGCGTCGAACCAGAGCGAGGACGGCCCCGGCAGGATCCTGATGCCGTGTTGCGGCCAGATCGGATCCCAGTTGGTGGTGCCTTCGACGTAGTGCCACATCCGGTCGCCGTTGATGAGATGCCCGCCCGCACGCTCACTGATCGCCAGCATGCGTCCGTCGACGTGCGCGGGGACACCGGAGAGCATGGTCGTCGGCGGCGTCCCGAGCCGGGCCGGCCACTGTTCGCGGACGAGATCGTGGTTCCCCCCGATGCCACCGCTCGCGACGAGCACCGCGGGCGCCTTGCACGAGAACTCGCCGACGACCTCGCGCGAGCTCGGAGCCCCGCGCTCGGCATGCGACGGGGCCAGCACGGAGCCGCGTACGCCGACGACCGCGCCGTCCTCGGTGAGCAGCTCGTCCACACGGTGCCGGAAGTGAGCCGACACCGTGCCGTCCTCGACGCCGGCGTTCACCCGTCGGACGAAGGGCGCGACGACACCGGGTCCGGTGCCCCAGGTGATGTGGAAGCGGGGAACGGAGTTGCCGTGGCCGATGGCGCCGTAACCGCCCCGTTCCGCCCAGCCGACGACCGGGAAGAACCGCACGCCCTGGTCGTGGAGCCAAGCGCGCTTCTCTCCCGCGGCGAAATCGAGGTACGCCTCTGCCCAGCGCTTGGGCCAGTGGTCCTCGGGACGGTCGAACGCTGCTGCGCCGAACCAGTCCTGGGTCGCGAGCTCGAGCGAATCACGGACGCCGAGGTGGCGCTGCTCGGGGGAGTCGACCAGGAACAGGCCGCCGAACGACCAGTGCGCCTGGCCACCGAGGTTCGACTCCGGCTCCTGTTCGAGCAGGATGACCCGCTTGCCGGCGTCGATGAGCTCTGCGGCGGCGACGAGCCCGGCCAGCCCGCTGCCGATCACGATCGCGTCGGCCTCGGTTCGATCGGCGGACGGGTTGGGCGGGACGGCTGCTGGCATCTGCTGACTCCTTCGGCACGGACGTGCGTCCGATCCTACGACCGTGCGGCCGGAATCAGAGAAGACTGCGGCGCGGTGCCCCTGGGTCCTCGTCGAAGGTGTTGACCATGGCGTGGGCTGCCCGCTCGAGGTAGTCCCAGAGCGTCGCCTCGTGCACCGGAGCGAGGTCGAGGCTGTCGACGGCGGCGCGCATGTGCAGCAGCCAGCGGTCGCGAGCGTCGGGGTTCACGTGGAAGGGCTGGTGTCGGAGCCGGAGACGCGGGTGGCCGCGTTCGGCGCTGTAGGTGCCCGGCCCACCCCAGTACTGCTCGAGGAAGAGCATCAGCCGGTCGGCCGCCGGACCGAGGTCCTCCTCGGGGTACATCGGTTTCAGGACGGGGTCGCCGGCCACGCCGCGGTAGAACTCGTCCACGAGGGCCTTGAAGGTGGCGTGTCCGCCGACCTGCTCGTAGAAGGACATGCCTGGTGCCTGAGAGTCGGTCACTGCTGCCCTCTCGGGGGTCGCTTGGTCTTCGGCGCCCGTGGAGGGACCACCGTGGTCGGGTGGGTGCGCGGGGGACGCGAACCGGTCACGCTTGCGGCACCCTCGAAGCCCGAGAGGACGATGCTGTTGAGCGACGGCAGTTTGACGTCCATCTCGTCGACGGCCCGTTTCAACCGCATCCGCAGTTCGCGAGCCACGTCGTCCTTGGCACTCGTGCGCGTCTTGATGACGAGGCGTATGACCAGTGCGTCGCCCGAGATCGACTCGAGACCCCAGAGTTCGGGCTTCTCGAGGATGCGGGAGCGCCACTTGGGGTCGTGGGCGAGTTCGTTCGCCGTGTCGAGCATGCGCTCCTGGACGGCCTCGACGTCGGTGTCGTACGGGATCGCCAGGTCGATGATGACCCGCGACCACCCCTGTGACATGTTGCCGACCCGCAGGATCTCGCCGTTGCGGACGAACCAGAGCGTGCCGTTGACGTCGCGTACCTGGGTGATCCGGATGCCGACGGTCTCGACCACACCGGTGGCGGGTCCGAGGTCGACCACGTCGCCCACGCCCAGTTGGTCCTCGACCACCATGAACAGGCCGTTGAGGATGTCCTTGACGATGTTCTGCGCGCCGAAACCGAGGCCGGCACCGACCGCGGCCGTCAGCAGGGCGAACGAGCCGATGATGCTCGAGTCGATGACGTTGACGACGAGGATGGCCGCGACGATGACGATGGTGACGTTGACGATGTTGCTGAGCACGGTGCCGAGGGTCCGCGTGCGTTGGACGAGTCGGACGGCGGCGAGCGGCGAGGCGAGCAGCGATTGCGTGTCGGTGACGTCGGCGCTCTTCTTGACGCCACTCACGATGCGGCCGACGACGCGTCGGATGACGAATCGGAGCACCCATGCGGCGGCGAACGCCAGGCCGATCACGACCACCACGCCGATGATCTTCCACCCCGCCGTCCAGAGGAAGGCGGTCACGTCAGGCCAGATCTCATCCCAGTTCATATGGGCCTCAGTGTATCGAGCGACCCGGAGTCAACCGTGTGAGCCGCCCGAGTGCGAGCCGGACGGTGCCTGCGTGAACGGTCATGGACGCACGAGTCCGTGCTTGTAGGCGAAGATGACCGCCTGCACGCGGTCGCGCAGCTGCAGCTTCATGAGTACGCGACCGACGTGCGTCTTCACCGTCGACTCGGAGAGGACGAAGTGGGCGGCGATCTCCGCGTTGCTCAGCCCCTCCGCCATGGCGACGAGGATGTCGTGCTCCCGCGGTGTCAGCTCGGCGAGTTCTGCTGCCGAGCCGTCTTCGGCGGCCGTGGGGGTGCCGGGGAGGGCCGTCGCGAAGAGTTCGAGCATCCGCTTCGTGATGCGGGTCGAGACGGCGGCGTCGCCGGCGTGGACCGCGCGGATCGCGGACGTCAGCTCGTTCGGCAGGGCGTCCTTCAGGAGGAAGCCGCTCGCGCCGGCCCGCAGCGCTCCGAAGGCGTACTCGTCGAGGTCGAAGGTCGTCAGGATGATGATGCGGCTGTCGGGGTTCGCGGCGACGATCCTCCTGGTCGCCTCGATCCCGTCGAGTCCGGGCATCCGGACGTCCATGAGGATCACGTCCGGCTGCAGCCTGGCGGCGAGGTCGATCGCCTCGGCGCCGTTCGAAGCCTCACCGACCACGTCCAGGTCGTCCTCCGCGCCGAGCACGAGACCGAAACCGAGCCGGATGAGCTGTTGGTCGTCGACGAGCAGGATGCGGACGGGATCGGTCATGGTGTGGTTCCTCGTGGTTCGGTGGTCGGCGGGGACGTTCTCGTCGGGCGTGGCTCCAGCGGCAGGACGGCATGGACGCGCCACAGCCGATCGCCGACGGCTCCGGCGGTGACCCGACCTCCTTGGAACGCGACGCGTTCGCGGAGGCCCAGCAACCCCTGGCCGGCGCCGAGCGACGGCGCGTCCGGAATGGACCCGTCGTTCTCGACGATGAGCTCGAGGTGCTCGTCGTCGGTGGTGATGACGACGTCGACGCGCTTCGGCCGCTCCGAGTACCGCAGCGCGTTCGTGAGCGCTTCCTGCGTGATGCGGTGCACGGCGAGCAGGATCGACGGGTCGTCCGTCGACGGCCCCGAGACGGTGAGTGCGACCGGCAGGCCGAGCCCGCGGAAGGTCTCGACGAGCGCGGGGATCGACGCGGCGTCGGGTTGCGGAGCGAGGGGTGCGCTGCCGGTCTCGCGGAGGACGCCCAGCATGCGTCGCATGTCGACGAGGGAGCCGCGGGCGGCGTCGGTGACGGCGGTCATGGCGGACCGGGACGCCGCCGGGTCCTTCGTCGCCAGGGCCCCCTCGCTGAGCGCGACGATGACGGTGAGACTGTGGGAGACGATGTCGTGCATCTCGCGGGCGATGCGTGTCCGCTCGGCGACGGCGGCGAGCTGGGCCTGCTGGTCGCGCTCGCGGGCCAGCTGCGCCGCCCGATCGACGAGTGCTTCGACGTACCGCTTGCGATTGCCGACGTTGATCCCGATCAGCAGCCCGAAGAGCGCGAAGAGGACGACCGAGATGATGGTCTGCTGTGGCTCTCCCGGCTCATGTGGTGCGGCCCAGGGCAGGAACGGGGCGAGGACGGCGACGACCGCGGCGGCGGCGAAGGCCTGCCAGCCGAGTGCGACGGTCCGGTACACGGCCACCGAGTAGAGCAGGATCGGCACCGCGAACGCGTCGACGCCCACCGTCTGTGCGACCGAGACGAGCCCGACCGCGATGACGAGCACGGTCATCGCGAGCGGGCGCCGTCGCCTGAGCAGGACGGCGAGTGTCGTGATGCCCACGATCGCGACGGCGAGCGCGATGCGGCCGGGCTGGGCCGCCAGGTCGACGTCGAACCACTCGACGGTGCTGACCGAGAGCGCGACGAGGAGGTACCCGGCGGCGATGAGCGAGTCGGCGGTCCACGGATGTCTCGACCACCAGCGTCGGACGACCCCGGGCGGGCGCGGGAGCATCAGTGCGGCCTCCGTCGCGGCCCGGTCCCGGTCGGAGGAGGGCTTCCGAGCGGTCACGACGAGGACGACCTTGAGGGTCGGTCGTCGTTCACTGGGCCGCGCATCCCTCCAGGATACGGAGAACCCCTCCACAGCGGGTCGTGCCGTGGAGGGGTTCTCGCCAGAGGATCCTGGTACCGGAGTGCTATCCGGCCGAGTGGATCACGCGGCGTCCCGTGCCTGTGCCGCGAGCGCCCGCTCGACCCCGGCGAGGGCTTCGACGAGCATGCGTCGGAGTGCCGGGACGTCGGGGCCCGCGTCCAACCATGCGCGGGTGCGGTCGCGAAGCTCGGTGGAGGCGAGCGCCGCCGGGTAGAGCCCCTCGACGATGTACTCGGCGATCTTGTAACTGCGCGAATCCCAGACCGACGTGAGCGCGGCGAAGTACGGCTCGACGAGCGGCTGCAGGACGGCCGGGTCGATGACGTGCCCGAACCCGAGACCGACGTTCCGGACGATCGCGTTCGGCTGGTCGTCGTGCTCGACGACCGAGTCGAACGCTGCGCGCTTGCCCTCGACGGTAGGGATCGTCGCCCGTGCACGAGCGGCCGCCTGCGCACCGTTCGCCGTGTTGTCCTCGGCGAGCGCCGCATCGATGTCCGAACCGTCCGCGAGACCGAGGAGGACCAGGCCCTCGAGGAGCTCCCAGCGGAGGTCGGTGTCGATCTCGAGGCCCAGGAGTGCCGCGGAGCCGTCGCGCAGTGCACGCAGGTGCTCGCCGTGCTCGGGGGTCGAGGCGAGGGCGGCGAAGAACTTCACGAACTGGAACTGCGCATCGGAGCCGGCCTCCGCCTCCTGGGCGAGCGTCCAGAGCGCGTCGCCGACCCGGGAGATGGTCGCCAGGCGGCGTTCCGGAGCGACGTAGTTGCGCGCGGCCAGACTGAGCTGGCCGAGCGTGGTGCGCAGGGTCGTCGACTCGGTCTCCGTGGCGATGTTCCCGAGGACGAGCTCCACGTAGTCGGAGGCGCTCGACTCGGCGTCGCGGGTCGCGTCCCAGGCAGCGCCCCAGACCAGCGAGCGTGCGAGCGGGTCCTCGATCGAGGCGAGGTGGCCGATCGCCGTCGCGAGCGACCGCTCGTCGAGGCGGATCTTCGCGTAGGCGAGGTCGTCGTCGTTCAGCAGCACCAGGTCGGGCTGCGTCTCACCGACGAGCTCCGGCACCTCGGTGAGGGCCCCGTCGACGTCGAGTTCGACCCGTTGGGTGCGGACGAGCTTGCCGTCCTGCAGTCGGTACAGGCCGATGGCGAGGCGGTGAGGACGCAGCGTGTCGTAGTCCGCGGGGACCGTCTGACGGACGGCGAACGCGGTGAACGCGCCGTCGGCGTCGACCGTGAACTCCGGGCTCAACGTCCCGACCCCGGCGGTCTCGAGCCACAGCTTGGACCACTCGCGGAGGTCGCGTCCGCTCGTCGCCTCGAGCTCGACGAGCAGGTCGTCGAGCACGGTGTTGCCGAACTCGTGCTTGCGGAAGTAGTTGCCGACGCCGGCGAAGAACGCCTCGATCCCCACCCAGGCGGCGAGCTGCTTCAGGACGGAGCCGCCCTTGGCGTAGGTGATGCCGTCGAAGTTGACCTGGACGTCCTCGAGGTCGTTGATGGTCGCGACGATGGGGTGCGTCGACGGCAGCTGGTCCTGGCGGTAGGCCCAGGTCTTCTCCATCGCGTTGAACGTCGTCCACGCCTCGGTCCACTCGGTGGCCTCAGCGGTGGCGATCGTCGAAGCCCATTCGGCGAACGACTCGTTCAACCACAGGTCGTTCCACCACTTCATGGTGACGAGGTCGCCGAACCACATGTGGGCGAGCTCGTGCAGGATCGTGACGACCCGGCGCTCCTTGATCGCGTCGGTCACCTTCGAGCGGAACACGTAGGTCTCGGTGAAGGTCACCGCGCCGGCGTTCTCCATCGCGCCCGCGTTGAACTCGGGGACGAAGAGCTGGTCGTACTTCTCGAACGGGTACGGGTACGCGAACTTCTCCTCGTAGTACGCGAAGCCCTGACGCGTCTTCTCGAAGATGTAGTCGGCGTCGAGGTACTCCGCCAGGCTCTTGCGAGCGAAGACGCCCAGCGGGATGGTCCGGCCGTCGCTCGAGGTGAGCTCGCTGCGCACCACGTCGTACGGGCCGGCCACGATCGCGGTGATGTAGGAGGAGATGCGCTGCGTGGGTGCGAAGCTCCAGGTCGCCGCGCCGTCGTGAGCCGGCACCGGCTCAGGCGTCGGGGAGTTGCTGACGACCTGCCAGGCCGCGGGCGCCGTGATCGTGAAGGTGAACGTCGCCTTCAGATCGGGCTGCTCGAAGACCGCGAACACCCGACGGGAATCCGGCACCTCGAACTGGCTGTACAGGTACACCTCGCCGTCGACGGGGTCGACGAAGCGGTGGAGGCCCTCACCGGTGTTCGTGTACTCGGCGTCCGCATCGACGACGAGCACGTTCTCCGCAGCGAGGCCGTCGAGCTGGATGCGCACGCCGTCGGAGACGGTCGACGGGTCGAGCTCGACGCCGTTCAGCGTGACGGAGTGGACGGTGCGCGTCATGGCGTCGATGAAGGTCGAGGCACCCGGTTCACCGGTGAAGCGCACCGTCGTGGTGCTGCGGAACACCTCGGGACCGGTCGTGAGGTCGAGCACGACCTCGTAGCTCGACGTGTCGACGAGCGCCCTGCGCTCCTGGGCTTCGACTCGGGTGAGGTTCTCTCCTGGCACAACTGCTCCCTGGTGTTGATGGACACGTGACGTGTGAACTGCACGTGGTCGCTCGTGACGACCGCGGCACGATCAACCAGCCTAGACCCGCCGTCCATCGGTTTCGGAGGAGTCGACGGGGATCGGCGCGTAGGGTGACGGCATGACGACTTCCGCTGCAGACAACACCCGCGTCGACTTCTGGTTCGACCCCTCCTGCCCGTGGGCCTGGATGACCTCACGTTGGGTCGACGAGGTCACCGAAGCCCGGAACCTCGACGTCCACTGGCACATCATGAGCCTCGCCGTCCTCAACGAGGACCAGGACGTCAGCGACGACTACCGGGCCTTCTTCCCCCGGGCGCTCCGATACACGCGGCTCGTCGCCGCTGCGGCAGCCGAACACGGACACGCGGTCGTCAAGCCGCTCTACGACGCGCTCGGGACGCGGATCCACCCCGGCGGACGCGCGGAGGACGTCGACGCCGTGATCGCCGAAGCCCTCGCCGAGACCGGACTCCCCGCGGCGCTCGCCGAAGCGTCGACGACGGACGCCTACGACGGGCCCATGCGCGAGAGCCACTTCGACGGCATCGGACGGGTCGGTCAGGACGTCGGCACCCCCGTCATCGCGATCGACGACGTCGCGTTCTTCGGACCCGTCATCTCGCCGGCGCCGAAGGGCGAGCAGGCGCTCGCACTGTGGGACGGTGTCGTCGCCGCTGCCGCCTACCCGGGCTTCTTCGAGCTGAAGCGCAGCCGTACGGCGGACCCGATCTTCGACTGACGCGACGCCGGCGCCCGGAACCCTAGACTTTCCACATGCGCATCCACATCGCCACCGATCACGCCGGTCTCGAGCTCAGTCAGTTCCTGCAGGACCACCTGCGCGCAGCCGGTCACGACGTCGTCGACCACGGCCCGGCCGAGTACGACGCGTTGGACGACTACCCGGCGTTCTGCATCAACGCGGCGAAGGCCGTCGTGCGCGACCAGCAGGCCGGTGTGGACGCCCTCGGCGTGGTGTTCGGCGGCTCGGGTAACGGCGAGCAGATCGCCGCGAACAAGGTCGTCGGTGTCCGCGCGGCGCTCGTCTGGAACCTCAGCACGGCGCAGCTGGCTCGGCAGCACAACGACGCCAACGTCATCTCGATCGGTGCGCGTCAGCACAGCATCGACGAGGCGGTGTCCTTCATCGACGCGTTCATCGCCGAGCCGTTCAGCCTCGAGGAACGTCACGCCCGTCGGATCGCCCAGCTCGCCGAATTCGAGGCGACCGGCACCATCGCCGGCAAGCACGTCGACGCCTGACGCGTCCTCCACCGCCACCGCGCGGCGCGCCGGATCGCGCCACCACCGAGTGAGGAGTCACCATGCCCGAGGGGCACTCCGTCCATCGCATCGCCCGACAGTTCGCTCAGAACTTCGTCGGACACCGGGTCGCCGTGTCGTCTCCCCAGGGGCGCTTCGCCGAGGGCGCCGCCGTGCTGGACGGCCGGACGGTCACCGACGCCAAGGCCGTGGGCAAGCAGATGTTCCTCGAGTTCGACGACGGACTGTGGTTGCGGGTGCACCTCGGTCTGTACGGCGCGTGGGACTTCGCCGGTGAGATCCGGTCGGACCCGACCATCGCCGCCTCGAACGGCCGCATGGGGCAGACGAACCAGCGCGGCACGGTGCTCGACGACGACGATGCGCCGATCCACGATGCGGACGGGGAGAACTCCCTGCACAGCATCGGTGCACCGCGCCGGGCCAGGGTCCGGATGTCCGAGCAGTCGAGTCCGCTCGCCGAGATCGACGAGCGGTTCCCACCCGAACCGGTGGGTCAGGTGCGCGTGCGGCTGTTGACCGAGACGACCGTGGCGGACCTCCGCGGGCCGACCGCCTGCGAGGTGATCGATGCCGCCGGGGTGCAGGCCGTCATCGATCGGCTCGGACCGGATCCGCTGCTCGACCCGAGTGCGGAGGCGGGGGAGCGGTTCGTGTCGCGTGCGCACCGGAAGGGTTCCCCGATCGGTCTGCTCCTCATGGATCAGCAGATCGTCAGCGGGATCGGCAACGTCTACCGCGCCGAACTGCTGTTCCGCGCCCGTCTCGATCCGCACCGCACCGGGAAGACGGTCCCCGTCGAGACGCTTCGCGAGATCTGGCTCGACTGGACGCGGTTGCTCGCGATCGGGGTCGAGACCGGACAGATGATGACGATGGACGACCTGTCGGCGGCCGACTACCGCCTCGCGATGGCCAACCGCGCCGATCGCCACTGGGTCTACAAGCGGGAGGGACTGCCGTGCCGGGTCTGCGGGACGAACATCCTCCTCGAGGAGATGGGCGCCCGCAAACTGTACTGGTGCCCGAACTGTCAGCGCTGAACCGAACCCGCCTGCCCAACCGACGAGGACCGATGTGATGACCGAGCACCGCCCTGGACCCGACGGCGACCTCGTCACGACGATCGCCGACGTCCACCTGTCCGGACCGCGCCGCGGAGGCTCGTCCGACGCCGAACGGGTCGACGTCCTGCTCGAGGACGGCTCGATCGTGGCGATCCGACCCGCCGACCCCGAGGTCCTGCTTCGCTCTGACCCCGGGGTGTTGGACGGCGGTGGTGGGTACCTCCTGCCCGGGCTGTGGGACCACCACGTGCACTTCACCCAGTGGGCACGCACGGCGAGGCGCGTCGACCTGTCCTCGGCCGCATCCGCCGCCGAGGCGGTCGAGTTGGTCGCTGAGCGGATCGCTCAGGGGGCCGACGGTGACGGCTGGGTCGAAGGCGCGAGGTTCCGTGACGCCCTCTGGCCGGACACGCCGACGTTCGCACTGCTCGACGCGATCGCCCCGGACCGCGAGGTCGTGCTGGTCAGCGCCGACCTCCACTGCTGCTGGCTGAACAGCGCGGCGCTCCGGGCCACGGGCTTCGCCGACCATCCCACCGGCCTGTTGCGGGAGGAGGAGTCGTTCGCTGTCCTCAAACAGCTCGACCAGGTCGCCGACGAGCTCTCCGACCGCTGGGTCGAGGCCGCCGCCGATCAGGCGGCATCCCGCGGCGTCGTCGGTGTCGTCGACCTGGAGATGCGCTGGAACGCCGCGGACTGGATCCGTCGGGTCGGGAACGGGACTCGCGCGCTCCGCATCTCCTTCGGTGTGTACGCCGAGCACCTCGAGCGCGCGATCGACGCCGGGCTCGTGACCGGGGGAGTGCTCGCCGGAACGGACGGCCTGGTGCAGGTCGGCCCGTTCAAGGTCATCACCGACGGATCCCTCAACACCCGGACGGCCTGCTGCGAAGCGCCCTATCCGGGTTCGGCGCCCGGAACCGACGCGCACGGGATGCTCAACGTCCCGCCGGAGCGACTCACCGCATTGCTCACCCTGGCGACCGCCAACGGCCTCCACTGCGCGGTGCACGCCATCGGCGACCGCGCCAACACCCTCGCCCTCGACGCCATCGAGACGACGGGTGCGAGGGGCACGATCGAGCACGCGCAGCTGCTCCGTGCGTCCGACCTGGAGCGGTTCGCCCGCACCGGAACGGCTGCGAGTGTCCAGCCGGAACACGCGATGGACGATCGGGACATCGCCGAGGTCCACTGGGCCGGGCGCACCGACCGTGCTTTCGTGCTCCGCAGCCTCCTCGACGCCGGCGCCACACTCCGACTCGGTTCCGACGCCCCGGTCGCTCCGCTCGACCCGTGGGTCTCCATCGCCGCCGCCGTGACGCGCAGCCGCGATGGACGCGAGGCCTGGCACGGCGAGCAGGCCATCACGGTCGAGGAGGCACTGGCGGCGTCGACCAGAGGAGACGACGACGTGGTGGCCGTCGGCCGCCCCGCCGACCTCGTCGTCGTGGGGTTCGACCCGTTCTCCTGCGCGCCGGAGGCGCTGCGCACCATGCCGGTCCGTGCGACGATGCTGGGTGGGCGCCTGACGGCCGCTCCATCCGTCCGCCCGGCCGGGGGATAACCCCCGATCGGAACGGGGCGTCCACCGGATGCCGTTCGTCGGCGGAGCCGAACAGACTGAGGCGAGCCCGGTGCGAGAGCCGGGACCGCTCCGTCGAAAGGACCTCCTTCATGACCACCGCCATCGGCCGACAGCTCGACGCGTCGGCGAAGCCCGATCCCTCCACCCGAGGCGCGTGGCGATACGGTCGGCTCTGGCGGGACGTCCCCGGATCGCTCCTGTTCCTGCTGCCCAACCTGCCGATCGTCATCGCCGGAAGCATCGTGGCCGTGGTGATCCTCTCCCTCGGCTTCGGGCTCGCGATCCTGGGGGTCGGTCTCCTGATCATCGTCGGCGGCCTCTGGGTCTCGCGGGCGTTCGTGGAGCTCGAGGTCGCGCGTCTCCGCACGACGGGTCTCCCGCCGATCCGAGGAGGAGCCTGGCGGTCGTCCATCGGGACCGAGACGACACTGGGTGCCGTGCTCGCTCCACTCGCCGGACCGCGTTGGTGGCTCGCGGCCCTGCACACGGTCCTCGTGAACCCGATCGTCGGGGGCGTCACCTGGGGACTGACCATCACCTGGACCGTGGGTGCCGTCGCCGGCACGACGTACTGGATCTGGGCGGACCGGCTCTCGGCTGGTTCCTCCTCGGGCTTCGCGGAGCTGCTGGCTCCCACGCTGGACCCGTCGGACGCGTTGCTCGCCGACAAGCTCTGGAACCTCGCGCTCGGTGTCGTGTTCCTCGTGACGCTCCCGCTGGTCCTCCGGGTGCTGGTGCTGCTGCACCACGCCATCGCCTCCGGGCTGTTCGGTGCGCGGCCACAGGAGGAGCTGCGAGCCGAGCTCCTGGCGGAGCGGCGTGCACGCGGTGCCGCCGTCTCGGCTGAGGCGGGCGCGGTGCGGCGGCTCGAACGGGACATCCACGATGGTCCGCAGCAGCGACTCGTCCGGCTGCAGATGGATCTCGCGGCTGCCGAACGACGCCTCGACACGGACCCCGCCTCCGCACGCTCGCTCCTGGGCGAGGCGCGCGCCCAGGCCGCCGAGACGCTCGACGAACTCCGTGCACTCTCGAAGGGCCTGATGCCGCCACTGCTGCAGGACCGCGGCCTCGTCGCCGCACTCGACGACCTCGCCGCGCGGTGTCCGGTGCCGACGAGGACGGAGCTGGCGGTCGTCTCATCGGTGACGCTGCCTCGTGAGACGGAACGTGGGATCTACTTCATCGTCGCCGAACTCCTGACCAACGTCTCGAAGCATGCGGATGCGCGGCGCGCCGGCGTCGAGGCCCACGTGACGGTGGACCAGCAGCTGGGTTCGCGGCTCACCCTCCGCGTGACCGATGACGGTCGGGGCGGCGCGTACCTGGAACCGGGCCACGGTCTCGAAGGCCTGACGGAACGCGCGCAGGGCCTCGGCGGGAGACTGGTGATCGAGCCGGCCCCGGTGGGGGACGGCGTCGCACGTGGCAGCGCCGTCTCGATCTCGCTCCCCGTAGGCTGAACGCGTGATCAGCCCTGACCGTGCCGGTGGAGGACCGCTCCGCATCGTGATCGCCGAGGATTCGACACTCCTCCGCGAGGGCTTGATGCGGCTGTTCGACGAGGCCGGCTTCATCACGGTCGCCGCCTACGCCGATGGGGAGGCGCTCCAGCGCGGGCTCGCGGCGGACCGACCGGACCTCATCGTCATGGACGTCCGCATGCCGCCCACGTTCCGGGACGAAGGGGTCCGCGCAGCGATAGCGCTGCGTGCCGAGCATCCCGACCTCCCCGTCCTGCTGCTCAGCCAGTACGTCGAGACCGTCTACGCCCGGGAGCTGCTCGCGGACGGCGGGCGTGGGATCGGCTACCTGCTCAAGGACCGGGTCGCCTCGTTGGAGGAGGTGCAGGACGCCATCCACCGGTTGGTCGAGGGAGGGACCGTCCTCGACCCCGACGTGGTCCGCACCCTGTTCGCAGCACAGCGCGACCCGTTGGCCGGCCTGACCCCACGTGAGACGGAGGTGCTCTCCGCCATGGCGGAGGGGCGCACGAACACGGCGATCGCCGAACGCCTGCGGGTCGGTGTCGGTGCGGTCGAGAAGCACATCTCGGCCATCTTCCAGAAGCTCGGTCTCGAGGACTCCGGGAGCGACCACCGACGGGTCCTCGCGGTCCTCGCCCTGCTCCAGCGCAACGATTGATGGGTGACACGCGCGACGAAGGGGCAGTCACGGATGACTGCCCCTTCGTGGGTGATGCTGGCGGGTCGCCCCGCCGGGGTGCTACCGGCTGAGGTGGGCGAAGAGGAACCAGCGGTCCTTGTCGAGGCCGCGGGCGATCTCGATCGCGATGTCCTGGCTGGTCTGGTCGAGCTCGTCGAGCTCGTCGACCGCGGTGTTGACCGAGGCGGAGGCCGCGTCGATGAGGGCGATGACCTCGGCGATGGTGCGGTCGGACTGCTGGAAGCCCTCGCTCAGCTCGGGCGTGCTGGTCTTCGCGGCGACGGTGCTGAGGCGTGCGTCGACCGGGAGTCCGAGGGCGACGATGCGCTCTGCGGCGAGGTCGGCCCACTCCTGCGCGTGGTCGACGATGTCGTCGAGCAGCTCGTGGACGCCGATGAAGTTCGCGCCACGCACGTGCCAGTGGGCCTGCTTGCCGTTGACGACGATGGCGGTGAGGTCGACGACGACGGGGCTGAGGAACTGCGCGGTGCCTGCTGCGACGTCCGGGTTGGCGACGGCCTGCGGAATGGAGGTGGTGATGTCGGTCATGGTGTTTCCCCTTCGTTGACGAGTGAGGCCCTGGTCGGGCGGATTCGTCGGTCTGCTTGAATGCAACGGTACTCAGCCGCAGACATTCCGCAAGGAAGTCGAGGCTCGGCTTACGAAGGGTGCACTCAGCAAGGAAAGCCTGACCGTACCGGCGATTCACCCCGGAACGACGCGGGTTCCCGACGGCTGGGGCCGCCTGCGATAGCGTGGCCGGTATGACGCTGCACGGTACGGTCAGGAAACTCTCAGACGGACGCTCGCCCCAGATCGACCCGAGTGCCTACACGGCGCCGGGCTCCGTGCTGGTGGGCGCCGTGACGCTCGCCGCGGATTCGAGCGTCTGGTACAACGCCGTCCTCCGCGCGGACTCCGACTCGATCACGCTCGGCACAGGGTCCAACATCCAGGACGGGGTCGCCGTGCACACGGACAGCGGCCACCCGACGGTCATCGGATGCAACGTCTCCGTCGGGCACAACGCGGTCGTCCACGGCTGCACGGTCGAGGACGACTGCCTCATCGGGATGGGTTCCGTGGTCCTGAGTGGCGCCGTGATCGGTGCCGGGTCGCTCGTCGCCGGGGGAGCGGTGGTCCTCGAGGGCATGATCGTGCCGCCCGGTTCGCTCGTCGCGGGGGTCCCGGCCAAGGTGCGGCGGGAGCTGACGGCCGACGAGCAGGAGGCGATCCGACAGAACGCCGCACACTACGTCGCCCTCAGAGCGGTCCACGCCGCAGCCGTCGACGAGGGTTAGCGGCGGCGTGCGTCGCGCTTCCTGAGGCGACGCTGCGCGGCGAGCGAGCCGGACAGACAGACGACGCAGCCGATCATGCAGATGAGTCCGACGCCGAGTCGCCCGGTCGCGAGTGCGTACACCCCGACGAAGAAGACGAGCGCACCGGCCACCGTCCAGATGTGGGGCCAGATCGCGTCGAGTCGCATGCGCTCAGCCTAGGGCGTCGCGCATCCTGTGCTCCGCCCCCGCCCGGACCTGTCGAAGCGCTCAGCGGCGGACCTCTCGCTCCGGCGATCCTCTTCCGGTCCCTGAGCCTGTCGAAGGGCGCGGCGCCAGGAAGTACCTGCGCGGTAGCCGGACCGTCGCGCCTGCCTTCGCGGCGCTGCCTGGTTCTGAGGAATGGAGAGGGGATGACGGGAATCGAACCCGCGTAATCAGTTTGGAAGACTGAGGCTCTACCATTGAGCTACATCCCCGAGGCGTCGCAGTGCGACGAACTCACCAGGTAATGCTACTGCATCCCGAGCGCCCATCCGTGCAGCTCCGAGTCCCGGGGCCGGTTCCGCCCCGGAAACCGCACAGGGGCCGCACAGATTCTGGGCTAGACTGACCGAGGCCATTTCGCCCACCGCTCGTCGGTCGGGCCGGCTGGCCGGATTGTCGCCGATCCGGGGCGTAGCTCAGCTTGGTAGAGCGCCCGGTTTGGGACCGGGAGGTCGCAGGTTCGAATCCTGTCGCCCCGACTCCGTTTTGCGTCCTCAACTGAGGCAGAATCCCCGACACAGGAGAAGTAATCACGTGAAGACCACGGTCGAGAAGCTGAGCCCCACTCGCGTCAAGCTCGCCATCGCGGTGACGCCCGAGGAGCTCAAGCCGAGCATCACCCACGCCTACGGACACATCGCCGAGGACATCAACGTCCCCGGCTTCCGTAAGGGCAAGGTGCCACCGGCGATCATCGACCAGCGCGTCGGCAAGGGCGCCGTGATCGAGCACGCCGTCAACGAAGGCCTCGACGGCTTCTTCCGCAAGGCACTCGAGGAGAACGAACTTCGTCCGCTCGGCCGCCCGCAGGCCGACATCGTCGAGTGGCCGAACGAGAAGGACTTCTCGGGCGACCTGCTCGTGAACATCGAGGTCGACGTCCGTCCCGAGATCACGCTTCCCGCTTACGAGGGCCTCAAGCTCACCGTCGACGCCCAGGAAGCCGGCGAAGCCGACGTCCAGGACGAGCTCGACCGCATCCGTGCACGCTTCGGCACGCTCGTGACCGTCGACCGCCCGGCCAAGACGGGCGACTTCGCCCAGCTCGACCTGGTCGCCAAGATCAACGACGCCGAGGTCGACCGCGCGAGCGGCGTCTCCTACGAGATCGGTTCGGGCGAGCTGCTCACCGGCATCGACGAGGCACTCGACTCCCTCACCGCCGGTGAGACCACCACCTTCACCTCGCCGCTGCTCGGTGGCGAGCACGAGGGCGAGGATGCCGAGGTCACCGTCACGCTGACCGCCGTCAAGGAGCGCGAGCTTCCCGAGGCCGACGACGACTTCGCTCAGATCGCGAGCGAGTTCGACACCATCGACGAGTTCAAGGCGCAGCTGCGTGAGGTCGTCGAGCGCCAGCAGGTCATCACCCAGGGCCGCGACGCACGCACCGCGCTCGTCGACGCCATGCTCGAGGCCGCGCAGATCCCCGTGCCCGAGAGCGTCATCGAGGACGAGGTGCACCGTCACCTCGAGGGCGAGAACCGCCTCGAGGACGACGAGCACCGCGCCGAGGTCACCGAGTCCAGCGAGAAGGCACTGCGCACGCAGCTCCTCCTCGACGCCCTCGCTGAGTCGCTCAACGTCCAGGTGAACCAGAACGAGCTCACCGAGTACCTCATCCAGAGCGCGTCGCAGTACGGCATGGAGCCCGGTGAGTTCATCGAGGCACTCGGCCAGCAGGGTCAGATCCCCGCCATGGTCGGCGAGGTCGCCCGCAACAAGGCCATCGCCATCGCGCTCGGCAAGGCCGAGGTCGTCGACTCCAACGGCAAGCCTGTCGACCTGAGCGACTTCGTCGCCGTGGTCGAGGACGAGGACGCCGCCACCGAGACTGCAGCCGACGAGACGACCGAGGCTCCGGCTGAGGACGCCGCCGACGAGACTCCGGCCGAGGCAGAGCCGAAGAAGGCCGCCGCCAAGAAGGCACCTGCGAAGAAGGCGCCCGCCAAGAAGGCACCGGCCAAGAAGGCCGCTGCCGACGAGGCCGCTGCCGACGAGGCCGCTGCCGAGTAGGACAGCACCAGCAGTGACGACAGGGGCGGAAGCGATTCCGCCCCTGTCGTCGTCTCCGGACACGTCAGCCGAATGGGAGCCATCATGACGACGACCGACGCAACAGGCTGGGACGACCGGGTCGCAGCCGTCTGGGCCGACGAGACCATCGACGACGAGCAGCGCATCGCGGCCATCGACGCCCTGGCCGCCGAGCGTCCGGCGGGTGACGCCCGAGCCGCATTCGAGGCAGCCGGTGCGCGCGACTCCGCCGGCCACGAGGTCGAGGCCGAGGTCTGCTATCGCGCAGCGCTCGAGGCCGGGCTCGACGAGGAGCACCGTCCGCAGGCGATCATCCAACTGGCCAGCACCCTCCGCAACCTCGGCCGGATCGCTGAGAGCGTCGTCCTGCTCGAACAGCAGCTCGCGGACGATCCGACCGGTCCGTACGCGGACGCGACCGCGGCCTTCCTGGCCCTGGCGCTCGCCAGCTCGGGGGACCCTCGCCGAGCGACCGCGGTCGCCCTCCGCGCTCTCGTACCGCACCTGCCGCGATACCACCGCTCCGTCCGCGCCTACGCCGACGAACTCGAGACGGATCCGCTCCGCTGAGCCCCGACGGTCGCGCCTTCCGTCCGCTCGCCGTCCGCTGCCGGCGAACCCCGTCGCCCGGGAGTCTGCCGAGGGCGAACAGGGCGTTGGTCGTGCGTCGCCTCCGATAGATTCGAACCACTGCACAACCGAAACGGAGCGATAATGGCCGAACCACAGTTCTCGCCCAGTGTCTTTGACCGCCTGCTGAAGGACCGGATCATCTGGCTGGGCGCCGAGGTCCGCGACGAGAACGCGAACGAGATCGCGGCTAAGCTGCTGCTCCTCGCCGCGGACGACCCGAAGCGCGACATCTACCTCTACATCAACTCGCCCGGTGGCTCCATCACGGCCGGCATGGCCATCTACGACACCATGCAGTTCGTGCCGAACGACATCGTCACGGTCGGTATCGGCATGGCCGCGTCGATGGGTCAGCTCCTCCTCACGGCCGGCACCAAGGGCAAGCGCTACATCACCCCGAACGCCCGCGTGCTCCTCCACCAGCCGCACGGCGGATTCGGCGGGACGTCGAGCGACATCCAGACCCAGGCGCAGCTCATCCTCGACATGAAGCGCCGTCTCGCCGAGATCACCGCGGCGCAGACCGGCAAGAGCGTCGAGCAGATCAACGCCGATGGCGACCGCGACCGCTGGTTCAACGCCGAAGAGGCGCTCGAATACGGTTTCGTCGACCACCTCCGTGAGTCCGCGCTCGACGTGGCCGGCGGCGGCGGAACCGTCGACAGCGACAAGTAACCCGGCTTCGACCAGACAGGAATGCAACACATGGAGACTCCAACGTTCAGTGCGGCGGGCCGCTCGCTGCAGATGCCGGGTGCTCGCTACATCCTCCCGAGCTTCGAAGAGCGCACGGCCTACGGCTACAAGCGCCAGGACCCGTACGCGAAGCTCTTCGAGGACCGCATCATCTTCCTCGGCGTGCAGGTCGACGACGCATCGGCCGACGACATCATGGCCCAGCTGCTCGTGCTCGAGAGCATGGACCCCGACCGTGACATCGTCATGTACATCAACTCACCCGGTGGCTCGTTCACCGCGATGACGGCGATCTACGACACGATGCAGTACATCCGTCCGCACGTCATGACGGTGGTCCTCGGACAGGCGGCCTCCGCCGCTGCCGTGCTCACCGCCGCCGGTACGCCGGGCAAGCGCCTGGCCCTCCCGAACGCCCGCATCCTGATCCACCAGCCCGCCGTCGGCGAGGCCGGCCACGGACAGGCTTCGGACATCGAGATCCAGGCGGCCGAGATCCTCCGGATGCGCGGCTGGCTCGAGTCGACCCTCGCACACCACTCCAACCGTTCGGTGGAGCAGGTCAACAAGGACATCGACCGCGACAAGATCCTCTCGGCCGCCGAGGCGCTCGAGTACGGTCTCATCGACCAGGTGCTCACCTCACGGAAGAACCCGATCGCGGCCATCACGGCCTGACCCGGTTCCCGTGCTCACGACTCGGCGCGTCATCCCAGCGGGGTGGCGCGCCGAGTTGTCGCAGGGACAGGTTAGGCTCGGAGCACCGAATCTCCAGGGAGAGGGAAAGACATGGCACGGATAGGCGAAAGCGCCGATCTGCTCAAGTGCTCGTTCTGCGGCAAGAGCCAGAAGCAGGTCCAGCAGCTGATCGCTGGTCCCGGCGTGTACATCTGCGACGAGTGCGTCGAGTTGTGCAACGAGATCATCGCCGAGCGACTCGCTGAAGCGAGCGAGGAGACGGTGAGCGAGTTCGACCTCCCGAAGCCGAAGGAGATCTTCGCGTTCCTCGAGGAGTACGTCATCGGCCAGGAGGCCGCGAAGAAGGCGCTCTCGGTCGCGGTGTACAACCACTACAAGCGCGTCCGGTCACGCGCCACGCTGGCTCCCGCCGAGACGGTGCACGACGACATCGAGATCGCGAAGAGCAACATCCTCCTCATCGGACCGACTGGTTGCGGCAAGACGTATCTGGCGCAGACCCTCGCGAAGCGACTCAACGTCCCCTTCGCCGTCGCCGATGCGACCGCACTGACCGAGGCCGGCTACGTCGGCGAGGACGTCGAGAACATCCTCCTCAAGCTCATCCAGGCCGCCGACTACGACGTCAAGCGTGCGGAGACCGGCATCATCTACATCGACGAGGTCGACAAGATCGCCCGCAAGGCGGAGAACCCCTCCATCACGCGCGACGTCTCCGGCGAGGGCGTCCAGCAGGCGCTCCTCAAGATCCTCGAGGGAACCGTCGCCTCGGTACCCCCGCAGGGCGGCCGGAAGCACCCGCACCAGGAGTTCATCCAGATCGACACGACGAACGTCCTGTTCATCGTGGCCGGCGCCTTCGCCGGGCTGGAGGAGATCATCTCCTCCCGCGCGGGCAAGAAGGGCATCGGCTTCGGAGCCCCCCTGCACAGCAAGGGCGACGACGTGAACCTCTTCGGTGAGGTCCTGCCGGAAGACCTCCACAAGTTCGGCCTCATCCCTGAGTTCATCGGCCGGCTGCCGGTCGTCACGACGGTCACGCCGCTCGACCAGCACGCGCTCATGGAGATCCTCACGGTCCCGAAGAACGCGCTCGTGCGTCAGTACCAGCGCATGTTCGAGATCGACGGCGTCGAGCTGGAGTTCGACCAGGCGGCACTGGAAGCGATCGCCGACCTGGCCGTCCTCCGCAAGACCGGTGCCCGAGGGCTCCGAGCCATCATGGAAGAGGTGCTCGGGCCGATCATGTTCGAGGTGCCCTCCACCGACGAGGTCGCTCGCGTCGTCATCACCCGGGAGTCCGTCGTCGAGAACGCGGCCCCGACGATCGTCCCGCGTGCGGCTCGCCGCCAGGAGAAGTCGGCCTAGACGACGCCCGGCGGTCATCAGCCCGCCGCAGCACCCCGGATCCTCCGGAGGGGCTGCGGCGGGCTTCGTCGTTCAGTCCTCGAGCCCGCGGCGTCGGAGGAGCGGCTCGATGACCGCGTCGCGCCCACGGAAGTCGCGGTAGGCCTCCAGAGGATCCTTCGAACCGCCGACCCCGAGGAGCTTGGTGCGGAATCGGTCGCCGTTCTCCCTCGTCAGTCCGCCGTTCTCCGTGAACCAGTCGACGGTGTCCGCGTCGAGCACCTCGCTCCAGATGTAGGAGTAGTAGCCGGCGTCGTATCCGCCCGAGAAGGTGTGGGCGAAGTAGGTGCTCGCGTACCGGGGTGGGACGGCCGGATTGTCGAGACCGGCGGACCGGAGTGCCGCCGCCTCGAACGCCTCGACGTCGTCGACCCGGTCATCTGCACCGATGCTGTGCCATGCCTGGTCGAGCATCGCCGCAGCGAGGTACTCGCTCGTCGAGAAGCCCTCGTTGAAGCCCTCGGACGCCTGGAGCTTCGCCACCAGTTCCTGCGGCATCGGCTCACCGGTCTCGACGTGCCTGGCGTAGCCGGCGAGCACCTCGGGCCACAGCATCCACATCTCGTTCACCTGGCTCGGGAACTCGACGAAGTCCCGGAAGACGTTCGTACCGGAGAACCGCGGGTACTCGACCTCCGCGAAGAGACCGTGCAGCGCGTGGCCGAACTCATGGAAGAAGGTCGTGACCTCGTCGAGACTCAGCAGGGTCGGCTCGCCCTCGGCCGGCTTCGGGACGTTCAGGTTGTTGACCACGACGGTGGGCTGGTCGAGCAGGCGGTTCTGGGAGATGAGCGCGTTCATCCAGGCGCCGCCGCGCTTGCTGTCGCGGGTGTACAGGTCCAGGAGGTACAGGCCGAGGCCGGAGCCGTCCTCGTTCCAGACCTCGAAGACACGGACGTCGGGGTGGTAGCCCCGGAGATCGGTCCGTTCGGCGAAGGTGATGCCGTAGAGCTTGGTCGCTGCGGCGAACACGCCGTCGAAGAGGACCCGCTCCGCTTCGAAGTAGGGGCGCATCACGCTGGTGTCGACATCGAACCGGTCGATCCTGACCTGTTCGGTCGCGAACGGCCAGTCCCAGGCCTCGACGGTCTCGAGGCCGGTGACCCGCTCGAGCTCGCGCTGTTCCCGATCCGCATTGCGCGCGGCGGGGATCGCCAGACGGGAGAGGAGCGCTGCGACGGCCTCCGGGGTCCCCGCGGTCTGGTCCGCGGTGACCACTGCGGCGTGCGACGGGAATCCCAGAAGTGCGGCACGCTCAGCGCGGAGGCGGGTGATCTCGAGGACGAGGGCGCGGTTGTCGTTCGGTCCGCCGTGTGTGCCGCGAGCACGGGAGGCCGTCATGATCCGCTCGCGGACGCCACGGTGCGTCAACGACGACAGCGCCGGATGGCCGGTCGGGAGGACGAGGGTGACGAGCCAGCCGTCGAGGCCTCGCTCGGCGGCCGCCTGGGCCGCGGCGGAGATCTCGCCCGCACTCAGGCCGTCAAGCTCCGCGGCATCGGTGAGGTGGACGGCGAGCTCGTTGGTGTCGGCCAGGAGCTGCTTCTCGAACCGGGTGGTCAGTGTCGAGAGGCGGAGATTGAGGTCGGAGAGCCGCTGCTTCTCCTCGGCGTCGAGACCTGCGCCCGCGAGCGTGTGTTCGCTGTACACGCGTCGGACCAGGTAGACCGCCTCGGCGGTCAGCTGGAGGTCGTCGAGATTCGCGTGGACCGCCGCGATCCGCGCGTACAGCGCGGGGTCGAGCCTGATCGCGTCCTCGTGGGCGGCCAGCTGCGGAGCGAGCTCCTCCTCGAGTTCATTGGTGAACGCGGAGCTGTCCGCCGAACTCTGATTGAAGAAGACCGCTGCGACCCGCCGGAGGATCGCGCCGCTCCGTTCGAGTGGGATCAGCGTGTTCTCGAAGGTCGGCGCGTCGTCCTGCGCGGTGATCGCCGCGATCTCGTCGAGTTGCTGCGCGAACCCGGCGGTGAAGGCGGGGCGGAAGTGCTCCTCGCGGATCTCGCCGAACGGCGGCAGCTGATAGGGGAGTGTGCTCGGCTGGAGGAACGGATTCGTGTGTGATTCCATACCTCACCCTATCCAGCGTGCCGGGGGAGGAGGCTCAGTCCTCGTCGTCGTCGTGGTCGTCGTCCGGCCGGGTGAGGCTGACGGATCCGTCCGCGTGCTGACGGATGGTCGTACCGTCGTCGAGCTCGACCACGGGCCGGCGTTCGAGCCAGGTGAGGGTCCAGCGCCACGAGGACGTGTCGACGCCCTGCGCGAGCAACTCCTGCTCCTCAGCGGCGATGGCCGTCCGCACCGGCGTCGGCACGTTCTCCGGTGGCTTGGCGCCGACGGCCCAGCGGGTTCCGAGTTGCATCACGGCTCCAGGTCGTAGGTGACCCAGCTCGTGCGGGTCGCCAGCTTGTCGTACACGGCCTGGGCGCGCTCGTTGTCGGCGGCGGTGATCCACCGGACGACGCTGTGACCGTCCGCCTTCGCGAGGTCGCGGACGTGCTCGATCAGCGCGGTCCCGACCCCGCCGGTGCGGGCGTCCTCGGCGACGAAGAGGTCGTCGAGGTAGAGCCCGGTCCCACCGGCGAGGGCACGGGGGAACACGCGATAGTGGGCGAGCCCGACGAGGGCGCCCTGTGCGTCCTCAGCGACGAGCGCGGTCAACGGATGGGTCGGGTCGCTGAGCCAGCCCCACACGAGCACGGCCTTCTCGTCGGTCAGGTGGTTGCCGTAGAACTCCCCGTAGCCGGAGTACAGCGCGTGCCAGGCGAACAGGTCGCTCTCGACGGCGGGACGGATGGTGACGCTCATGCGCGTGCCTCCTCGGCGTCGGCCGCCGGCGTGAAGACGATGTCGCCGACCGACAGGACGTCGGCGGTGCGGAACTCGAGGGACTCGATGCGTCCGACGGCGCGGAGGTCGTCTGCGACGAGCTCGAGCAGCTCGATCGATGCGGCGGGTCCGGCGATGACCGCGGAGTCCACCGGGGTCTTCTGGGAAGCCTTGGCGTCGGTCTTCGCGCGCCGGATGCCTGTGAGCGCCTCGCTCGCGAGCTGCAGCACCTGCGGTTCGCCCGCCGCGAGTCCTGCGAACTCCTCGTCGGTCGGCCAGCTGGCACGGTGCACGGAGCCGTCGTGCGTCCAGGACCAGGCTTCCTCGGCCGCGAACGGGATGAACGGGGCGAACAGGCGGAGCAGGGTGGAGAGCGCGATCCGCAGCGCGGCCACCGCCGAAGCCTGCTCAGGGCTCTCTTCGCCGTAGGCCCGCTCCTTGACGAGCTCGAGGTAGTCGTCGCAGAACGTCCAGAAGAACGCCTCGGTGAGCTCGAGGGCGCGCGCGTGGTCGTAACCGGCCAGCGCACTGCTGGCGTCGGCGACGGTCTTGCGGAGCACGCTCAGCATGGCGAGGTCGACGGCCTCCGTCACCGGGGCGTCTTCACGACCGGTGAACCCGAGGATGAACTTCGAGGCGTTGAGCACCTTGATCGCCAGGCGCCGGCCGATCTTGATCTGCGTCGGGTTCTGCGGGTCGAAGGCGGCGTCGGTGCCGAGACGGCTCGAGGCCGCCCAGTAGCGGACGGCGTCCGAACCGTGCTGCTCGAGCATGGCCGCCGGCGTGACGACGTTGCCCTTCGACTTCGACATCTTCTTGCGGTCGGGGTCGACGATGAAGCCGGACACGGAGGCGTGCTCCCATGGCTTCTGGTCGTACTCGAGGACGCTGCGGAGCATGGTGGAGAACAGCCAGGTGCGGATGATGTCCTGACCCTGCGGGCGCAGCGAGTACGGGAAAACGAGGTCCCAGAGCTCGGGGTCGCGCTCCCAGCCGCCGGCGAGCTGCGGGGTGAGGCTCGACGTGGCCCAGGTGTCCATGACGTCGACCTCGCCCATGAACCCGCCGGGCACGCCGCGCTGCGACTCGTCGTAACCGGGTGCGGCATCGCTGGACGGGTCGACGGGCAGGGTGGCGTGGTCTGGCGCGATCGGCTGGTCGTAGACCGGGTTGCCGTCGGCGTCGAGCGGGTACCAGAGGGGGATCGGCACACCGAAGAAGCGCTGGCGGGAGATCAGCCAGTCGCCGGATAGGCCACCGACCCAGTTCTCGTAGCGCACGCGCATGAAGTCGGGGTGCCACTCGAGCTCCGAGCCGAGTTCGAGGAGGCGGCTGCGGAGCTGCTCGTCGCGGGCGCCGTTGCGGATGTACCACTGGCGGGTCGAGACGATCTCGAGCGGCTTGTCGCCCTTCTCGAAGAACTTCACCGGGTGGGTGATCTGCTTCGGCTCGCCGATCAGGTCGCCCGAGGCTGCGAGGAGGTCGACGACGGTCTGCTTGGCGCTGAAGACGGTCTTCCCGGCGAGCTGCGCGTATGCCTCGAGACCGGCTTCGGAGGTGATCGCCTCAGGGGCCTCCGAGATGACGCGGCCGTCGAAGCCGAGGATCGCGCGGTTGGGGAGGTCGAGTTCGCGCCACCACACGATGTCGGTGATGTCGCCGAAGGTGCACACCATCGCGATGCCGGCACCCTTGTCGGGCTGGGCGAGGTGGTGGGCGAGCACGGGCACCTCGACGCCGAACACGGGCGTGGTCACGGTCGTGCCGAACAGCGGCTTGAAGCGCTCGTCGTCGGGGTGGGCGACGAGGGCGACGCAGGCGGGGAGGAGCTCCGGTCGTGTGGTCTCGATCTCGATGGTGCCGCCGTCTGGGCGGTGGAAGGAGAGTCGGCGGTAGGTACCCGGCTGCTCCTTGTCCTCGAGCTCCGCCTGGGCGACCGCCGTGCGGAAGGTGATGTCCCAGAGGGTCGGCGCCATGGCCTGGTAGGCCTCGCCGCGGTCCAGGTTGCGCAGGAACGCGAGCTGGCTCGCCGTGATCGACTCGTCGCCGATGGTGCGGTAGCTCTGCGTCCAGTCCACGGAGAGGCCGAGTGCGCGCCAGACGGCCTCGAACTGCTGCTCGTCCTCGACGGTGAGGCGCTCGCACAGCTCGATGAAGTTGCGACGCGAGATCGGGATCTGGTCGGCGGCCTTGGTGCTCTTGTTGTCGCCACCCTCGAACGGCGGGGTGAAGTCGGCGTCGTAGGGGAGCGTCGGGTCGCATCGGACGCCGTAGTAGTTCTGGACGCGGCGTTCGGTCGGCAGGCCATTGTCGTCCCAGCCCATGGGGTAGAAGACGCGCTTGCCGGTCATCCGCTGGTATCGGGCGATGACGTCGGTGTGCGTGTAGCTGAAGACGTGACCGATGTGGAGGGAGCCGGATGCGGTCGGCGGCGGGGTGTCGATCGAGTAGATGCACTCACGCGTGGCGCCGTCGCGCTCGAACCGGTAGGTCCCCGCGGACTCCCAGGAGGAGCCCCACTTCTGCTCGAGACCTTCGAGGGCCGGCTTGTCCGGGATGCTGGCAGCGGTCATGAGGCGATCTCCTGCTGATATGTGCGGCACCGTGTCTGCGTGCCTGAGTGTGTGGGAACATCCCATGCTATCGCAGGGGACCGGGAGGACGCCGGACCGCAGACCGTCATCCTCCGCCGATAGCATCGGACCGTGTCGACCAGAGCCGCCTCCGGCCCCGTGAGAGCCGACCTCCAAGGCCTTCGCGCCGTGGCGGTCTCGCTCGTCGTGGTGTTCCATCTCTGGCCGGGGCTCGTGCCGGGCGGGTTCGTTGGCGTCGACGTGTTCTTCGCGATCTCCGGGTTCCTCATCACGGCGCACCTCCTCGCCGAGGTCGAGCGATCCGGTTCGGTCCGACTCGGGCGGTTCTGGGCCCGGCGCGCACGACGTCTGCTCCCCGCCGCGCTCACCGTCCTCACCGCGACCCTCGTCGCGAGCTGGTACCTCGCGCCACTCGGGGACCTGCCCCGGTTCCTGCACGAGATCGCGTGGTCGGGCCTGTACATCGAGAACTGGGCGCTCGCCGGATCCGCGATCGACTACCTCGCGGCGGAGGACGCTCCGTCGCCCGTGCAGCACTTCTGGTCGCTGTCGGTCGAGGAGCAGTTCTACCTCGTCTGGCCGATCCTGGTCCTCGTCGCCGGCTGGCTCGCCGTGCGGTTCGCCCGACGCTCGGCTGAGACGACGGTGCGGCGTCGGGGCGTCGCGATCGCGATCGGACTCGTCTGCATTGCGTCGGCGGCCTGGTCGGTCGTCTTCACCGCGCAGGACCCGTCTCCGGCCTACTTCGCCACGACGACGAGGGCCTGGGAGTTCGCCGCCGGGGGACTGACGGCGATCCTGGTGGCCGAGGGAGCCCGGCGCGGGTGGGCGTTGCGGGCGGGTGGGCGCACGGTCGTCGCCTGGCTCGGGTTCGCCGCGATCGGGGCGGCTGCCGTCTGGTATTCGGGGGAGACGCCCTTCCCGGCGTTGACCGCGGCGCTGCCGGTGGGCGGGACGATCGCCGTGATGGCGGCCTGGGCCCCGGACGTCCGGTGGTCGCCGACCGCGCTGCTCGTCCGGGCGCCGATCCAGTGGCTCGGCGACCGCTCCTACGCCGTCTACCTGTGGCACTGGCCCCTCATCGTGTTCGGCGGGATCGTGCTCGCTCGGTCGGCGACCGTCCCCGAGCAGCTCGTCCTCCTTGTCATCACGGGCGTCCTCGCGGAGGTGACGACGCGGTTCGTGGAGCGCCCGATCCGGTTCGGGCGGATGGCCGGTTGGCGGCCACGACGGGTCATCGGCGCGACCGCCCTCGCGATGAGCGTCCTGTTGATCGCCTCGATCGGGGTGCTCCCCGGTGCCGAGGCGCGCATCGCCGCCGAACAGCAGCGCATCGAGACCCTGGTCGCGACTCCGTCGAACTGCCTCGGCGCCGCGGAGCTCGTCGATGCTGCAGCGTGTCCGCGCGACGACGGGGCGTCATCGGACGGCACGGAGGGCTCCGGTGGCGAGACCTCGCGCGACGGTTCCTCGGCGTCTCCCGGGGACGAGGCCCGCGGGGTCGTCATTCCTGATGCGTCGCTCGCCGACCTGCCGCCGGACCGCTGCATCACCGACATCCGAGCTGCCGCGTTCGAGGTCTGCGCCTACGGCGCCGGCGCGGAGCAGGCGACGAGGACGGTTGCGCTCATCGGGGACTCCCACGCCGAGCAGTGGTTGCCGGCGTTCGCGACGGCTGCCGAGACGAACGGGTGGCGGCTCCTCGTCGCGGCGAAGAGCTCCTGCCCGTTCAGCGACGCCGAGCGCACGGAGCCCGGTACGAGCGCGGCGGTGCTCGCCGAGATGCGCGCCGGGTGCCTGAGCTGGAACCGCGACGCCCTTGAGCTGCTGCAGGACGAACCGGAGATCGACACGCTCGTCCTCTCGGCGCGCGCCCGGAACCCGGTCGTCGCCGAGGGGGACCGCGACTGGCGGGAGGTGGCTGCGGAAGCCTATGCGGAGCGCTGGGCGCTCGTGCCAGCGACGATCGAGCAGATCGTCGTCCTGCGCGACACCCCGACGATGTCGGACGACGTGCTGGAGTGCGTCCGCGACGACGCTGATCCGGAGGACGGGTGCGCCCGGGACCGGAGCGACGCGCTCACGGAGGATCCGCAGTACGACGCCGCCCTCGCGAGCACCGACCCACGGGTCCGACCCGTCGACCTCTCGGACGCCCTGTGCACGTCCGATCGGTGCTCGCCGGTGATCGGCGGTGTCCTCGCGTACCGCGACCATCACCACCTGAGCTGGGTGTACGCCGAGACCCTCGCGCCCGTCGTCCAGGCGGTGCTCGACCGCATCCCGACGCCGACGTCAGGCGCCGTCGCGCCCTGATGCCGCACCGGGCGCGATGAGGCGCGGAGCGTCGGCTGCGAGTCGGGCGGTGTAGGGGTGGGCCGGCGCGGTGAAGACCTGCTCGGCGTCGCCATGCTCGACCACCCGCCCGTCCTGCATCACGGCGACCCGGTCGCTCATGTGCCGGATGACGCCGAGGTCGTGGGAGATCAGCAGGTAGCTCAGGCCGTGGCGTCGCTGCAGCTCGTCGAGGAGGTCCAGGATCCTGGCCTGGACGGTGACGTCGAGCGCGGAGACGGGTTCGTCGAGGATGAGCGTCGACGGTCGACTCGCGAGTGCCCGCGCGATCGCCACGCGTTGCCGCTGCCCGCCGGAGAGCGTCCGCGGGCGCGCGCGAGCCAACGAGGGATCGAGGCCGACGTCCGCGAGGAGACGGGTGATGTCGCGAGGTGCGCTTTCGCGTCCACGAACGGCGTCGGCGAGGATGGCGTCGACGCGCCAGCGTGGATCGAAGGAACTCAGCGGATCCTGCGAGACCCAGCCCAGACGGTTCCGTCGTGGACGACGCGCTCGCTCGGGGAGCTCCGACCACGGTTCGCCCTCGAGGAGCACGGTTCCCGACTGCGGCGCGGTGAGGCCGAGTGCGATGCGGGCGAGCGTGGTCTTGCCCGAACCGGACTCGCCGACCACGCCCAGGGTCGTCCCCGGTTCCAGGCGGAGCGAGACGTCGTCGACCGCCAGGATCGCCGATGCGCCGCGGCCACGCTCGAAGCTCCGGGTGACGGATCGGAACTCGAGCGCGGGTGCGTCCGATCCGGTCTGCGTCGTCGGACGGGTGCCCGTCGCCGGCTGTTCGGCCACCGGGGCCGCGTCGACCGGCTGGTCTGCGCTGAGGCGGGTCCCTCGAGCGCGGTCGGTGGGGACCGCGGCGATGAGGGCTCGCGTGTACGGGTGTGTCGGCCTGGTCAGCAGCTGTTCGGCCGGCCCTTGCTCGACGACGACACCGTGCTGCATCACGACGAGGTGGTCGGCGATCGACGAGACGACGGCGAGGTCGTGGCTGATCAGGAGGAGGCCCGCCCCGCGCCGCTTGACGTCGTCGAGGAGGCCGATGACACGTGCTTGGACGGTGACGTCGAGCGCGGTCGTCGGTTCGTCGGCGATGAGGAGGTCGGGGTCCAGTGCGATCGCCGACGCGATGAGCGCGCGCTGACGGAGCCCGCCGGAGAGTTCACCGGAACGTTGGCCGATGCGGGAAGCCGGGTCGGGCATGCCGACGGATTCGAGGAGTTCGAGCACCCGCCGGGTGCGGGCGGTCCGGTCGAGGTCGGTGCCGAGTCGGAGTGCGTCGTCGATCTCGTGCCCGATCGGTCGCAGGGGGTCGAGTGACACGAGGGCGTCCTGGAGGACGAGTCCGATGCGACGCCCGCGCAGGCGTCGCCAGGCCGATGCTCCGAGTCCGCGGAGGTCGATGCCGTCGAAGTCGAGTCGAGCGGCCGTCACCCGCGCCGATGCGCCGGCGAGGCCCAGGAGCGTTCTGGCGGTCACGCTCTTGCCGGAGCCCGACTCGCCGACGATCGCGACGCAGGTGCCGCGCTCGACCTGGAAGGAGACGCCGGAGACGACGGCGTCCCCGCTGCCGAATCCGACCGTCAGTGCTTCCACCTGGAGCAGTGGACTGGTGTCGCTCATCGGCCATCCTCCCGAGATCGGCGCTGGAGACCCCGGCCGAGGACCGTGGTGGACAGGGCGGTCGCGACGATCATCAGACCCGGGAACGCCGTGAGCCACCACGCCGTCGCGAGATAGGTGCGTGCTGCGGCGAGCATGGCACCCCACTCCGGCGCGGGTGGTTGCGCCCCGAGCCCGAGGTAGCTCAGGGCGGACGCCCAGACGACCGCCTGTCCGATGCCGAGGGTCGCGAGGACGAACAGCGGGGCGACGGCGTTCGGGAGGATGTGTCGGAACAGGATCCGGGCCGGCCCATGCCCGAGCACTCGCGCGGCCTCGACGAAGTCGGAGGAGCGGACCTGGAGCAGCTGACCGCGGATGAGGCGCGCATAGCCCGGCGCCGTCGACAGGCCGACCGCGATCGTCGCCGTGACGGGACCGGGCCCCGCGATGACGATCACGAGGAGCGCGAGCAACAGGCCGGGGAACGCGAAGAGCACCTCGAGGACGCGGCCCACGGCGAAGTCCGCGATCCGCCCGCCGACTGCGGCGATCGTCGCGAGGACTGCTCCGAGGATCAGTCCGATGGCCGTCGCGGCGACGCCGATGAGGAGCGAGGTCCCCGCACCGTGCACGACCCGGCTCCAGACGTCACGGCCGGACTCGTCCGTGCCGAACCAGTGCGTGAGGGAGGGCGGCGAGAACGCGGCCCGCGGGTCGACCGCCGTCGGTGACGCTGTCGCGAACAGCTGGGGGGCGAGCGCACAGCCGAGCAGGAACAGCACCACTACAGCAGCGACGATCTCGGGTGCGCCGAATCCCGACGACCGGCGCCATCCGCGGCGGACCCGGGCGTCGGCGCTTCCGGACGCCGGCGTGATCGCGAGCCCGCTCATGAACCGGACCGCCGGATCCGGTCGCGTGGGTCGAGCAGCTCCGCCGCGAGGTCCGCGAGGAACATGACGACGACGTACGCCACCGCCGAGCTCAGCACCACGCCGGTGACCACCGGGACATCGCGGACGGTCACCGCCTGGAGCAGCGTCCGCCCGAGGCCAGGCCGGGCGAAGATGGTCTCCACCACCACCGCGCCGCTGATGAGGTACCCGAAGGCCCATCCCGACAGGTTCACTGCAGGGACGGCGGCATGACGTAGGCCGTGTCTGAGCAGCAGGCCGGTCGTCGATTCACCGCGGGCGGCCGCTGAGACGGCGAACGGCGCGCTCCCAGCGTCGAGCAACGGTTCCCGCATCACCTGGGCCAGGAACCCGGCGACCGGGATGGCCAGGGTCAGCACCGGGAGGATG
The DNA here is from genome assembly GCF_050031945.1 of Plantibacter sp. 2H11-2. Taxonomy (NCBI): domain Bacteria; kingdom Bacillati; phylum Actinomycetota; class Actinomycetes; order Micrococcales; family Microbacteriaceae; genus Plantibacter; species Plantibacter sp. 2H11-2. The sequence goes on along the minus strand of NZ_JBNBBL010000001.1, from coordinate 209,750 downwards.
AGTCCGACCGCATCACCCGTGCTCACCGGTGGGAGCCATCCGAGCCAGGTGCTGAAGAGCGTGATGAGGACGGTCGCGAGCCAGAACTGCGGGAGCGATGCCGCCACGAGCTCGACGGCCGATCCGAGGGCCGCGGACACCCGCCCACCGCGGGTCGACCAGACCGCGAGGCCGAGCGCCAGGAGCCAGGCGATGGCGAGCGACGCCGTCGCCAGTACCAGCGTCCCGCCGAGCTGTTCGGCGAGCACCTGGGCCACCGGCGTGCGGAGGGACGCCGACTCGCCGAGATCCCCCTGGACCAGTCGGACTAGTTGCGCGAGGTACTGCACGAGGAGCGGCTGGTCCAGGCCGTACTGCTCGCGCACCCGCTCGAGCGCTTCAGCCGACGCCTGGGAGCCGGGGCCGCCGAGATAGGCCTGCGCCGGGTCGCCGGGGATCAGCCGGACGGCGAAGAAGGTGACCGTCGCGACCGCCCAGAGCACGAACACCGCACCGGCCAGACGTGCCCCGATCCGCCCGGCCAGGCGGCGGAGGTCGCGTCCAGAGCGGCCGACGGAGCTCACTCCACGAGCCAGGCGTCCCCGAAGACCGGCGTCGACACCGTCGGCAGCGCGCGGACGCCCTGCAGCGAGGTGCTCAGCAGGAAGTGGTTCTGCTGGTCGTAGAGCGGCAGGATGTAGTAGCCGTCGAGGATGATCTGCTGCGCCTGCTCGTAGAGGAACGCCCGTTCCTCGGGATCGAGGGTGTCGCTCGCCTGCTTCAGGATCTCGTCGAGCGCGGGGTCGTCCAGCTGGGCGTGGTTCGCGAAGTAGCCGCTCGGCGCCGGAACGATGCCCGAGGAGTCGTAGAGCACCCGGAGGACGTCCGGTCCCACCTTCGTGTACGGAGCGCTGACGGCCTCGTAGGCGTTGGATCCGAGCGCCTCGTACCAGCTCGAGAGGTCGAGCAGCTCGAGCTGCACGTCGAAGCCGGCGTCGCCGGCTCCGGCCTGGATCTGCTCGAAGAGCGACTGCTCGGCCGGGATCGACTGGTTCGTGCTGACGGGGAACCGTACGGTCAGCCGGACGCCGTCCTTCGTCCGCACGCCGTCCTCGTCCTTCTCGGTCCAGCCTGCCTCGTCCAGGAGCTTGTTCGCCGCATCGAGGTCGTAGCCGAACAGGCTCTCGTCGGAGTAGGCGGTGGCCTCCGCACTCGACAGTGGTGAGTAGGAACGCTTCGCCGTGCCGAAGAACAGGGACTCGATGCCGGCGTTCACGTCCGTCGACCGCACGAAGGCCTCACGCACGCGCTGGTCGTCGAACGGCGCCTGTCCCGCGTTCAGCTCGATGCGGTTCGAGGCACCGGGGCGGGGTGCGTCCAGGTCGACGATCGTCTTCGAGTCCTTCGCCTGCGCGATCGTGTCGGGCTGCGCGTTGTCGATGATGTCGACGTCGCCGCTCTGGAGTGCCGCGAAGCGCGACGCGGAGTCGGGGATGAAGCGCCACGTGATGCCGTCGAGGTACGCCGGCCCGTCGTTCGCGGCGTCGCCCGGTGCCGAGTCGTAGGCGTCGTTCCGGACGAGCGAGACGTGGTCCTGCTTCACCCACTCGTCCACGACGAACGGTCCGGTACCGACCGGCGCATCGCAGTTCGCGGCTTCACCGCGGGCGATCCCCGTCGGAGACTCCATCGCCGTCCACGGCTGCGACAACGACTCCAGGAGCGCGCTGTCGGGAGCGGAGAGGATGAACCTGGCCGTCGTGGCGTCGACCGCCTCGACCGACGCGACCTTGCCCACCGCGAGGTAGCCCGTGGACGACTTCGTCGCCGGGTCCTGCAGGTGCTCGATGTTCGCCTTGACCGCCGCCGCGTCGAACGGGGTGCCGTCGGTGAACGTCACGTCCGACCGGAGCGTGAACTCCCAGGTCAGACCGTCCTCCGACGTCGTCCAGGACTCGGCGAGCCACGGGATGATCTCACCCTTCGCGTCTCGGGAGACGAGCGGCTCGAGGAACTGTGCACTCAACAGGGCCTGCGGGTAGTTGCCGCCGACGTGCGGATCGAGACACGTGGGCTCGGCGTCCCCGCTGGCGTAGACGAGGGTCCCACCGGCCTTCGGCGTGCTCGACGCGGCCGGCGTCCCCGGTGCACACGCTGCGAGCAGGACCGCGAGCGGAACGAGCGCCGCGGCGACGCGCAACGGACGACGCGAGGACGCAGGGCATCGACGGGCAGGGGAGGGGGATGCGGGCACAGGGACTCCAGAAGGCGATCGACCGGGTGCTGAGGGCCCGGTGGCGGCGTCGGACGAATTATTGGACGCCGTCTCGGAACCAGCATAGAGCCTCGGCACCACGCCCCGACCCCTCACACGACGGCTAGGCTCACAGGCGGCGGAAGGAGCCCACATGGCACGACCACCGGCACGGAACGCCGTCGGCAGACCCCGACGATCCTCCCGACGCGTCCTCGAGGAGGCGGCCGCCGAACTCTTCCTCGAACAGGGATACCCCGGCACCACCGTCGACCAGATCGCGAGCCGCGCCGGCGTCAGCCGCAACACCTTCTTCAACTACTTCGGCTCCAAGAGCGACGTCCTCTGGGTCGACGTCGACGCCGCGCTCGCCGGACTCGAACGGGCGCTCGCCGCAGCCGGGGACGCCCCTGCGACGGATGTCGCCGACGCCATGCCGTCACTGCAAGCCGCGCTCCTGGGCATCGCCGAGGAGCGCTCGAACGGCGCCGTGCCCTGGGCGCTCACGCAGATCGAACTGATGGACACCGCGTGGGAGCTGCAAGCGTCCGGCCTCGAACGTCTGCTGCGTCTCCAAGCCGTGCTCCGGGTCTCGCTCGCGCGCCTCGCCGTCCGCGCCGACGAGCTGACCATCCGGTCCGCCGCAGCGGCGCTCGCCGGCGCGATCGTCGCCGGCGCCGGGGCATGGGCGGCCGCAGGTGTCGGCCGGGGCGAGCTCGGCGACTACCTCCGCCGCGCGATCGCTCCGGTGGTGGACGGGTACGGCCGCGCCCTCGCCCGGATCGACGGGCCGAGCTCCTCGTAGCCGACCCTCCTCGGAGTCGCTCCGCAGGCTGTACGATGGGACCATCGACATCGATCCGGCCATCACCGGGGAGTCCTCGGCAGAACAGCGACCGCTCAGCGGGAGCCCAGTAGAACCGAGCGGGTCAGGCCCGTCACAGCCGATGCAGAGCGGCCGTTCCAGTGGAGCGGCAAGCGGGGTGGTACCGCGTCGGCAACGCCGGCGTCCTCGCAGGACCCACGAGACCTGCCAGGAGAACGATGAGCTACCCGAAGTCCCAGGAACCGACCCCAGCCGAGTCGGGATCGAACGGCGCGGCGTTCGGCGTGACGCCGTCGCCCAGCTTCCCCTCGATCGAGGAGGGGGTGCTCGCCCGTTGGGCCGCCGACGGTACCTTCCAGGCCTCCATCGACCAGCGCGAGGGCGCTCCGGAATGGGTGTTCTACGACGGCCCGCCCTTCGCGAACGGCCTCCCGCACTACGGTCACCTCCTCACGGGCTACGCCAAGGACCTCTTCCCCCGGTTCCAGACGATGCGCGGCAAGCAGGTGCACCGCCGGTTCGGCTGGGACACCCACGGCCTCCCCGCCGAGCTCGAGGCGGAGCGCCAGCTCGGCATCACCGACAAGCGACAGATCGACGAGATGGGGCTCGCCGCCTTCAACCAGGTCGCACGCGACTCCGTCCTCCGCTACACGGAGGAATGGCAGGACTACGTGACGCGCCAGGCGCGCTGGGTCGACTTCGAGCACGACTACAAGACCCTCGACGTGACCTACATGGAGTCGGTCATCTGGGCCTTCAAGCAGCTCCACGACAAGGGCCTCGCCTACGAGGGCTACCGGGTGCTGCCCTACTGCTGGCGCGACCAGACGCCGCTCTCCAACCACGAGCTGCGGATGGACGACGACGTCTACCGTTCCCGTCAGGACCAGACCGTCACGGTCACCTTCCCGCTGATCGGTCCGAAGGCCGAGAGCCTCGGACTGACCGCCGTCCGCGCGCTCGCCTGGACGACCACGCCCTGGACCCTGCCGACGAACGCCGCGCTCGCCGTCGGGCCCGACATCGAGTACGCGGTCGTCCCGGCCGGTCCGAACGGCACCCCCGACGCCACGGTGCTCCGCGAGGAGGGCTCCGCCCACGCCGACACCGAGGTCCTCGGCGGCGAGTACCTCATCGCCTCGGCGCTGCTCGGCAACTACGCGAAGGACCTCGGCTACGACTCCGCGGCCGAGGCGCAGGCCGCCGTCTCCCGGACGATCGTCGGGCGCGAGCTCGAAGGCGTCTCCTACGACCGCCTCTGGGACTACTACGCCGACGCCGAGTGGGGCATGGAGCAGGCCTGGCGCATCCTCGTCGCCGACTACGTGTCGACCGAGGACGGCACCGGCATCGTGCACCAGGCCCCCGCCTACGGTGAAGAGGACCAGAAGGTGTGCGAGGCCGCCGGCATCCCGGTGATCGTCTCCGTCGACGACGGCGGGAAGTTCCTCCCCGAGGTGTCCGACGTCGCCGGTCTCCAAGTCTTCGACGCCAACAAGCCGCTCACCCAGCTGTTGAAGGCACAGGGACGCCTCCTGCGTCAGGCGAGCTACGAGCACTCCTACCCGCACTGCTGGCGCTGCAAGCAGCCGCTCATCTACAAGGCGGTGTCGAGCTGGTTCGTCCGCGTGCCCGAGTTCCGCGACCGCATGGAGGAGCTCAACCAGGAGATCACCTGGGTGCCGGAGAACGTGAAGGACGGACAGTTCGGCAAGTGGCTCGCAGGTGCGCGCGACTGGTCGATCAGCCGCAACCGGTACTGGGGTTCGCCGATCCCCGTGTGGAAGAGCGACGACCCGGCCTACCCGCGCATCGACGTGTACGGCTCGCTGGACGAGCTCGAGGCCGACTTCGGCGTGCGCCCGACCGATCTGCACCGCCCGTACATCGACGAGCTCACGCGGCCGAACCCCGACGACCCGACCGGCCGGTCGACGATGCGCCGCATCACCGACGTCCTCGACGTCTGGTTCGACTCCGGATCGATGCCGTTCGCCCAGGTGCACTACCCGTTCGAGAACCGCGAGTGGTTCGACTCGCACAGCCCCGCGGACTTCATCGTCGAGTACATCGGCCAGACGCGTGGGTGGTTCTACCTCCTGCACGTGCTGTCGACCGCGCTGTTCGACCGGCCGGCGTTCACGAGCGTCGTGAGCCACGGCATCGTCCTCGGCAGCGACGGCCAGAAGATGTCGAAGTCGCTGCGCAACTACCCGGACGTCAACGAGGTCTTCGACCGCGACGGCTCCGACGCCATGCGCTGGTTCCTCATGTCGAGCTCGGTGCTGCGCGGCGGCAACCTCGTCGTGACGGAGGAGGGCATCCGTGAGGGCGTCCGCCAGGTGATGCTGCCGTTGTGGAACACCTGGTACTTCTTCTCGCTGTACGCGAACACGGCGGTGCCTGGTGGCTACGACGCCGAGTGGCGCACGGACTCCACCGACGTCCTCGACCGCTACATCCTCGCCAAGACGCGTGAGCTCGTCGTCACGGTGACCGACCACCTCGAGGCGTTCGACGCGACCCTCGCGGCGGCCTCGCTGCGGGACTTCGCGGACGTCCTGACCAACTGGTACGTGCGTCGCTCCCGCGACCGCTTCTGGTCGACCGACGGTGGCGCCTTCGACCGCGACGCCTTCGACACGCTCTACACCGTCCTCGAGACGTACTGCCGGGTCGCTGCTCCACTCCTGCCGCTCATCACGGAGCAGATCTGGACCGGCCTGACGGGCGAGCGCAGCGTGCACCTCACTGACTGGCCGGAGCCCGAGGCGTTCCCGGAGGACGCGGCACTCGTCGAGGCGATGGACCGGGTCCGCGAGGTCTCCGGTGTCACCCTCGCCCTCCGCAAGCAGGCCGGTCTCCGTGTCCGGTTGCCGCTCGCATCGCTCACCGTGGTCACGCCCGACCCCGCGTCGCTCGCTCCGTTCGAGGCGATCCTCCGCGAGGAGCTCAACCTCAAGGCCGTCTCCTTCGCCGAGTTGACCGACACCAGCGGCACCGAGTTCGGCGTCACCTCGCGCCTCTCGATCAACGCCCGCGCGGCAGGCCCGCGCCTCGGCAAGACGGTGCAGCAGGCGATCAAGGGCGCTCGGAGCGGCGACTGGTCCGAGGTCGACGGCACGGTCACGGCCGGCGGCATCGAGCTCGTCGACGGCGAGTACGAGCTCGTCATGGAGGCGTCCTCGGGCGCCGCCGGTGGCGTTGCGCTCGCGCTCCTGCCCTCGGGTGGCTTCGCCCTGCTCGAGACCACGCTGACGCCCGAGCTCGAAGCGGAGGGACTCGCCCGCGACGTCATCCGTGCTGTGCAGGACACCCGGAAGGCGGCGGACCTGCAGGTGAGCGACCGGATCCGGCTGCAGCTCCGATTCGAGGACGACGCCGACGAACGCGCGGTGCGCAGTGCTCTCGACGTGGTCGACCTCGCCGGCGACACCCTGGCGACGTCCCTGACCTGGTCCGACGACGAGGCCCAGGCTGGAGCGTCGGGCTTCGCCCAGTCGTTCGCGGCCGGGAAGTTCGGCAACGCCGGAGCCTTCACCGTGACCGTCGCGCGTGCAGAGGAGACCGCCGATGTCCGATGACCTGATCCCCGGAGACGAGCTGTCCTCGGCCGATGCCGCCGACGCCGTGTACCGCGAGCTCCTGGAACGGCTGGGGGAGGCACAGCCGCAGCCGCGTCTCGGTGCCACCAAGCGGGCGCTCGAGCTCCTCGGCAACCCGGAGTCGTCCTTCGCGATCATCCAGATCGCCGGAACGAACGGCAAGACGAGCACGGCCCGCATGATCGAGAGCATCCTCCGCGCCCACGGGCTCCGCACCGGTCTCTTCACGAGTCCGCACCTCGTCCGGTTCACCGAGCGCATCGGGATCGACGGCGAGCGGATCTCGGACGAGGCCGTCGCCAGGAACTGGGACGACATCAAGCCGTATCTGGCGATGGTCGACGCCGAGCTCACGGCGGCCGGTGAGCCCGCGCTGACCTTCTTCGAGGCGCTCACCGTCCTGGGATTCGCCTGCTTCGGCGACGCCCCCGTCGACGTCGCCGTCGTCGAGGTGGGGATGGGCGGTGCCTGGGACTCGACGAACGCCGCCGATGCCGAGGTCGCCGTCTTCACACCCATCGACCTCGACCACGTGCAGCGTCTCGGCAAGACGATCGCCGAGATCGCGCGCACCAAGGCCGGCATCATCAAGCCCGGGGCGCAGGTGGTCTCGGCCGCGCAGCACCCCGACGCGCGTCAGGCGATCGTCGACGCCGCCGCGGCGGTCGACGATCCGGCCGTGTTCGAAGGTGAGGAGTTCGCCCTCGTGCAGGACGCCGTGGCGGTGGGCGGACAGCTCATCACCGTCCGAGGGCGCGCCGGCACCTACCCGGAGCTGTACCTCCCGCTCTACGGAGACCACCAGGGACGGAACGCGACGCTCGCGATCGCCGCGGTCGAGGCGTTCCTCGGCGGAGCGACCCAGCCGATCGCGGAGGACGTCCTCGCGGAGGGCCTCACCGAGGTCGCCTCCCCGGGGCGTCTGCAGCTCATCGGCACCGAGCCGACCGTGCTCGTCGACGCTGCGCACAACCCGCACGGTGCCGCGTCCTTGGTTGCCGCACTCGGCAGCTACTTCGACGTCGACGAGATCGCCTTCGTGGTCGGCATCCTCCAGGACAAGGACGCCGCCGGTATCCTGACGACCCTGGCGCCCGCCGCATCCGGCTTCTTCTTCACCCAGTCGGAGTCGGAGCGGGCGATCCCCGCCGAGGAGCTCTCGCGCCTCGCCGCGTCGCTCGACCTGCCGGCGTCGACCTTCGCCGACACGCTCGACGAGGCCGCTGAGGACGCACGGCGCTGGGCCGAGGAGGCGCCGCGCCGGTTGGTGGTGATCACCGGCTCGATCACCCTCGTGGGCGAGGCGATCGAGGTCGCCGACGACCGGGAATGGAAGGCGACCGCATGAGCGGCATGGCACGGAGTCGGGCTCCACGGAGCATCAAGCAGACCCTCGGATCGATCATCCTCGGCTTCGAGATGATCGTCATGTTCCTCGGCGCGCTCGTCATCTTCGGGCTGAAGGCCCTCCCGGCCCCGGTCGCGTTGATCGGCGGAGCGGTGCTGTGTCTGATCATCGTCGCGACGATCCCGCTCCTGCGATTCCGCTGGGGGTATTGGCTGGGCTGGGCGGTGCAAGCCGCTATCGTGGCTACCGGCCTGCTCGTGCCGATGATGTTCCTCGTCGGCGGGATGGCCGCAGCCGTCTGGACCTATGCGATGGTCCAAGGCGACAAGATCGAGCGTCAGCAGGCGCTCTACCGAGAAGCGAAGGATTGACCGTGGCTGTTGAAGAAACCCTGGTACTCGTGAAGCCTGACGGCGTCGCACGCAACCTGACCGGCGAGATCCTCCGTCGGATCGAGGCGAAGGGCTATTCGCTCGTGGACCTGCGCATGGTCGAGCCGGACCGCGAGCTCCTTGCCGCGCACTACGCCGAGCACGAGGGCAAGCCGTTCTACGAGCCCCTCGTCGAGTTCATGCTGAGCGGTCCCGTCGTCGCGATCCGCGTCGCCGGCAACCGCGTCATCGAGGGCTTCCGCTCGCTCGCCGGCACGACCGACCCGACCACCGCTGCGCCCGGAACCATCCGCGGCGACTTCGGCCGCGACTGGGGTCTCAAGGTCCAGCAGAACCTCGTCCACGGCTCGGACAGCGCCGAGTCCGCCTCCCGTGAGCTCGCGCTCTGGTTCGCCTGACGCACCGACTCCGCACGACGAAGCCCGCCTCCGATTCCGGGGGCGGGCTTCGTCGTACGCGTCCGCGGCCGTTCGGGCCGCCACCGGCTACAGGTAGGACAGGACGTCGAGGCGAAGCTGGGCGATGACCGCCACCACGAGGTAGCACCCGAGCGTCACCACCACGATCCAGGAGGACACGACCCCGGCGACGCGGCGGACGGCGGGGGACGCCGGGATGATGCCGTTCCGCAGGGTGAACGCGGTCACCGCGATGAACGAGGGGATCGTCACCGACCAGGTGACCATGCACCACGGGCACAGCGTGCCGAGGACGAAGATGCTCTGCGAGATCAGCCAGATGACGAATCCCAGGGCGCCGAGGAACCCGATGTTGAAGGCGATCCAGAACCACCGCGCGAACTGCGCTCCGGCGAGGACCGCGACGCCGACGGCGATCGGGGCGATCCAGGCGGCGAGACCGATGATCGGGTTCGGGAATCCGAGGATGGCACCCTGCCAGGAGTTCAGGTTGACCCCGCACTGCACGAGGATGCTCAGATTGCAGCCGAGCTGGGCGTTCGGATCCTGCAGGAGCTGGAACTTGTCGAGGGTGAGCGCGAACGCCGCGATCCACCCGATGACACCTGCGACGATGAGGAAGATGGCGAGGCCCTTGGGGCGCGCGTCGATGACCGGAGTTGACACGCCCTGATTCTCGCACGCCCGCCTGAACGGCGGCGGGACATGCCCGGGTGGTCCGTACTCAGGACCGTCGGCCCTGTTCGTGCGATAATCGTGGGGTGGTGCCCGAGCCGCGCTCGACCGCACGACACAACAGGCTTGTTGGGCAATGAGAGCCCAGGACCCGCCGGCACGTGCCGGCACGATCGTGAGAGCTCCGAGAGCCAGCGATCACACAGGATTTGCGAACGGCTGCACCCGCGGCCGCACGCACGAGACGAAGAACCGGAGGGTGGCGCGGCCACCGACCCGGCATAGGGGAGTACACCAGGAATGGTGAAAGAGCACACCGAGGATCCGGCCACGCCGGGGACCGAGCACGAACCGACCGACCAGCACCTCACGACGCCTGAGACGGCGGACGAGTCGGCCAGCACCGAGACGGACGCCCAGGCGGCCGGGCCCGACGAGCAGTCGGCACCTGCCGCACCGGTGCGTCCACCGACCACCATGCTGCTGTTCCAGGCGCCCGACCTGCCGCCGATCGTCCACCGCGATGACGAACCGCTCGAGGCGGAGCTCAGCTCGTCGAGGCGTCGCACGCGTCGTCGTGCCGGCGAGGACGGACCGGAGCAGGCCGAGCGGGGTGGCGACTCGCGCCCCGACACCCGCAACGTGGTCAAGGTCCGCACGCCGCGTGAGCCGGAACTCATCACCGAACCGCAGAAGGTGCGCGGCTCGACGAGGCTCGAGGCCAAGAAGCAGCGTCGCCGTGACGGACGCGACGCCGGTCGTCGTCGTCCGGTCGTCACCGAGGCCGAGTTCCTCGCCCGCCGCGAATCGGTCGACCGTGTCATGGTCGTCCGCTCCAAGAACGGCAAGACGCAGATCGGCGTGCTGGAGGACGGCGTGCTCGTGGAGCACTACGTCGCCAGGAGCCAGGAGGCGTCGCTCATCGGCAACGTCTACCTCGGCCGCGTGCAGAACGTCCTGCCCAGCATGGAGGCGGCGTTCGTCGACATCGGTCGCGGACGCAACGCGGTGCTCTACTCCGGCGAGGTCGACTGGGACTCCGTGGAGACGGGCAACCAGCCTCGCCGGATCGAGCTCGCGCTCAAGGGTGGCGACAAGGTCCTCGTCCAGGTCACGAAGGACCCGGTCGGGCACAAGGGTGCGCGCCTGACGAGTCAGGTCTCGCTCCCCGGTCGGTACCTCGTCTACGTGCCGAACGGCTCGATGAACGGCATCTCGCGCAAGCTGCCCGACACGGAGCGCGCCCGCCTGAAGAAGATCCTCAAGGAGGTCCTCCCGGAGAACGTCGGCGTCATCGTCCGCACGGCCGCCGAGGGCGCGACCGAGGAGCAGCTCACGCTCGATGTCACGCGACTGAAGTCGCAGTGGTCGGAGATCTCCCGTCAGATCGAGACGGTCCAGTCGCCGGCACTGCTGCACAGCGAGCCCGACCTGCTCATCAAGATCATCCGCGACGTCTTCAACGAGGACTTCCACAAGCTCGTCATCCAGGGCTCGGATGCGCTGCAGGACATCCAGAGCTACCTGCGCGGCGTCGCCCCCGACCTGCTCGAGCGGGTCGAGCCGTACGACGGCTCGGGCGACTCCTTCGTGGACTACCGCATCGCCGAGCAGATCGAGAAGGCGCTCGACCGCAAGGTCTGGCTGCCGTCCGGCGGATCCCTCGTGATCGACCGCACCGAGGCCATGACGGTCGTCGACGTCAACACGGGGAAGTTCGTCGGTTCCGGCGGCAACCTCGAGGAGACGGTCACCAAGAACAACCTCGAGGCCGCTGAGGAGGTCGTGCGTCAGCTGCGGCTGCGCGACATCGGCGGGATCATCGTCGTCGACTTCATCGACATGGTGCTCGAGTCGAACCGCGACCTCGTGCTGCGCCGCCTCGTGGAGTGCCTCAGCCGCGACCGCACGAAGCACCAGGTCGCCGAGGTCACCTCGCTCGGTCTCGTGCAGATGACGCGCAAGAAGCTCGGTCTCGGCCTGCTCGAGACGTTCAGCGAGCCCTGCGAGGTCTGCGCCGGACGCGGCGTCGTCGTGCACCACGACCCCGTCGTGAAGCACCGCCAGACGCCGCAGCCGGAGCAGCAGCGCCGGCGCGGCAAGGGTGGGTCACAGGGCGGGCAGCCGTCCTCGAACGGCCAGAGCGCCCAGCAGAAGCCGGCCGGACAGACGCACGGGATCACCGACGACGCGAAGAACGCGCTCGCCCTGATCGCGGCGCGCACGCTGCACCACGAGGAGCTCGCCGCCGCCGAGGCCGTGGCCGACGCCGTCGTGGCCGAGGCGCAGCACACGCAGTCGCAGCACACCGAGGCGCAGGGTTCCGAAGAGTCGGTCGCGGACGAGTCCACGACGTCACCGGAGGATCAGTCCGGGTCGCACGACGGTCGTCGGAGCCGGCGCGAGAAGCGCGAACCGCGCCGTCGCGGCGGTGACGGGTCCCGCCGGGGTTCTTCGGAGGAACGCCCCACCGAGGCGCCAAGCGAATCCGCGGCCCCGGCGCTGGCCTTGCTCGACCTGCCGATCGCACCCGTCGCCGACAAGCCGCGTCGCGCGGCCGTCGCGGACCCCGAGCACCTGCTCGAGTCCGTCCTCGACGCGCTCCCCGAGCCGAAGCAGCCGGGTCAGGGTCGCGGCCGCAGCCGCCGGGTGTCGACAGCTTCACTCGCGGGCGGACAGGCCGTCGGTTCGGACGGCGCGCAGCGTCAGGCCGAATAGTCCGGTCGCATCAGGACGGCGCGTCTCCTCGGGAGGCGCGCCGTTCGCGTGCGGTGATGCGCAAGCCGCTGGCGATGAGTCGACGGACGAGTTCGCCGCCGGTCACCGCGACAGCGCCGGCCGCCACGAGCGACGCATGGCGCTCGGCGGGGACGTCGTAATGGTCGAGGTCGAACGATCGCGGCGGGAGCCCGGTGCGTCCGGCGAAGGCGTGCAACTCCTCCAGGGAGCTGTCGCTCACCACGTGGGACCAGAGCGTGCCGTGCGCCGGCCACAGCGGGGGATCGATGAGCACCGTCATGCCTCCATCCAACCATCGAGCCTCTCGCGCGATTCCCGTCCGTGGTCGGACGCGCCGGGCACCCGGCCGGCGTTCAGGAGCCCCCGGGGTACACTGGTCGAGTGCGTCCGGTGTGGGAGCCGTGAGGAACAGCCTCGGTCACGAGGTTCTGTGCCCACTGGTTTGACCTGGACTGCACGATGAAGTAAACTCGACCGTTGGTGTGCATTGAGTTTTCAATGCCACGCCCAACGGTTTTCTGCCATCAAGGTGTCCCACGTGTTCGAGCCTTTCCGAGCAGTAACTTCCAGCAACAGTCAGTCGGAGCGTTTCGCTCCCCAAAGAACGGGTACGTAGTGGTTTACGCAGTTGTGCGCGCCGGAGGACGGCAGGAGAAGGTCGAGATCGGAACCATCGTCACGATGGACCGGGTCAAGGCCGACAAGGATGGCAACATCGAGCTTCCCGCGGTGCTCCACGTCGACGGTGAGAAGATCATCTCCGACGCGAAGTCGCTCGCGAAGATCACGGTGACGGCCGAGGTGCTCGAGAACCTCCGCGGTCCGAAGATCATCATCCAGAAGTTCAAGAACAAGACCGGTTACAAGAAGCGTCAGGGGCACCGTCAGGAGCTCACGCGCGTCAAGATCACCGGCATCAAGTAAGGCATCGAGGAGAAGAAGAGATGGCACACAAGAAGGGTGCGAGTTCCACTCGCAACGGTCGTGACTCCAACGCACAGCGTCTCGGTGTGAAGCGCTTCGGCGGCCAGGTCGTCCTCGCGGGCGAGATCCTCGTCCGTCAGCGCGGCACGCACTTCCACCCCGGCGCCAACGTCGGTCGTGGCGGCGACGACACGCTGTTCGCCCTCGAGGCCGGCTCCGTGCAGTTCGGCAACAAGGGCGGCCGCAAGGTCGTCAACATCGTCGCTGCTGCAGAGTAGCAACAACGTCTTTCCAGCAGGGGGCGGGCTTCGGCCCGCCCCCTGCTGTCGTACAACCGAGTTCCATGATCCAGAGAGGGGCTGAGCGTCCATGGTCACATTCGTCGACCGGGTCACACTGCACCTGCGAGCGGGCGGCGGCGGCAACGGCTGCGTCTCCGTGAAGCGCGAGAAGTTCAAGCCGCTGGCCGGCCCCGACGGCGGCAACGGCGGACACGGTGGTGACATCGTGCTCGTGTCCGATCCTCAGATCACGACGCTGCTCGGGTACCACCGGTCACCGCACCGGAGCTCCGACACCGGCGGCTTCGGCATGGGCGACCACCGCAACGGGTTCCAGGGCGAGACGCTCATCCTGCCGGTCCCTGTCGGGACGGTCGTCAAGGACGTCGACGGCGTCGAACTCGTCGACTTCGTCGAGCCCGGCATGGAGTTCGTCGTCGCTCCCGGCGGCCAGGGCGGCCTCGGGAACGCGGCGCTCTCCTCGACCAAGCGCAAGGCACCAGGCTTCGCGCTGCTCGGCACGCCCGGCTGGGAAGGCGACGTCCTCCTCGAGCTGAAGACCGTCGCCGACGTCGCGCTCGTCGGGTACCCCTCCGCCGGCAAGTCCAGCCTCATCGCGGCGATGTCCGCGGCGAAGCCCAAGATCGCGGACTACCCGTTCACCACCCTGCACCCGAACCTCGGCGTCGTCGAGGCCGGCGAGGTCCGCTACACCATGGCGGACGTCCCCGGGCTCATCGAGGGCGCCAGTGAGGGCAAGGGCCTCGGTCTCGAGTTCCTGCGTCACGTCGAGCGCTGCTCCGCGCTCCTGCACGTGCTGGACTGCGCGACGCTCGAACCGGGACGCGACCCGATCAGCGACCTCGACATCATCCTGGCCGAGCTCGCCGCCTACCCGGTGCCGGAGGGGCAGACGCCGCTGGTCGAGCGTCCGCAGCTCATCGCGCTCAACAAGATCGACGTCCCGGAGGCGAGGGAGCTCGCCGAGTTCCTGCGTCCCGACCTCGAGGCGCGCGGCTACAAGGTCTTCGAGATCTCGACGGTTTCGCGCGAAGGCCTCCGACAGCTCTCGTTCGCGTTGAGCGAGCTCGTCGAGGAGAGCCGCGCCCGCGCAGCCCTCGAGGCCGCCAAGCCTCGGATCGTGCTGCGCCCGAAGCCGGTCGACGACTCCAAGTTCACCGTCACGGTCGAGGGTGGCACCTACGGCAACCTCTACCGCATCCTCGGCGCGAAGCCGGAACGCTGGGTGCAGCAGACGGACTTCAACAACGAGGAGGCCGTCGGGTTCCTCGCGGACCGCCTGGCGAAGCTCGGCGTCGAAGAGGCGCTCTTCAAGGCCGGTGCCGTCGCCGGCGCGACCGTGATGATCGGCGCGGGTGGCGGTGTGGTCTTCGACTGGGAGCCCACACTCACGAGCACTGCGGAACTGCTGACGCAGCCGCGTGGGACGGACCCGCGTCTCGACGCGAGCCACCGCCCGACGCGCAACCAGCGTCGCGACGAGTACTTCGAGCGCATGGACGCCAAGGCCGAGGCCCGTGCCGAGCTGCTCCGCGAACGTGCGGCCGGTCTCTGGAACGACGACGAGGGCTTCGAGGTCGGCTCCGTGCCGGCCGACGCACAGCAGGACGAGGGTGTCACGACGGAGGACGACGACCGGTGACCATCCACCAGCGCAGTGGCATCCCGTCGGCGCGACGCATCGTCGTGAAGGTCGGGTCCTCCTCGATCAGTGGCGACAACGCCGGGCAGATCACTGCGCTGGTCGAGGCTCTGGCCGAGGCGCACGCCCGAGGCACCGAGGTCATCCTCGTGTCCTCGGGCGCCATCGCGACTGGGATGCCCTACCTCCGCCTCGACGCCCGTCCGAGCGACTTGGCGACGCAGCAGGCGGCTGCCGCCGTCGGGCAGAACGTGCTGATCTACCGGTACCAGGACAGCCTCGACCGGTTCGGCATCGTCGCGGGCCAGGTACTGCTCACCGCCGGCGACCTCGAGAACCCCAGTCACCGGAGCAATGCCCAGCGGGCGATGGAACGCCTCCTCGGGTTGCGCATCCTGCCGATCGTCAACGAGAACGACACCGTCGCGACGCACGAGATCCGGTTCGGCGACAACGACCGCCTTGCCGCCCTCGTGTCGGTCCTCGTCGCGGCCGACGTCCTCGTCCTGCTGAGTGACGTCGATGCGCTGTACACCCGCCCTCCGCACGAAGCGGGTGCCGAGCGGATCGAGGAGGTCCCGTTCGGAGACACCCTCTCGGGCGTCACCTTCGGCGACATCGGCTCCGCGGGCGTCGGCACCGGGGGAGCGGGCACGAAGGTGTCGGCCGCCCGGTTGGCCGCCGAGGCGGGGACGTCCGTCCTCGTGACGTCGACCACGAACGTCGCGTCCGCCCTCCGCGGTGAGCACCTCGGCACCTGGTTCCAACCAGCGTGACGCGGAGAGCGTCCACCAGACGCCGCTGAGTAGAATCGACGCATGTCGTCGCCAATCACCACCGTGCTGCCACTCGCGGATCGTCTCACCGCTGCGAAGCGTGCCTCCCGGGTCCTCGCCCAGGCGACCACCGCGCAGAAGAACCGGGCCCTCGAGGCCATCGCCGTCGCGATCGTCGAGGGCGCGGATGCGGTCATCGCCGCCAACGAGCGCGACCTCGTCGCGGGACGCGAGCAGGGCATCAGTGTCGGCCTGCAAGATCGTCTTCGCCTCGACCGGGGCCGCATCGACGGGCTCGCGGTGGCGGTACGCGACGTCGTCGCGATCGTCGACCCGGTCGGCCAGGTGGTCCGCGGGAGCAACACTCCGGACGGGGTGAAGCTCGAGCAGGTACGCGTCCCGTTCGGCGTGGTCGGCGCGATCTACGAGGCGCGCCCGAACGTGACTGTCGACATCGCCGCCCTCGCGATCAAGAGCGGCAACGCCGTGGTGCTCCGCGGCGGGTCCGCGGCGGAACACTCGAACGTGGTCCTCGTGGGGCTGCTGCGGTCGGCGCTCGAGTCCGTCGGCCTTCCCGGGGACGCGGTACAGACCATCGATGAGTTCGGTCGCGACGGTGCGAAGCAGCTCATGAACGCCAGGGGTCTGATCGACGTCCTCATCCCGCGGGGGAGCGCGTCACTCATCGAGACGGTCGTCAGAGAGTCGACGGTCCCCGTGATCGAGACCGGCGCCGGCGTCGTCCACGTGTTCCTCGACGAGAGTGCCGAACTCGACTGGGCCGTCGAGATCGTGCGCAACGCCAAGGTGCAGCGCCCATCGGTCTGCAACGCGCTGGAGACGATCCTCGTCCACCGCGCGGCGGCTGCGCGCGTGCTGCCCGCCGTGCTCGGCGACCTGCGCGAGCACGGGGTGCTCATCCACGCGGACGAACGTGCCAGCGAGGTCTTCGCCGACGTCGTGCCCGCCGTCGAGGAGGACTGGTCCACCGAACACATGTCGCTCGAGCTCTCGGTGCGCGTGGTCGACGACCTCGACGCCGCGCTCGAGCACATCGACCGATACTCCACCGGACACACCGACGCGATCATCACGAACGACGTGGTGAACGCCGACCGGTTCCTCGCCGAGGTCGATTCGGCCGTCGTCATGGTCAACGCCTCGACCCGCTTCACCGACGGCGCCGAGTTCGGATTCGGCGCCGAGGTCGGCATCTCGACGCAGAAGCTCCATGCCCGGGGACCGATGGGACTGCCGGAACTCACGAGTACGAAGTGGCTCGTGCGTGGTTCGGGCCACACCCGTCGGTAGTCGCTAGACTGGTATGGGCGTCACGAGGCGTCGCATAGAAGGAGAGATCATGTCGATTGCCGCGTCCGTCTTGGCCACCGCCGTCCTGGCTGAATCGGAGCACGCCGTCGAACTCGCCGCACCGACCTGGGTGTTCGGCGCGGTCGCCCTCGTGCTGTTCGCCATCCTCGGCGCCGTGACCTTCAGCTACCGCGACGTCGCCAACCGCCATGCCGACAAGGGCGAGTCGGCCGCCGCCCACGGCGAGCACGGCCACTAAGCTGTCCGGCGTGAGCGCGCCCGTCACCGAGACGACCACCCGTCGTCCTCGGATCGGGGTCATGGGCGGGACGTTCGACCCGATCCACCACGGGCACCTCGTCGCCGCCTCGGAGGTCGCGCAGCACTTCGACCTCGATGAGGTCGTCTTCGTCCCGACCGGCATGCCGTACCGGAAGTCGGGCGTGAGCGACAGCGAGCACCGCTACCTCATGACCGTGATCGCCACCGCAGCGAACCCCCGCTTCACCGTCAGCCGGGTCGACATCGACCGAGCCGGACCGACGTACACGATCGACACGCTGCGCGATCTGCGCCGCAAGCGTCCCGATGCCGAGCTGTTCTTCATCACTGGTGCGGACGCGATCGCCCAGATCCTCAGTTGGAAAGACGTCAGAGAGGTCTGGGACCTCGCTCACTTCGTCGCTGTGAGTAGACCGGGACACGATTTGAACGTTTCCGGATTACCACAGCACGACGTAAGCTTGTTGGAAGTTCCGGCCCTAGCGATATCGTCGACGGATTGCCGGAGCCGGGTGAGCAAAGGCTTTCCGGTCTGGTATCTGGTTCCCGACGGTGTCGTGCAGTACATCACCAAGCACCACCTGTATCGGAGTGAAGCCACATGACCGCGTTGCCAGAGGATGCGCCCCTGACCAGGCGACAGGCTCGAGCGAGCCAGCAGCCGTCGACGTCCGCTGACGAAGCGACGCCGGACGCTGCTGCACCACGGACACGACGCGCGTCGACATCCGAACCCGTCGCCGGGGGGGCGATCCCCGAGCAGGCCACGTCGCGCGACGAGAGTGTTCCAACGCCTTCGTCCACGTCACCCGCGCCGTCGTCGAGTGCTCCGGCATCCGGTGCACCTGCTCCGACCCCGACCGGTGGACTCACGCGCCGTCAGTTGCGAGAACTCGAGCGCACCGGATCGATCGAGCAGGTGGGCTCCCCGGCAGCGCCGGTCGCTCCTCCGGTCGAACAGCCGGTCCCTTCGGTCGCCCTGCCGCCGCGGACGCCAGACCAGGTGGTCGCTCCACCCCAGAAGCAGAACAAGGCGGCCCGTCAGCAGGCCTCGAAGCTCGCTCAGCAGGAAGCGGACGCCAAGGCTGCCGCTGCAGCTGAGCAGGAACGTCGCGAGGCCGAGGCCACCAAGCAGGCTGAGCAGCGCAAGGCCGCCGAGCGCAAGGCCGAAGAACAGCAGGCTGAGGAACGCAAGGCGGCTGAACGCAAGGCCGCTGAGCGGGCCGCCGCCGACGAGCGCGCAGCCAAGGCCCGGTCCGCCGAGGCGCCGACGCCTCCCGTGACCCCCGCCGCCACGACACCGGTGGCCACCGGTTCGCTTTTCGACGTCTCCGACCGCGACGACATCTCCGAGGACCCCGCGTCGACCCTGTCGAAGGGGTTCGGGCGTGACTCCATGCTCGTCGCGGCACTCGAAGCCGAGAAGGCTTCGCAGGCCGACAACGAGGTCGCGTTCGAAGACCTCCTCGGAAGCGGCATGACGAGCACGGGGCAGATCACCACGAGCTCGCTCATCATCCCCGTCGCTCCGGCGCAGGCTGAGGCGGGTGCCACATCCAACTCCACGGGCGAGATCCTCATCACCGGAACCATCGATCTGCCCCGCGGACTGGGTTCCGCCGGTCAAGACCCGAACCATTTCGACGGTGCAGGGATCGACCGACTGATCGAGGGCGATGAGCTGCCGGCCTCGGTCACCGCAGCGTCCCCGGTCGCGGCCAGCCGCGCGGTCAGTAGCCACGGTTCCACCCGCGACGTCGTCCCGGCCACCACCAACCAGAGCAACAAGCTGCTGATGACGCTCGCGATCGCCGCCGCGGTGCTCGCCGCCGGCGTGATCGCGGTGCTCATCATCGGTTTCTTCGGCGGAGCGTTCTAGCCCTGCCGACATTCATCCGATCGCGCACCATGCGATCGCCAGAGGAGTACACCACATGACCCTGTCCGACACCACACTGGACGCCGTCCAGCTCGCAGCGACCGCAGCCGAGTCCAAAGGCGGCGAGGATCTCGTCGCGCTCGATGTCTCCGGTCCGTTGCCGTTCGTCGACGCCTTCCTCCTCGTCACCGGTCGGAGTGAGCGCAACGTCGTCGCCATCGCCGGCGAGGTCGAAGACCGCCTGAACGCGAGCGGCGTGAAGACGCTGCGACGCGAAGGCAAGTCCGAGGGGCGGTGGATCCTGCTCGACTTCGGCGAGGTCGTCGTCCACGTCTTCCACGAGGAGGAGCGGATGTACTACTCGCTGGAGCGTCTGTGGAAGGACTGCCCGGTGATTCCGCTGGTCTCGTCCGCACCGCAGCCCGCGAACTGACCATCCCGTCGGTGCCGAGCACCGAAAGTGGTCACAACCGCTCTCAAGATGTAGTAACCTATTCAAGTTGCTTCCGCTGAAACAGCAGGGGGAATCAAGTTGAATACGGGTCTGTGGCGCAGCTGGTAGCGCACCTGCATGGCATGCAGGGGGTCAGGGGTTCGAGTCCCCTCAGATCCACCCGAACACCGAGAAGTCCCCGTCAGCCGAACAGCTGACGGGGACTTCTGCGTTGTTGAGACTCTAGGTTGGGCGAGGCCGTGAGGTCAGTTCACCTCGTCGGGGTGGCTGCCGACGCGCTTGCCCGAGTCGAGGGCGTCGATGGACGCGATCTCGTCGGCGGACAGCTCGAAGCCGAAGACGTCGAAGTTCTGGGCGATGCGCTCGCGCGAGTTCGACTTCGGGAAGACGATGAGCCCGTTCTGCAGGTGCCACCGGATGACGACCTGCGCCGGAGTGACGCCGTGCGCCTCGGCTGCAGCGGAGACGGCCTGCTCGCCGAAGAGGTCGTACTTGCCCTGACCGAGCGGGCCCCAGGACTCGATGTGGATGCCGTGCTCGGCACCGAAGGCGCGCAGCTCGCGCTGGGCGAACGCCGGGTGGAGTTCGATCTGGTTGACCGCAGGGACCGTCTCGGAACCCGCGATCAGCTTCTCGAGGTGCTCGACCTGGTGGTTCGACACGCCGATCGAACGCGCCTTGCCGGCCGCCTTGATCTCCTCGAGGGCGAGCCACGCTTCGAGGTAGTCGTCCTTGGCCGGGGTCGGCCAGTGGGTCAGGTACAGGTCGACGTGGTCGAGCCCGAGCTTGTCGAGGCTCTCGTCGATGGCGGTGTGCGCGGACGCCTTCTGGTGGCGGTCGTTCCAGAGCTTCGTGGTGATGAAGAGTTCGTCGCGGGGGATGCCCGACTTCGCGATGGCGGCGCCGACGCCCTCCTCGTTCTTGTAGATGGCAGCGGTGTCGATGTGGCGGTAGCCGACCTCGAGCGCGTCGGAGACGATGCGCTCAGCCTCCTGCGGGTCGACGAGGAAGACGCCGAAGCCGAGCTGAGGGATGGTGTGGCCGTCGTTCAGGGTGATGGTGGGAACTGTCATGTCCTCATGCTGGCACCGGAACCGTCCGTCCGGAACGGGTCTTCGCCCTGCGCGTAACCGGTCGACACGCATGGGAATACCCGCGGCGACACGGCGCTTGTCTTTCGAGAGGGCAGGCGTCTGCCCGTACGACGGCCGAGGCCTGAGAAGGATGACACCGCTATGACGACTGAAACCGTGCCGAATCCGACCGGTTCCGTCCCGACGACCGGGAAGCCCTCGGACGACCGCCTTCCACCCGGGTCCAAGCTCCTGATCGGGCTGCTCCTCGTGTCGGCCTTCGTCGTCATCCTCAACGAGACGATCATGAGCGTCGCCCTGCCGCGACTCATGGAGGACCTCGACATCACGGCGAGTTCCGCCCAGTGGCTGACCACCGGCTTCATGCTCACCATGGCCGTCGTGATCCCCGCGACCGGGTTCCTCCTGGAGCGGTTCTCCCTCCGGACGATGTTCATCACCGCGATGGTGCTGTTCAGCCTCGGTACGCTCATCGCCGCGCTGTCCCCGGGATTCGGCACCCTCCTGCTCGGTCGCGTCGTCCAGGCCAGCGGTACCGCCATCATGATGCCGCTGCTCATGACGACCGTGCTCAACGTCGTGCCGGTCTCGGCACGCGGCCGGACGATGGGTGCGATCTCGATCGTCATCTCGGTCGCGCCGGCGGTCGGGCCGACCGTCTCCGGCCTCATCCTCAGCGTGCTCGACTGGCGCTGGATGTTCTGGATCGTCCTCCCCATCGCCGTCGCCTCGCTGGTGCTCGGCGCTGTCCTCGTGCGGAACGTGACCGAGCCGCGTCGGGTCCGCTTCGACGTGCTGTCGCTCGTCCTCTCCGCCTTCGCGTTCGGTGGCCTCATCTTCGGTCTCAGCAGTATCGGCGAGTCCGCCGAGGGACACGCGCTCATGCCCGTCTGGATCCCGCTCGCGGTGGGCGTCCTGGCCCTCCTGGGGTTCGTCCTCCGGCAGCGCGGGCTGGCGCGCGACGATCGAGCGTTCATGGACCTGCGCACGTTCGCGAACCGTTCGTTCACCGTCTCGATCATCCTCGTGGCCATCGTGATGATGGCGTTGTTCGGCTCGCTGATCATCCTGCCGATCTACCTGCAGACCGTCCTCCAGGTCGACACCCTGACCACGGGCCTCATGCTGCTGCCGGGCGGCCTGACGATGGCCGCTCTGGCGCCGCTGGTCGGGTCGCTGTTCGACCGGTTCGGTCCGCGTCCGCTGGTGATCCCCGGGGCCTTCGCCGTGAGTGCTGCGCTCTGGCTGCTGACGATGCTCGGCGTCGACAGCGCCATCGTCATGATCATCGCCGTGCACGTGCTGCTGAGCGCCGGTCTCGCGTTCATGTTCACACCGCTCCTCACCTCGGCGCTCGGTTCACTGCGGCCCGAGCTCTACCCGCACGGCAGCGCCATCGTCGGCACGGTCCAGCAACTGGCCGGTGCAGCGGGGACGGCGTTGTTCATCACCATGATGTCGACCACCGCGGCGGCTCGTGCGGCGGTCGGGAGTTCCGCGGTCGACGCGACGGCAGCCGGCGTGCAGGCTGCGTTCATGTGCGGCGCCGTGCTCTCGCTGCTGGCGATCGGTGCGTCGTTCCTCATCCGGCGGACGGACCAGGGTTCGGCGGGCGTGCACGTCGGTCACTGAGACGCACGACCTCGGACGGCGTCAGCGCAGCCAGCGCATCGTGTAGGCGTCGGCGAGGATCGGCATCGCGGGGCCGTTGAGTGCGGTCCGCAGCGCGAGGTCCCGGATCCCGACGAGCGGGCCCGGCAACGGACGCCCCAAGCGCATGTTGAGCTCCGCCTGCCATGAGGCCCGACGGATCGCGCGCTGTTGGCGGGAGACGGCCGCGGCCACGTCGTGCTGTGTCGAGAGATGCCCGGTGGTCATGCGGGCGATCAGTGGCGCGAAGACCCGTGCGTCGGACCAGCCGAGGTTCATGCCCTGGCCGCCGATCGGGCTGATCTCGTGGGCGGCGTCGCCCAGATAGACGACCCGACCGTCGACGACGCGCTTCCGTCGTCGACGAAGCACGCCGAACGCGCTGAGCATGGTGTTCGTCGCCGGATCGACGTCGTCGCCGGTCCGGTCGGCGACGAGGGCCGCGAGGTCGGACGCGGTGGGTTCCGGGCGGGCGGCGTCCTGATCGTCCGAGTACCCGGTGTGCACGACGTATCGTCGCATGCCATGGGGGAGCGGGAAGGACTCCACGACCCCTCGGTGGTGCAGGTGCACCCTGGCGATGGAACCTGCCCCACTCCGATCCGCGACGTCGCCCATGAGGTACCGGTCCCGGTATCGGTGCAGGGGGCCTGGAGCCGGCATCCCGTCGACGGTGGCGCGTCCTCCTGCTGCGACGACCACGACGGCTGCGCGGGTGCTCACCGTTCCATCGGCGTCACTGCCGGACACGAGGACGCCGTCCTCGGCCGGCGTCAACCGCGTACAGCTCGTCCCCGTCCGGAGCGATCCCGGCGCGACGGCCTCGAGTCGAGCACGGAGGATCCGTTCGGTCCGCCATTGCTCGAGCGCGGCGACGTAGGGGTGCGGGACGGGCCGATCACGGAACACGACCGCCCCGAGGCGTCGTCCGGCGTTCCAGGCTTCGCCCTGGTCGATCCGGACCGCGTCGCGGCGGATCTCGTCGAGGACACAGAGATGCTCGAACAGGTCGAGCGACGGCGGGTGGATCCCGATCGCCCGGGTTCCGGAGGGGGAGTCCGACCGTCGCTCCCAGACGGTCACGTCGACGCCGGCCTGAGCGAGGAGGATCGCCGACACGAGGCCGACCGGTCCGCCACCGATGACGAGCACCTCGGTCATCGTGGGCCGTCCGCTGCCGACGAGACGGTCTGCGAGAGCAGAAGTCGCATGGGGAAGCTGCGCTCGACGGTCCAGTCGTCGGGCACGACGCGCTGCAGCTCCTCCTGGCGATAGCTGCGACGGATCGAGCGGAGCCCGTCGACGTGCAGGAAGGAACGCCTTCGTCCTGCACGGGTGGCGAGCCCGTAGACCGCGTACGCGAGTCGGTTGCGCTCGAGGTCGCTGTGCAGGACGAGTCGTCTGGCGATCCGTGAACTGTCGGCGAGCAGGCTCGACAGGCCCGCGGGATCGAGGTGGTGGAGCACGTGGTTGGACAGGACGATGTCGGCCTCCTCGCCAGCGGCGACGAGGTCACTGCTGTGCGCCGGACGGAAGGCGACGGGGCCATCCGGGTACCGGCGACGGGCGAAGGCCACGGACCGCTCGTCGGGATCGATCCCGACCACCTGCACGGGGAGGTGGTCGGCGTGCGCCCAGTCGGCGATGGCCACGGCGACATCGCCACCACCGAAGCCGATGTCGAGGATCGTCGTGGTCCGGGACGGGTGGAGGAGTGGACGGATGCGCGACCGGTACAGACCACGCCAGCCCGAGACGAGCCGGTTCACCGTCGCGAACCTGGCGTAGGTGGCGTCCAGCAGCGCGGGATCGCAGTCGGGATCGTCCATCAGTTCGAGGAGATCCGTCGCACGGCGGCCGAGGTCGGGCAGCATCAGGCTCGGCCGGCCCGGAGCCGGAGCAGCGCGCTCTCGATCGTCAGTCCCGGACCGAAGGCGAGGGCGCACACTCGTTCATCGGCATCGGTCGGCGCGCCGTCGAGCAGGCGCTGGAGGATGAAGAGCACGGTCGCGCTCGACATGTTGCCGTACTCGCGGAGCACCGTGCGCGACGGAGCCAGCAGTTCGTCGTCGAGCCCGAATCCGCGCTGGACCCGGTCGAGGATGCTCCGGCCACCGGGATGGATCGCCCACCGGTCGATCGATGAGACCGGGGCGTCGTCGGCTGCGGCGAGGAGTGGGCGGAGGGCGATCTCGAGGTGCTCGCCGATCAGCTTGGGCACCGCGCCGCTCAG
Organism: Plantibacter sp. 2H11-2; assembly: GCF_050031945.1. Taxonomy (NCBI): domain Bacteria; kingdom Bacillati; phylum Actinomycetota; class Actinomycetes; order Micrococcales; family Microbacteriaceae; genus Plantibacter; species Plantibacter sp. 2H11-2. The sequence continues at coordinate 184,963 of NZ_JBNBBL010000001.1, read as the reverse complement.
GACCATCTCGAACCCGTGATCGCCGATCGTCCAGGCCATCTCCGTCTCGCCGTCCGGCACGAGCGCGGTGGACCAGCCGTCGAACTCGAGCGCGGGCGCGGAGGATCCGGTGTCCCGACCGGTCACGACGGCGGCCGCAGCACCGTCGGCGAACACCGAGGAACCGAGGATCACGTCGGGGTCGTCGGAGGAACGGAGGTGGATGGAGCAGAGCTCGATGCAGACCACGAGGACGACGGCGTCGGGGTCGGCTGTACAGAACGCCTCTGCGGCGCGAAGGGCGGGGAACGCGGCGAAACACCCCTGGAACCCCAGGTGGTAGCGCTCCGTGCCCGGGTCCAGCCCGAGGTCGCGCACGAGGAGGTATTCCGGGCCGGGCGCGAAGAACCCGGTGCAGGACGCGGTCACGACGTGGGTGACGTCCGCCGCCGACAGGCCGGGGGCGGCGTCCAGTGCCCGCCGTGCGGCCTCGAGGAGCAGCGGGGGAGCGTGCTCGATGTAGGCGTCGTTCCGCACGCCGGTGGGCGGGGAGAGCACCTGCCGCTGCGCCGCGTCGTAGAAGGCGGCCGTGGTCGTCTCGACCTCATGGTCGAAGGCGTCGATGACGGTGTGCCTGGTGTCGATCGCGGACGCGTCGAAGGCGGCGCCGATGAGACGCTGGGCGAGCCGGGTCCGCCCGGGTTGGTCGCGGAACACATCCCTGATCTCGTCTTGATGGAGGATGGTCTGAGGAACGGCCACGCCGATCGCCCTCACGGAGACGGTCATGCTGCAGTGTACCGCCGTGGCCCGGGTGTCACCCTAAGCTGAGGCGGTGTTCTCCATGGTCCGTCGTCTGTTCGCGTCCTCGCATCCCGGGCCGACCGTCGCGGTGACCGTTCTCGCGGTCGTGCTCGGATCGGCCGTCGGCCTGCCACCCCTCCGGACGGCCCTGCTCGGCGTGGTGGTGTTCGTCGGGCAACTCTCGATCGGCTGGTCCAACGACTGGCTCGACGCCAGGCGGGATCGTCGCTCGGGACGACAGGACAAGCCGGTCGCGCGCGGCGACCTCAGCGTCTCGGCAGTCCGGGCGGCGGCGCTGCTGGCCGGTGCGGCGAGCATTCCGCTCTCGGCATCACTCGGCTGGGCGTCGGCGGCCTCGCACCTGCTGTTCCTCGTCTGCGGATGGGCCTACAACCTGGGTCTCAAGGCGACGGCCTGGTCGGTCGTCCCGTTCATCGTGGGGTTCGGCGCACTGCCCGCCGTGGTCACCTTCGCTGCCGTCCCGCCGATCGTGCCGGCCGCGTGGACGCTCGCTGTCGGTGGTCTGTTCGGTGTGGCGATCCACTTCACGAACGCCCTGCCCGATCTCGAGGACGACCTACGGACCGGCGTCCGTGGTCTGCCGCACCGGCTCGGCGCGCGGACCGCCGGTCGGACGGCCTTCGTCGCCCTCGGCGTCTCAGGTGTGGTCGCCGTCCTCGGACAGAGCGGGATCTTCGTCGGCAGGCCGACCGCACCGCCGATCGTCGGGGTGGTGGGCGCCGTCGGTGTCCTCGCGCTCGTCGTATGGGGGCTCGTGCTCGTCGGAACCCGAGCGCCGGACCGTCTGCTGTTCCGGCTCATCATCGGGGCCGCCCTGCTCGTCACCGTGGTGCTGGCGGTGGCCGGGACGAATCTCGGCGCGGCCGAGGTCGGTTGAGACGGGCGTCAGTACCAGTTGGTCGCTTCCGAGTGCGCCCACGCGCTGCAGGGGGAGCCGTACCGGCTGTCGATGTAGTTCAGGCCCCAGTTGATCTGCGTCGCCGCATTGGTGCGCCAGTCGTCGCCGGAGCTGGCCATCTTGCTCCCGGGCAGGGACTGTGGGATGCCGTAGGCGCCGCTGGACTCGTTGTAGGCGTTGACGCGCCAGCTCGACTCCCGGGTCCAGAGCTGCAGCAGGCACTGGAATTCTCCGCTGCCCCAGCCGTAGGCGCCGATCGCGGACTGCGCGTACGCCTTCGCGCCGGCCGGGTCGGCTGCGAGGTCCGGCGGCGGGGCGCTCGTGGATCCCTCGCCACCGGTCGCCTCGTTGCGTCGCTGCTCTTCTGCGGCGATCGCCTCCTGGCTCTGCGCGTAGGCCTGTTCGACCGCCGCGGTGGTGTTCTTGAGGACGGCGAGCTGCTGGTACAACCGGTCGCGGTTGGCCTGCTGCTCGGCGACCGCCGCATCGGCGGCGTCGCTCGCAGACTGCGCCGTCTCGTAGCTGGCGTCCGCCGCCTCCGAGAGTCGCTGACGTTCGGTCTCGGCCGCAGTCGCCTGTTCGGCGAGCGCGGTCGCCGTGTTGCTCGCGGCGGTCGCGGACGCGAGGTCTTGAGCCGAGGTCTCGCTCAGCTTGCTGATCGCGCTGAGCTTGGAGAGGAGGTCGTCGTCGGCCGCGCCGGAGAGGACGAGGGAGAGCGTCGGGTCGACACCGCCGGTGCGGGTCATCTGGGCGATGACCGCTCCGGCCTGACGCTTGCTCGATGTCGCTGCCGAAGCTGCTGCGGTCGCCTGCGCACTGATCGTGTCGGCGACGGCGGCCTGCGCGTCGAACGCCGCCTTGGCCTCACCTGCCGCCGCACCCTGGCGGACGGCTTCATCGCCGAGCCGGGCGGATTCGTCGCGCAGTCCGTCGAGGAGGGACACGATCCGGTCGGCTTCGGCCTGCGCGGTCGATTCGTTCGCCTTGGCCGCCTGGACGTCGTCCCAGCTCGGGTAGTCGGCGGTCCGGAACGAGGTGGGGGTCACGGCGGCCGCCGGGCTTGCGACCGACACCGCGATGACGAGCGCGGCGCCGAGGGCGGCGGCTCGCGAGACGCCCCTCGAGCGGGGCGAGAGGGCTGTCAGCGGCTTGCGCATGCGTCCATCCTGGCGGTCACCCACGCAAGTGTAGCCGCCGATGTCACATTCGTCACTCCTGCCACACCGGGAGCGACGCCCAGCCTGTGTGGAAGATCCGAGCCTAGAGTGGGTCGGTGCAGCTGGGACGACGAGGGTTTCTCGCAATCGGCGCCTCGATGGCGGCGGGTGCCGTCCTCGGCCTGTCCGGGTGCACGGAGCCCGGATCCCCGAAGCCGTCGAGCCGTCCCACCAGCACGACTCCGGCTGTCGCCGACCAGCGTGCGGCCGCTGAACTCGCCGCGATGACCCTCGAGCAGCGAATCGCATCCATGTTGATGCTCCATGCCCCGGGCACCGACCCGGGCACGCTCCGGGCGTTCGTCGAGCGGTATCAGCCGGGCGGGTTCATCATCATGGGCGACAACGTGCCGGGTCTCGCGGGGCTGCCCGCGGTGACGAGCGCCCTCAGCCCCGACCCGACCATGCCGCTGCTCATCGGCATCGACCAGGAGGGCGGCGATGTCCGGCGCATCGACGAGGACGTCTTCGCCGCTGCCGACACCCTGAAGTCGCAACCGGCCGCTGCGAGCGAGGAGGCGTTCCGCCAACGCGCTGTGATGCTCGCCGGTGCCGGCTGCACCGTGAACTTCGGCATCGTCGCGGACGAGACCGCCGATCCGACCTCCTTCATCTACGACCGTGCCCTCGGGACGACGCCGGACGCCTCGGCGGAGCGGGTTGCCGCGGCCGTCCGTGGTGAGCGGGGTGCGGTGCTCAGCACGCTGAAACACTTCCCCGGCCATGGCCAGGCGCCGGGAGACTCGCACTCGACGGTCCCGACGACCGCCATCGGTGCCGCGGACTGGGCTGCGACCGATGCCCTGCCGTTCGTCGCCGGTATCGACGCCGGGGCCGAGGTCGTGATGTTCGGCCATCTGGTCTACTCGGCGGTCGACGCCGTACCGGCGACGCTGTCGGCGGCCTGGCACGAGCGCCTCCGGAACGACCTCGGCTTCACCGGTGTCACGATCACCGACGACATGCTCATGCTGCAGCACACGGGTCTGCCGGAGTACCAGAATCCCTCGGAGAACGCGATCCGCGCCGTGGCCGCCGGCAACACGATGCTGCTCTACGTCCTCGGGGCGGAGCCGTCGTCGACCGGTGTCGATCCGGCCGTGCTCGTCGCCGACATCGCCGCCGCGGTCAGGTCCGGGAGGATTCCGGAGTCGACGGTCGCCGACGCGGCGCACCGACTGCTGCGCGTCCGGCTCGGCCTGCCGTCGCTCCGGCCGATGTCGCGCTGATGTCGGTGAGGAGAATTTCTCGGGGATGCGGGAATAGCTCCCAGGTCCGTGCGTTTGAATAGAACGTGGCGCGAGCGCGCCGCACATCGACGCAAGGAGTACCGCATGACCGACACCCTGACGATTCCCGGCTACAAGGTTGGCACCTGGGAGGTCGACGCCACGCACAGCGAGGTCGGCTTCAGCATCCGCCACATCATGGTCTCGAAGGTCAAGGGCAAGTTCGAGCGCTTCAACGCGACGTTCGTCACGCCGGAGAACCCCCTCGAGACGAAGATCACCGCGTCCGCCGAGGTCGCATCGATCAACACGAACCAGGCCGACCGCGACGGTCACCTCCGCACCGGCGACTTCTTCGACGCCGAGACCTACCCGACGATCGACTTCGTCTCGACCGGCGCCCGCGCCAAGGGCGACGACTTCCTGGTGGACGGCGACCTCACGATCAAGGGCGTGACCAAGCCCGTCACCTTCACCGTCGAGTTCGGCGGCTTCGCGACCGACCCCTACGGCAACTACAAGTTCGGCGCCACGGCGACCACCAAGATCAACCGCGAGGACTTCGGCCTCACCTACAACGCGGCGCTCGAGACCGGCGGCGTGCTGCTCGGCAACGACGTCACGATCACCATCGAACTGCAGGCCGCGCACCAGGCGTAGCCCCAGGACGTCGAAGGGCCGGTGGAGCATCGCTCCACCGGCCCTTCGTGTATCCGGCCGGCTCAGGTCGGCTCGCCGACGATCTCGTCGCGCACGCGACGGAGGTCCTCCATGAGTGATCCGATGAGGATCCAGTGCTGGGGGTGCGGGCGGGCGATCACGAGGGGAGCGGTCAGCGCCGGGATCTCCGCGGTCTCGGTCGGCGGCTCGTCGGACGCGGCACGACCGTTCACCAGCAGCCTGAGATCGTGGGCCGCCCGCGTCAGTTCGACGGCGATGTCCGCCACCGTCGGCTCCTCATGCAGGGTCGGGTCGTCGTGATCGTGCACCGAGCGCGCCATGCCCAGCGTCCTCGTGACGACCGGCTCCAGTCGACGCAGCAGCAGGCGCTGACGGTCGAGCTCGTCACGGTGCCTCGATCGACGAGGGTTGAGCAGCAGGCTGTCATCGCCTTCCTTCACCGCGGCGATCGCCCGGTCTCGCAGGGGCTTCAACGCCCGGGCCTCCTGGAGCAGCGCCACGAGCTCCGCGTCCGTGTTCGCACGCGTGAGTGAGGTGGCGAGATGGTCCAGGGTGTCGGCGCACGCGAGCGCGAGGGTGGTCACCGCCTCCTTCGCGGGAGCGAGGAGGACCGGTGCGACGAGGACGACGTTGACGAGGAGTCCGATGCCCGCGCCGAGCACGGTCTCGACGATCCGCGCGACCGCGTAGTCCGGGGTCGCAGCGCCGATCGACAGCACCAGCATCGCGCTGATCGGGATCTGGTTGGCGGATCCGGGCCCGAGGCGGAGGACCCATCCGAGCAGGATGGAGATGACGATGGCCAGGAGCACGATCCAGGCGGAGTGTCCGAAGACGATCCCGATGGCCGTCGCGAGGATGACGCCCGTGATGACCCCGAGGCTGCGCTCGAGCGCCTTCCCGAACGACTGGTTGACGCTCGGCTGCACCACGAGGATCGCCGCGATGGCGGCGAAGACCGGGAGCTGGCCCGGGATGATCGTGATCGCGACGATCCAGGACGCGACGGCGGCCAGCGCCGTCTTCAGTACCTGGAGCAGGGGCAGCCGCGATCTGATGCGCAGGACGGGGACGACGGACATCGGTGCCGTCAGAGCTTGTCGTGGAGCTGGTCGAGCAGTTCTGCGCCGTTCCCCGCGTAGACCCAGGGGGCGCCCTCGTGCTGGGCACCGACCTTCGAGCGCCCACCGGCGAGGACCGCCTCACCGGGGGAGAGCTGACGGATCGCCACGGCGGCGACGCGGTCGGGGTGGCGTTCCTCGAAGCTCCGGTAGAGGGCTTCGTCGTGCTGTCCGTCGTCGCCGACGAGCAGCCACCGCAGACGCGGGAAGTCCTCGGCGAACCGGTCGAGGTTGTTGCGCTTGTGCTCGCGACCGCTGCGGAAGAAGCGGTCGTGCGTCGGACCCCAGTCGGTGAGGAGGAGGGCGCCGGCGGGGTAGAGGTTGCGCGAGAGGAACCGGGTGAGCGTCGGGGCGACGTTCCAGGCGCCGGTGGAGAGGTAGATGATCGGGGAGCCCGGGTGTTCGCGGGCCGTGCGCTCGAGGAAGACCGCCATGCCGGGCACCGGTGTCCTGGCGTGCTCGTCGAGGACGAAGGTGTTCCAGGCCGCGACGAGTGGGCGGGGGAGCGCCGTCACCATCACGGTGTCGTCGATGTCGGACACGATGCCGAACTCGATGTCGTCGGCGACGATGAAGACCGGCGCTTCGACCGGGTCGCTGCCCTCCGAACTCAGGCGGAGGGTGTGCCAGCCGGGGGTGAGTGACACCTGGACCACCGCGTCGACCACTCCGCCCCGGTCGCCCGTCACCGTGTGACGCTGTCCGTCGACCTCCACCTCGACCGTCGGGTCGGCGATGCTCAGCGCGAAGAAGCTCTTCCAGCCGCGCACCTTCTGCTGCGGTTGGACGGTGGTCTTGCCCGGTTCCGCCAGGACGACCCTGGCCAGGACACGGATCCAGGACGTCGATCCGTAGCCGGTGAAGGGGATGACCGCCGCCTCGCGCCCGTGCCGCCTCGCACGACGCTGGCGGCGCAACTGGACGGCGTCCTCCATCCGTGCGGCGAAGTGCCGGATCTGCTCGGCGGCGTCGGAGGAGGCCGTTGGACGATCGTCGGATGCCTTCACGCGTTCAGTCTGTCATGCCGGTGCGTCCGGCCCGCCGTCTCGCGGCGATGACGGTCGTCTGCTACTGGGGCGTCGAGCCGTCGTCGGGTGGTGTCGCGTCCTCCTGGGCCAGCATGTGTCGCTCCTCGCTCCGCTGGAGGAGTCGCTTCACGACGAGGACCACGACGGCGAAGACGACGATGATGCCGACGAAGACGTAGCCCGCCCAGTGGAGGCGGTCCGACAGCTCGCGATAGCTGCCCGCGGCCAATGCGCCGACGGAGACGTAGGCCGAGGACCAGATGACGCAGGCGGGCAGCGTCCAGGAGATGAAGCGTCGGTAGCTCATCGTGCTCATCCCGACCGTGAGGGGGATGAGTGAGTGCAGGACCGGGAGGAACCGCGAGATGAAGACGGCGATGCCGCCCCGCCGGTCGAGATAGCGCTCAGCACGGGCCCAGTGCCGCTCGCCGATGCGGCGGCCGAGTCTGCTGGTACGGATGCGCGGGCCGAATAAGCGGCCGAGCGCGAACCCGACGGACTCGCCGATGAGCGCTCCGGTGATGACGACGAGGATCATCGAGATCCACTGGACGGGTCCGACGACGGCGGTGCTGGCGACGATGACGACCGTGTCGCCCGGGACGACGAGGCCGACGAGGACCGAGGTCTCGAGCATGATGCCGACGCCGGCGAGGATCGTGCGCGTCACGGGGTCGACGCTCTGCACCAGGTCGAGGAGCCAGCCGAGCACGTCGTTCACGGATCGAAGCCTAGTGCGGCAGGTGTGGGACGGGCTCCGAAACCCCTGTTAGGACACCCTTGGATGTGTGGTCTGACCACAGGCGCGAATTCGGGTACGATTGGTGTCGACGACATGGATCGAAGCCACGGGGATGACCACCCCGATCGGGCCGCACCTGCGCCGCCTTCCCTGGATGCCGCGAAAAATGGAGTGTTCATCGTGAACGACCTACTCGACCCGCTACTGCTGTCCCGCTGGCAGTTCGGCCTCACCACCGTCTACCACTTCATCTTCGTGCCGCTGACCATCGGCATGGCCGTGACGGTCGCCGGGTTCCAGACCGCCTGGGTCCGGACCGGCAAGTTGCACTACCTGCAGCTCACGCGGTTCTTCGGGAAGATCTTCCTCATCAACTTCGCCATGGGCGTCGTGACGGGCATCGTCCAGGAGTTCCAGTTCGGCATGAACTGGTCCACCTACTCCAGGTTCGTCGGCGACGTCTTCGGCGCACCGCTGGCACTCGAGGGCCTGCTCGCGTTCTTCCTCGAGGCGACGTTCATCGGACTCTGGATCTTCGGCTGGGACAAGCTGTCACCGAAGCTCCACCTCGCCACCATCTGGATCGTGGCGCTCGGCACCGTGCTGTCGGCCTACTTCATCATCGCGGCGAACGCCTTCATGCAGAACCCGGTCGCCTTCCGGATCAACGAGGAGCGAGGCCGCGCCGAGCTCACGAACATCTGGGAGCTGCTGACCAACAAGGTCGCCCTGGCCGCCTTCCCTCACACGATCTTCGCGTGCTTCATGGTCTCCGCAGCCGTCATCATCACTGCTGCCGCCTGGCACCTCGCCCGGGGCCAGCACGTCGAGGCGATGCGCCCGGCGCTCAAGGTCGGTGCGTGGAGCATGCTCCTCGCGGGTGGTGCCACCATGCTCGCCGGCGACCAGCTCAGCCTCGCCATGGTCGAGACCCAGCCGATGAAGATGGCGGCTGCGGAGGCGATGTACAACACGGCGAGCGGTGCCGACGCCTCGTTCTCGATCTTCACCCTCGGCACGCCCGATGGCGTCCACGAGCTCTTCTCGATCCGCATCCCGTACCTCCTGTCGTTCCTCTCGACCCACACCTTCGACGGCACGGTGGAGGGCATCAACGACCTGCAGGCGCAGCACACCCAGCTCTATGGTCCGGGCGACTACTCGCCCGTCATCTGGGTCACCTACTGGGCGTTCCGCTGGATGATCGGCCTCGGCCTCGCCTCGATGCTCGTCGCGGCAGCCGGTCTCTGGTTCACCCGCAAGGGCCGCGAGCCGAAGCGCTGGATGTGGCGCGTCGCGGTCTGGGCGGTCCCGATGCCGTTCCTCGCCATGACCATGGGCTGGGTCTTCACCGAGATGGGCCGCCAGCCGTGGATCGTCTTCAGCCTGTTGAAGACGGAGGACGCGGTCTCGCCGAACACCACCGGCCTCGACGTCCTGATCTCGTTGATCGCCTTCACCGTCGTCTACGGATCGCTGCTCGTCGTCGAGTTCGGTCTCCTGAAGAAGACGATCAAGGCCGGGCCCGACCCGATCGAGCTGTCCGAACCCGACGAGGACGGCGTGCAGAAGCCCGCCGCCCCCGCGACCACGGTCTACTAGGAGCACATCATGGACCTCACGATTCTCTGGTTCTGGATCATCGCCGCACTGTTCGTCGGCTACTTCGTCCTGGACGGCTTCGACTTCGGCGTCGGCATGACGATCCCCTTCCTCGGGAAGGACGAGACTGACCGCCGGATGCTCATCAACACCATCGGGCCGGTCTGGGACCTCAACGAGACCTGGCTGATCGTCGCCGGTGCGAGCCTCTTCGCCGCCTTCCCCGAGTGGTACGCGACCCTGTTCAGCGGCTTCTACCTCCCGCTGCTGTTCATCCTCCTTGCGCTCATCATCAGAGGGGTGTCGTTCGAGTACCGGCACCAGCGGCCGGAAGCCTCCTGGAAACGGCGCTTCGACCTCATGATCATCGTGGGCTCGGCCCTGCCGGCCTTCCTCTGGGGCGTCGCCTTCGCGAACATCGTCCAGGGCGTCCCGCTCGATGCCGACCACAACTTCACCGGTACGCTCTTCACCCTGCTCAACCCGTACGGCATCCTCGGCGGTCTCACGACGCTCGTGCTCTTCTTCGCCCACGGAGCCGTGTTCGCCTCGCTGAAGACCGAGGGCGACATCCGCGAGCGCGCTCGCCGCCTCGCGGGCCGCGCCGGGCTCGTCGCCATCCTGCTCGCCGCGTCGTTCCTCGGGTGGACCGTCCTGGCGCACTTCTCGCTCCCGGTGTTGATCCTCGCGGCCATCGCAGCGGTCTCGCTCATCAGCGCCTGGTTCGCGAACAGCCGTGGGCTGGAAGGCCGTGCGTTCGCGCTCATGGCCGTGACCGTCGCCGCGGCCGTGCTCACCCTGTTCACCGCGCTCTTCCCAGCGGTGATGCCGGCGAGCAACGACCCGGCGAACAGCCTGACGATCGCGAACGCCTCCTCGACGGAGTACACCCTCACGGTGATGTCGTGGACCGCCCTGATCTTCCTGCCGCTGATCCTCGCCTACCAGGGATGGACGTACTGGGTGTTCCGCAAGCGCATCACGCGGAAGCACATCGAAGCCGCCGCGCACTAACCTGTCATCGTGCGCCCCCTCGATCCGCGACTGCTCCGCTATGCCCGCGGAGCCCGGTCGATCCTCGGACTCGGCGCGGTCATCGCGCTCGTCCAGACCGCCTGCACGCTCGGGTTCGCCTGGTTCGTGGCCCAGCTCGTGTCCCGGTCGATCGCGGGGGATCCGGTCGAGGAGCTCCTGCCGTCGCTCTGGCTGCTGATCGGCATCGTGGTGCTGCGTGCCGGGACCGTCCTGGCATCCGACTCGGTGAACGCCCGTGGCTCCGCGATCGTCCGCAGTCAGTTGCGGCGGGCCCTCGCGGGCGCGTTCGAGACGCTCGGGCCGGGTTGGGTCTCGCGTCGGAGCTCTGCCGCCCTGACGACCGTGGCTGGCCGCGGGCTCGACGCCCTGGACGCGTACTTCGGTCGCTATGTCCCGCAGCTCATCCTCACGGCGATCGCCATGCCGATCATCGCTGCGGTGATCTTCATCCAGGACCCGCTCAGCGGCATCACGGTGATCGTGACACTCCCGCTGATCCCCGTCTTCATGATCCTCATCGGATTCGCGACCCAGGCGGTGCAGCGGCGCCAGTGGGAGACCCTGGCCCATCTGTCGCGCGGGTTCCTCGAGCTCGTCGCGGGCATGGCGACCCTCAAGCTGTTCGGTCGGCAGCACCGGCAGGTGCAGCGGGTCCGAACCGTCACCGAGGAGTACCGCGTCGAGACCATGAAGGTCCTGCGGTTCTCGTTCGTGAGCGGCTTCGCCCTCGAACTGCTGTCGAGTCTCGCCGTCGCCGTGGTCGCGGTCGGCATCGGCCTCCGGCTCCTCGACGGCTCGCTCCTCCTCGGAACGGGGCTCTTCGTCCTGATCCTGGCCCCGGAGGCCTTCCTGCCACTGCGGAACGTCGGCGCGAACTACCACGCTGCCGCGGAGGGGGTCACCGCCGCCGACGAGGTCTTCGAGATCCTCGATGAGGCGAAGGCCGTCCGCGAATCCCCGTCCGTTCCTGATCAGCTCGGCGCACCGGCGACAGCAGGCGACTCCGTTCGCCGGACGTCTGGCCTGGTGCTCGACGGTCTCGGCGTGCAATACGACGAGCTGCGGGTGTTGGACGACCTCGACGCAACGTTCCCGGCCGGCGTGGTGACGGCTGTCGTCGGCGCCAGCGGAGCCGGGAAGACGAGCATGGCGTCGGCGATCCTCGGATTCGTGGACGCCACCGGATCGATCCTGCACGACGGAGGACGCATGTCGCCCACGCCTGGTGGACGACGCTGGCTGTCGTGGGCGCCGCAGCGTCCGGTCCTCATCGCGGGGACGGTCGGCAGCAACGTCGCGCTGGGCGATGACGCACCCGACGAGGCGCTCATCGTCGAGGCGTTGTCGGCACTCGGGCTGTCCGCGCTGCCGCTCGGGCACCCCATCGGCGCGGTCGGCGACGGCGTGAGCGGTGGGCAGGCGCAACGGATCGCGATCGCGAGGGCCCTCTACCGGTTGCGGCGCACCCCGGCGAATGCCGGAACGCCGGTGCTGCTGCTCGACGAACCGAGTTCGGCGCTCGACGCCGCGTCCGAGGCGCTCGTCATCGACGCTGCGCGCGACGCCGCTCGGGCCGGGGCGGCCGTCATCGTCATCACCCACCGACCGTCGATCGTCGAACACGCGGATGCCGTGCTCGAGATCCGCGTGCGGTCGGAACGCGTCCAGGGCGACGAGGTGATGCTCCATGGATGACCGCGTCCGACAGATCATCCGACTGGCGCAGCCGCCGGCGCGCCGCTTCGTCCCTGGACTCCTGGCCGGCATCCTCTCCGCGGGTGCCGCCGTCGCCCTCCTCGCTTCGAGCGCGTTCCTCATCACGAAGGCAGCCGAGCAGCCCTCGATCGTGGAGCTGGGTGTCGCCGTCGTCGGGGTGCGCGCGTTCGCGCTGGCCCGGGCGTCCTTCCGGTACCTCGAACGCCTGCTGAGCCACGATGCTGCATTCCGTCAATTGGCGCAGCTGCGCGCCGGCATGATCGAACGCGTCATCCCGGTGGCTCCCGACGGACTGCAGCTGACCGGCCGGGGCGACCTCCTCACCCGCCTGGTGACCGATGTGGACGAGCTGCAGAACGTGCCGTTGCGGGTCGTCCAACCACTGGTGGTCTCGGGTGTCGTCGCCGGAGCCTCCGTCATCCTCACGACCGCGCTGCTCCCGGCCGCCGGGATCGCGCTCGCGGTCTGCCTCGTCGCGGCGTTCCTCGTCTCGTGGTTGCTCGTGAGTCGGGTGGCGGCGCGCGCCGAACGCGAACTCGCGCCGCTGCGCGGTGCGCTGTCGGAAGCCCTGCTCGAGCTCGTGACCGGTCTCGACGTGCTGACCGCTTACGGCGCGGTCGACGCCGCGCGGGCACGGATCGAACATGCCGACGCGGCACTCACACGTGCGATGGTGCGGCGGGCCGCGGGCGCCGGGGTTGCCGGCGCCGTCCTCTCCCTGGCTTCCGGGGCGTCCGTCGTCGCGGCGCTCTGGGCAGGCATGCCGGCGTTGGGAACGATCGGCGGCCCCGCGCTCACCGTGATCGTCCTCGTCCCGCTCGCCGTGTTCGAGGTCTGCGCGATGGTGCCCCTGGCTTTCGGGGCCTGGCGGGAAGCGGTCGCGAGCGCCGAGCGCGTGGCGGACGCGGTCCCGAGCGAGCGCCCACGCGAGATCCCGGACGAGGACACCGGCAGCATCCTCACGCCGGTGTTCGACGGCGTCATGCTCGAGGCGGAGCACCTCAGCGCACGGTGGCCCGGGAGTACGGCGGCGGCGCTCGCACCGATCAGCTTCCGGCTGTCGGCCGGCGACCGGCTACTCGTCGAAGGCGACAGCGGAGCCGGGAAGACCACGCTGGCGCACGCCCTCGTCCGCTTCCTCGAGTACCAGGGTGGGTACCGCGTCGGCGGCGTCGAGGCACGAGACCTCCGCCCGGACACGTTGCGCGAGTCGGTCGGGCTCGTCGAGCAGCGTCCGTTCCTCTTCGACGCAGACATCCGCCAGAACCTCCTCTTCGCCAGGGATACGGCCGACGACGCTGAGCTCGAGGCCGTGCTGGAGCGGGTCGGGCTCTCGTCCTGGCTCGCTGAGCGCGGCGGACTCGACCGCCCGGTGGGGGAGCACGGCGCGCTCGTCTCCGGAGGGCAGGCGCAACGCATCGCCCTCGCCCGCGCGCTCCTCCGCGAGTTCCCCGTGCTCGTGCTCGACGAGCCGACCGCCAACGTCGATCCCGAGCGCGCGACCGCCCTGCTCGAGGACCTGCTCGGTGTCGCGGGATCCGAGGGTCGTGCGGTCATCGTGATCTCGCACACGCCGGTTCCCGACGACCTCGTGACCGGTCGCCTCCGGATCGTCGCGCCGCCGATCGCGGCCGTCGGCTGATGCGATCCATCGGAGCACGCCGGCAGGTCGTCCTCCCGGCTTGGTCCGAGCCGGAGGACGTCTACCGACGCGTGTTCGCTGACGAGCCCTGGGCTGCCTGGTTGGATTCGGGCCAGGGCGCCCGGACCGGCGTCAGTCTCATCGGACGCGGGACCGAACGCCTCGCCGCGGACGTCCGGCTCGGCACGGTGGAGCGCGTCACCCCGGTGACCGCCTCGGTCGACCGGTCGACGATGCTCGACGCTCTCCGCACCGTGCGCGCGGACGACGACCCGGGTGATTGGGTCGGGTGGTTCGGCTACGAGTCGGGGGCAGGGCTCGTCGGGGTTCCGGCACACTCGGCGGCCTCCCCGGACGCGCTCTTCCTGCGCCTCGACGACCAGGTGCGGTTCGACCATGCGGCGCGGACGGTGACGATCTCGTCGGACGATCCCGACTGGATCGCGACGGTCGTCGAGCGGCTCAGCACGGCGGCCGAGCCTCCTCCCGTGACCGTGGCGGCCGGCGGGGTCTGCACGCCCCGTCACAGCGATGCCGCGTACCTGCGGCTCGTCGAGCGGTGCCAGGAGCACATCACCCGTGGGGACGCCTACCAGCTGTGCTTGACGAACCACCTGCGCGTCGACGGGGTCCACGACCCGCTCGCGACCTATCTGCGGCTGCGCAGGACGAGCCCGACGCACCACGGCGGCTTCCTCCAGTTCGGTTCGATCAGTCTCGCGAGCGCGTCTCCGGAGCAGTTCCTCGAGGTCTCAGCCGACGGCCGCGTCCGGACGAAGCCGATCAAGGGGACCCGGCCGAGAGGTGCCGATCCCGAGGAGGACGCCCTCCAGCGCGCCGACCTGCTCGCAAGTCCCAAGGAGCGCGCGGAGAACCTCATGATCGTCGATCTGATGCGGAACGACCTCTCCCGGGTCTGCAAGCTGGGTTCGGTGGCGGTCACGGCGCTCCATCACGTCGAGAGCTACCCGCAGGTGCACCAACTCGTCAGCACCGTCGAAGGACGGTTGCGCGCAGGGCTGGATGCCCTCGACGTGGTCGAGGTCGCATTCCCGGCCGGATCGATGACCGGGGCCCCGAAACGCCGGGCGATGGAGCTGCTGTACGACCTCGAAGCGGGACCGCGCGGGGTGTACGCCGGTGCCTTCGGCCTGCTGTCCGCGGACGGATCGATGGACCTCGCCATGGTCATCCGCTCGATCGTGATCGATCCGCAGGGTGCGTCGATCGGCACGGGTGGTGGCATCACGGCGCTGTCCGACGCCCGGGAGGAGCTCGAGGAGACGTGGACCAAGGCGGCGGCCCCGCTGGCGGCACTCGGCGTCGGACGTCCGCCTGCCGAATCCCGGTAGGCTTGACCGTTGGACGGAGCGCCGGCGTGCGCTCCAGCCCGTCCATCCTGCGGCCGAGCGCCGTGCGAGCAACCCACGGGATTCCACCCCCAGCACCTGCAGTGATTGAGAGTGACGTGTCAGACGAGCGCAACACCGACGACCGCCGAGACGGCGAGCGGTACGACTTCCAGGCGATCCAGGAGAAGTGGCTTCCCGTCTGGGACGAGCTGAAGCCCTTCGCAGCAGGCGATCCTGCCGACAAACGTCCGCGCAAGTACGTGCTCGACATGTTCCCGTACCCCTCGGGCGACCTGCACATGGGTCACGCCGAGGCGTTCGGCTTCGGCGACATCGTCGCGCGGTACTGGCGTCACCAGGGCTTCAACGTCCTGCACCCGATCGGCTGGGACTCGTTCGGTCTCCCCGCCGAGAACGCGGCCATCCAGCGCGGTGTCGACCCGCGCGAGTGGACCTACGCGAACATCGCGCAGCAGAAGGCCAGCTTCCGCCAGTACGGCCCCTCGTTCGACTGGGACCGCGAGCTGCACACGAGCGACCCCGAGTACTACCGGTGGAACCAGTGGCTGTTCCTCCAGCTGTTCGAGAAGGGCCTCGCGTACCGCAAGGCGAGTCCCGTCAACTGGTGCCCGAACGACCAGACCGTGCTCGCGAACGAGCAGGTCGTCGACGGACACTGCGAGCGCTGCGGCGCCGAGGTGACGAAGAAGAAACTCACCCAGTGGTACTTCCGCATCACCGACTACGCGGACCGCCTGATCGACGACCTCAACCAGCTCGAGGGCACCTGGCCGGCCAAGGTCCTCAGCATGCAGCGGAACTGGATCGGTCGATCCAACGGTGCGGACGTCTCGTTCTCCATCGAGGGTCGTGCCGAGCCGGTCTCCGTGTACACGACCCGCCCCGACACGCTGTACGGCGTGACGTTCATGGTCGTGGCGCCCGACTCGGAGCTCGCAGCCGAGCTCGTCGCCGACACCTCCGACGACGTCAAGGGGCGCTTCCAGGCCTACCTCGACAGCGTCAAGGGTGAGAGCGAGATCGCGCGGCTCGCGACCGACCGTCAGAAGACCGGCGTCTTCCTCGAGCGCTACGCGATCAACCCGCTGAGTGGCGAGCGCCTGCCGATCTGGGCGGCCGACTACGTCCTGGCCGACTATGGTCACGGGGCGATCATGGCGGTCCCCGCGCACGACCAGCGCGACCTCGACTTCGCGCGGGCGTTCGACCTGCCCGTGCGCGTCGTGGTGGACACCACCCAGCCCGTCACCGGTGCCATCCCGATCATCGTCGACGGTGAGCTGCCGGAGGACCTCCCGTCGATCGATCCCGCCAAGACGGGTGTCGCGCTGACGGGCGACGGTCGCCTGACGAACTCCGGCCCCTTCGACGGCCTGAGCAAGGCGAACGCGATCCCGAAGGTCACGGCTGCGCTCGCATCGAGCGGCCTCGGCGCGAAGACGAAGAACTACCGCCTCCGCGACTGGCTCATCTCGCGACAGCGCTACTGGGGCACGCCGATCCCGATCATCCACTGCGACGCCTGTGGTGAGGTGCCGGTCCCCGAGGACCAGCTCCCCGTGCGACTGCCGGACGCCGCGGGTCTCGACCTGCGTCCGAAGGGCATGAGCCCGCTCGCAGCGGCTGAGGACTGGATCAACGTGGACTGCCCGTCGTGCGGGAAGCCTGCGAAGCGCGACTCCGACACGATGGACACCTTCGTCGACAGCTCGTGGTACTTCCTCCGGTTCCTGAACCCGACCTCCGACGAGATCGCGTTCGACCCGAAGGAGGCCGACAAGTGGGCCCCGGTCGACCAGTACGTCGGCGGTGTCGAGCACGCGATCCTGCACCTGCTCTACTCGCGGTTCATCACGAAGGTCCTGTTCGACCTCGGCAAGGTCGGCTTCACCGAGCCCTTCAGCGCGCTCCTCAACCAGGGCATGGTCATCCTCGACGGTTCGAAGATGAGCAAGAGCAAGGGCAACCTGGTGGAGTTCGCCCAGGAGCTGCGATCGTACGGCGCCGATGCTCTGCGCGTCACGATGGCGTTCGCCGGTCCGCCGGAGGACGACATCGACTGGGCGGACGTCTCGCCGGCCGGTTCGGCCAAGTTCCTGGCTCGCGCCTGGCGGGTCGCGCACGACGTCACCAGCTCGCCCGACGTCGCCTGGAAGGACGGCGACGAGAAGCTGCGGAAGGTCACGCATCATTTCCTCGCGGAGGCTCCCGGGCTCATCGAGGCGGGCAAGTTCAACGTCGTCGTGGCACGGCTCATGGAGCTCGTCAACGCGACGCGGAAGGCGATCGACGCCGGGCCCGGCGCGGGCGACCCCGCCGTGCGTGAGTCCGCTGAGGTGACGGCCATGGCGCTCGACCTCTTCGCGCCGTTCACCGCCGAGGACATGTGGGCCAAGCTCGGCTACCAGCCGTCGATCTCGCTGGTGCCGTGGCGGAAGGCCGACCGGTCGCTGTTGGTCGAGGACCAGGTGACCGCGGTGGTGCAGGTCGACGGCAAGGTCCGCGACCGGCTCGAGGTGTCGCCGAAGATCTCCGGCGAGGAACTTGAGCAGCTCGCACGCGCGAGTGCGGCTGTGCAGCGTTCCGTGGGCGACCGCGAGATCGTCAACGTCGTGGTGCGTGCGCCGCGCGTGGTGAGCATCGCCACGAAGGGCTGATGCGGTTCGGGGCGGGCCCTGCGGCCCGTCCCGAACACGCGCGTAGCGCTCGGGCACGATCATCCGAGTCTGACTCCGTGTCCCATCCGACGGCAGGGTGTTCTCGGATCGCGTCCCGCCCGGTTGCCTGTGCTTCCTCGGTAGCATGACGGGGTGCCCGCTCTCGCCCCATCAGTACGAACGCTCCGCGTCTTCCAGATCCTGTGGGTGATCGGCTTCCTGATCGGAACGACCACGCACACCGCGGATCTGATCCTCGGCGGGTTGGACGTCTACGGCGGCTTCCCGCCCGGCGTCCGGCTGTTCTGGGTGACGCTCACGGTCTTGGACCCCATCACCGCTGTGCTGATCATCCTTCGACGGCGCGCCGGCATCGTGCTCGGAATCACGGTGATCGTCGCCGACATCGCCGTGAACTGGACCGTCTTCGTTCTGCTCGGCGGACTCTCGTGGTTCGGCGTCATCAATCAGAGCCTGTTCGCGGTGCTCATCCTCGCCACGGCTCGCCCCTTGTGGATCTGGTTCGGGCGATCTTCGACACGAGAGCGGGCCGACGCGGGCAGAGCGGTCTGACCGCCCTCGGTCGGAAGACGACCGGTCAACGCCGAGGCGGTCGGCGAGCTGGCTGAATCCTGCATCCCAGGCGAATGCGCTCCACAGGGGCGGTCGCGGTGCGTTCGGTGCCCGCGGCGGCGGTGAGCGTGTGGTTCGGGGCGTCCGGGCTCGTAGCGTTCGAGGATGACCATCGAACCGGAACCCATGTCCCACCCGGTGCCGTCCAGTCGTTCGGCCACACGCCGCCTGCTGCGTGAGCTACCGCGCCCAGAGTTCCGTGCCGGGGCGGTCGTCGTACTGGTGATCGCGGCCCTCGTCGTCGCCATCCTCATCTCGCTGTTCACCTCAGGCGGGGCGGTCAGAACGATCGGAGGGGCGGAGCTGTCGGCTGACGCGAGCCCCGTGCCCGCCGCGACACCGGGATCGACCGCGCCCGCCGGCTCGGCGACGGGGGAGCTGTTCATCCATGTCCTCGGAGCCGTCGCGGCCCCTGGTGTCTACCGGCTGCCGGACGGATCACGTGCGTTCGATGCGGTAGCGTCCGCCGGCGGCCTCCTACCGGAAGCGGACACCGGTGCCGTGAACCTCGCACGGTTCGTGAACGACGGCGAGCAACTGTACGTCCCAGTGGTCGGCGAGGTGCCACCTGGCGGAGGCGCGAACGGGTCGGCTGCCGGGAGTCCGTCCGGCTCGCAGCTCGTCAACGTGAACACGGCATCCGCGGCCGAACTCACCGCACTCCCGCGGATCGGAGAGGCCCTGGCCGCACGCATCGTCGCCTGGCGGGAGGCGAACGGACCGTTCGCCACCCTCGACGACCTGAGCGCGGTCGAAGGCATCGGCGCGAAGACCCTCGAGGGGCTTCGCGCGGCGGCGACGGTGTGACCGCAGACGCGGCCACCGGACCGACATCCGGGCGAGGTGAGAGCGCGATGCGGTTCCCGCGCCTGCTCATCCCGGCGGCGGTCTCCTGGGTCGGTGCGGCCGTCTGCAGCGCGGCTCCAACGCTGGCCTGGGGTGGGGTACTGGTCGCTTTCCTCGTCGCCTCCGCCTGCCTCGGGTGCAGCACGGTCGTCCGGCGTCGCCGTGCGGAGTATCGCCCGGGGGAGCGTCGGACAGGGTCTGTCGTCATCACGACACTCCTGCTGTGCGCGTGCGCCGCGGCGCTGTTCGGCATGGTCGCGGCCTCGATCGCCGCACGCGCGCCTGACCGGCAGCCGGAGGCGCTGCAAGCGCTCGGAAACGCTCCAGTGGATGCCGAGGTCGTGGTGACCGGCGACGCCGTGCCCACCGGTTCGGTCACGACGGGATCCGGCATCCGCTTCGCTGCCGACCTCGTGACGGCCAGTGGAGACCACAGCATCCTGGAGCACCTCTCGGTCCCGGTCCTCGTGTTCGCGCCGGTGCCGGCGGATCGGGCGCCGAGGATCGGCGAGCGCTGGCGCGTCGACGGCTCGCTCCGATGGAACGCGCCGGGTGATGCGCGGGCAGCGCTGCTCTTCGCACGGGAGGAACCCGAGCTGCTGGGGGAGCCGCCGGCGATCCTCGACTGGTCGGCGTCGCTCCGTTCCGGCCTCGTCGGGCTCGCGTCCACCTTGCCCGGCCCGGGTGGGGAACTGCTGCCCGGCCTCGCGATCGGCGATGTGAGTCAGGTGAGTGACGCGGTCACGGAGTCGATGCAGCGCAGTTCACTCTCGCATCTGACGGCCGTGTCCGGAGCGAACTGTGCGGTCATCGTGTGGCTCGTCAGCACCGCGGTCGCGGCACTCGGCGGTGGGCGGAAGCTCAGGATCGCCTGTGCCCTGCTGTGCCTCGTCGCCTTCGTGGTCCTCGTGACGCCCCAACCGAGCGTGCAGCGGGCGGCACTCATGGCTGCCTTCGTCCTGGTGATGGGCGGCTTCGGGCGGCCGATCCGTGGCCTCGCCGCGCTGTCATTGGCGGTGGTCGTGCTCCTCGTCGCCGACCCCTGGCTGGCCGGGCAGTACGGGTTCGGGCTCTCGGTGCTCGCCACCAGTGGTCTGCTACTCCTGAGCGGACCCCTCACGGACCTGCTGGGCAGGTGGCTCCCGCGGGGGATCGCGGCCCTCATCGCGATCCCGGCAGCCGCCCAGCTCGCCTGCCAGCCGATGCTCGTCCTCCTCGACCCCGCGATCCAGCTCGGCGGTGTCCCCGCGAACCTGCTCGCGGGTCCGGCCGCCGCGCCCGCGACCATGCTCGGGCTGCTCGCCTGCCTGCTGGTCCCGTTCGCACCACCACTCGCATTGCTCGTCGCGTGGCTCGGGTGGGTGCCGGCGACCTGGATCGCCGCGGTGGCCCGGTGGTTCGAGGGCGTCCCTGCTGCGCGGGTGCCGTGGCCGGAGGGGCCGCTGGGCGTCGTGCTCGTCACCGTGCCGACCGTCTTGACCACCACGCTCCTGCTGTTCCGTCGGGACCTGCCCCCGAGGTGGTCGAGGACGATCGGGGTGGCGGTTGTCGTGGCGCTCGTGGCACTGTGCGGTCGGGCGGTCGGGGACGGACTCGGCCCGGCCCTGCATCGGCCGGGCGACTGGATCGTCGCCGCCTGCGACGTCGGTCAGGGAGACGCGGTCCTCCTGCGACAGGGCGGCGCCACCGCACTCGTCGATGTCGGGCCCGACCCCGAACCGCTCCGCGCGTGCTTGGACGAACTCGGGGTCTCACGCATCGAGCTGCTCGTCCTCACCCATTACGACCTCGACCACGTCGGAGGCCTCGACGCGGTCGTCGGTAGGGTCGACGAGGTGCTGCTCGGGCCGGTCGACGACCCGGAGGACGAGCGCATCGCCCGAGTGCTCCGAGCGGCCGGTGCCGAGGTGCGGCAGGCCGGCGCCGGGGACCAAGGGGTGCTGGGGGAGCCGGAGAGCGCGGCGCCGTGGCGCGTCCTGTGGCCGGACCCCGCGGCAGGCGGCGTCGAACCGGGGAACGACGCGAGCGTGGTCGTTAGATTCGACCTCCTCGCCGCATCGGTGCTGCTGCTCGGCGACCTCGGTGAGGAAGCACAGGACCGGCTGCTTGGACGGCATGCGCTCGGGGACGCGGTCGACATCGTCAAGGTGTCGCATCACGGTTCCGCCGATCAGAGCGACCGCCTGGCGCGCCGGGTGGGCGCGACGGTTGCGCTCGTCTCCGTCGGGGCCGGCAACGGCTACGGGCACCCGACGCGCTCAGCGCTCGAGCTGTACGAGGCCACCGGGGCCGAGGTCCTCCGCACGGACGAGTCGGGGACCATCGTCCTCGGCCCGGGCGACGGCGGCGGGTTCCGCGTGTGGTCGGAGCGCGGCGGGCGACCGGCCCGCCTGGCGTCGGCGGTCGCCGGTAGACTCGGACGGTCGAGAGGAGCCGCTGTGGCTGCACCACGTTCCGCCGGTCGCGGCAAGGCCAAGACGGCGGCCAAAGCCTCGGCGGCGATCCCGCAGCTCGGCTGGTCGGAGATCCGCCCGGCGCCGATCGTGTTGGTGTCCGGCACGGAGTCCTTCCTCGCCGACCGGGCGATCCGCCGGCTGCGCGACTTCCTCGTCTCCGAAGACCCCTCGCTCGAGGTCAACGACGTCGCCGCCGACAGTTACGCCCCGGGGGAGCTGCTCACGGTCGCGAGCCCGTCGCTCTTCGGCGAGCCCCGGCTCGTCCGCGTCAGCCAGGTCGAGAAGTGCTCCGACCAGTTCCTCACCGAAGCCATCCGGTATCTCGAAGCACCGCCGGAGGGCGCCTACCTCGTGCTGCGGCACAACGGAGGCGTGCGCGGCAAGAAGTTGCTCGACGCCATCCGCTCAGGCACCGGTGGCGGTGTCGAGATTGTCTGTACCGAACTCAAGCGGGACAGCGACAAAGCCGACTTCGCCGCGGCTGAGTTCAAGACGGCGGGTCGTCGCATCACGCCCCAGGCGCTCCGGGCACTCGTCGGAGCCTTCTCTGACGACCTCGCTGAGCTCGCTGCCGCGTGCAGTCAGCTCATGGCCGACGCGTCCGAGGAGATCACCGAGCAGACGGTCAACAAGTATTACGGCGGTCGACTCGAGACGAGCGCGTTCGACGTCGCCGACGCCGCGATCGCCGGACGACACGGGGAAGCGCTGCTCGCCCTGCGGCAGGCGCTCGACTCCGGTGCCGACCCAGTGCCGATCGTCGCCGCGTTCGCGATGAAGATCCGCACGATGGCCAAGGTGTCGTCGGCGCGTGGCGGGTCCGGGCAGATCGCGCAGCAGTTCGGCCTCGCACCGTGGCAGGTCGACCGCGCCCGTCGGGACCTGTCCGGTTGGACGGACGCCGGCATCGGCCGCGTGGTGCAAATGCTCGCAGAGACCGACGCCGGCGTGAAGGGCGCGAGCCGCGACCCGGTGTTCGCACTCGAGCGGCTCGTCGGCGTCATCGCGGCACGCGGGGTCGATCTGTCGGAGCGGTAGCCCGTCGAGCTGGCCGTGGCGGCGGGCGGGATGCCCTTCGACAAGCTCAGGGACCCGTTTGCGCTCAGGGACCCGTTTGCGCTCAGGGACCGCGGTGTGCTCAGGGAACGGAATGCCCCGGGAACGCGAAAGGCCCCGCACGTTCCGAGGAACGCCGGGGCCTTGCAGCTGGTGTCGCTTAGAGCGCGTTGACCTGCTTGGCGATGGCCGACTTGCGGTTCGCTGCCTGGTTCTCGTGGATGACGCCCTTGCTCACGGCCTTGTCGAGCTTCTTCGAGGCGAGCTTGAGTGCGGACTCAGCCTGAGCCTTGTCGCCGGCGACGACCGCCTCACGGGTTGCGCGGATGGCGGTCTTCAGCTGGCTCTTGACGGCCTTGTTGCGCTCGTTGGCCTTCTTGTTGGTGCCGATGCGCTTGATCTGCGACTTGATGTTTGCCACGTTGGGTCAACTTTCGGTTCGAGGAAATGATGTTCGGTGCCGTCGGACGGAAGAGGGCGTCTTCAAGCGAGTTCTCGTGTGGTCTCAACTCACACGCAAGCCAACAGGCAACATTACCAGTCGGGCTGAGTTCTGGCAATCCAGGGTACCGCAGCACGGGTGCTCCCCGCCGTGGGACAATGAGGGTTGCCCGATTCCACCCCTGACCCCGAGGAACGCGTGAGCCCCCAAGCAGTGAAGGCCCTCGAGCCGGCATCGACCGACCCGGCGTTCATCCGGAACTTCTGCATCATCGCCCACATCGACCACGGCAAGTCGACCCTGGCGGACCGCATGTTGCAGATCACCGGCGTCGTCTCGGACCGCGACATGCGGGCGCAGTACCTCGACCGCATGGACATCGAGCGCGAGCGCGGCATCACCATCAAGAGCCAGGCCGTGCGCATGCCGTGGTCGCTCAACGGTGAGACCTTCGCGCTCAACATGATCGACACCCCCGGGCACGTCGACTTCACCTACGAGGTCTCGCGGTCGCTCGCCGCCTGCGAGGGCGCGATCCTCCTCGTCGACGCCGCACAGGGCATCGAGGCGCAGACACTCGCGAACCTCTACCTCGCCCTCGAGAACGACCTCGAGATCATCCCGGTGCTCAACAAGATCGACCTCCCGGCGGCAGACCCCGACAAGTACGCGAAGGAGCTCGCGAGCCTCATCGGCGGCAAGCCCGAAGACGTCCTGCGGGTGTCCGGCAAGACCGGTATGGGTGTCGAGGAACTCCTCGACCGCGTCGTCGGCCGCATCCCGAACCCGGTGGGCGACCCGGACGCACCCACGCGTGCCATGATCTTCGACTCCGTCTACGACACCTACCGTGGCGTCGTCACCTACGTCCGCATGATCGACGGCCAGCTGAGTCCGCGTGAGCGCATCCAGATGATGTCGACGCGCGCGGTGCACGACCTCCTCGAGATCGGCGTCAGCTCGCCGGAACCGACGCCCACGAAGGGCCTCGGCGTCGGTGAGGTGGGCTACCTCATCACGGGCGTGAAGGACGTCCGGCAGTCGAAGGTCGGCGACACCGTCACGACCGCGGTGAAGCCGGCGACCGACGCCCTCCCGGGCTACACCGACCCGAAGCCGATGGTCTTCTCCGGTCTGTATCCGATCGACGGCAGCGACTACCCGATCCTCCGCGACGCGCTCGACAAGCTGAAGCTCTCCGACGCCTCGCTCAACTACGAGCCGGAGACCTCCGTCGCCCTCGGCTTCGGGTTCCGTGTCGGCTTCCTCGGCCTGCTCCACCTCGAGATCGTGACCGAGCGGTTGCAGCGCGAGTTCGACCTCGACCTCATCGCCACCGCCCCGTCGGTCACCTACGAGGTGAAGACGGAGGACAAGCAGGTCGTCACCGTCACGAACCCCAGCGAGTTCCCCTCCGGCAAGATCCTCGAGGTGTCTGAGCCGATGGTCAAGGTGGGCATCCTCGCCCCCAAGGACTACGTCGGCACCATCATGGAGCTCTGCCAGAGCCGCCGCGGCGCCCTGCTCGGCATGGAGTACCTCGGCGAGGACCGCGTCGAACTGCGGTACACGATGCCGCTCGGTGAGATCGTGTTCGACTTCTTCGACCACCTGAAGAGCCGCACACAGGGGTACGCGTCGCTCGACTACGAGCCCTCCGGCCAGCAGGCCGCGGATCTCGTGAAGGTCGACATCCTCCTGCAGGGCGACCAGGTCGACGCGTTCAGCGCCATCGTCCACCGCGAGAAGGCGTACGCCTACGGTGTGCTCATGACCGAGCGGCTGAAGAAGCTCATCCCGCGCCAGCAGTTCGAGGTGCCGATCCAGGCCGCCATCGGTGCGCGGATCATCGCCCGCGAGTCGGTCCGTGCCATGCGCAAGGACGTCCTGGCCAAGTGCTACGGCGGTGACATCACCCGCAAGCGCAAGCTCCTCGAGAAGCAGAAGGAGGGCAAGAAGCGGATGAAGATGGTCGGCAAGGTCGAGGTGCCTCAGGAAGCGTTCATCGCAGCGCTCTCCGGGGACGTGGAGTCTAGTAAGACCACCAAGAACTGAGGTAGAGCAAATGGCTCAGAATGAAACCGAAGTGGTCCAGGATGGATCCACTGAGTGGGACCCGGACCTCGAGTTCTACGCGACGGGACAGGCATTCACGCGCGCCATGGACGCACTACGAGAGGTGCATTCGGGGCTGAGTGATGGAGCTGGACTCATGGATGCTCCCGAGCAGGCCATGGCCTCACCGAAAGTGCTTCGGACCCTCGATCAGGACAGCTCTAATCGGCTCCGAGTGGTCCTGAAATCAATCTTTGCTACCGGCGATGTAACCCGCGACGGCTTCCTGCACCGCCTGTACGAAGCTATCGAAGACGAACCGTGGGGATCCCGTGTGTTTCTCGGCTTCTCCGAGATGGTGACGAGACACAAGAGGTCTCCGATCTTCCATGCAGCCATGTTGACGTCAACGGTTAGCAGGTTTGAAGCACATCTTGCAATGCTCGCCTCTGACTTTTTTCACACGGCCCCAGCGTCTCTGAATCAGGTGTCGCGAGAAGAAGCGAAAGAATTCTCGCTGGCCGATCTGCAAAACCTCGGATCTGTTGATGCCGCGATTCAGGCGGCTATTGAGTCACGCATCAACAAGCTGCAATTCGGGAGTATTAGCGACTGGAAGGGATTCTTCAAGGATAAGTTGAAGGTCGATTTGTCATTGCTCTGCGATTGGGACGAGGTCCGGGAGATATATGAACGGCGGAACTGTGTGGTACATCACAACGGTGTGGCATCACAACGCTACGTCGCTGCCGTGTCAAATGGGATCACCGTCGGCGACATTCTCGAGGTTGATGCAGCGTATACGTCCCGGGCAGTTGTTGTCCTAGAAGCACTCGGCACTCTACTGCTCGCGGCGGTCTGGCGGAAGCTTGGCGCAGATGCCGATGGCCCGAACATGTTTCTGAACCGCGTTGCGTACGATGCGATGTTAGCTGAGCGCTGGCAATACTCCCAAGTGTTGAATGAGAATATACTTGCAAATGCTCGTGACGAGTCCGAGAAGCACGTTGCGCAGGTGAACGTCTGGCTCACATTGAAGAACATTC
Organism: Plantibacter sp. 2H11-2; assembly: GCF_050031945.1. Lineage (NCBI taxonomy): Bacteria > Bacillati > Actinomycetota > Actinomycetes > Micrococcales > Microbacteriaceae > Plantibacter > Plantibacter sp. 2H11-2. The sequence goes on along the minus strand of NZ_JBNBBL010000001.1, from coordinate 158,684 downwards.
ACGGGCTGGAGTATATTCGTGCAGATGTTGAGGGGTGGGATCTTTCCGCTTCAAATGATCGTTACCTCCTAGCGCAAGCAGCTCTCCTAAATGAGCTGGACGCATGCTTCAGGTACATCGATGCGCTTCTTGAACGCGAGGACCTGACGGCTGAGGATTTGGCGACTTGGCCGCTTCTAAAGGACGTTAGAAGTGACGCACGAAGTGAAAAGTATGGCGATCTGATTCGAAGGTATATCGAGGAAGATGTACTCGACGATCCATCTCTCACTACCCAGAGTGACTCTAAGTCGGAGGTTGCTCCGACCGACAGCTCCCACCCATCCGAAGGGCCCGAGGAAGTATTGAAGACATCAGACGACATCGTGGGAGATTCATCGCCTCAAATCTCCGGTGACGTGGAGACGAAGGACAAGAAGTGAACGCACGACGCAGTTCGTTCGAGGATGAGGCGGTCGACTACGCGGCCGTCGGCGCCACCCAGCGGACCGACCTCATGCAGTACCCGCCGGAGGGCTACGTGCCGTCGGAGGACGAATTCCGCCTCGGGAGCGGTGAGGAGCGGTTCGCCCTCGCGAGCAGCGCCCTCCTCACCTGGGGACTGCACCGCTCGAGCGGCGTGGAGATCTCCGAGGTGCACCCCGGCACGGGCGTGCAGTACGGCGGCATCGCCTTCGCCGAGGACGGTACGCCGCTGGAACCCATCGAGACGCACCAAGAGCAGCGCTTCGCCGAGGACGGCACGCCGTTCATCACGCCGGGCACGACGGTCGTCTTCGCCGGCACAGTCGGCGGGGAACCGCTCGTCGGGCCGCATCGCGTCATCTCCGTCACCGAGGAGCCGGGTCACGTGAGCCTGGCCATCGGCACGATGGAGGGCGATCCGGAGAGCGGTGAGCAGTCCTTCACGATCGAGCAGCGCGAGGACGACTCCGTCTGGATCGTCGTGCGCTCGTTCTTCCGCCCGACGAAGGGTGCCGCGAAGCTCGTCGGCTCCAAGCGCCGCCGCAAGACCATGAACGACGCCTACCTCCGCGCACTCCTGCCGTCGCGCGGCGTCTGAGCGACGGACCGTGCCGAGCGCCCTCCCACTCGCCGATCCGGCCCCGTCCGACGGACTCCTCCCGGAGACGGCGGCCGTCGGTGCCCACGAACGCAACTTCGGGGTCTACCTGCACGTCCCGTTCTGCCGGGTCAGATGCGGCTACTGCGACTTCAACACCTACACGGCGACCGAGCTCCGAGGCGCGAAGCAATCGGACTACGCCGACGAGGCGGTCGCGGAACTCCGCTTCGGCAAGTCCGTCCTGGCGTCGTCGACCGTCCCCGACCGACCGGTATCGACCGTGTTCTTCGGTGGCGGGACACCGACCCTCCTTCCCGCTGACGACCTGGTCCGGATGCTCCGTGGCGTGACGGACAACTTCGACCTCGCGCCCGGCGCCGAAGTGACGACCGAGGCGAACCCCGACTCCGTCGACGCCGCCTATCTCCGCACGCTCGCCGAAGCCGGATTCACCCGGGTGTCCTTCGGGATGCAGTCCGCGGTGCCGAGTGTGCTCGCCACCCTCGAGCGCACGCACGATCCGGCTCGGGTGCCGCTCGTCGTGCAGTGGGCCCGCGAGGCCGGCCTCGGCGTCAGCCTGGACCTCATCTACGGGACGCCGGGGGAGACCCTGGCCGACTGGCGCGTCTCACTCGAGACGGCGATCGCCTGCGCTCCGGACCACGTGTCGGCCTATTCGCTCATCGTCGAACCCGGGACGAAACTCGCGCGCCAGATCCGCTCGGGCGTGGTGGGGACCCCCGACGAAGACCTGCAGGCCGACATGTACGAGCTCGCCGACGATCTCCTTACCGAGGCCGGCTACGGCTGGTACGAGGTCAGCAACTGGGCGACGGACGACACGCACCGCTCCCGGCACAACCTCTCCTACTGGACCGGCGAGGACTGGTGGGGTGTCGGCCCGGGCTCGCACAGTCACGTCGGCGGGGTGCGCTGGTGGAACGTCAAGCACCCGGCGGCCTACGCCCAGCGGATCGCGGCGGGGGAGTCGCCGGCCGCCGGCCGGGAGACCCTGGACGACGAGACGCGGGAACTCGAACGCATCCTGCTGCTCACCCGCACGCGGGACGGCATCCCGATCCGGACGCTCGCCCCCGAGGCTCGCACGGCGGTGGCCGGGCTCATCGCCGAGGAACTGGTCGACGCACGGCAGGCCCTGCTCGGACGGCTGGAGCTCACGCGCCGCGGACGGCTCCTCGCCGACGCGGTCGTCCGCCGTCTGGTCGGCGACTGACCCTGCCCGAGGCGCAGAACAGCCCCGCCCGGCGGACCGGACGGGGCTGTTCTCGTGCGACTCGACGGATCAGGCCTTGATGAACTGGATCGTGAGCGGGTAGCTGTACAGCTCGCCCTTGTTCGCCTTGATCGCGGCGATGATGCTGAACACGATCACGACGACGTACACGGCGATGATGATGAACAGACCCACGACGACGATCGTCAGGATCGAGCCGACCACCAGCGCGATCAGCATCGTCAGCTGGAAGTTCAGCGCGGTGAGCGTGTGCGCCTTGATGAACGGGCCGCGGTCCTTGAGGACCAGGTAGCCGATCAGCGGCGGGATGAATCCGAAGAAGATCCCACCGATGTGGATGAGCGTCGACCAGAGCTTCTCGTCCGACGGGCTCATGGGCTGAGCGGCGGCGTACGGCTGCTGGTACTGCGGGGCGCCTGCGGGCGGCGGCGGGTAGGAGCCTGCAGCGGGCGGCGGCGGCGCGTAGCCGCCGGCGGGCGGGGGCGGGTAGGCGCCTGCGGGCGGCTGCTGCGGAGCTGCGGGAGGGGGCGTCGCGCCGTCTCCTGCAGGCGGAACCGACCCGCCCTTCGCTGGGTCGACGGGCGGCTGAGCGTTCGGATCGGACATCTTCGCACCTTTCACGGAGAGTGATATTCAATTGGTCCAGCTGAGCGTATCGCACCAGGTGTTGCTCATCAGGGACCCACGCCTGCGGCCAACGGTATTCCCGCGGCACGGGGCCGCGCAAGGGACGGCCGCGCGGAGGCCACGATATGATTGGCAGTCAGGGTCTTCGAGTGCTGATGGTCGGCGCTCCGAGGTGGATGACGGGAGGAGATCGAGATGGTGTCGGATCGCGGTCTCGAAGTGCTCCGCGTCATCGTGCAGGACTACGTCGCCTCGCGCGAGCCCGTCGGTTCCAAGACGATCGTCGACCGCCACTCCTTCGGGGTCTCCGCAGCCACCATCCGCAACGACATGGCGCAGCTCGAGGACGAAGAGCTCATCGCAGCTCCCCACACCTCTTCCGGCCGGGTGCCCACCGACAAGGGTTACCGGATGTTCGTCGACCACCTGGCCGATCGCCGTCCGCTGAACAACGCCCAACGGACGGCGATCGAGACCTTCCTCGGCGCGTCCGGCGACCTCGACGAGGTCCTGCACCGCACGGTGCGGCTGCTCTCGCAGCTGACGAACCAGGTCGCGCTCGTCCAGTACCCGATGTTCTCCCGGGCACGCGTCCGGCATCTCGAGTTGGTGAGCGTCACCCCGAACCGTGTGCTCGCGGTCATCATCCTCGACAACGGCCGCGTCGAGCAGCGGCTCATCGAGACGGAGAGCCCGGTCGACGACGACCTCATCTCGCGGCTCCGCTCGCTGTGCAACGAGGCGGTCGCGGGCCGTCCACTCCTCGACGCCCACGACGCGATCGGCGACGTCCCCGCCGATATCGCCGACCTCGATCGCGCGGCGGCCGTCCGCATCGTCGACGCGGTGCGCGAGCAGCTGTCGGCGCAGCGCCAGGACCGCCTCGTCATGGCCGGTGCCGCCAACCTCGCCCGTACTGAAGACGACTTCCCCGGCAGCATCTATCCGGTCCTGGACGCCATCGAGCAGCAGGTCGTGCTGCTTCGGCTCTTCGGTGAGATGGAGTCCGAACGCGACAGCGTGGTCGCCAGCATCGGGCGGGAGAACGCGTCGTTCGGCCTCGAGACCACGAGTGTCCTCGCCGGGAACTACCGTTCCTCTGGTGGCGAAATCGCCCGGCTCGGCGTCCTCGGCCCCACGAGAATGGACTACGCGAGCAACATGGCTGCGGTCCGCGCCGTCGCCAGGTACCTCTCGCGCATCCTCGACGCCGAGTGACGCATCCTCGTCGCGTCCCCCAACACCTTCCGCACCTCGAACGAAAGGCCCTCAGTGGCTGACTACCCCGACCACTACGCAGCACTCGGTGTCGCCAAGGAGGCGACGCCCGAAGAGATCAAGAAGGCGTACCGCCGCCTCGCACGCGAACTGCACCCCGACGTGAACCCGGGTTCCGACGCCTCGGAACGGTTCAAGGAGGTCACGCACGCCTACGACGTGCTGAGCGACCCCAAGCAGCGCCAGCAGTACGACCTCGGTCCGCAGGCTGGTGGGTTCGGTGGCGGCGACGCCGGGTTCGGCGGCTTCGGCGACATCTTCGACACCTTCTTCGGCGGTGGCGGCCAGCAGCGCGGACCCAAGTCCCGTCGCGCACGCGGGGAGGACGCCCTGTTGCGCGTCGAGCTCGACCTCGACGAGGTCATCTTCGGCACCCACCGCGACCTCGAGGTCGACACCGCCGTGCTCTGCAGCACCTGCAACGGCTCCTGCTGCCAGCCCGGCACCTCACCGGTGACCTGCGACATCTGTCACGGCACCGGCTCCATCCAGCGGGCCGTCCGCTCGCTGCTCGGCAACGTCATGACGTCGGCGCCCTGCGGCACCTGCCGCGGCTACGGCACGATCATCGCGACCCCGTGCGTCACCTGCCAGGGTCAGGGTCGGCTCCGTGCCCGCCGCACCGTCTCGGTCGACATCCCGGCCGGCGTCGACACCGGTCTGCGTCTGCAGATGCCGGGGAGCGGCGAGGTCGGCCCGGCCGGCGGCCCGAACGGCGACCTCTACCTCGAGATGAAGGTCAAGCACCACGACGTCTTCAGCCGCGACGGCGACGACCTGTTGTGCACGCTCGAAGTCCCGATGACCGACGCCATCCTCGGCCGCCAGGTCACCGTCCACGCGCTCGACGGCGACGTCGAGGTCGAGCTGCGGCCGGGCGTGCAGAGCTCCGAGGTCATCACGGTCAAGGACCGCGGTGTCACCCGTCTCCGCGGGAACAGCCGGGGCGACCTCAAGATCGGCGTCCAGGTCGTCACGCCGACGAAGCTCGACCACCGCGAACGCGAGCTGATCAAGAGCTTCGCCTCAGGACGACGCCAGGGTGCTCCGGCGCTCGCGCAGTTCCAGCAGGGCCTGTTCGCGAAGATCCGCGACCGCTTCCACGGCGTCGGTTGAGATGAGTTCGTTGTACCTCCGTGAGGATCTCGAATCGACCGGTGTCGGCGACTCGGTGACCCTCCGCGGGCCCGAGGCGAAACACGCCGTCGCCGTGAGTCGGCTGCGGGTCGGCGAGACGACGTCGATCGGCAACGGCCGGGGCCTGATCGCGACCGGACCGGTCGTGCGCAGCGAGCCGGGGGAGTTGGAGATCCGCGTCGAATCGGTCGTGGTGCATCCGGAGAACCGTCCCGGGCTTGTCCTCGTGCAGGCGCTGGCCAAGGGTGATCGCGACGAACTCGCCATCCAGGCGGCGACCGAGCTGGGTGTCGACCGGATCGTCCCGTGGGGCGCCGAGCGCAGCATCTCGAGATGGCAGGGCGACAAAGCGGTCAAGGGCCGTGCGCGCTGGCAGCTCATCGTGCGGGAGGCGTCGAAGCAGTCGATCCGCGCACGGGTCCCCGAGGTGGCCGAGGTCGTCGACACCCGCGGACTCGCGTCGATCGTCGCCGGCCGGACCGTCCTCGTGCTCGAACCCAGCGCGGCACTCGCTCTCTCGGAGCTCGACCCGTCGGCCCTGCTCGCCGAGGAACTTGTGCTCGTCGTCGGTCCGGAGGGCGGCATCTCGCCGGCGGAGCGGGAGCGGCTCCAAGCGGCCGGCGCCGTCGAGGTCCGGATCGGCTCGGGCGTCCTGCGCACCTCGACGGCAGGGCCTGCGGCGATCGCCGCGCTCAACGTGCTGCTCGGTCGGTGGTGACGATCCACCAGCCCGCGCATGAGGCCGCCACGAACCTTAGACTGGTGGACATGAGTGAAGCACCGTCGGTATTCAGCCGCATCGTGTCGGGGGAGATCCCGACGACCCTCCTCGCCGAGACCGATCGGGTGATCGCGTTCGCCGACATCGCACCGCAGGCGCCCGTGCACCTCCTCGTCGTCCCGAAGACCGCCGAGTACCGCAATGTCGTGGAGTTGGCCGCTGGCGACCCCTCCTTGCTCGCTGAGATGGTCGAGGTGGCGTCGTCGCTTGCGAAGGAGCACACGGGTGGCGAGTTCCGACTCGTCTTCAACACCGGCGAGTCCGCCGGGCAGACGGTCTTCCACGTGCACGCGCATGTCCTCGGCGGTTCCCTGCAGGAGGGCACCCTTGGCGGAGCCTGAGTCCTCGAACCCCGACCGCTCCGCCGCTGCGCGGACGGAGGAGGTCGAGCACGTCCTCCTGGTGGACGGGCTCGCCATGGTCCGTCTCCTCGGCCCACAGGACCGCCTCCTGACGACCGTCGAGCGCGAACACCCCGGTGTCTCGGTGCACGTGCGCGGCAATGAGATCACCATCACCGGCCCGGCGCCGCAGGCCGACGCCGCCAGACGACTCGTAGAGGAACTCATCACCATGGTCCGAGAAGGACACGACCCGGGGCCGGCGGAGGTCAGCACCTCCGCCCGCATGCTCGGGCAGGACGGCTCGGCCTCCCCGTCGGAGGTGCTCGGGCAGGTCATCCTCACCTCGCGTGGGAAGACGATCAAGGCGAAGACCGCCGGGCAGCGGGCGTACGTCGACGCGATCGACGAGAACACGATCGTGTTCGGCATCGGCCCGGCCGGTACCGGCAAGACCTACCTCGCGATGGCGAAGGCCGTGCAGGCCTTGCAGCGCAAGGAGGTCAACCGGATCATCCTGACGCGCCCGGCCGTCGAGGCCGGTGAGCGACTCGGGTACCTCCCGGGCACGCTGACGGACAAGATCGACCCGTACCTGCGTCCGCTCTACGACGCGCTCAACGAGATGATGGACCCGGAGATCGTCCCGAAGCTGCTCGCGGCCGGCACGATCGAGGTCGCACCGCTCGCCTACATGCGTGGCCGGACCCTCAACGACTCGTTCATCGTCCTCGACGAAGCGCAGAACACGACCCCCGAGCAGATGAAGATGTTCCTCACCCGGCTCGGGTTCGGGTCCAAGATCGTCGTGACCGGCGACGTCACGCAGATCGACCTGCCGACCGGTGCGTCCGGCTTGCGACTCGTCACCCGCGTGCTCAAGGACGTCGACGACATCCACTTCGCCCACCTCACGAGCGAGGACGTCGTCCGCCACACCCTCGTCGGTCGGATCGTCGACGCCTACGGCGAGTACGACGCCGTCCGACAGGCGCAGCGGTTCGAGCGCGAGCAGGCCGCCGAGTTCGCCAACCGTGCCGAGCGTCGCGGCGCAGCCAGAGACCACCAGCCGAAGCGAGGACGCTCATGACCATCGAGATCAACAACGAGTCAGGCGTCGCCGTCGACGAATCGCGCATCCTCGCCCTGGCGTCGTTCGCGCTCGACGCGATGCACGTGAGCCCTGATGCCGAGCTCGCCATCGTCCTGGTCGACGAGGGCGCCATGGAGCAGTTGCACGTCCAGTGGATGGACGAGCCCGGACCGACGGACGTCCTGAGCTTCCCCATGGACGAGCTCCGTCCCGGCACCGAGGAGAATCCGACGCCGCCCGGGCTGCTCGGCGACATCGTGCTCTGCCCGCAGGTCGCCGAGACGCAGGCGGCCGCCGCGAAGCACTCGACGATGGACGAACTCCAGCTCCTCACCTGCCACGGTGTGCTCCACCTGCTCGGGTACGACCACGCGGAGCCCGATGAGGAGAAGGAGATGTTCGGCATCCAGCGGGACATCCTCCTCGCCTTCGCGCTCCAGGAGAGACGACGCAGCAGCTGATGTCCCTCGTCGCCGTCTTCGTCATCGTCGCGTTCCTGCTCGTCGCGTTCGCGGGTCTGATGGCCGCAGCCGACGCCGCGATCGGCGTCCAGTCGGGTGCGGACATCCTCGACCTGGCAGAGGGCGCCCGCTCGGGATCCGCGCTCCGCGCCATCGCAGCCGATCCGGGTGCGCACGTCAACGCGATCAACTTCATCCGGATCCTGGCCGAAACCACGGCCGCCGTCCTCGTCACGCTCGCACTGGCCTCGTCGATCGACGAGTTGTGGCTCGTCCTCGTCCTCGCGGTCGTCATCATGACCGGCACCTCCTTCGTGCTCGTCGGTGCGAGCCCTCGAGGCGTCGGACGGACCCACGCGAGCGGAGTACTGCGTTTCAGTGCCCCCGCCATCCGCGCCGCACGCGTGGTCCTCGGCCCGGTCGCGAACGTCCTCGTCTCCCTGGGCAACCGGGTGACCCCGGGGCTGCCCCGTTCGGTCTCCTTCACCTCGGAGGAGCAACTGCTGAGCATGGTCGACGAGGCCGCCGCGCACTCGGTCCTCGAAGAGGACGACCGCGAGCTCATCCACTCGATCTTCGAGTTCAACGAGACGCTCGTCCGCGAGGTGATGATCCCGCGCACCGACCTCGTGAGTCTGCAGCGCGATCTCAGCGTCCGCGAGGCGCTCGAGGTGTTCCTGGAGACGGGGATCTCGAGAGCGCCCGTCAGCGACGGCGACATCGACGACCTGGTCGGCATCCTGTACCTGAAGGACCTGGTGCGAGCGATGTTCGGTGGCGACGGCGTCACCGAGGTGGGCTCGATCGAGCCGCTCCTGCGGCCGGCGAGCTTCGTCCCCGAGTCCAAGAAGGCCGATTCGCTCCTGCAGCAGATGCAGAAGGAGTCCAACCACATCGCGATGGTCGTCGACGAATACGGCGGCATCTCGGGTCTCGTCACCCTCGAGGACCTCATCGAGGAACTCGTCGGCGACATCTCCGACGAGTACGACACCGACACCCCCGAGATCACCGACCTGCACGACGGACGGTTCCGGGTCGACGCCCGCCTGCCGGTCGACGAGCTGGGGGAGTTGTTCGGCCTCGAACTCGACGACGACGACGTCGACTCCGTCGGCGGCCTCCTGGCGAAGGCCCTCGGTCGGCTGCCCGTCGTCGGATCGACGGTGTCGACCAAGGGCCTCGAACTCACCGCCGAGCGCGTCGAGGGGCGGCGGGGACGCATCCTCACCGTCATCGCCCAGCGCGACGACCAGCTGCAGGACGCCCAGCAGGCGTCCAACGACCACCGGGAGCACCCATGAACGACACCACCCCTCCGTCCGACTTCCGAGCGGGGTTCGTGTCCTTCGTCGGGCGTCCGAACGTCGGCAAGTCCACGCTGACCAACGCCCTCGTCGGTGAGAAGGTCGCGATCACGAGCTCGAAGCCGCAGACCACGCGTCGCGCGATCCGCGGAGTCGTGCATCGCGACCACGGCCAACTCATCGTCGTCGACACCCCCGGCATCCACCGGCCGCGCACCCTGCTCGGCCAGCGGCTGAACGATCTCGTGCAGTCAACCCTCTCCGACGTCGACGTCATCGGGTTCTGCATCCCCGCCAACGAGAAGCTCGGGCCCGGCGACCGCTTCATCAACGAGTCGCTCGACGGCTTCCCGCGCGCCAAGAAGGTGGCGATCGTCACGAAGACCGACACCGCCAGCCGGACGACGATCGCCGAGCAGCTGCTCGCGATCTCGGAGCTCCGGGACTGGGACGCCGTCATCCCGCTGTCCGCGGTGACCGACGACCAGCTCGACATCCTCGTCACCGAGGTGACGAAGCTCATGCCGCTCTCGGAACGCCTCTACCCGGCCGAGGCCACCACGGACGAGACGGTCGTCGACCGCGTGTCGGAGCTCATCCGTGAAGCCGCACTCGAGGGCGTGCAGGACGAGCTGCCCCACTCGCTCGCCGTGACCATCGATGACATTATCCCGCGCGAGGGGACCGACCTGCTCGACATCTACGCGAACGTGTTCGTGGAGCGCGACAGCCAGAAGGCGATCATCATCGGGAAGGGCGGCTCCAGGCTCCGCGACGTCGGGGCCCGGGCCCGCGCCGGGATCGAGCCACTCGTCGGATCGAGGGTCTTCCTCTCCATCCGCGTCAAGGTCGCGAAGGATTGGCAGCGCGACCCGAAACTGCTCGGTCGCCTGGGATTCTGACCCGGATCCGGTCGACCGTCGGCGCCGTGGGCCCGCGCGGATCCGCGCGGGTGGTCTCCGTTACCTGAACGTGACTTGCATGTCTGCTTTGGGCCCGCTGTGGAACCCGTCATCTGGCCGACAGGCTCGCGAGCGCGCGGACATACTGGTCCTCGGGGTCGCGAGAAGGAGTCCGAGTGTTCGACTGGTTGCTGGCCATCAGGCTGGATCGTCCGGAGCTCCTCGTCTGGGTCGGCGGTGCCGCCGTCCTCCTGGCGATCATCCTGTTGACCGGGCGCCGATCGGTTCGCGGCTGGCTGACGATGCTGCTGGTGGCGAGCGGTGGGGCGCTCCTCGCCTATGCCACGGCCTGGTTGCTCGGTGACGTGCTCGACGTCTTCGGGATCGAACTGACGCCGGTCACCCGTGCGTGGGCGGCGGTCGGGTTCGCCGGTGCCGCCCTCGCGATCGCGGCGATCGTGCGGACCCGGGCGTGGCGGGTCATCGTGGCGAGCCTCGCCATCCCCGCCTTCCTGCTCATCGGGGCGATCGGCGTGAACCAGGACTTCGGTGAGTTCGCGACGGTGCGGGCGGCGTTGGGGATCAGTCCGTACCAGTCGTTCTCGGCCCTGCCTGCCGCCCGGGGGACGACCACGTCGTGGCAGCGACCCGCCGACCTGCCGAGCGGCGGGCGGGTCGAACACGTGGACATCCCGGCGACGACCTCCGGGTTCGCCCACCGGGACGCGCTCGTCTACCTGCCACCGGCCGCCCTGACCGCACACCCGCCGGCACTGCCGGTCATCGAAGCGTTCAGCGGTCAGCCGGGAGAGCCGGCCGACCTGTTCGCCTCGGCGGGCATCGCGGGGATCCTCGACCGCTTCGCCGCCTCGCATGCGGGTCTCGCTCCCATCGTGGTCGTGCCTGATCAGCTCGGCGATCCGGACCACAACCCGATGTGCGTCGACGGGCCGCTCGGCAACTCGGCGACGTACCTCACGGTCGACGTCCCCGCGTGGATCTCGGCGCACCTCCCGGTGTCCGCATCGCGGACAGACTGGTTCATCGCCGGGTTCTCGCAGGGCGGGACCTGTTCCATCCAGCTCGGCGCCGCGCACCCCGAACGCTACGGCGGCATCCTCGACATCTCGGGGGAGGTCGTCCCTTCCATCGGACCGACGACGATCGCACAGGGCTTCGGCGGGTCGGCGACGGCGTACGAGGCGGCGGCCCCCTCCGCGATCCTCGCCGCACACACCCCGTACGCGGACACCGTCGGCGTCTTCGGCTACGGCAGCGACGACAGCCGCTACGGTCCCGGCGTCCGGCGGGTCGCCGCGATGGCTTCGGCAGCCGGCATGCGGACGACGACCTTCGTCTCCGACGGGACGGCGCACGACTGGCACACCGTCCACACGGTGTTCGAGCGTGCGCTCCCCGTGATCGCCGCACGATTCGGGCTCGCCTGATGCGCGCGGGGAGGGCGACGCCCTTCGGTCGACTCGTGACCGGCGTGCTCCGGTCGGTGCCGATGAGCATCGGGATCACGGCGCTGGTGCTCGTGGTCAGTGCGTTCGTCTGGCGCACACCGCCGGCGGCGACCCCCAGCTGGCGGACGGCGATCCGTGAGGTGGCCGGCGTGGGGTACGAGCAGGTCGTGGTCGACGGACACTGGTGGGCGCTCCTGACCGGTGCTCTGGGAACCGACGGGGTGCTCGGGCTCCTCGCATTCCTGCTGATCGGTGTCCCCGCACTGGTGCTCGCCGAGCGACGGTTCGGCGCAGCCAAGACGCTCCTGGCGGTACTGGTGACCGCGGTCGTCGGGAACGCGCTCGCCATCGGGCTCCAACTCCTCGGCACGCTCGGCGGCGAGTTCTGGAGCGGCGAGGTCGCCCGCATCGTGGCATTCGACCCGGTGGCAGGCGCGCTCGGCGCCCTCGCCGCGTCGAGTGCGTTCCACGGGCCGCTCTGGCGTCGACGGATCCGCGCGTTCGTCGTCGTCGGTGCCTTGATCGTGCTGCTGTACTCGGGCCTTCCGCAGGATCTCGCACGACTGTTCGCAGCCCTGGTCGGCGTCCTGCTCGGGATCGTGCTCGCCGGGGTCACCCCGTCGGTGCGACGCGTGCGGAGCTCGCACCACGAGACCCGGGTGCTCCTGGCATCAGTCGTCGCGATGATGGGCGTCGGGCCGCTCATCACCTTCCTGTCCGGTCGGCACCTCGGTCCGCTCGCGCCGCTCGTGCTCCTGCTCGAACAGAACATCCCGGACGCCGGACGGGTCATCGGGCAATGCCGCACGGTCGGCGTGTCAGCACAGTGCCTGCGCGACCTCACGCTGGTGCGCGTCGACGGCTTCGGAGCGGTGCTCCTGTCGGTGGTCCCCATGATCGCCCTGCTCTTCGCAGCATGGGGCCTGCTCCGCGGCAGACGCTTCGCGGTCTGGTTCGCCACGGCGATCATGGTGTCCTTCGCCGTCCTGAGTGCGCTGTCGCTCGGGGCTGGGGTGCGACTCCACCCGACGGGACACCCCTCGTCGCTAATCGGTGCGGGGCACGGCGCGCAGCAGCGGTCCGTCGAGATCGCGATCGCGCTGTGGGCGGCGATCCTGCTCCCGCTCGTCGTGGCGGCGCTCCTGGTCGTGCTCCGTCGTGGGTTCCCCGTGCGGGCCACCCGGCGCAGTGCCTGGGGGTACCTCGCCCTGGTCGGCGCGTCGTGGGTCGTGCTCGCCGCGCTCTTCGTGGTGGTCGCACTGCTGCAGCCCGGAGGATTCTCGCCGAGGCCCGACGTGTGGGAGGTCCTCCGTGCGGCGCCGGAGCGTTTCGTCCCCGCCGCGTACCTGCGGAACGTCCTCCCGGGCTTCGTGCCGGTCGCCCCGCTCACCGGCGTGGTGTTCCACGCCGTCGGACCCGTGTGGTGGAGCATCATCCTGCTCGGCGCGGTCTGGCCGCTGAGCCGGGTCGCGAACGCCATCGCGCCGGCAGACGAGCGCCGCCTGCGCGAGCTCCTGGCCGAGGGCAGCGACTCCATCGGGCACATGGCCACCTGGCCGGGCAACCTCACCTGGTTCGACCCGGAGCGCAGCGCCGGCATCGCCTACCGGATCGTCGCCGGGGTCGCGGTCACGGCGGGCGGCTTCTTCGGGAGGGACCGGCACGAGCAGGGGGTACTCGAGCGGTTCATCGAGCACTGCGAGGACTCCGGCCTGACGGTGGCGTTGTACAGCGTGGACGAGGAGACCGCAGGAGCGCTCCACCGGATCGGTTGGCGCACCGTCCAGGTCGCCGAGGAGACGGTCCTGCACCCGCAGGGCTGGAGCATGGTCGGCAAGCGCTGGCAGGACATCAGATCCTCCGTCAACCGGGCCGACCGTGCGGGGATCACCGCCGTCTGGTCCACCTACGGGGCGCTCGGCGTCGGGCTGGCGGCGCAGATCGCCGAGATATCCGAGGAGTGGGTCGCCGAACGGAAGCTGCCCGAGATGGGGTTCACCCTCGGCGGGATCGACGAGCTCGTCGACGAGGAGGTCCGGCTCCTGCTCGCGGTCGACGAGCAAGGACGGCTGCACGGCGTCACGAGCTGGCTGCCGGTGCGGCGCGATGGTGAGCTGGTGGGTTGGACCCTCGACTTCATGCGACGTCGGACGGACGGTATGAACGGCGTCATGGAGTTCCTCATCGCCGAGGCCGCCGCGCGGTTCAAGGAGGACGGCATCGAGGAGATGAGCCTCTCAGGGGCTCCACTCGCGCGCTCGAAGAGCACCGAGCAGCCGGAGACGGACGGGATCGACCGGGTCCTGACCTACCTCGGGAACGTGCTCGAACCTGTCTACGGGTTCCGCTCGCTCCTCGCCTTCAAGGGGAAGTTCCAGCCGGAGGAGCGTCCGCTCGTCCTCGGCTACGCGGACCCGCTGACCCTGCCGGCGATCGGCATCGCGGTCGGGCGCGCATACCTCCCGGACGTGTCCGTGCGAGACCTCGCCTCGCTGGTCACCTGATCGGCCGCGCGGGGGAGTGCTATGCTGACGACGTGTTCTCCGGTCTGCTCCTCCTTAGCTGCCGCGACGAGTCCTAGTTCCAGGCCTCCCTCGTCGCGGAGTTCGTCATTGGCTCACCCCCAATCCCACGAGGAGATCCCAGGATCATGAAGAACACCCAGACCCCATCAGGCATGCCGGTCCACCGCTACCGCGCCTACCAGGACCAGTTCGACGTCTCGCTGCCCGATCGCACGTGGCCTGACCGTCGGATCACCGAGGCCCCGCGCTGGTGCGCCGTCGACCTCCGCGACGGCAACCAGGCCCTCATCGACCCGATGAGCCCGGAGCGCAAGCGCATCATGTTCGACCTGCTCGTGAAGATGGGCTACAAGGAGATCGAGGTCGGGTTCCCGAGCGCGAGCCAGACCGACTTCGACTTCGTCCGCAGCCTCATCGACGAGGGTGCGATCCCCGAGGACGTCACCATCCAGGTGCTGACCCAGGCACGCGACCACCTCATCGAACGCACCTACGAGTCGCTGCGCGGGGCGAAGCAGGCGATCGTGCACCTGTACAACTCGACGAGCATCCTGCAGCGCGACGTCGTGTTCCGCAGCGACAAGCAGGGCATCATCGACCTCGCCCTCCACGGCGCCCGGAAGTGTCGCGAGATGGAGTCGACGGTCCCCGGGACGCAGATCTACTACGAGTACTCGCCGGAGAGCTACACCGGTACCGAGCTCGAGTTCGCCGTCGACATCTGCAACCAGGTGGTCGAGGTCCTCGAGGCGACGCCCGACCGCAAGGTCATCATCAACCTGCCGTCGACGGTCGAGATGGCCTCGCCGAACGTCTACGCGGACTCGATCGAGTGGATGAGCCGCAACCTGGCCAACCGCGAGAACATCATCATCTCGCTGCACCCGCACAACGACCGCGGGACCGCGATCGCGGCAGCCGAGCTCGGCTACCTGGCCGGCGCCGACCGGATCGAGGGGTGCCTCTTCGGGAACGGTGAGCGGACCGGCAACGTCGACCTCGTCGCGCTCGGCATCAACATGTTCACGCAGGGTGTCGACCCGCAGATCGACTTCAGTGACATCGACGAGGTCAAGCGGACGGCCGAGCACTGCAACCAGCTGCCGGTGCACGAGCGGAGCCCGTGGGCGGGCGACCTCGTCTTCACGGCCTTCAGCGGTTCGCACCAGGACGCGATCAAGAAGGGCTTCGAGGCGATGTCCGTCGACGCCGTCTCCCAGGGCAAGGACGTCGCCGACCTCGAATGGGCCGTGCCGTACCTGCCGGTCGATCCGCAGGACCTGGGGCGCAGCTACGAGGCGGTCATCCGCGTGAACTCGCAGTCGGGCAAGGGCGGCGTCGCGTACCTGCTCAAGACCGACCACGCGATCGACCTGCCGCGTCGCCTGCAGATCGAGTTCTCCGGCGTCGTCCAGGCGAAGACCGACGCCGAGGGCGGCGAGGTGACGAGCGGCCAGATCTGGTCGATCTTCCAGGACGAGTACCTTCCGGCCGCAGTCGCGGACGCCAAGTGGGGTCGGTTCGAACTCCAGTCCACGAAGACGTCGAGCGACCTCGCCGGCACCGTGGTCCTCGAGGTCGCCCTTCGCGACGGCGAGCAGGTCGAGGAGCGCACCTCGACCGGTAACGGCCCGATCGCGGCCTTCCTCAACCTGCTCTCCGGGCGCGGCATCGAGGTCACGCTGTACGACTACGTCGAGCACACGCTGAGCGCCGGAGGCGACGCCGAGGCGGCCGCCTACGTCGAGCTCCAGGTGAACGACCAGCGCCTCTGGGGCGTCGGCATCGACGGCGACATCGCGACCGCCTCGCTCAAGGCCGTCGTCTCGGCGGTCAACCGGGCCGTACGCACGCAGGTCGAGGCGCGGGAACTGGCCTCCATCTGACGATCCCGCTGCGCCGGGTCGGCCCGGCGCAGCGCTGTCCTCCGGCGTACACCCGGAGGATGATCTTCCCGCGCGAGGACGGGGTGACCGGCTGACAGGTCGTACGGTTGGGGGATGCTCCGCTCGCTCCGACCCGGCCAACTGGCCCTCGACATCGCGCTGCCCTCGGTGCTGTTCCTCGTCACTTTCGCGGCATACGCCGCTCGGCCGACCCAGTACGTCATCGTCCTGCTCGGCATGTGCGTGGCGCTCGCCCTCCGCCGCCTGGCTCCCGGGATATCCCTCGCCGTCGCCTGGGTCACGGCGCTGGCGCAGATGCTGCTCCTCCTGGCACCCGATCCTGCGAACTTCGCGATCCCGGTCGTGCTCTACGCTGCGGCGAGTTACGGCGGCCGGGTGGTGCGATGGGTCTCCTTCGCTTCCGCGTTCGTCGGTGCCGCGCTCATCGCGTTCTACGTGATCGTCGTCCCGAGTTGGACCACGGCCATCGGCGCGGAGATCAGTACCTTCGGCCTCGCGAACGACATGACACCGGTCGCGCAGGTGACGGTCGGGCTGTTCATGTTCCTCGCGTTCGCCGCCTTCTTCGGCCTCGCTTGGACCGCAGGGGTCCTCATGCGGACCTGGCGGCTCGCCCGCGAGAGCCGCCAGGCGCAGCTCCTGGCCGAGCGCGACGTCGCCGTGGAGCAGGAGCGCAACCGGATCGCGCGCGACATGCACGACGTGGTCGCGCACTCCCTCGCCGTCGTCATCGCCCAGGCCGACGGTGCCCGATATGCGCTGGCCGCGGACCCGGATTCGGCCGACCAGGCGTTGCGGACGATCTCGAGCATCTCCCGCGAGGCCCTCGCCGACGTCCGGGTGTTGCTCGCGCAATTGCGATTCCAACAGACCGAGGGCCCGCAGCCGGTCATGGCCGACCTCGACCGGCTCTACGAGCAGTTGCGAGGAGCCGGACTGGACGTGGTGGTCCAGAGCCACGGTCAGGAACGACCGGTGGCGACCGGTTCGCAGCTCGCCGTCTACCGGATCATCCAGGAGGCGCTCACGAACGCGCTCCGACACGGCGACCATCGTGGGCCGATCGACGTCCATCTCGACTGGACCGGACCCGAGCTGCAGCTCTGGGTCGTCAACCGGGCGAAGGTCGAACTGCCGAAGGCCGGCACGGGGCACGGACTCGCCGGGATGAACGAGCGCGCTACGCTGGCAGGCGGCAGGTTCGGGACGACCCTGGTGGACGGTCTCTTCACCGTCTACGCATCGATCCCGTACGCGACGGTGGGAGTGACGAGATGACCGATCCGAGTGATGCGACGGCAGCTGGGGCGATCACGATCGCGCTGGTCGACGACCAGGCGCTGTTCCGAGGCGGGATCCGCATGCTCATCGGTTCGCAGCCGGACCTCCGCGTCGTCGGCGAGGCCTCCGACGGGCGTCAAGCGGTCGAGCTGGCCGCACGGACACGTCCGCAGGTCATCCTCATGGACGTCCGCATGCCGGTCCTGGACGGGATCGAGGCGACGAAGACGATCCTGGCTGAGGCGGACGCGCGCGGGGGCGAGCGGCCTCGCATCGTCGTGCTGACCACCTTCGACCTCGACGAGGCGGCCGCGACGGCCATCCGAGCCGGCGCGAGCGGGTTCCTGCTCAAGGACGCGGAGCCGGAGTTCCTGCTCGCAGCGATCCGCACCGTCCATGCCGGGAACGCGGTCATCGCCGCGTCGGCCACCCGCGAGCTGTTCGAGCACTTCCAACAGGCGCCGGCGGCTCCGGCCGCGCCCCAGCGCTACGCCGAGCTCACGGCGCGCGAGCGCGAGATCTTCCTCCTCGCGGCGCGCGGTCTGAGCAACTCCGAGATCGCCGCCGCCGAGTTCCTCAGCGAGGCGACCGTGAAGACGCACATCAGCCGGATCTTCGCGAAGCTCGAGGTGCGCGACCGGGTCCAGCTCGTCGTGTTCGCCTTCGAGCACGGCTTGGTCTGACGACGGTCCAGCGGGCACTCGTGGAGTGATCGAGGATCATCCCCGCGATGTACCAGGGTCGCTCGTGCGCCCGACGCGCACCCGGCACCGCACTCCGTAGCTTCGGAGTATGACCACTTCAGCACAGCCGTCCGTCGTCGCCAGCGTCCACGGACTCCGGAAGAGCTACGGACCCGCCGACAACCAGGTCGTCGCCCTCGACGGCGTCGACCTCGAGATCGAGCGGGGCCGATTCACCGCCATCATGGGCCCGAGCGGCTCCGGCAAGTCGACGCTCATGCACATCATGGCCGGCCTCGATCAGGCCACCGCGGGGCGGGTGCGCCTCGGCGACCAGGACATCACGGACCTCGACGACGGGCAGCTCACGATCCTCCGTCGGCGTCGTGTCGGCTTCGTGTTCCAGGCCTTCAACCTGGTCCCGACGCTCGACGTCGCGGCCAACATCCGGCTGCCCTTCGAACTCGACGCCCGCCGTCCGACCGGTGAGGAGCAGAGCTGGATCGACGTGCTCGTGAGCACGCTCGGACTCGCCTCCCGACTCGGGCACCGCCCGCACGAACTCTCGGGCGGACAGCAGCAGCGCGTCGCGATCGCGCGTGCCCTCGCGACGCGACCCGAGCTCCTCTTCGCGGACGAACCGACCGGCAACCTCGACTCCCGCACCGGGCGGAGCGTCCTGGCCCTACTGGCGGCGGCCAGCACCGAGTACGGGCAGAGCATCGCGATGGTGACGCACGACCCGATCGCCGCGAGCTACGCGGACCGGATCGTGTTCCTCGCGGATGGCCGGGTGGTCGAGGACCGTCCCCGATCGACCGCCGAGCAGATCTCAGCGCTCATGCTCGGCATGGAGCGTGCGGCATGAGCCGGGCGGATCTCGGGCCCCGGGCCCGCGAGCATCGGGCGAGCCTCCTCGTCGCGACGCTCAGCGCCTCGTTCGGCGTCCTGTTGCTCATGGTCACGAGTGTGCTCTCCACCTTCATCCTGGCCGACGACGTCACGGGGTCCAGCGGCACCGTGGTCATCATGCTCATCCTCGCGGCCGCCGTGTTCGTCTCGTTGGCGGTGTACGTCGGTGCGATCGTCACGGCGAACACGTTCGCAACGATCGTCGCCGGGCGGACGAGGACGATCGCGCTGCTCCGCCTGATCGGTTCGACGGCGCGATCGCAGCGTCGCGCCGTCGCGAAGGAGGGTGTCGTCGTCGGCCTGCTCGGTGGGGGAGCAGGGTTGCTCGTCGGACTCCTCGCGACCTTCGCGCTCGTGCGGATCGGCGTCGCGACCGGTGTGCTGCCCGAGCTGCCGTACGCGATCGTCGAACCGGCGGTCCTCCTGCCGGTCGTCGCGGTCGTCCTGACCACCTGGCTCGCGTCCTGGATCGGCGCGCGTCGCGTCCTGACGGTCACCCCGATGCAGGCGATCGGAGGATCGCAGGAGTTGAGCCGGGAGGAGGCCACCGCGCGGCCCGCTCGGAACGCGGTCGCGATCGGTCTCTTCGCGGTCGGTGTCCTGCTCCTGCTCGCCGGTGTCGGCGTCGGGCTCGTGTCGCCGCTCGGCGTGCTCATCGGCATCGTCGGCGGAATCGTCTCCTTCTCCGGCCTCGTGCTCGGCGCGCACCTCGTGATGCCGCCGGCGCTGCGGCTGGTCGGCCGGCTGTTCGGCACCTCCGCGACGGCTCGACTCGCCGCCGAGAACGCCGTCCGCTACCCGGAGCGCAGTTCACGCACGACGATCGGACTGGTGATCGGCGTGACCCTCGTGACGATGTTCGCGGTCGCAGCGACCAACTTCCAGGAGTTCGTACTGAACGCACAGGCTGCGAATCCGGAGGTCTACGAGGGCACGCAGGCCGTGGTCGCGACGACCGTCGGCGTCTTCTCCGCCCTCATCGGGCTGAGCGCGCTCATCGCCGCGGTCGGGATGGTCAACAACCTCTCGCTCAGCGTCCTGCAACGCACCCGCGAACTCGGACTGCTCCGCGCACTCGGATTCTCCGCGGCGCAGATCCGTCGCATGATCGTGATCGAGGCGGCGCAGCTCACCATCGCGGCCGTCGTCGTCGGCCTCGTCCTCGGGACGTTCTACGGCTGGGCCGGTGCCCAGTCGATGCTCGGCGCGATCAACGGTTCGCCCGGGCTCATCTTCCCGGTCATCCCGTGGGCCATCGTCGCCGTGATCGTCGTGCTCGCCGCGCTCCTCACGGCTGCGGCCTCGGTGGCACCGTCCCGTCGGGCGACCCGGATCGCACCCGTCGCGGCACTCGCGGTCGACTGAGACGACTCAGCCGCGCGTCGAGCGGCGCCAGATCCGCCACCCGCCGATCTGGCGCTGCTCCGGCAACGTCCACCCGAACCGGACGGCCAGGAGGCGGATCACCGCGGTCGAGGAGACGCCGACGATGGCCGCGATCCCGAGCGGTGCCCCGAAGGTCACGGCGAGGACGAGGAGGGCGGTCCCGACCGCGGCCGCCACGGCGTAGAGCGAGCCGACGTGCATGAGGGCGACGGGGACACCGAGCATGACGTCGCGGAGCACCGATCCGCCAACGGCTGAGACTGTTCCGACGAAGATCGCCGGGATGACCGGCAGGCCGGCTGCCAGGGCCTTGGTGGAGCCGATCGCTCCGAACATGCCGATCGTCAGGGCGTCGAGACCGATGATGACCGGCCCGAGCCTCGTGATGGTGCGCAGGAGGAACATCCCGAGCAGGGCGGCTCCCGAGGCGACGGGGAGGTACCAGTTGTTCTGGAGGGACGCCGGCACCTGTCCGAGGAGGATGTCGCGGATGAGACCGCCACCGAGTCCGACGACGACGCCGATGATGGCGACGCCGAGCCAGTCGAGTTGACGATCCTGGAATCTGGCCGCGAACATCGCGCCCTGGACGGCGCCGATCGCGACCGCCGAGAGGTCGACCCACAGCGGAACGACGAAGAGGACCTCGTTCACGGCTTCATCTCTCCAGGCGCTCCTTCGATCCCCGACGGCGGTTCCCGGGTCACGTTGTCGGTGCGAGGCGGGATAATCGATGCGTGCCGGTATATCGAGACGAAGTGGTGGTGTTGAGGACCCACAAGCTCGGCGAGGCCGATCGCATCGTCACCATGCTCTCACGCAGCAGGGGCAAGATCCGGGCGGTCGCGAAGGGTGTCCGTCGCACGGGCTCGAAGTTCGGGTCCCGGCTCGAGCCGTTCATGGTCGCCGACGTCCAGTTCTACGAGGGCCGCAGCCTCGACACCATCACCCAGGCCGAGTCGCTCGGCTCGTACGGCGCCGAGATCAGCGCCGACTACGGGAGCTACACGGCCGCCAGCGCCATGGTCGAGGCGGCTGATCGTCTGACGGAGTCCGAGGGCTCCCTGCAGCAGTACCTGCTGCTCGTCGGCGCCCTGCGGTCGCTCTCGAAGCACGAGCACGGTCCGCGGCTCACCCTCGACTCCTACCTGCTCCGGGCGTTCTCGCTCGCCGGTTGGGCACCGAGCTTCGGCGCCTGCTCGCGGTGCGGCACGGAGGGCGAGTACTCGCACGTCGTCGTGCAGCTCGGCGGGGTCGTGTGCGACGACTGCGCGCCCTCGGGGAGCCCTCGGCTCGACGCCGACACCCTCTCGCTCCTCGGAGCACTGCTCTCCGGCGACTGGGAGTACGCGGAGGCCGCCGCCGAGCAGACGGCCTCACGGGCGAGCGGATTCACCGCCGCCTATGCGCAATGGCATCTGGAGCGCGGCCTGCGGTCGCTCGCGCACCTCGAACAGGATCGGAGCCGCGGGTGACCCCGAAGCCCTACACCCACCGCGACGCGGTGCCGTTCAAACCGATCGACTGGACAGGGGAGGTCCCGCCCGAGTTCGCGAAGGATGAGGTGCCGTCGCACGTCGCGATCGTCATGGACGGCAACGGCCGGTGGGCGAACCGGCGCGGACTCACGCGTGTCGAAGGGCACAAGGCGGGCGAGGCCGCACTCCTCGACGTCGTGGCCGGTGCCCTGCAACTCGGGATCAAGCACCTGTCGGTGTACGCGTTCTCGACGGAGAACTGGAAGCGCTCACCCGATGAGGTCCGCTTCCTCATGGGGTTCAACCGCGAGGTGCTCCATCGACGGCGCGACCAACTGAACGAGTGGGGCGTGCGCGTGCGCTGGTCGGGGCGTCGGCCGCGGTTGTGGACCTCGGTCATCAAGGAGCTCCAGACGGCGGAGGAGCTGACGCGCGACAACGACCGCCTGACGCTCACCATGTGCGTCAACTACGGCGGTCGCAACGAGATCGTCGACGCGGTGCGCAGCATCGCCGACGACGTCGCCGCCGGCCGCATCAAGCCGTCGGCCGTCTCGGAGCGTCTCGTCCAGAGCCGGCTCTACCTGCCCGACCTCCCGGACGTCGACCTCTTCGTCCGGAGCTCCGGAGAGCAGCGCACCAGCAACTTCCAGCTGTGGCAGTCGGCCTACGCGGAGATGGTCTTTCTCGACACCCTCTGGCCCGACTTCGGGCGGCGTCAGCTCTGGGAGGCCGTCGAACGGTACGCCGGACGCGACCGTCGTTTCGGCGGGGCGCGCGACGTGCCAGACGCCCCGGCGCCCTCGGGGGAATGACCGACGGGTGTCGGTGGTTGGCCCTGACATGAGTGAACCCATCAAGATCGACATCTGGTCCGACATCGCCTGCCCGTGGTGCTACATCGGCAAGCGCAAGTTCGAGCGGGGTGCGGCGGAGTTCGCGCAGCTCGGCGACGGACGCGAGGTCGAGGTCGAGTACCACTCCTTCGAGCTGGCACCCGACACCCCGGTCGACTTCGACGGCACCGAGATCGACTTCCTCGTGAAGCACAAGGGCATGCCGGCCGACCAGGTGCAGCAGATGCTCGATCGGGTGACGGGGATCGCCTCGGACGCCGGTCTCGAGTACGACTTCGGCATCCTCCAGCACACGAACACGGTGAAGGCGCACGAACTGCTGCACTTCGCCAAGGCGGAGGGGAAGCAGCTCGAGATGACCGAGCGCCTCCTGCGGGCCTACTTCACCGAGGGCCGTCATGTCGGTCGCATCGAGGACCTCGCCGACCTCGCCGTCGAGGTGGGGCTCGACCGGTCCGCCGTGGTCTCGGCGCTGGAATCCGGCCAGTACACGCAGGCGGTCCGCGAGGACCAGGCGACGGCACAGGGGTACGGCATCCAGGGCGTCCCGTTCTTCGTCATCGACGGCGCCTACGGGGTGTCCGGGGCGCAGGAGGCGGCCGCGTTCACGCAGGTCCTCGAGCAGGTCTGGACGGAACGCGCGAGCACCGTGCCGGTGCAGGCGTGAGCACGGAGACGACGTCCCCTGAGCGCAGCGTCGATGATCAGCAGCCGGCGACGGTCCGGCCGGCGCTCCGACTCCTCGGGGGCGACGCCGTCGTCTGCGAGGGCGACAGTTGCCTCGTGCTCCCGCCGGAGCCGGCTCAGGACTGACGGTCCTCCGGCTCGGTGAGGTCCGCGGTGACGGCGCCGATGGCGGTGAGGTACTCCGCCGCGTCGACGAAGGCGCTCCACCCGTGCTCGCCGGCGCCGATCGAGATGCGCCCTCCGCGCTCGAGGATGCGCTCGTCCGCGTAGACGGGGAGTGGAGCGCTCGCACCGAGGACCGTGATGGTGCCGCGCTCGTAGCCGGTCGCCTGGAACGCGGTCGCCGCGTCCGGCATCGCGAGCTTGTTCACCCCGAGCAGCGTGCGGAACGGCGGCCAGGAGATCTTGCGGCCGCCCGGCACGAGGGCGAAGAGGTAGTCGCCGCTGCGACGCTTCACGACGATCGTCTTGACGATGTCCGCGGGCTCGATGCCGAGCAGCTCCGCAGCCTCGTGGAGACTGCGCGCGGGCGGTCGCTCGACCAGCTCCACGTCGAGACCGAGTGCGGCGGCCGCTGCTCGGACGCGCTCGCGGCCGGACGGCTGGAGGTCGGCGGGCGGGACGGCGTCTGACATGTGGTCCTCACTGGGCGCGGGAGCGCCGATCATCTGGGAGAATCGAGGGTGATGTCTCTTCCTACCACGCTCTCGCAGCGCCCGAGCCTCGCGATCGGGCCCATCGTGCTCGACTCGCCGGTCGTGCTCGCCCCCATGGCCGGGATCACCAACACGGCGTTCCGTCGACTGTGCCGCGAATACGGTGCCGGACTGTACGTCAGCGAGATGATCACCTCCCGCGCGCTCGTCGAACGCACGCCGGAGACCATGCGGCTCATCCAGCACCACGAGAGCGAGACGCTCCGCTCCATCCAGCTCTACGGCGTCGACCCGAAGACGGTCGCCGAGGCCGTCACCATGCTCGTCGCCGAGGATCGCGCCGACCACATCGACCTCAACTTCGGCTGCCCGGTGCCCAAGGTCACCCGCAAGGGCGGGGGAGCGGCGCTGCCCTGGAAGACCGGGCTCTTCCGCGACATCGTCGAGGGCGCGGTCCGTGCCGCCGGCGACGTCCCGCTCACGATCAAGATGCGCAAGGGCATCGACTCCGACCACCTCACCTACCTCGAGGCCGGCCGGATCGCCGAGGGCGCCGGCGTGGCGTCGATCGCGCTGCACGCCAGGACCGCCGCCGAGTTCTACTCCGGTCACGCGGACTGGTCGGCGATCACGAAGCTCAAGGAGACGGTCACCTCGGTGCCGGTCCTCGGGAACGGCGACATCTGGTCGGGCGAGGACGCCCTCCGGATGGTCGACGAGACGGGCTGCGACGGCGTCGTCGTGGGCCGCGGTTGCCTCGGTCGCCCTTGGCTCTTCGGCGACCTCAGCTCGGCGTTCGCCGGCGAGGGCGGCAAGGCGGAGCCGTCCCTGGGCGACGTCGCGGCCGCGTTCCGGCGTCACGCCGAGCTCCTGGCCGAGTTCTTCGAGAGCGAGGAGCGCGGCTGCCGCGACATCCGGAAGCACGTCGCCTGGTACTTCAAGGGGTACCCCGTCGGCGGTGACCTCCGCGCGAGCCTTGCGACCGTGGAGTCGCTCGACCAGCTCGACGAGCTGCTCGCGACCCTCGACTGGACGGCCCCCTACCCGGGTGCCGCAGCGGAAGGGCAGCGCGGGCGCGCCGGTACGCCGAAACGACCGGCACTGCCGTACGGCTGGCTCGACTCGCAGTCGCTGGGTGCCGACGAGCAGACCGAGATCGCGGGAGCGGAACTGGACCACAGTGGCGGATAGCATCATCGAGCAGGGGAGCGTCTCCATGGACCGGGACGGCTACACCCTGCACGACGAAGAACGCTGGATGCCCGAGCACCACTCGACGAGACGCTCCGACTTCGCGCGCGATCGTGCACGGCTGTTGCACTCCAGCGCCCTGCGGCGACTCGCCGCCAAGACCCAGGTGCTCAGCCCGACGAGCGGTGTCGACTTCGCCCGGAACCGACTGACGCACTCCCTCGAGGTGGCGCAGGTCGGTCGCGAGCTGGCTGCCAGCCTGGACCTCGCTCCGGACGTCGTCGACACGGCGTGCCTCGCGCACGACCTCGGTCATCCGCCGTTCGGTCACAACGGCGAACGAGCGCTCAACGACTGGTCCGCCGCGATCGGCGGGTTCGAGGGCAACGCCCAGACCCTGCGGATCCTCACGCGCCTCGAATCCAAGGTCTTCGGCCCCGACGGCGAGCCGTACGGTCTGAACCTCACCCGCGCGAGCCTCGACGCCAGCTGCAAGTACCCGTGGCCGGCGGCGCAGTCGGTGCCGGATCCCGGTGGCCGGGCCAAGTTCGGGTTCTTCGACGAGGACTCTGCGGCCTTCCGCTGGTTGCGAGCCGGCGCTCCCGAGCGCGTCCGCTGCGTCGAGGCGCAGGTCATGGACCTCGCGGACGACATCGCCTACTCCGTGCACGACTTCGAGGACGCCGTCGTCGGGGAGTACATCGACCCGGCGTTCCTGAATGCGCGCGCAGGACACGACCGCCTCATCGACACCGCGCTGTCCTGGGCCGGCGACGACTTCACCCACGACGACCTCGCCGCCGCCTTCGACCGGCTGCAGTCCTCGCACACCTGGATCACCGCCTGGGACGGCTCCCGGCGCGACCTCGGTCGGCTCAAGAACTTCACGAGCCAGATGATCGGTCGGTTCGCCGGTGCGGCGACCGCGGCGACCCGGGAGGCCTTCCCGCAGGCCAGCCTCGTGCGGTTCGGGGCTGACGTCGTGGTGCCCCACGGCATCCAGGCCGAGATCGCCCTCCTCAAGGGGATCGTGGCCGCGTTCGTGATGTACAGCGACTCCCGCCAGCCGCTGTACGTCCGGCAGCGGGAGATCCTCATCGAACTGTCGGACGCGGTGTTCGCGCTCGGCGAGTCGGCCCTCGACGTCGGCTTCGCGGCGGACTGGCGGGCAGCCGGGTCCGATGCGGAACGCCGTCGCGTCGTCGTCGACCAGATCGCGAGCCTGACCGATCAGAGCGCCCTCTCCTGGCACGAACGGCACGTCGGCGCCTGACGCTCCTCCACACGGGGACGGGTCTCCGACTCCACTGCGCGGAGGCCCTCAGGGATGGACGATGGACGCACGAGACTAGGATCGAAGCATGGCCGGACGGATTCGACAGAGCGATGTTGAAGAGGTCAAGGCACGCACCAACATCGGCGACGTCGTCGGCGACTACGTCTCGCTGAAGTCCGCCGGCGTCGGCTCGCTGAAGGGCTTGTGCCCCTTCCACGACGAACGCAGCCCGAGCTTCCACGTGCGCCCCACGGTCGGGCTGTACCACTGCTTCGGCTGTGGCGAGAGCGGCGACGTCTACAGCTTCCTGCAGAAGATGGACCACGTGACGTTCGCGGAGTCGGTGGAACGTCTCGCGCAGCGCATCGGGTACCCGCTCAGCTACGAGGAGGGTGGCGGCAAGGTCGACCACGGCAACCGGGCTCGCCTCTTCGCCGCCAACCAGGCTGCCGCCGAGTACTTCCAGCAGCAGCTCCACGACGGCGACGCCGACCTCGGGCGGCGGTTCCTCGGCGAACGCGGCTTCGACGCCGCCGCTGCCGACCACTTCGGGATCGGGTTCGCGCCTGCCGGCTGGGACCACCTCATGAAGGCGCTGCGGTATCGCGGATTCTCCGACGAGGAAATGCTCGCGGCCGGGCTCGTGTCGAGCGGCGACCGCGGGGTCTACGACCGGTTCCGCGGACGCCTCATCTGGCCCATCCGCGACACGACCGGGCAGGTGCTCGGTTTCGGCGCCCGGCGCCTCCGCGACGACGACAAGGGGCCGAAGTACCTCAACACCCCCGAGACGGCGATCTACCACAAGGCGCAGGTCCTCTACGGACTCGACCTCGCCAAACGCGACATCTCGCGCGGCAAGCGCGTCGTCGTCGTCGAGGGGTACACCGACGTCATGGCCTGCCATCTGGCGGGGGAGACCACCGCGGTGGCGACCTGCGGGACCTCGTTCGGGGTCGATCACATCAAGATGATCCGCCGCGTCATGGGCGACGACTCCGCCACCGGCGAGGTCATCTTCACCTTCGACCCTGATGAGGCCGGGCAGAAGGCCGCGACGCGTGCGTTCGGCGAGGAGAAGCGCTTCTCGGCCCAGACGTACGTCGCCGTGTCCTCCGACGGCCTCGACCCCTGCGACCTCCGCCTCAACCGCGGCGACGGCGCCATCCGGAAACTCGTCGACGGCCGCGAGCCGATGTTCGAGTTCATCATCCGGCGGACGCTGGCGGGCTTCGACCTCGAGACGGTCGAGGGCCGCGTCGGCGCACTCCGCGCGGCCGCGCCGGTCGTCGCCGAGATCCGCGACCCCTCGCTCCGTCCCGGGTACACCCGGGTGCTCGCGAAGCAGCTCGGCATGGAACTTGACGAGGTGGCCCGCGCCGTGCGTGCTGCCGGCGGTGCCGCCGCAGGAGGCTCGCAGAACTCCGCCCGAGACGCCCGCCAGCAGGGCCCTGGCGCACCAGCTACCGAGCCGCCGCGCGAGCGGCAGGCCTCGCTCAACGACCTGCCCAAGGATCCGTCGACGCGCCTCGAGCAAGACGCCCTCCGTGCGATCCTGCAGCTGCCCCAACACCTCGAACGCCCCATGCTGGAGCGCGCGGTCCAGAGCTCGGTCGCCAACAGTTCCCTCGCCGTGGTGCGCGACGCCATGAGTGTGAGCCTGGACCAACTCGGGACGAACGCCTGGCTCGAGACCGTCATCGCACAGGTCCCACCCGGCTTCGACGGACTCGTCCGCGAGCTCGGAGTGTCCCCACTACCCGAGACGAACGAGGAGAAGCTGCCGAGCTACGTCCGGGACATCGCGCGGGCGTTGATCGACCGCGACCTCCTCGGTCGCAAGGCGGCTTTGCTCGGGTCGTTGCGTCGCACCGACCCCCGCGACGAGTCCCACCGGGAGATCACCCGGCAGCTCGCGGACGTCGAGGCGGAACGGCGTGCGCTCCGCGCCGAGGCCTGACGCGGTCCGCCTCCTCCGAGCGTGGCACGTGGCCCCGCCGGGATCGCCGGATACACTCGATGGCGATCCGGTGGCTCCCCGTGCACCGGAAGGAGAGGTCTCATGAAGCACCCAGAGCAGGACGGACCGGCGGTCCGGGCGAGTGATCTGAGCGTCGACTACGCCGCGCACGGCGTGAGTCCGAGCAATCGAGCGCTGGACGGCATCAGCTTCGAGCTGCCCGTCGGCGGCTCGCTCGGGGTCATCGGCAGCTCCGGCTCGGGGAAGAGCACGCTCCTGCGGGTGCTGTCCGGACGCCACCTGACCGGCGCGGACTCCCGTCCGTTCGTGTCCGGGGGCGACGCGAGCACGCTCGGTCGCTCCATGCGCAAGGTGGGCCGCAGGGAACTCACGAAGCTCACGTTCGAGGTGTCGCTGCTCGAGCAGGAGGCCGGCGCGCACCTGAAGCCCGAACTCACCGTCACGGAGCTCATCTCGGAACCAGTGCTCGCACGCGACAAGAAGTTCAGCGAGCAGGCCCTCGGCGTCCGGGTCGCCACGCTGCTGGACGCCGTGCAGATGCCGCTCTCCAGCCTCGACAAGTACCCCTACGAGCTGAGCGGTGGTCAGCGACAGCGTATCGCCATCGCGCGCGCCCTCGTCCTCGGCCCGAAGGTGTTCATCGCCGACGAACCGACGGCCGGCATCGACATCACGGTCCGGCACACGGTGACCGAGTTGCTCGACGGGTTCCGACGCGACGGCGGCACGGTCATCGTCGTGACACACGACCTCGCGATGCTCCGTGAGGTCACCGACGACGTCCTGGCGCTCCACCAGTCGCGGGTCGTGGGCTACGGCCCGATCGACGCGATGCTCGCCGATCCGCCGCACGAGTTCCTCGCGGCGCTCGCCCAGTCGGGCGGCACGGAGACCCAGTACGAGACGCCCGAGGCCGTCGGCATCGATTGATCGCGTGTCGATTTGGAGTCTGCGAATCCTTTGCTACAGTAGATACGCGCTGCAACGCAGAGGCCGGATTCGTCCGGCCGGTCGAAGCACGTATTCCTCGATAGCTCAATTGGCAGAGCAATCGACTGTTAATCGATAGGTTGTTGGTTCGAGTCCAACTCGAGGAGCTGCACAGAATCCCTCGGTCCATACGGACCGGGGGATTCGTCGTTTGATGCCGGTTTCACGAAACCGGCAGGGACGCCGTAGACTGGACAACGAGGCCCGAAGACTCCACTCTTCGGGCCTCGTTGCATGTCCGGACACCCTGCGCCTATCGAGGTGATGCCGTGTCGATCGTGCCGGCGTCGTGTCCGTCGATCTGGTTCAGCCCTCGAGGTCGTCGCGACCCGGCAGCCAGGAAATCCCGGGGATGCCCCAGCCCGCCTTGCGGATCGCTTTCGCCGCTCGGCGCGAGTGCGGCAGTTCGAGGCGGTCCACGTAGAGCACGCCGTTGAGGTGGTCGAACTCGTGCTGCAGGATGCGTGCGCGCCAGCCGACGACCCGCAGCTCGACGGGGTCGCCCTCGAGGTCGGTCCCGATGAGCATGGCTGCTTCCGCGCGACGGAGCGGGTGCCGCTCGCCGGGGACGGAGAGGCAGCCCTCCGACTCGGCCTCCTCGTCGAGCTCGCCCACCGGCGGGGGACTGATCCACAGCACCGGGTTGATCGCCACGCCACGCCAGGGCTGGCCGTCGTCGTCCTCGTAGCTGTAGACGAAGAGGCGGAGCGGGACGCCGACCTGCGGGGCCGCGAGTCCGACGCCGGGAGCGAGGTCCATGGTCTCGTACATGTCGGCGACGAGCCGACGAAGGTCGTCGTCCACGGTGGTGATCGGTCGGGCGACGGAGTGGAGCACCGGGTCACCGGTCACGTGGATCTCGAGAATTGCCATTGCTCGAGCCTATCCGCTGGGCTCGGCCTGGCGTGCCGGGATCGGCGGGGCCGCGGGGTACCCTCGACGGGTGATCCCCTCCGCCATCGACATCGCCGACCTCGCGGACGACTTCACCCAGAACCCCTCCCAGCTCCTCGGCATCCCGTTCGCACTCCTCGGCGCCGTCTTCCTCTCGCTCGGTGCGCAGCTGCAGCACCGGGGTGTGGCGAAGGTCGAGTCGTCGAGCGGCACCGACGCGACCTCGGGGCTCAACGTCGCTCAGCTCCTGGCGCTGCTCAGTCGGCCGTCCTGGGTGACCGGAACGGTCATGCTCGGGCTCGCGATCGTGCTCCAGCTCGGCAGCCTGTCCCTCGCACCGATCACCCTCGTCCAGCCGTTGGGCGCGGTCGCGCTCGTCATCACGGCGGTGGTGAACAGCAGGATCAGCGGCGTCCGGTTGAACCGTCGATCGGTCGTCGCGATCATCGCATGCGT
Organism: Plantibacter sp. 2H11-2; assembly: GCF_050031945.1. Classification (NCBI taxonomy): domain Bacteria; kingdom Bacillati; phylum Actinomycetota; class Actinomycetes; order Micrococcales; family Microbacteriaceae; genus Plantibacter; species Plantibacter sp. 2H11-2. The sequence continues at coordinate 127,807 of NZ_JBNBBL010000001.1, read as the reverse complement.
CGGCGGCGTCGGCCTGTTCGTGACGATCGCCGCGGTCTTCACGGGCGAGCACCGGATCACCGAGGCCGAACTCGTCACGATCCTGGTGATGCTCGGTGTCGTGCTCGTCGTGTTCGGGCTCGGCTTCATGGTGTTCCGGTCACGCTTCACGGCCATCTTCTACATCGTCGGGACCGGGGTGCTCTACGGCTTCGTCGCGACGCTCGCCAAGGTCATCATCGGACGGCTGCAGCAGGGCGAGTTCGACTGGCTCACGGTCCTCTGCGGGCTCGGCCTCGCCGCCGCGAGTGCGCTCGGCGGCTACTTCGTGCAGACCGCCTACTCCTCGGGGCCTCCCGATCTGGTCATCGCGGGCCTCACCGTCATCGATCCGATGATCGCGGTCGGCATCGGCATCATCGTGCTGGGGGAGGCGAGCAACGCCCCGTTCTGGGCGGGCTTCGGCTTCGTCGTGGCCGGCGCGATCGCCGTGTGGGGTGTCTTCCAGCTCGCCCGCCATCACCCGCAGGTGAGCCAGACGCCGGCGGCCGCGGCAGCCGCGAAGGCCCTCGCGACCGGCGACGCGCCCGCCTGAGCCCTGGAGCCCGAACGGGCTGCAGGTATGCTTGAGCATGGCGTTCCGCGCCGCATCAGGGTCGTGAGCGACCGCCCGCACCCCCTCACATCACTGGCCAAGCACAGAGGAATCACCGATACCTTGACTTCTCCCGACGACCAGCACCTCGCGAAGGCGTCCAGCACGACGCCGAGCGCCGACACCCACAAGCCGTTGCGGGTGGTCATCGGTGCCGACACCTTCTCGCCCGACGTGAACGGCGCCGCACGCTTCGCCGAACGCCTCGCGGCCGGACTCGTCCGCCGAGGCCACGACGTCCACATCGTGGCGCCCGCCGGCTCGCGCAAGTTCGGCACGTGGAAGGAGACCCACGAGGGTCAGACGATGACGGCGCATCGCCTCTTCAGTCTCCGGTGGTACCCGCACGACTGGCTGCGCTTCGCGATGCCGTGGTCGATGCGACGGAACGCCCGGAAGATCCTCGACCGCGTGAAGCCCGAAGTCGTGCACCTGCAGTCGCACATCGTGGTCGGTCGTGGTCTCTCGATCGAGGCCGAGCAACGCGGCATCCGCATGGTGGCGACGAACCACATCATGCCCGACAACATCCTCGACTTCACCGTCATCCCCAAGCGCACCCAGGAGTGGCTCGTCCGGACGCAGTGGGCTGCCGCCCGTCGCGTCTTCGATCGTGCCTTCGCCGTGACGACCCCGACGCGCAAGGCCGCCGACTTCCTGGAGCAGTTCACGGGCCTGACCGGTGTGCACGCGATCTCCTGCGGGATCGAGGCCGGACAGTACACGCCGTCGTTCGAACCGCGGAAGCGCAACACCATCCTGTTCGTGGGTCGCATCACGAGCGAGAAGCAGATCGACGTGCTCCTGCGCGCGCTCACGAAACTCCCGAAGGAACTCGACGCCCACGTCGACGTCATCGGTGGCGGCGACCAGGCGAAGAACCTCGAGCAGCTGACCCAGCAGCTCGGCATCGGCGACCGCGTCCGATTCCTCGGCAAGGTGTCCGACGATGAGGTGAAGCAGGCCTACACGAACGCCACCGTCTTCGCGATGCCGTCCATCGCGGAGCTGCAGAGCATCGCGACGATGGAGGCCATGGCCTCCGGTCTCCCGGTGGTCGCGGCCGACGCCATGGCGCTGCCCCACCTCGTGCACGATCAGGTCAACGGATACCTGTTCGAGCCGGGCAACGTCGACGCCCTGGCCGAGCGGCTCGCGACGGTACTCAGCGCCTCGCCCGAGGAGTACCGCCGGATGCAGGACGCCTCGTTGGAGCTCGTCTCCGCACACGACATCGAGCGCACGCTCGACACCTTCGAAGCGCTCTACCGCGGCGAGCAGGTCGTCGACCCGACGACCGAGCGTCACACGGCGACCGCAGACCGCCAGGAATCCCGCGACTGACTCCCGCCCGGCGGGCCACTCGGTACACTGGGTTCCGCACGGGGCGGTAGCCAAGCTGGTGAAGGCATTCGGCTCATAACCGAACGATGCGTGGGTTCAAGTCCCACCCGCCCTACCGAGATCCGGCCCATGAGCCTTGGTTCCGGTCACTGAGCTTGTCGAAGGGCGCCCTTCGACAGGCTCAGGGACCGGGACGGGGCGGCTCAGGGACCGGGATGCCGTGGCTCAGGGCCCGTCAGTCCGCGAGGACGAGAGCGGCGGCACCGACGAGCGGGCCGTCGGCGTCGAGGCCGGACGGGACCACGCGCAGCTCACGGGCGTAGGCGTGCAGCGCAGCCGCGGTCGCAGCCTTCTGGACGAGGTCGAGGTAGTCGGGGGAGACCCGCGAGAAGCCGCCTCCGATCGCGACGCGTTCCAGGTCGAGCAGGGTCGTGATGCTGCAGAGGGCTTCGCCGACGGCCTCGGCGGAACGTCGGACGGCGCGGATCGCGATCTCCGTTCCAGCTGCGTAGTCGGCCCCGAGCTGTTCGCCCGTCGTGCCGGTCCATCCCTGGGCGCGCGCCCAGGCGACCGTCGCGGTGCCTGACGCGATGCCCTCCAAGGTCCAGGGTGTGCCGACAGCATCCGGTTCGCGTCGGCGGAGTTGCATCTGTCCGAGGTGGCCGGCGTTGCCCGAGGTGCCCGGGACGAGTCGGGATCCGAGGATGATCCCGCCACCGATCCCGGTCGAGACGACGATGCCCATGCTGTTCTCGGTTCCGCGGAGCGCGCCCTGCCAGTGCTCGGCCAGGGCGATGCAGGTGCCGTCGAGTCGGAGTTCCACCGGACCGGACGTGAAGCGCCGGAGCTCAGCCACGACGGGGAAGTCGGCGAGTCGGGGGAGGTTGATCGGCGAGACGGTGCCGTCGGCCCTGCCGATGGGGCCCGCCGAACCGATTCCGACACCGGACACCGGCCCGCCATGGGCCGCGACGCTCTGTTCGGCGGTCTGGAGGATCGACGCCACGAGCTCCTCGCGGGTGGCCGCGGCGCCCGTCGGACCGCGGAACCGAGTGCCAGGCCGGATCCGCCCCTCGGCGTCGACGATGGCCGTTTCGACCTTCGTACCGCCGATGTCGATCGCGAGGGCCTCGTGCATCACCGCTCCATCCTCGAGGGCCGTCAGTCCGGGCCGGCTCCCGATCCAGCGTACTGGGAACGACACGGTTGTCATTCCTCCAGGTCATGGGGCATAATGCTCGTATCGGCGCGAGTCGAACAACTGCATACACGGAGGTCCGGTCAGCCGGACACCGACATGGATCACACTGCATGGGTCGTTGGGGAAGACGCACCCGGACGCAGTGGAGGAATCATGTCGACACCGATGACGAAGGGTGTGCTGTTCGTGCACTCGTCGCCTCGCGCGCTCTGCCCGCACCTCGAGTGGGCGGCAGGTCGCGCTCTTGGTCGTGCCATCAGTTTCGACTGGGAAGACCAGCCGATCCTCCGTGGTGCGCAGCGCGCCGAGGTCTTCTGGGAAGGCCCGCACGGCACCGGAGCCGCACTCGCCTCAGCCCTGCGCGGCTGGGAGCACCTCCGCTACGAGGTGAGTGAAGACCCGGCCCAGGGTGTCGACGGTGCTCGGTGGATGCACACGCCCGACCTCGGGATCTTCTACGCACAGACCGACAGCATCGGCAACGTCGTCGTCCCGGAGGATCGCATCCGGTACGCCATGGAGGTCGGCGCCGGGAACGCCGCCGAACTCCAGCGCGAACTCCGCGTGGCGCTCGGACAGCCGTGGGACGACGAACTCGAGCCGTTCCGTCACGCCGGCGACGGGTCCTCCGTCATCTGGCTGCACAACGTGGGCTGATCCGGCCCCGCCGACGCGGCGGCACCGCGCACGCGAGACAACTTCACAGACGACAGGGTGCCCACGTGGCGTGGACCGTGCGAGGTCGGTGACACTCCCGGCAGACACGAGGTGACGAAACGGCGGCACCCTGGTCAGTAGACGACGACGGGTCGTGGTGCATGCACCACGACCCGTCGTCGTCTCCGTCGCGAGGGGCTCAGTAGCTCCGGAACGCGACGACCGCGTTGTGGCCGCCGAACCCGAACGAGTTGCTGATGGCGAGCAGGTCGCCGGACCCGAGCTCGCGCGGCGTCGTGACGACGTCGAGCGGGATCTCCGGGTCCTGGTTGTCGAGGTTGATGGTCGGCGGGATGACCCGGTGGTGCAGGGCGAGCGCCGTGTAGGCCGCTTCGATGGCACCCGCGCCGCCGAGGAGGTGGCCGGTCGACGCCTTCGTGGCCGTCACGGCGATGTCGTCGAGGTGGGCGCCGAAGACCCGACGCAGCGCGTTGTACTCCGCGATGTCGCCGACGGGCGTGCTCGTGGCGTGTGCATTGACGTGCACGACGTCGTCGAGCGACGCGCCACCGTTCTCGACGGCTGCACGCATGGCGCGGGCAGCTGCCGAACCCTCGGGATCGGGAGCCGTGATGTGGTACGCGTCGCTCGTCACCGCACCACCGAGGAGCTCGGCGTAGATGCGGGCGCCACGGGCCTTGGCGTGCTCCTCGGTCTCGACGATGAGCGCTGCCGCGCCCTCACCGAGGACGAATCCGTCGCGGTCGACGTCGTAGGGACGCGAGGCGATGGCGGGGTCGTCGTTGCGCTTGGACAACGCCTGCATCGCTGCGAAGGACGCGAGCGGGAGCGGGTGGATGGCGGCTTCGGAGCCACCGGCCACGACGATGTCGGCGAGGCCGGCCTGGAGGTGGTCGTATGCGTTGGCGAGCGACTCGGTGCTTGACGCACAAGCGGAGACGACGGTGCGCTCTCCGCCTCGGGCACCGAGGTCCATGCCGATCGCCGCTGCCGGGCCGTTCGGCATGAGCATCGGGACGGTCATGGGCAGGACGCGGCGGGGGCCCTTCTCGCGCAGGGTGTCCCAGGCGTCGAGGAGCGTCCACACGCCGCCGATGCCGGTGGCCCAGTCGACGAGGAGTCGCTCCGGGTCGACCTCGGGGGCGCCGGCGTCCTGCCAGGCCTCGCGCGCGGCGATCAGGGCGAACTGGCTCGACGGGTCGAGGCGCTTGACCTCACGACGGTCGAGGATGTCCGCGGTGGGGACGGCGGCCTGCGCGGCGAAGCGTACGGGCAGCTCGAGCTCTTCGGCCCATGGCTGCTCGAGACGGCTCGCACCGCTCTTGCCGGCGAGGAGGTTGTCCCAGGAGTCGGTGGCGTTGCCGCCGAGGGGAGTGGTGGCACCGATGCCGGTGATGACGATGCGTTTGGTGGTCATTCAGTCAAACCTTCTGTGGAGACGACGAGGGGGTCCGAGCCCTGCGGCGGTCGAGCCCGTGTCCGGACGGACGAGCCGCCTCGAACGCTGAAGGGCCGGTCGGCCAACTGCCGGCCGACCCTTCAGCACTGCGCTGGGACTAGCCCTGAGCCTTGACGATGAAGTCGACGGCGTCGCCGACGGTCTTCAGGTTCTTGACTTCTTCGTCCGGGATCTTCACGTCGAACTTCTCCTCCGCGTTGACGACGATGGTCATCATGGAGATCGAGTCGATGTCGAGGTCGTCGGTGAACGACTTGTCCAGCTCGACGGTGTCGGTCGCGATGCCGGTCTCGTCGTTGATCAGCTCGGCCAGGCCGGCGAGGACTTCTTCGGTGGACAGTGCCATTGTTCTACTCCTTGGGTGAGGTTTGACCGTAGTCGAGTGTAGTCGCGTCGGGCGTCCTGCTACGGCAGGACGACGACCTGAGCGCCGAAGACCAGTCCGGCACCGAATCCGATCTGCAGGGCGAGGCCGCCGCTGAGCTCGGGGTGCCCCTGGAGGAGCCGGTGGGTGGCGAGCGGGATGGATGCCGCCGAGGTGTTGCCGGTGGTCTCGATGTCACGCGCGATGACGACGGTCTCCGGCAGCTTGAGCTGCTTGGCGAACTCGTCGACGATGCGCATGTTGGCCTGGTGGGGGATGAAGGCAGCGAGGTCGGAGGCTTCGACGCCCGCTTCCTCCAGCGCCTGCTTGGCGACCTTGGCCATCTCCCAGACCGCCCACCGGAAGACCGTCTGGCCCTCCTGGCGCAAGGTCGGCCAGGCGGCCGTGCCGTCGCGGAACTCGGTGAGCGTGCCGCTCATGCCGACGGCGTCGGCCTTCGAGCCGTCGGATCCCCACACGGTGGGGGAGATCCCGGGGAAGTCGCTCGGACCGACGACGGCCGCGCCTGCACCGTCGCCGAGGAGGAACGAGATCGACCGGTCGGTCGGGTCGACGATGTCGGACAGCTTCTCGGCGCCGATGACGAGCGCGTAGTGGGCCGCGCCCGATCGGATGAGGGCATCGGCCTGGGCGATCGCGTAGGCGTATCCGGCACATGCGGCGTTGAGGTCGTAGGCGGCAGCGGGGTTCGCTCCGACGCGGTCGGCCACGACGGCCGCCATCGACGGGGACTGCTGGACGTTGCTGATCGTCGCGATGAGGACGAGGTCGACCTGCTCGGGCGAGATGCCCGCGGCCGCGATGGCCTCGGCGCCGGCTTCGGCTGCGAGGTCGACGGCGCTGACGTCGGCCGACGCCCGCGTGCGGGTGACGATTCCGGTGCGCTGCTGGATCCACTCGTCGGACGAATTGATCGGACCGACGAGGTCGTCGTTCGGGACGCTGAGGTCTCCGCGAGCTGCGCCGAGGCCGAGGATGCGGGTGAACTCGGAACCGCGCGACTGCTTGAGGGTGGGGGTGGTCATTGACTGGTTCTCCGTCTGCGCTACTGCTGGGCGATGAGGTCGAGGGCTGCCGGCAGGTCGTCGGGGGTCTTGATGGCGACCGTCGGCACGCCCTTCAGGCCGCGACGTGCGAGTCCGGTGAGCGCCCCGGCGGGGGCGAGCTCGATGAGTCCGGTGATCCCTGCGGCGCTGAACGCGTCCATGCACAGGTCCCAGCGTACCGGGGAGGCGACCTGACCGATGAGGAGGTCGAAGAACGCCGTACCCGAGGTGACCTCGGTGCCGTCGTGGTTCGTCCAGATGCGGAGCGTCGGGTCCTGGGGCTCGACCGTGCGGCTCGCCCCCGCCAGCCAGTCGCGGGCCGACTGCATGTAGCTCGTGTGGAAGGCGCCTGCGACCTGCAGCGGGATCACCCGCGTGCCCTTGAGCGGCTCGTCGGCGAGGCGGGCGAGGGCGTCATGCGCGCCGGCGACGACGATCTGGCCGCCGCCGTTGTAGTTGGCGGGCTCCAGCCCGAAGGAACGGACGTGCGCGACGACGGCGTCCTGGTCGCCACCGAGGACGGCACTCATGCCCGTCGGGGTGGTGGCTGCGGCTTCGGCCATTGCCACGGCGCGTTCGCTCACGAAGCTCATCGCGTCGCTGTCCGAGAGGATGCCGGCGCCGTAGGCCGCGGTGATCTCGCCGACGGAGTGTCCGGCGATGCCGCCGAACGGCGCGGCGTCGGCGGGGAGGGCCTTCCGCAGGGCGTCCAAGGCGACGATGCCGGCCGCGACGATGAGCGGCTGGGCCACCGCGGTGTCGCGGATGGTGTCGGCGTCGGAGACGGTGCCGTGCTTGACGAGGTCGAGTCCGGCTTCGTCGGAGAAGCGCGCGAGCGCGTCCTTCGCGGAGGCGTCCTGCAACCAGGGGTCGAGGAAGCCGGGGGTTTGGGAGCCCTGTCCAGGGCAGGCGATGACGATCACCGCTCTAGTCTGCCAACCGGAGGACGCCCAGCAGTGGAGCAACACCACGAACCTTTGGAAAATGTGTTGTGTGGACTCCACAAAACCGACCGGTCGAACGGCCCTGCCAGCGTCAGGAGGTCAGCCGACGTCGGGACGGCTCGGGCTCAGCGATGGCACCGAGGATGAGGGCCGCTTGCAGGATGAGCGACTCGCGGGCACCGGTCGCGTCCCAGCCGATGACCTCGGAGACCCGCTTGAGGCGGTACCGGACCGTGTTGGGGTGCACGAAGAGCTCGCGCGCCGTCGCTTCGAGCGAGCGGCCGTTGTCGAGGTAGCACCAGAGCGTCGTCACGAGCTCGCCGGAGTAGTCCTTGAGCGGGCGGTAGACCCGCTCGATGAGCGTGGTCTTCGCGAGGTTGTCGCCGGCGAGGGCGCGCTCCGGAAGGAGGTCGTCCGCGGCGACCGGACGTGGCGCGTGGCGCCAGGACTTCGCCACTGCGAAGCCGGCAAGGGCTGCCTTCGCGCTGCGCGACGCCTCGATGAGGGATGGCACGGCGTGACCGAGCACCAGGTGCCCCGGCCCGAAGCCGTGCTCGAGCTTGGCGGCGATGTCGAGGAAGGTGAGTTGTGAGCTGGTGCGGGCGTCTGCGGCGGCCTGTTCCGCCTCGTCGACGGGCTCGCCGTCTCCGGGCTCGGTGCTGGGCAGCTCAGCGCGACCCAGGACGAGCACGAGCCGGTTGCCCTGGACGCCGATGAGCACGTCGGCGTCGAGGTGTCGGGCGGTCCGGCGGAGCATGTCGACATCGAGCACCCGTGGGGTCGTCCCGACCAGGACGCAGGCCTCACCGTGCCCGTGCCACCCGAGGGCGGCGATCCGGCTGGGGAGCTCGTCGTCGGCCTCGCCACTGAGGATCGAGTCGACGACGAGGGCCTCGAGGCGGGCGTCCCAGAGTCCGCGGGCTTCGGCCGCACGGGCGTACACGTCGGCCGAGGCGAACGCGATGTCGCGTGAGTAGAGGAGGATCGCCTCGCGGAGGTCGACGCTTCCGGACGCGACGCGTTCCTCGACGACCTCGACGGTCACCTTGATGAGTTGCAGCGTCTGCTGCAGGCTGACGGAACGGAGCAGCTCGCGAGGAGCCGCCCCGAACACGTCGGCGGCGATCCACGGCGTCGACCGGGGATCGTCGAACCACGAGATGAACGAACTGATGCCCGCCTGGGCCACCAGGCCGACCGCTGAGCGGCGGCCTGGTGGCATCTCGGCGTACCAGGGAAGGGTGTCCTCGAGGCGTTTGAGCGTCGCGGTCGCGAGCTCACCCGAGATCCGGCGGAGCCAGTCGAGTGTCTCGGCCTTCGTCTTCGTCTTCGTCACCGTGGTAGCGCTGGAATCAGCTCTCGCCACCCGCGTTACCGGTGTTGCCGGCGTTCACGTCGTGGAGGCGGTAGCGGTCGATCGCCTGCTGCGGGAGGCTCGCATCGACCTCACCCCGAGCAGCGAGCTGCTGGAGGGTGCGGACGACGAGCGACGGGCCGTCGATCTTGAAGAAGCGACGGGCAGCGGCGCGCGTGTCGGAGAAGCCGAAGTCGTCGGCCCCCAGCGTCGCGAAGTCGCCAGGCACGAACTGTCGGATCTGGTCCGGCACGGCGTGCATGTGGTCGGTCACGGCGACGAACGGACCTGCGGCACCGCTCAGCTTCTCCGTGACGTAGGGCACACGACGCTCCTCCTGCGGGTGCAGGAAGTTGTGCTGGTCGGCGGCGAGACCGTCGCGACGGAGCTCGGTCCAGCTCGTGACGCTCCAGACGTCTGCGGAGACGCCCCAGTCGTCGGCGAGCAGCTGCTGCGCCTCGATCGCCCACGGGACCGCGACACCGGAGGCCATGAGCTGAGCCTTCGGGCCCTGCTTGTCGCTCGTACTGATGCGGTGGATACCGCGCACGATGCCGTCGACGTCCACGCCCTCGGGCTCGACGGGCATGACCATCGGCTCGTTGTACACCGTGAGGTAGTACATGACGTTCGGGTCCTCGTGCTCGCCGCCGTACATGCGCTGGATACCGCTGCGCACGATGTGCGCGATCTCGTAGCCGTAGGCCGGGTCGTAGCTGACGACCGCCGGGTTCGACGACGAGAGCAGCAGCGAGTGGCCGTCGGCGTGCTGGAGGCCCTCACCCGTGAGCGTCGTGCGACCGGCCGTGGCGCCGATCATGAAGCCACGGGTCATCTGGTCGCCGGCAGCCCAGATGGCGTCGGCGGTGCGCTGGAAGCCGAACATCGAGTAGAAGACGTAGACCGGGATGAGTGGCTCGCCCTGCACCGAGTACGAGGTTCCGATCGCGGAGAAGGCCGCGACGGCGCCCGCCTCGTTGATGCCCACGTGCACGATCTGACCCTGCGGGCTTTCCTTGTAGGCGAGCAGCAGTTCGCGGTCCACCGAGGTGTAGTGCTGACCGTTCGGGTTGTAGATCTTCGCGCTCGGGAAGAACGCGTCCATACCGAAGGTGCGTGCCTCGTCGGGGATGATCGGGACGATCCGGTTGCCGAAGTCCTTGGCGCGGAGGAGGTCCTTCAGCAGTCGGACGAACGCCATGGTGGTGGCGATCTCCTGCGTTCCGGAGCCCTTCTTCGCTGCCGCGTACGCGGAGTCGTCGGGCAGGTTCAGCTGCGTGTACTTGCTGCGACGCTCGGGGACGTAGCCGCCGAGTGCGCGGCGACGCTCGTGCAGGTACTGGATCGCCTCGTCGTTCTCGCCCGGGTGGTAGTAGGGCGGGAGGTAGGGGTTCTCTTCGAGCTGCGAGTCGGTGATCGGGATGCGCATCGTGTCCCTGAAGGTCTTCAGGTTGTCGAGCGTCATCTTCTTCATCTGGTGGGTCGCGTTGCGGCCCTCGAAGCTCGGGCCGAGGCCGTAGCCCTTGATCGTGTGCGCGAGGATGACCGTCGGCTGGCCCTTGTGCTCGCTGGCCGCCTTGAACGCCGCGTAGACCTTGCGGTAGTCGTGGCCGCCGCGCTTGAGGTTCCAGACCTCGTCGTCGGTGTAGCCCTCGACGAGCTTCAGGGCACGCTCGTCGCGGCCGAAGAAGTTCTCGCGGACGTAGGCGCCGTCCTCCGTCTTGTACGTCTGGAAGTCGCCGTCGGGCGTGACGTTCATGAGGTTGAGGAGCGCGCCGTCGGTGTCGCCGTTGAGGAGGTCGTCCCACTCGCGGCCCCAGATGACCTTGATGACGTTCCAGCCGGCGCCGCGGAAGAAGCTCTCGAGCTCCTGGATGATCTTGCCGTTGCCGCGGACGGGGCCGTCGAGGCGCTGCAGGTTGCAGTTGATCACGAAGTTGAGGTTGTCGAGGCCCTCGTTCGCGGCGACCTGGAGCTGACCGCGGCTCTCGACCTCGTCCATCTCGCCGTCGCCGAGGAACGCCCAGACCTGCTGGTCGCTGGCGTCCTTGATGCCACGGTTCGTGACGTACTTGGCGAGGTGCGCCTGGTAGATCGCGTTGATCGGGCCGAGGCCCATGGAGACCGTCGGGAACTGCCAGAAGTCCGGCATGAGGCGCGGGTGGGGGTACGAGGAGAGCCCGTGCGGTGCGTGCGACTTCTCCTGGCGGAAGCCGTCGAGCTGGTCGGTGCTGAGGCGTCCCTCGAGGAAGGCGCGGGCGTAGGTGCCGGGGGAGGCGTGGCCCTGGATGTAGATCTGGTCGCCACCGCCCGGGGCGTCCTGGCCGCGGAAGAAGTGGTTGAAGCCGACCTCGTAGAGCGCGGCCGACGACGCGTAGGTGGAGATGTGTCCGCCAACACCGATGCCGGGGCGCTGCGCGCGGTGCACGGTCATGGCCGCGTTCCAGCGGATCCAGGCGCGGTACCGGCGTTCGATGTCCTCGTCGCCCGGGAAGTCGGGCTCGTTCTCCGAGGCGATGGTGTTGATGTAGTCGGTGGTCGGCACCATCGGCACGCCGAGGTGCAGCTCCTTCGAGCGCTTCAGGAGGCTCAGCATGATGTCGCGGCCGCGGCCGCGGCCACGTTCGTCGACGAGGGCGTCGAGGGACTCATTCCACTCGGACGTCTCCTCAGGATCGGCGTCTACGTGGTTGGACGAGTATGGATCCTGGTCGTGAACAGTCACCGTCGACCTTTCTCTCGTGGCAGATCGTGCCTGGGTTGTGATGGTGAACTCCATGCGTCCTGATGGGTATGGACGCGGGCGCCACCTTTCACCCTATCCGGTCACCCCAGGGAACGGTGACCGAGCGGCGCACCCCTCCGGGTTTGTGCAGCTGCGGTGCGGGGTTAGGATGTGTGACCGGATCGGACCCGTCCACCGCTCGGGCGATCCGGAGCAGGCGAACCCGCCTGAAAGGACCCTCATGGCACTCGAGAACGACACCCTGGCACCCGACTTCGAACTGGCGAACCAGTTCGGTGAACTCGTCAGGTTGAGTCAGTTCCGCGGCAGTTCGGCTGTCGCCCTCGTCTTCTTCCCGCTGGCGTTCTCCGGTACCTGCACGGGGGAGCTGTGCGAGTTGCGCGACAACCTCAGCCTGTTCACGGACGACCAGGTCACGCTCGTCGGCATCTCCGTCGACTCGAAGCACACGCTGCGCGCGTGGGCGGAGCAGGAGCAGTACGGCTTCCAGCTGCTCGCCGACTTCTGGCCGCACGGCCAGGTCGCCAAGGAGTACGGGGTGTTCCTGCAGGAGAAGGGGTTCGCGAACCGTGCGACCTTCCTCATCGACCAGCAGGGCATCATCCGTGAGAGCTTCATCACGGCACCGGGCGAAGCCCGCTCGCTCGCGGCCTACCGCGCCGCGCTCGAAGAGCTGCGTCAGCCGGCCTGAGCCGGGGCTCGCTCTGGTCGATCCGGATCGTCGAGTGTCTCAGCCGGTGATCGTGACCTCGGGTGCGCGCTCGTAGCGGATGAACCGGTAGGGGACACCCGTGCGGGATTCCGACCAGCCGTGCGCCGGATCGATCGTGACCGGCACCCACTCCTTGCCGACGGTCGGTGCGAAGGTGTCGCCCGCGACGTCGAGGTCGAGTTCGGTGACCTCGAGCCGGTCGGCAAGCGCGAGCGCTTCGGTGAAGAGACCCGCGCCGCCGGTGACCCAGGCCTGGCCGTTGCCGGCGAGCTGTGCCGCTTCGAACGCATCCTCCAGGGAGTGCGCGACGATCGCGCCGTCGGCGGACCACGCGTGATCGCGGGTGACGACGATGTTCGGGCGTCCCGGGAGCGGACGGAACCGCGGGGGGAGTGAATCCCAGGTACGGCGTCCCATGATCACCGCGTCGGATCCGGTGAGCGCCTTGAAGTGCGCGAGGTCTTCGGGGACGTGCCAGGGCATGCCGCCGTCGGCGCCGATGACGCCGTCGTGGGCCTGGGCCCAGATGAGCGCCAGGCTCATACGGCGACGGCCGCTCGGATGGCGGGGTGGTGCTGGTAGTCGACGATCTCGAGGTCGTCGTACTCCACGTCGAAGATGCTGTCGCGCTTCGTGTTGATGCGCAGCTTCGGGTAGGGGAACGGTGCGCGGGTGAGCTGCTCCGTCACCTGCTCGACGTGGTTGTCGTAGATGTGGCAGTCGCCGCCGGTCCACACGAAGTCGCCGACCTCGAGGCCGACCTGCTCGGCGACGAGGTGGGTGAGGAGCGCGTAGCTGGCGATGTTGAAGGGGACGCCGAGGAAGAGGTCTGCGCTGCGCTGGTAGAGCTGGCAGGAGAGCTTGCCGTCGGCGACGTAGAACTGGAAGAAGGCGTGGCACGGGGCGAGCGCCATGTTGGGGATGTCGGCGACGTTCCAGGCGGAGACGATGATGCGGCGCGAGTTCGGGTCGGTGCGCAGCTGGTCGATGACCTGCGAGATCTGGTCGATGTGCGAGCCGTCGGGGGTCGGCCAGGACCGCCACTGCACGCCGTACACGGGACCGAGTTCGCCCTGGTCGTCGGCCCATTCGTCCCAGATGGAGACGCCGTGCTCCTGCAGCCAGCGGACGTTGCCGTCGCCGCGGAGGAACCAGAGGAGTTCGTAGGCAATGGACTTCCAGTGCACCCGCTTGGTGGTGATGAGCGGGAAGCCCTCGGAGAGGTCGAAACGGAGCTGGCGGCCGAACACACTGCGCGTGCCGGTTCCGGTGCGGTCGCCTTTGGTGGCGCCATGCTCGAGCGTGTCGCGCAGGAGGTCTTCGTACGGGGTGGGGATCGTCGTATCCATCCCCTCGATCGTACGGCCAGCGACCGTCACCGCGCCCGACCGATCGTCCGGTGTCGCGGCGGAAGTGCGCGGACCCGGGTTGTGGAGCGTTCCGGCTCCGACGGCGACTCCGGCTAGACTCGACGAGTCGCATCGGATGCCTCCATCCGATCGCGGGCCTTTAGCTCAGCTGGTAGAGCGCCACGTTTACACCGTGGATGTCGTCGGTTCGATCCCGGCAGGGCCCACCGGACAAGAAGCCCCGAGATCATGCGGATCTCGGGGCTTCTTCGTATCCACGGCCCGCCGGCAGGGCTTGGCTCCCCCTGTCGGCCGGTTCCCATGGCGTCCCCGCGGTTTGACGGGCGTGTGATCGAGATCCTTAGGTCATGTTCATTTGTTAAGACATTCTGTGTATGCTGGTTCTGGCCGCATCGAACAGCTCACAGAAAGTTGTACAGAGACGTATGACCGCTCCATCAGCCATCACGTACGACGTCGTCACCATGGGACGCGTCGGCGTCGACATCTACCCATTGCAGGACGGCATCGGCCTCGAGGACGTTGACACCTTCGGCAAGTACCTCGGGGGGAGCGCCGCCAACGTCGCTGTCGCCGCCGCCCAGCACGGGCACCCGACGGCGCTCATCAGCAGGACGGGTGACGACCCCTTCGGTCGATACGTCCACCGCGAACTTGGACGCCTCGGCGTCGCTGACGAGTTCGTCGGTTGGGAGACGGACTTGCAGACACCGGTCACCTTCTGTGAGATCTTCCCGCCGGACGACTTCCCGTTGTACTTCTACCGGAAGCCGAAGGCCCCCGACCTGACGATCACGTCGAAATCCCTCGACCTCGACGCGATCTACCGCGCCAAGGTGTTCTGGGCGACGGTGACGGGGCTCAGTGAGGAACCGAGCCGCTCGGCCCACTTCACCGCGTGGGAAGCCCGCGCCCGCCGGCCGCTGACGATCCTCGACCTCGACTACCGTCCGATGTTCTGGAACTCGGCCGAGCAGGCTTCCACCCAGGTCGGGCGAGCGCTCGAACACGTCACGGTCGCGGTCGGCAACCGCGAGGAATGCGAGGTGGCTGTCGGCGAGACGGAGCCCCACCGCGCTGCAGACGCATTGCTGGAACGCGGCGTCGAACTCGCCATCGTCAAACAGGGTCCGAAGGGGGTCCTCGCCAAGACGCGCGACGAGACCGTCGAGGTCCCGCCGTACTTCGTGGACGTCGTGAACGGACTCGGCGCGGGGGACAGCTTCGGTGGCGCCCTCTGCCACGGACTCATCGAAGGGTGGGGTCTCGAGAAGATCCTGCGGTTCGCCAACATCGCCGGAGCGATCGTCGCGTCGCGGCGTGAGTGCTCGACGGCCATGCCGAACTCCGCCGAGGTGCTCGAGATCCTCGACACCATCAGCGCCGTCGGTGCAGCAGACCTCGGAGGTGCCCGATGACCATCGTGAACAACGCCAGGACATCGCGGTTCCTCCGCGAGAATGAATTCGAGCGCCTGCGCGAGGTCCGCGCATCCGACCCGGCCGCCATCGCCCGCGCCCATGCCGGCCGACGTCGGCGCGAGCTCATCCGCGGTGACGGCCGACTCTTCATCGTCGCTGCCGACCACCCGGCTCGCGGAGCCCTCGGTGTGCGCGACGAGTCGATGGCCATGGCCGACCGGTACGAGCTCCTGGACCGCCTTGCGCTCGCGCTCTCGCGTCCTGGTGTCGACGGCGTGCTGGGCACCCCGGACATCATCGACGACCTCGCCCTCCTCGGTCTGCTCGACGACAAGGTCGTGGTCGGATCGATGAACCGGGGTGGGCTGCGCGGCGCCGCGTTCGAGATGGACGACCGGTTCACCGGCTACGACATTCCCGGGATCGTCCGAGACGGTCTCGACTTCGCCAAGACACTCCTCCGAGTGAACCTCGGCGATGCCGGATCGGTCGCGACCATTGAAGCGAACGCCCGTGCCGTCGATCAGGCGGTCGAAGCTCGCGTGCCGATCATGCTCGAACCGTTCATGAGCGAGTGGCGCGAGGGACGGATCGTCAACGACCTCTCAGTCGAGGCGGTCATCACCTCGATCGCCATCGCGTCCGGCCTCGGATCGAGTTCGGCCTACACCTGGATGAAGCTGCCGGTCGTCGAGGACATGGAACGCGTCATGGCTGCCACCTCGATGCCGACACTCCTGCTCGGTGGCGAGCCGAACGGCCATCAGGACGACGTCTACTCGTCCTGGGAACGAGCCCTCGAATTGCCCGGTGTCCGCGGGCTGGTCGTCGGACGCACCTTGATCTACCCCGCCGACGGCGACGTCTCCGCTGCAGTCGACACCGCGGCGGGGCTCGTCCACGCCGACCTCCCCTCCTGAGCCTCCCGATCCGCCGCGATCGCTGATCCTTCACAGATTGGAACCACCCGCATCATGAGCACTGACTCCCTCCCCGTCGTCCCGCACTGGATCGACGGAGCCGAAGCCCCCTCCAGCTCCGGTCGCACCGCCCCGGTCTACGACCCCGCGCTCGGTGTCGCGACGAAGCACGTCGCGCTCGCCGATCAGGACGAGATCGCCGCAGCTGTCGCATCGGCTGCCGCGGCCTTCCCGGCTTGGCGCGACCTGTCGCTCGCGAAGCGTCAGCAGATCGTGTTCAAGTTCCGTGAGCTGCTGGACGCGAAGAAGGGTGAGTTGGCGGAGATCATCACGGCGGAGCACGGCAAGGTCGTCTCCGACGCGCTGGGTGAGATCACGCGTGGGCAGGAGGTCGTGGAGTTCGCGACCGGTCTCGCGCACCACCTGAAGGGTGAGTTCTCCGAGCAGGTCTCCACCGGTGTCGACGTGTACTCCACGAAGCAGCCGCTCGGGGTCGTTGGGATCATCTCGCCGTTCAACTTCCCCGCGATGGTGCCGATGTGGTTCTTCCCGATCGCGATCGCCGCCGGGAACACGGTCGTGCTGAAGCCGAGCGAGAAGGACCCGTCCGCGGCGATCTGGCTCGCGAAGCTGTGGCAGGAAGCAGGGCTCCCCGACGGGGTGTTCACGGTGCTGAACGGTGACAAGGAGGCCGTCGACGGGCTCCTCACCCACCCCGACGTCCGCGCGATCTCCTTCGTGGGTTCCACGCCGATCGCGAAGTACGTGTACGAGACCGGCACCGCACACGGCAAGCGCGTCCAGGCGCTCGGCGGGGCGAAGAACCACATGCTCGTACTGCCCGACGCCGACCTCGACCTCGTCGCCGACTCCGCCATCAACGCCGGTTTCGGTTCCGCGGGTGAGCGGTGCATGGCGATCTCGGTCGTCGTCGCTGTGGAGCCCGTCGCGGACGAGCTCATCGCCAAGATCGCCGAACGCGCAGCGACCTTGCGGATCGGTGACGGACGCCGGAACTGCGACATGGGGCCGCTGGTGACGAAGGTGCACCGCGACAAGGTCGCGTCCTACCTCGACATCGCCGAAACCGACGGCGCCACGATCGTCGTCGACGGCCGCAACACCCCCATCGACGGCGACCCGAACGGGTTCTGGCTCGGCCCGACCCTCATCGACAACGTCCCGACGACGTCGAAGGTGTACACGGAGGAGATCTTCGGCCCCGTCCTCGCCGTCGTCCGCGTCGCCTCCTACGAAGCGGGTGTCGCGCTCATCAACGGCGGCGCGTTCGGGAACGGGACCGCGATCTTCACCAACGACGGCGGCGCCGCCCGACGGTTCCAGAACGAGATCCAGGTCGGGATGATCGGCATCAACGTGCCCATCCCCGTCCCGGTCGCGACGTTCTCCTTCGGCGGGTGGAAGGACTCCCTGTTCGGCGACACCAAGGCCCACGGTGCCGAGGGCGTCCGGTTCTTCACCCAGCAGAAGGCCATCACCTCCCGCTGGCTCGACCCCTCCCACGGCGGCATCAACCTCGGCTTCCCCCAGAACTGAGTTCTCACGGACGGCCCTTCGACAGGCCCAGGGAACGGCGCGGTGCCCGAGCCGACATCGTTCCGCACTCCTGTCGAAGGGCATGATCGAATCACACACACGACGGAGTGACCAACATGCAGTGGATGTACGAGCGAGGTGACCTCGCCCGAGACGGCTGGGAGAGTGTCGTCGACGGCTCGATCGACGGGTGGGCGCACACGGGTCTCCGCGTCGCGGTCCTCGTCGACGGTGATGCCATCGACCTCCCGGCGGGCGATGTGGAACGCATCGTCGTGCCGCTCGCCGGTTCCTTCAGCATCAGCTGGACGGACGCTGAGCAGCGGGACGGCACCACGGCTCTCTCCGGCCGTCGATCCGTCTTCGACGGACCGACCGACGTCCTCTACATGGGTGCGGGGACAGCAGGCGTCCTCCGCGGAGGCGGTCGAGTCGCTGTGGCCGAGGCCCCGACGACGGCGGTCCACCCGACGCGTCATGTCGCTGCGGAGGAGATCCCCGTCGAACTGCGCGGCGCGGGCCGGTCGAGTCGTCAGGTCCACAACTTCGGCACGCCTGACGCGCTCGACGCCGCGAAGCTCATCGTGTGCGAGGTCGTGACGCCCGCAGAGAACTGGTCGTCCTACCCCGCCCACAAGCACGACGAGCACCTGCCTGGGGCGGAATCGCGCCTCGAGGAGATCTACTACTTCGAGTCCGCCGTCTCAAAGGGTCTGGAAGCACCGACGGCCGCGGATCCTTTCGGGATGTTCGCGACCTACTCCTCACCCGCCGGGGAGATCGACATCAACGCGATGGTCCGCACCGGCGACATCGCGCTCGTCCCGTTCGGCTACCACGGTCCTGCCGTCGCCGCGCCCGGGTACGACCTCTACTACCTGAACGTCATGGCCGGACCCGACCACGAACGGGTCTGGAGCATCAGCGACGACCCCGCACACGCGTGGATCCGGCAGAGCTGGGAGGGCCAGGACATCGACCCGCGGCTGCCCTATGTCAGCCCCACAGCATCTCAAACGAACACCCGCACCGATGGCGAAGGACAGCAGTGATGGCAACGAACTCCAGGACGAAGCGGATGACGGTGAGCCAGGCGCTCGTGGAGTTCCTCGGTCACCAGTGGACCGTGGACGGCGATCACCGTGAGCGGACCATCCCCGGCATGTTCGGCATCTTCGGGCACGGCAACGTCGCGGGTCTCGGGCAGGCGCTCAAGCAGGCGAACGCACTCGACCCCGACCTCATGCCCTACTTCCAGGCGCGCAACGAGCAGGCGATGGTGCACCAGTCCGTCGGCTACGCCCGCATGCACCGACGCCTCGGCACCTTCGCGAGCGCGGCCTCGGTCGGCCCGGGTGCCGCGAACATGTTGACCGGTGCGGCCCTCGCCACCACCAACCGTCTCCCCGCGCTCCTGCTGCCCAGCGACACCTTCGCGACGCGCGTCGCCGACCCGGTCCTCCAGCAACTCGAACTACCGCACGACATCGGCATCACCGTCAACGACGCCTTCCGGCCGCTGTCCCGCTTCTTCGACCGGGTGCAGCGGCCCGAGCAGCTGTTCTCCGTCGCCCTCGCCGCCATGCGCGTGCTCACCGACCCGGCTGAGACCGGTGCGGTCACGATCGCCCTGCCGGAGGACGTGCAGGCGGAGACCGTGGAAGTGCCGGTCGAGTTCCTCCAGGACCGCGAGTGGCACCTGCGCCGTCCGCTGCCGGAACGCGCACCACTCGCTCGCGCCGTCGCGGCGATCCGCGGGGCGAAGCGTCCCCTCATCGTCGCCGGCGGGGGCGTGATCTACTCGAACGCCGAGGAGGCGCTGCGGCTGCTCGTCGAGGCGACCGGAATCCCCGTCGGCACCTCGCAGGCCGGCGGTGGTTCGCTCGTCTGGGACCACCCGCAGAACGTCGGCGCGATCGGTGCTACCGGGACCACTGCGGCGAACCGTCTCGCAGCGGAAGCAGACGTCGTGATCGGTGTCGGAACCCGCTACAGCGACTTCACCACGGCGAGCCGCACGGCGTTCCAGGCGGAGGGCGTGACCTTCGTCAACGTCAACGTCGCGGGCTTCGACGCGTACAAGCACGGGACGCAGATCGCCGTCGTCGCCGACGCGCGGGAGACGGTCGAAGTGCTCCGCGGTGAGCTCGCCCGCTTCCGAGTCGCTGCCGACTACGCCGAGACCGTCCGCCGCGAGAAGGCGTCGTGGGACGCGACGGTCGACGCCGCTTTCGAGCCGTCCGGACTCGCCCTCCCCGGCCAGGCCGAGATCATCGGCGCCGTGCAGTCGAGCACCGACCCGGAGGACGTCATCGTCCAGGCGGCGGGATCACTCCCCGGTGACCTCCACAAGTTGTGGCGCGTGCGGGACGCCCTCGGGTACCACGTCGAGTACGCCTTCTCCTGCATGGGGTACGAGATCGCCGGTGGGCTCGGCGTGAAGCGCGGTGCCGAGGCGAGCGGATCCGACCGCGACGTGGTCGTCATGGTGGGCGACGGGTCGTACCTCATGCTCCACACGGAGCTCGTGACCGCGGTCGCCGAGGGCATCAAGCTCATCGTCGTCCTCATCCAGAACCACGGCTACGCCTCGATCGGACACCTGTCGGAGACGGTCGGTTCCGAACGCTTCGGCACCTGGTACCGCAGCCTCGACCCCGAGGCCCGCAACTTCCAGGGTGAGCAGATCCTGCCCGTCGACCTCGCCGCCAACGCCCGCAGCTACGGCGTCGACGTGATCGAGGTCGAGCCCGGCGCCTCGTCGATCGACGACCTCAGGGCGGCCATGGCGACCGCGAAGGCGTCCGACCGGACGACGCTCATCCACATCAACAGTGACCCGCTGCTGTACGCGCCCGACGGCGAGGGCTGGTGGGACGTTCCCGTGCCGGCCGTCTCGGAATTGCCGAGCACGCAGCGTGCCTACGAGGAGTACGCCGAGATCAAAGCCACCCAGAAGCCGCTGCTCGGCTGAGTGCCGGACAGACCCACGAACGAGTACCGAAGGATCCCGATGTCATTACCCACCGCAACCCCGTCGATCCGTATCGGCACCGCGCCCGACTCCTGGGGTGTCTGGTTCCCCGACGACCCGAAGCAGGTCCCGTGGGAGCGATTCCTGGATGAGGTCGTCGCCTCCGGATACGAGTGGATCGAACTCGGTCCGTACGGCTACCTCCCCACGGACCCGAACCAGCTCGCCGATGAACTCGGCTCCCGTGGTCTCAAGCTGTCGGCCGGAACGGTCTTCACTGGGTTTCACAAGGGCGACGACCAGTGGAAGCGGGCCTGGGACCAGGCGCTCGACATCGCCGGCCTCGTCTCGAAGCTCGGGGCCGAGCACCTCGTCGTGATCCCGGACCTGTGGCGGAGCGACGCGACGAGTGAGGTCCTCGAGGCGCGCACACTGGACGACGAGCAGTGGGCGAAGCTCGCCGCTGGTCACGATCGCCTCGGCAAGGCCCTCCTCGAGGAGTTCGGGATCAAGCAGCAGTTCCACTCGCACGCCGACAGCCACGTCGGGACGACCAGGGAGGTCGAGCGCTTCCTCGCCGAGACCGACGAGCGGTACACGAACCTCTGCCTCGACACCGGCCACTTCTCCTACTACGGCGGCGACAACCTCAAGCTCATCGACGACCACCCGTCGCGGATCGGCTACCTGCACCTGAAGCAGGTCGACACGAGCCTGCTGTTCGACGTCCTGAAGAACGACGTGCCGTTCGCCGAGGCCGTCACCCAGGACATCATGGTCGAGCCGCCGTTCGGCGTACCGGAGCTCGGCCCGATCATCGAGCGCGTCGCGGCACTCGACCCGCAGATCTTCGGGATCGTCGAGCAGGACATGTACGGCTGCTCGATCGATCGCCCGTTCCCCATCGCCAAGCGCACACGCGAGCACATCTTCGGCGAGACCGCCGCTGCACGCGTCAGCTGAACCCACTTCGACCAGTCAGACTCCACGGAAGGCACCGACGCCATGAGCACCACCACCCAGACCACCGACCGTCCCACCGGGACCGACCCCCTGACGGGCGACCTCCGGGTCGGCATCGTCGGAGCCGGTCTGATGGGAGCCGACCACGTCAGACGGATCACCGAGCGGGTGAGTGGTGCGGTCGTCGCGGCGATCATCGAACCCGACGCCGGACGTGCCGCAGCCGCGGCCGCCAATGCGCCCGGTGCCCAGGCGTTCACCCGGATCGAGGACGCGATCGCGGCCGGGGCCGTGGACGCGGTCCTCATCGCGACCCCCGGCCAGTTCCACGAGCCGGTACTCCTGCCGGCACTCGCCGCCGGACTCCCGATCCTCTGCGAGAAGCCGCTGACGCCCGACTCCACGTCGTCGTGGCGGGTGCTCGAGGCAGAACAGCAGCTCGACCGTCCGCACATCCAGGTCGGGTTCATGCGTCGCTTCGACGCCGAGTACCAGCAGCTGCGCGCCCTCGTCGAGTCGGGCGACGCCGGCGAGCTCCTCATGCTCCGCGGCGTCCACCGCAACGCGGTCGTCCCCGACACCTACACGCAGACGATGCTCATCACCGACTCGGTCGTGCACGAGTTCGACGTGCTGCCGTGGGTGGCCGGCTCGACCGTCGCGAGCGTCGAGGTGAAGTACCCGCGTCGCAACCGGCTGAGCCCTGACCACCTGCGCGAGCCGATCCTCGTCATCATCGAGCTCGCGAACGGAGTCCTCGTCGACGTCGAGATGAACGTGAGCGTCCAGTTCGGCTATCAGGTCGCGACCGAGGCGGTCTTCGCCGAGAGCATCGCGAGGATCGGTCAGCCCTCCGGTCTCCAGCAGTGGAAGGACGGCCGCTTCAGCGTCGCCGACCACACGAGCTTCGTGACGCGGTTCGCCGCGGCCTACGACGAGCAGGTCCAGCGCTGGGTGAACGCGGTCCGCGCGGGCACCCTCGTCGACGGGCCGAACGCCTGGGACGGCTACAAGGTGGCACTCGCGTGTGAGGCGGGAGTCGCGGCCCTCACCACCGACGGCCCGGTGCCGGTCGCCGTTCCCGAGCGCCCCGCGTTCTACGCTTGATCCGCGTCCGGCCGGGGTCCCACGCGGCACCGGCCGGCCGCACTGACGAAGGAGTTCCCCGATGGTCCGCATCGCTCTCGACCCGACCCCGTACCACCACGACCACGGGCTGCTCGACTTCCCAGACAGAGCCGCACGGCTCGGGTACGACCACCTGCAGCTGACGCCGCACGCCGACTTCGGGCCGTTCTTCCGCTACCCCAAGGCCGACGACGCCCTCGTCGCCGCCCTGCGCAAGCGCGTCGCGGACGCCGGGATCACCATCCCTGCGCTCCTGCCGGTGCAACGTGTCTCCTCGCCCGAGGAGGCGCAGCGGGAGGCTGCCGTCCGCAACTTCTCGCGCATCATCCACCTCGCCGTGGAACTCGGCGTCGACACCCTCAACACCGAGTTCAGCGGACGCCCGGAGCGCAGCGAGGACTCGGAGGCCGCCTTCTACCGCTCGATGGAGACCCTGTTGCCGCTCGCCGAGCGCGAGGGCGTCCGCATCAACTTCGATCCGCACCCCGACGACTTCGTCGAGGACGGGCTCGAGGCCTGGCGGATCATCCGGGGCTTGAACTCGTCATCCGTCGGCTTCGTCTACGTCGCCTCGCACACCTTCCACTACGGCGACCGCGCAGCCACCCTGCTGCCCGAGATCGGCGCGCGTCTCGGCGCGGTCTACGCGGCCGACACCTTCGACCACCACCGGTCGCACGGACTCCGGTACATCAGCAACCCGCCGGGCAACGCGGCACGGGTGCACCAGCACCTCGCGATCGGCGACGGCGACGTCGACTGGGCGGGACTGTTCGCGACGCTCGGACGCACGGGCTTCCTCGATCGCGAGGACGCGATCGTCGTCTCCAATGTCTTCGCAGAGGACGAGCGCGCCGACGAGGTTTCGCGGTTCCAGCTCGAGCGCCTGCGCGCGCTCGTCGACGCCGGCCGCGCGGCCGCTTCGGGTGAGGGAGCGGGAGCCGGCGCGTGAGACTCGGCCTCGTCGGGTACGGATTCGGCGGACGCACGTTCCACGCCCCGTTCGTCGCTGCTCTCGGTGACGGGGTCCTCGCCGGGGTCATGACCCGTTCGCCGGTCCGCCGGGCGGAGCTCGCCGTCGACCATCCCGGGGTGCCCGTGTACGACACCGTCGGAGATCTGCTCGCATCGGGTGTGGACATCGTGACGATCTCGACGCCGCCGTCGGGTCGGCTCGACATCGCCAAGCGCGTGATCGACGCCGGAGTACCGGTGATCGTCGACAAGCCGATGGCGAGCAGTCTTGCCGAGGCGCGAGAACTCGTCGCCTACGCGGCTGACCGAGGCGTCCTGCTCAGCGTCTTCCAGAACCGGCGTTGGGACTCCGAGGCCCGCACGCTGCGGGCGATCGTGCGCTCGGGCGCCGTCGGTGACATCCGCCTCGTCGAGAACATCCTCGACCGGTGGGAACCTCACGCGACCGGAGACGGATCCGGCGGCGGTCAGCTCTTGGATCTGGGCAGTCACATCGTGGACCAGGTTCGTGACGCGCTCGGACCTGTCCAGCGGGTGTTCGCAACGATCGACCGCCGGCCGGGTGACGAGTACGAGTACGCCTTCGACCTGCTTCTCGAGCACGAGGATGGTATCCGGTCGATCGTCGCTTCCGACGTCCTGCAACCCGACGGGCGCCCACGCCTGCGGGTGACCGGACGCACCGGGACCGTCACCGTACGTGGGCTCGACCTTCAGACGGATCAAGTGCTAGCCGGCCTTCGGCCCGCCGATGAGGGCTGGGGCGTCGAGCCGCACGAGCGGTGGGGCACGCTCACGACGACGGACGGTGAGCGGCGGCCGTATCCGCGCGCAGACGGTCGCTGGCAGGATTTCTACGCAGGGGTGCGTGACGCGATCGACACCGGGTCCGGCGTCCTCCCTGTCGCCGTCGAGGGCTCCCTCGACACATTCGCGATCCTCGAGACCGCTCGCCGGAGCGCTCAGCTCGGCACCTGGGTGGACGTCTCGTCCGTCTGACATTCCTCGGTGCGTGTTCCCGGCCCAGCAGAACGGCCCGTCCTCTCGATGAGGGCGGGCCGTTCGACGGTGTGGCGCGGACCAGGATCAGAAGGTCTTGTACTGCTCCTTGAAGTGGTCCTCGAGCGACTCGAGGCTCTTGCCCTTCGTCTCCGGGACACTCGTCGCGACGAAGAGGATGGCGAGGAGACCGACCGCGGCGAAGAGGAGGAAGGTGGCGAAGCCGAGGGACTCGACGAGCGAGGGGAACACGAGCGAGATGATCGCGTTCGTGGTCCAGAGCACCAGGACGGTGATGCCGATCATGACGCCGCGCATCTTGAGTGGGAAGATCTCGGCGATCATGAGCCAGGCGAGGGGTCCGATGGTGCCCTGCATGATCCCGATGAAGAGCAGGATCGCGATGAGGAGCAGCCACGGGCGGACGGGGTTGTCCTCGGGCAGGCCGAGGCCGATGGCGCCGACGAGCAGGTGCATGGTCGTGGTGCCGATGAACCCGAACAACATCAGCGAGCGGCGGTTGAACCGGTTGATGATCGACAGCGCGACGAGCATCGCGGTCACGGACATGACGCCGTTCAACACGTTGAAGCTGAGCGCCGCGTTGCGGGTGAACCCGGCCGCCTCGAGCACCTGGGTGCCGTAGTACATCATCGAGTTGATGCCGGTGAGTTGCTGGTAGGCGGCGATGCCGATGCCGATGAACAGGAGGCGACGGATCCACGGCGTGCGGACGATGTCGCGGAACGTGCCCGACTGCTCGTCCTTCTCGATCTCGGAGAGCTGCCGGACCTCCTCCATCTCGGCGACCGCGCGCTCCTCGGAGCGCACCTGCCGGAGCACCTCGAGGGCCTCGTCGTCTCGTCCGCGGGCGATGAGCCAGCGCGGGCTCTCGGGCATCCGGAGCATGCCGAAGAACAGGACGAACGCCGGGATCACGGCGATGGCGAGCATGTAGCGCCAGACGTGGTCGTTGGAGCCCCAGATGTTGCCGATGATCGCGTTGATCGCGAAGGCGAGGAACTGCCCGCCGACGATCATGAGCTCGTTCCGCGACACGAGGCTGCCGCGCTTCTCGAACGGCGCGACCTCGGCGAGGTAGACCGGCACCGTGACCGAGGCGCCGCCGACGGCGAGGCCGAGGATGAAGCGGAAGACGAGCAGGATCTCGTAGGTCGGGGCGATGACGCAGCCGCCGGCGCCGATGAAGAACAGGACGGCGATGATGAGGATGTTGCGCTTGCGACCGAGGCGGTCCGACAGACGCCCACCGAAGAAGGCGCCGACGGCGGCACCGATCAGCAGGGTGAAGGTGATGAGTCCTTCTTGGAAGGAGTCGAGGCCGAAGTACTCCATCATGAACGACAGAGCGCCGTTGAGGACGCCGGTGTCGTAGCCGAAGAGCAGCCCGCCGAAGGTCGCGATGACGGCGACGAGGCCGAGGCGTCGGTTGTAGGGGCCGTTGCCGAGTGGCGGCAGGGCCACCTTCACGGCATTGGTGATCGTTCCACCATGAGACACGTTGTTCGCTCCTTTGCGTGTTCCCGCCTCCGGCCCCGATGGGCCGGTTGTCGACGCTGAACCGGGTGAGAATGTGTCCTAATGTTAGGACATTCTGCCACGGACCGCTAGTGCGTCGAGAACTCGACGTGAACGCTCGCTCAGAATCGCTCCAGCTGCGGCCTGAACCGCACGGGCCCCATCGATGTCAGGATCAGAGTGTCTCGCCCGCATCCGCCAGGAGGGTGCTCCCCGTCATGATCATGGACAGGTCGCTCGCCGCGAAGAGGACGACGCGGGCGATGTCGTCTGGGGTGCCGAAGCGTCCGATGAGGCTCTGGTTCATGACGTCGAGTTTCGGGAGCTCGACGCCGGCTGCAGCGGCGGCCTCGGCGGCGGCGGCCGCGACGGCGAGGTTCCCCTCCGTGGGCACGAAGCTCGGCGCGACACCGAGGACCCGGACGCCGAGCGGGGCGAGGTCGACCGCGAGCGACTTCGTGAGTCCGAGCGCCGCATGCTTCGAGCTCACGTAGGCGGACATGCCCGGGAAGGCGACCTGGACTCCGGCGGTCGAGACGATGTTCACGATGACGCCGCCGGACCCGTCCGCCGTCATGCGTCGTGCCGCTTCGCGCGCCCCGAGGAAGACGCCGCGGGCGTTGACGGCGAAGACCCGGTCCCAGGTCTCGTCGTCCATCTCGAGCACGGGGGCGTTGGGGAAGACGCCGGCGTTGTTCACCCAGACGTCGATCCCCCCGAGCTCGGCGACGGCGAAGTCTGCGGCGGCCGCGACGGAGGCGGCGTCGCTCACGTCGGCGCGGGTTCCGAGGGCCGTGACGCCGAACCGTGCGCGGAGCTCGTCGGCCGCGGTGCGCGCGGCGTCCTCGTGCAGGTCGACGATGAGGAGGTCGGCGCCGGCCTCCGCGAGTCGGACGGCGATGGCCTTGCCCAGTCCTTGCGCGCCTCCGGTGACGACGGCGCGTCGCCCGGCGAGGGAGAGGAGGTCTGCGAGCGGGGTCTCGGAGACATCGGGGAAGGGGTAGGGCATGACGACCTCCATGTCGTGGCAACAGTATTGGCAGAGTATGTCATAAAACGGCCTTCGCGCGGGCGCTAGCGTGGGTGCATGACCGCCAAACGGGGCCCAGGCCGCCCGCCCGTCTCCGAGCCGGACGAACTCCGGTCGCGAGCGCTCGACGTGCTCTACCGCCGTGGGTATCAGGGCACGACCATGGGCGCACTGGCGGACGAGGTCGGCGTGAGCGTCCGCACCCTGCACCGGTACTTCCCGACGAAGGCCGACATCGTCTGGGGTGGCATCGAGGGGGCGATCGACGCGCTGGCCCATGGCTTCGCGACGGCCGACGAGTCACTCCCGATCACCGACGCCATCACCGCCGTCGTCCTCGACGTGTTCGATCAGGACGCCGACGCCCTCGCCGTCGGCCGCGCCCGGATGCGCCTCATCGCGACGACCCCGGAGCTGCGTGAGACGAGGCCGGAGACCTATCGACGCTGGCGCGAACAGACGATCGAGTTCGTCGCGCGGCGTCTCGGCGCCTCGTCCTCCGACATCGTGCCGCGAGCCGTCGGGGCCGCGGTACAGGCGGCGATCGACGAGGCGCTGGCCTGGTGGGCGGCCGGCGATCGCGACGCCTCTCCCGCCCAGGCGGTCGCGGAGGCGCTCCGCGGCTTCGACGTCATCCGCACGAGCGGTGTGGACTCGCCGGCCCGCTGACCTCACGCCGTCGTGGTGGCGCCGTCCTCCGGGGACGCGATCAGGCGCATGAAGGCCTCGAGCAGCGGCAGGGTCTCGCGCTCCGGGTCCAGGAGTGCCTGGATGCGCAGACCGTCGATCATCGCCAGCGTCATCGTCACCTTGTCATCGGCGGTGAGCTGCTCCCCGTCGGCGGCCGTCGAGAGCCGCTTGTCGGTGAAGTGCTCGCGCATGCGGGCTCGGCGGGCCATGAAGAAGTCGTGCGCGGGGTGGTGGGGGTTCGTGGCCGCGATGGTGATCGCGAGCCAGTTGCGTTGCTGCTCGGGGTGGGCGAAGTCCTCCTCGAGCACCGCGCTCAGGACGCGGTCCGCCGGCAGTCTGGACTGCATGATGCGCTGGGCGAGCTCGAGGTCGTCGGCGTCCCGCTGCGCGAGGGCGGCCAGGAGGAGGTCGTCCTTCGTCGCGAAGTGGCGGAGGAGCGCGGCGTGCGTGACGCTCGCGCGGGAGGCGATGTCCCGCAGCGAGGCCCGCTCGTAGCCGTGCTCGGCGAAGCTCGCCGACGCCGCCCGGATCATCTCGGCGCGGCGGGCCGGTGTCGTCGCGTAGGGGCCGCGGGGGCCACGTCGACCGCGGGTCGGGTTCCCCTCCGGTGCGATGTTCGTCGCCGTGCTCGTCGTCATGCTCGGCCTTCCTCGCGTCGATCGGACAGGTGTTGCCCAGGACTTGCCAATTGTATCCACGATGGTTACTGTTTCCAAACAGTAACCATGGTGGTTACAGTTTGCCGGAGTCGCACACCGCTGTCGCCCGGACGCAGACCAGCACCGTAGCCGGTCGACACACCCGATGAAGGAGTCATGGTGTCCCCGAACGAACCCGATCCCACCGCCCGCGCCGCCGCCGGTCTCGCCGCGGCCCAGCCCACCCCGGGCTCGCAGCCCGAACCCGACGGACTCGACGCCGCCCCGGCCACCGTGCAGGACCCGCAGACCCCGGTCAGCCGCTCCTACATCTTCTGGCTCATGCTCGCCAGCTTCGGCGCGTCCATGGCCATGATGGTGCCGCTGTCGTACGGCATCGCCGTCCGCATCTCCGAGCTCGCGCCGGGTCACGAGGAGGTGCTCGGCTACATCACCGGGACGGCCCAGCTCGTCTACCTCGTCATCAGCCCCATGGTCGGCATCTGGAGCGACCGCGTCCGCTCACGCCTCGGCCGCCGCACGCCGTTCATCTTCCTCGGCGTCGGGATCGGCCTCATCGGCCTCATCGTCATGGGACTCGCGCCCGACCTCCTCATCGTCGGTGCCGGCTGGGTGCTCGGCATGTCCGGCTGGTCCATCTGTGGCGCAGCGATCCAGACGCTGCAGGCGGACAAGCTCCCGGAGTCGCAGCGCGGCAAGGTGTCGGCACTGACCGGGCTCATGACGCAGATCGCGCCGGTCCTCGGCATCGGCGTCGCCTACGCGGTGTCGTCCAGCACCTTCCTCGTGTTCCTCGTCCCCGGCGTCATCGGCGCCGTCCTCCTCGCGATCTTCCCGCTCATCAAGCCGGAGGGGAGCTCCAAGCACCTCGCGAAGACGGACACCGTCACCGTCGGCTCCGTCGTCCGCAGCTACGGCTTCAACGTGCGCAAGTACCCGGACTTCGCCTGGAACTGGCTCGGTCGCTTCGTCTTCTTCATCGGCCTCTACTTCAACACCACGTTCGGCACCTTCTTCTACGCGCAGCGGCTCGATCTCCCGGTCCGCGAGGTCGCCGGGGTCGTCGCCACGATCGGGATGCTCGGTGTGGTCGCCGCCGCCGGTGGGGCGCTGCTCGGCGGCTTCCTCTCCGACAAGCTCAAGCGTCGGCGGCTGTTCGTGCTCATCGCCTCGCTCCTCTTCGTCGCCGGGGCCCTGGCCGAGGCGTTCGCGTGGTCGCTGCCGCAGCTCATCATCGGTGCGGTGCTCATGCAGACCGCGATCGCGGTGTTCGCGACGGTGGACCAGGCGATCATCTTCGCCATCCTGCCGAACCGCGAGGAGGCCGGCCGGTACATGGCGGTCGTCGCCTTCGCGCAGAAGATCCCGAGTGCCGTCGCGCCGCTGCTCGCCTCGGTCGTGATCACCCTCGGCGCGACCGGTGCGGAGAAGAACTACACGATCCTCTACCTCACGGGCGCGGTCCTCGCGCTCCTCGGCGGGATCATCGTCTCCACCAAGGTCAAAGCCGTCCGCTGACCCGGTGGCGCCGAGCCGCCGACACCCCGTCCAGCACCACCCAGCAGAGAGCCAGAGCATGCACGCGACACCCCACGATCTCACCGTCGACAGCGGCGGCGACCAGTTCGTCGTCACCGGGGCGACGCCGCGGCTCTCCTGGAAGCCGGGAGACGGCGCGATCTGCGGCTTCGAGCTCGAGGCGGTGATCGACGGGGTGCGGCACCCGGTCGTGCTCGCGGACGGGCACCGCTACGTCGCTTGGCCGTGGTCCGCGCTGCACAGCCGCCAGCGGGTCGAGTGGCGGGTGCGTTCGGCCGAGGCGGGTGCCGAGTGGTCCGAACCGGCGTCCTTCGAGGTCGGCCTGCTCGACCAGGACTGGCGGGCGGCTTGGATCTCGCCCGTCGAGACGGATGATCCCGGCTACGGGAACCGCCCGGCGCACCTCCTCGGCGTGGAGTTCACGCTGGAGGGCGAGGTTCGGTCCGCGCGGCTCTACGCGACCGCCCTCGGTCTGTACACTGCAGCGGTCAACGGGGTGCGCGCCGGCCGAGCCGAGCTCTCCCCGGGCTCGACCTCCTACGACCGAACCCTGTACGCCCAGGCCTTCGACGTCGCCGACGCTCTGGTGACCGGCACCAACCGTCTCGACGTCGACCTGTCCGACGGCTGGTACCGAGGTCAGGTGGGGGCGTTCCGCATCCCGTCGGGCTGGGGCTCCGTCCTCGGTCTCCGCGCCGAGCTGCACGTCGACTTCGCCGACGGGAGCACCCTCGTCGTCCGTTCGGACGACCGCTGGGAGAGTCGGCCGTCCACCATCACCCGGGCCGACCTCATGGACGGCCAGACGGTCGACCTGACGGTGGCCGATGGGGAGGCTGCCGACGTACCGGTCTCGTCCGTGCTCATCGACGCCGTCGTGGACCCACCGGCCATCGACTGGTCGCCGGCGCCCGCCGTGACGGTGGTCGCGTCGCTCGCCCCGAGCAGCGTCCGCGAGCTGCGCGAGGGCGTGTGGGTCGTCGACTTCGGCCAGAACGCCTCCGGATGGCTCCGGCTCGGAGACCTCGGACCCGCGGGCACCCGGACCGGGATCGACTACGGCGAGTACGTCGGAGCGGACGGCGACCTCTCGACGACCCACCTCGACTCCCATCGACCCGGCGAACCAGCACGGGTCTTCCGGCAGCATGACGAGGTGGTCGCGGGGGAGACGCCGGCCGTCTTCGAACCGCGGCACACCGTCCACGGGTTCCAATACGTGCGGATCGTGCGACACGGCGCGCCACTCGACCCCGCGACGCTCTCGATGCAGATCGTCCACACCGACCTCCCGGTGGCCGGCCGGTTCGCGTGCAGCGACCCCGACCTGGACGAGCTCCACCGTCTCGCCGAGTGGAGCTTCCTCGGCAACGCCGTCGACGTCCCCACCGACTGCCCGACCAGGGAACGCCTCGCCTGGACCGGGGACTACCAGGTGTTCGTCTCCACGGCGACCCGGCTCCGCGATGTGAGCGGGTTCAGCCGGAAGTGGCTGCGCTCCGTCCGCGACGACCAACTCGACGACGGTCGCATCACGAACTTCTCGCCGGACGGTCGACGCATCAAGCAGCGACTCGACGACCAGTTCGCGATGATGACCGGTTCCGCGGGCTGGGGCGACGCGATCGTCGCGGTGCCCTGGGAGCTGTACCGCAGCTACGGTGACACCGAGGTGCTCGCCGAGAACTGGGACGCGATGGTCCGGTGGGTGGAGTGGGCGCTCGGCCGCGCGCGGGAGACGCGCCACCACGCACGCCAGCAGCACTCGCCGGAGCCCGAGGCGTTCGAGGAGTTCCTCTGGGACGGGACCTTCCACTGGGGTGAGTGGACGGAGCCGAGGGAGCGCGACGCCGACGGCAACGCCATCGACCCGATCGTCGACGACCCGATGGCGTGGTTCATGGCCGACAAGGGTGAGGTCGGCACCGCCTACCTCTTCCGTTCCACGTCCACGCTCGCGCAGATCGCGGCGATCCTCGGCCAGGACGACGTCGCGGCCCGCTACGCGCTGGTCGCCGAGCAGGTCCGTTCGGCCTGGCAGGCCGCCTACCTCCGGCCCGACGGCACCACCGAGACCGACACACAGGCTGCGTACGTCCGGGCGCTGTCCTTCGGCCTGCTCCCGGAGGACCTCCGAACCGCTGCGCTGGGTCGCCTGGTGGAGCTCATCCGGCTGGCCGGCACCCACCTCGGCACCGGCTTCCTCTCGACGGGGGACCTGCTCCCCGTGCTCGTCGAAGGTGGCCGTGCGGACGTGGCCTACGAGCTGCTCATGCAGCGCACGGAGCCCTCCTGGCTCACCATGGTCGACCGTGGTGCGACCACCATCTGGGAGGCCTGGGAGGGCATCGACGCGGACGGCTTCGCCCACGAGTCCCTCAACCACTACAGCAAGGGGACGTTCGCGCGCTTCCTCCACGAGTACACGCTCGGACTCCGGCAGGCCGAGGACTCGATCGCCTGGGACTCGATCGTCATCGCGCCGGTCCCCGGCGCCGGGATGTCGTGGGCGCAGGGCTCCCACGAGTCGCCGAACGGGACGATCGCGGTCCACTGGCGCCACGAGGGCGGGGAACTGCTGATCGACGCTGCGATCCCGGCCGCCACCACTGCCCGGATCCGCTTCCCCGACGGCACCGAGTTCCACGCCGGTCCCGGCCGCTTCAGCGCCCGCCGCCCGTTCCGCACCCCTGCGGCCGAGGCCTCGGTCGCCTCCATCTGACCATCGCACCACGAACGAGAGAGCATCGACGACCATGACGACGACCTTCCCCGACGGATTCCTCTGGGGCGCGGCGACCGCCGGCCACCAGATCGAGGGCAACAACGTGAACAGCGACTGGTGGGCCCGCGAGCAGTCCATGCCGGGCATGGAACTGTCCGGCGACGCCTGCGACAGCTACCACCGCTACCGCGAGGACATCGCCCTCCTCGCCGACGCCGGGCTCACCTCCTACCGGTTCAGCCTCGAGTGGTCACGGATCGAACCGGTGCAGGGGCACGTCTCGCGGGCGGAGCTCGCCCACTACCGGCGCATGATCGAGTGCTGCTTCGAGCACGGCGTCACCCCGGTGGTCACCCTGCAGCACTTCACGACCCCCCAGTGGTTCACCGAGCGAGGCGGCTGGTTGGCGCCCGACGCCTCGGAGCGGTTCCAGGCGTACGTCACGGAGGCGACCACGATCCTCGACGGCGTGGAGTGGGTCGTCACGATGAACGAACCGAACATGCAGGCCGCGATCATGACGGCCATGCGACGCATGCAGCAGGCCGGTGGCCAGTGGCAGAGCCCGACCGTCGAAGCCGAGGGGGAGCAGGAGCAGCAGACGCACAGCGACTTCCTGACCTATGCCGATCCGGAGATCGGACGGACCTTCACCGCCATCCACCACGCTGCGCGGAAGATCGTCCGGGAACGCACCGGCGCCAAGGTCGGCTGGACCATCGCGGCCGGTGCGCTCACCGCGGCCCCGGGCGGCGAGGAGAAGCTGCTCGAGATCCGGTACGGCAAGGAGGACGTCTACTGGGAAGGCAGCCGTGGTGACGACTTCGTCGGGGTGCAGGCGTACTCCAGTCAGCAGGTGGATGCGCGCGGACTCGTGCCGCACCCGCCCCACCCGGACAATACGCTCGTCGGCACCGCGTACCGCCCGGACGCCCTCGCGATGGCCGTCCGTCACGCCTGGGAGGTCACGGGAGGCGTTCCGGTGCTGATCACCGAGAACGGGATCGCGACCGCCGACGACGAGCAGCGGATCCGGTACACCCGGGAGGCACTCGAGGGTCTCGCCGGAACGATGGCCGACGGCGTCGACGTGCGTGGGTACCTCCACTGGTCGCTGCTCGACAACTTCGAGTGGGGCCACTGGGAACCGACGTTCGGTCTCATCGCCATCGACCGGGAGACCTTCGTCCGGACGCCGAAGCCGAGCCTGGCGTGGCTCGGCGGGGTCGCTCAGCAGAACGCGCTCGACACGGTCGGCGTCGCCGGAGCCTGATGACCGGGTGCGGGGTCCACACGCGTGGGCCCCGTCCCGTCATCGCCGGATCAGGACCGCTCCACGGGCCCGGTCGACTCCCGCATGATCAACGTCGTCACGCAGGTGGGAGATGGTCGACGCGTTGACGCCGGCCTCGCGGGCGTCGTCGTAGATGGTCGGCGCGGTGCATCACGCAGTGGTGCGGGCCGGTGTCTCCTCGGCGAGGGTGCCCTGTGGATCGTCCATGTCGTCCTCTGTCCGTCGTGCGTCGGAGCGCCGACACCGCGAGTGTGATGACAACTTCTGGCAATCGGTTGACAGATTTTGACTTGCTCGGTCAAAATAGCACGACCAACCCCTCGCACCGTCGCGGAGGAAGAAGGAAACGACACCCATGACGAACACCCCGGTCATCCCCGGCTATCACCCCGATCCCTCGATCTGTCGTGTCGGTTCGGACTACTTCCTCGCGACCTCGAGCTTCGAGTACTCGCCCGGCGTCCCCCTGTTCACGAGCACGGACCTCCGCTCGTGGCACCAGCTCGGCAACGTCCTCGACCGCGAGAGCCAGCTGACGGTGCGCACCGGAGTCGACGGCGCGAGCGGTGGCGTCTACGCCCCGACCCTGCGACACCATGACGGCCGGTTCTGGCTCACGACCACGAACGTCGACGAGATCACCAGGGGCCACCTCATCGTGCACGCCGAGCGTCCCGAGGGACCCTGGAGCGAGCCGGTCCACACGGAAGGCCTGATCGGCATCGACCCCGACCTGGCGTGGGGGGACGACGGCGTCTGCCGGCTCACCTGGGGTGACGTCATGCGCGGGTGCATCTCCCAGGTCGAGGTCGACCCGTCGACCGGCCAGGTCCTGTCGGAGCCCGTGGTGCTCTGGCGCGGCATCGGAACCGGGGACACCCATCCCGAAGGCCCGCACGTGTTCAAGCGCGGGGACTGGTGGTACCTGCTCGTCGCCGAGGGCGGCACCGGTCCCGGCCACATGGTGACCGTCGCGCGGTCGGCGAGCATCGACGGCCCGTTCGCGGGGAACCCCGCGAACCCGATCCTGTCGCACCGCAGCACGACCGACGCCGTCCAGTCCACCGGACACGCCGACCTGGTGGAGGCCGAGGACGGCAGTTGGGCGATGGTCCACCTCGGCGTCCGGCTGCGTGGATCGTTCCCGCGATGGCACACGAACGGCCGCGAGACCTTCCTCGTCGGCATCGACTGGGTGGACGACTGGCCCGTCGTCGTGGAGGACCGCTTCCCGGAGCCGACCCCGGAGACCTCGTTCGTGGACACCTTCGACGCCCCGACCCTGCACCCGCGGTGGATCGCCCCGGGCGTGGCCCCGGCATCCTTCGCACGGGTCCGGGACGGGCGGTTGCACCTGACGGCCGGGCGGGCCCCGGCCAGCCGCGACGCCGAGCACCTGCTGGCGGCACGAGCGCGTGACGAACAGTGGGCTGTGGAGGTGGTCGCGCCCGAAGGCGACATCGCGCTCGGCGTCCGCATCGACGACGCGCACCAGGCCGTGGTGCAGCGGGTCGGCGACCGCGTGACGGTCCGGGTCGTCATCGGCCCCCTCGACCAGGTCATCGCCGAACGGACCGGCGTCGACCGGCGTCAGCCGCTGACCGTCCGCGCCGTCGCCAACCCGCAGCAGCGTCCGGGCGCGCGCACCGGCCCCGACCGCATCGTCCTCGGCGTCGGCAGCGAGCCGGACGTGCTCGCCGACATCGACGGCCGATACTGCTCGACCGAGGTCGCCGGCGGGTTCACGGGTCGCGTGATCGGGACCGAGGCGCTCGGCGGCGACGCGACCGTCACCCGGTTCTCCTACAGCGCGCTCCACTGACCCCGACCCGCTCAGCCCGGCTCAGTCCCGCCCAGTCCCGACCCGATCCGCACCACCGACCGTCACCACCTCGCATCGTCGCGAAGAAGGAACCCCATGCTGAAACCCCGGTCCACCCCCACCCGTGACCTCTCGAACCTCGACGGCCTGTGGTCGTTCGCGCTCGACTCCGCCGCAGGCGAGCAGCCGTGGCTCGAGCGACTCCCCGGCTCGCTCGAGGTCGCGGTCCCCGCGAGCTACAACGACCAGTTCACGTCCGCCGAGATCCGCGACCACGTGGGCTGGGTCTACTACCAGCGACCGGTGTCCATCCCGCGCGGGTGGGACGGCGAACGCATCATGCTCCGATTCGACGCTGCGACCCACGCCGCGAGGGTCTACGTCGACGACGCCTTCGTCGGGGAGCACCAGGGTGGCTACACGCCGTTCGAGATCGACATCAGCGACCGGGTCCAGGCGGGGGCCACTATCCGCCTGACGGTCGCCGTCGACAACCAGCTGACGAACGTCACGATCCCCCCGGGCATCATCAGCGAGGCGCCGGACGGCCGCAAGCAACAGGCGGTGCTCCACGACTTCTACAACTACGCGGGGCTCGCGCGCTCGGTCTGGTTGTACAGCTCACCCAAGGTCCGGGTGGAGGACGTGACCGTCGTCACGGAGGTCGACGGCGCGGACGGGATCGTCACGTACCGCGTCGCGACCACGGCGCCGGCCGATGTCCGTGTCCGGGTGCTCGACGCCACCGGAACCGAGGTCGCGACCGGCGCGGGGGAGTCCATCACCCTCACCATCCCGGGCGTCACCCGCTGGCAGCCCGGCGCAGCCTACCTGTACGACCTCGTCGTGGAACTGTTCGACGACGAGACCCTCGTCGACAGCTACACGCAGGCGTTCGGCGTCCGCACGGTCGAGGTCCGCGGAGCGCAGCTCCTCATCAACGGCGAGCCCTTCTACTTCACCGGGTTCGGCAAGCACGAGGACACCGCCATCCGCGGCAAGGGACACGACAACGCCTACCTGGTCCACGACTTCCAGCTCCTCGACTGGATCGGCGCGAACTCCTTCCGCACCTCGCATTACCCCTACGCCGAGGAGGTGCTCGAGTTCGCCGACCGGCAGGGCATCGTCGTGATCGACGAGACCGCCGCGGTCGGGCTCAACCTCGGCGTGCAGGGCGGCCTCACGGGCATGCCGCCCACCCCGACCTTCGCGCCGGAGAACTTCGGCGGGGTGACGCGCGAGATCCACGCGCAGCACCTCCGAGAACTGATCGACCGGGACAAGAACCACCCGAGCGTCGTCATGTGGTGCATCGCGAACGAGCCGGCCTCGAACGAGGAGGGCGCGCGGGAGTACTTCGAACCGCTCGTCGAGCTCGCCCGCGAGCTCGACCCGACGAGGCCGCTCACCTATGCGGCGGTGATGTTCGCGAACGCGCAGAACGACACCATCGCCGACCTCTTCGACGTCCTCAGCATCAACCGCTACTTCGGCTGGTACGTGTTCACCGGAGACCTCGCCACGGCCGAGCACTACCTCGAGCAGGACCTCCGTGGATGGGCGCAGCGGTTCGGGAAGCCGATCATGATGTCCGAGTACGGCGCCGACACGATGCCCGGCCAGCACTCCGTGTGGGACCTGCCCTGGAGCGAGGAGTACCAGATCGACTACCTCGCGATGAACCACCGCGTCTTCGACCGCATCCCGGAGTTCATCGGCGAGCACGTGTGGAACTTCGCCGACTTCCAGACGTCACCCGGCATCCACCGGGTCGACGGGAACCGCAAGGGCGTCTTCACCCGCGACCGCAAACCGAAGGGCGCCGCGTTCTCGTTGCGGCGTCGCTGGACCGGACTCGACGGGTCGAAGCCCGGGCAGGCCACCGACGGAGTCGACGACGGCCGCTGACCCGTCCATCCGCGCGCGGCCCCTCGGGGGTGAGGGCCGCCGCGGGTGATCCTGACCCCGCACCACATCCCGCACCACCCGACCGAAGAAGGAACCCATGGGCATCAACGACGAGCTCACTCCAGAGGAGTCCTCACGCATCACCATCGCCGCTGCCACGGCGCGTCCCATGACCTCCGGCACCGCCGCAGGTCCCACCACCACCAACCTCCCGACGCCCGACGGCCCGACCCGTCCCGTGAGCGCCCGCTTCATCGTGACGATGATGCTCGCGAACTTCGGATCGTCCATGGCGTTCATCGTCCCGCTGTCCTATTCGCTGGCCCTCCGGATCCAGGAACTGGTGCCCGGCCATGAGGAGGTGTTGGGGTACGCGACGGGACTCGCGCAGGCGGTGTTCATCCTCACGGCACCGCTCATCGGCATCTGGAGTGACCGCACCCGCTCGCGGCTCGGTCGCCGCCGCCCGTTCATGCTGGGCGGGATCGTCTTCGGACTCGTCGGCCTGCTCGTCATCTCCGTGGCCCCGAGCGTGCCCGTCCTCATCATCGGGTGGATCATCGCCATGTTCGGCTGGGCCAACGTGGGAGCGGCGATCATGTTCCTCCAGGCGGACCTCGTGCCGGAACAGCAACGCGGCAAGATCTCCGGACTCACCGGCCTGACCGCCCAGGTCGCGCCGATCCTCGGCATCGGCATCGTCTACGCCGTGGTCGACATCAGCACCGTGCTCGTGTTCCTGCTGCCCGGTGTCGTCGGAGCGGTCACCGTGCTCGCGTTCGTCCTCCTCGGCAAGGACCCGGACTCGCGGGGCATGGCGCTGCCGGACGACCGCATCTCCCTGAAGAAGGTGTTCTCGAGCTACGCCTTCAACCCGCGGAAGTACCCGGACTTCGGGTGGAACTGGCTCGGCCGCTTCACGTTCTTCATCGGCCTGTACTTCAACACGAGCTTCGCGACCTTCTTCTACGCCCAGCGGCTCGGGCTGCCGGTGTCCGAGATCGCCGGCGCCGTGACCGTCATCGGCCTCCTCGGGGTCGTCGCCGCCGTCGTCGGAGCGCTCGGCGGCGGGTGGGTGTCGGACAAGCTGGGACGACGGAAGCTCTTCGTCCTCATCGGCGCGTTGCTCTTCGCGGTCGGCGCGGTGATCGAGGCCACCGCGTTCTCCTTCCCGCAGCTCGTCATCGGTGCCGTCATCATGAACCTCGCCCTGGCGGCGTTCGGAGCGGTCGACCAGGCCATCGTCCTGGCGATCCTGCCCGACCGCTCCGAGGCCGGCCGCTACATGTCGGTCGTGTCGTTCGCGCAGAAGCTGCCGAGCGCGATCGCGCCGCTCCTGGCCCCAGCGATCATCGCGATCGGTGCGGTGGACGGGGTGAAGAACTACACGCTCCTGTATCTCGTCGGCGGGGTGTTCGCCCTGCTCGGCGGGTCGATCATCCTGACGAAGGTGAAGGGCATCCGGTAGGTGGGTAGAGGGGCGTCCGTCAGCCGCCGTTCGACTGGCGGATGCCCTCGCCGAGCGCGGTGAACCGGTAGACGTACCCGCCGACTTCGCCGCTGACCGTCACGTACGCGTCGGTGGTCCCCGGTTCGATGGCGAGGTTCGTGGCCGATCCGACCCCGTCCTCGTCGTGCGGCATCTCCACGGTGGCGAGGTGCTCGCCCGTGTCGCTGTAGACGAGCACCGCCGCCCGCCCGTGGAGACCGAGGTAGAGGTTGCCGTCGGCGTCCACCGCGGCCGAGTCGACCTGCGTCGTCCCGCCGTCGAGGTGGAGCGCCGGGAACGCCGCCGCCACCCGCGATCCGGTCTCGTCCAGCCGGACGAAGTCGACCTGGTTCCCCGTGTTGTGCGTCACCCACAGGCCGTCGAACCCGGGCGTGAAGGCGACGCCGTTGGGGGCGGCGAGCCCGTCGGCGAGGACGCTCGGCTCGGCGGTCGAACCGTCGATCCGGATGAGCCGGCCCGACGCCTCCCAGTACGGCCGGTCGTACCCGGCGGAGTCCGTGACGTAGAGGTGCCCCGCCTCGTCGAAGGAGACGTCGTCCGGGTGGATCGGCGCCCCGTCGACGTCGCCCGCGAAGAACTGCCGGAGGTCGCCTCCGTCCGCCGTGACGCTGTCGATCCGGCCACCGATGAAGTCCGTGAGGTACAGGCGGTCGTCCACGGGGCTGAACTGCGCGGAGGTGTACGCGCTCGTCGAATCGGTGTGGACGGGCGTGACGTCGAGGGACTCGGTGTCGATCCGGAGCACCTTCGGTCCGCCGGGAGGTGCCGTGACGTCCACCACGTAGAGGTCGCCGTCGGGTCCGAACGTCGGGCCCTCGAGGAGTGTCATCCCCGTGAGTTCGTGCGGTGAGGTGACCTGGAGGAGTTCGGTGGCGGTGATGGTGGTCGCCCCTGCAGGTCCCGTCGTCGACGAGGCGGCGGGCGCGGTGGTGGCGGTGGTGCATCCGGCCAGCGTCGTCGCCAGGACGAGGCCGCCGAACACCCGGACGTCGCGGCGTCGCCACACGGCGGTGTCGGCGCTCATCGGCTCGCGCCAGCGGTCGCGGTCTCGGCGGTCACGAGCACCTCGTGCAGCCTGTTCGCCCGCCACTCGGCCAGCAACCGTCGGAACTGGAGCGGGCTGCCCGAGTACGAGGCGCCGGTCATCGACCGCGTCCCCTCCCCGTTGTAGTACCCGGGCGTGCAGGCGGCCTGGTAGGCGGTCACGTCTCGGGCGGTCCGGGCGATGGTCCGCACCCAGGCCTCCTCCGCTTCCGCCGTCGGCTCGACACGGACGACGTCCGCCGCGCGTGCCTGCTCGACGACCGCAGCGATGTGCTCGGCCTGGTCGCGCAGGATGTGCGCGAAGTTCACCGAGGTCGCGTTCTGGATCGGGCCCAGCTGGAACAGGTTCGGGAAACCGTGGGTCATGAACCCGTGCAGTGTCCGCGGTCCGCGGCCCCAGGCCTCGAGGAGGTTCCGACCGTCGCGTCCGACGACGGGCAGGGTGCCTGAGACGACGCCGGACACCCCGGCTTCGAACCCGGTGGCGAAGATGACGCAGTCGACCTCGTACTCGGTGTCGCCGACCACCACGGAGCCCTCGGTCATGCGTGTGATCCCGCCGTGGTCGGCGGTGTCGACGAGGGTCACGTTCGGGCGGTTGAACGTCTGCAGGTAGTGGTCGCTGAAGGCCGGACGCTTGCACATGTAGCGGTACCACGGCTTCAGGACGGCGGCCGTGGCCGGGTCCTCGACGACCGCGTCCACCCGCGCTCGGATGCGGTTCATCGTGGCGGCGTCCTGGAGCTCCTCGAGCAGCTCCCGCTCGTCGTCGGGGATCGTGGTGTCGACCCGCCCCGACAGCACCTTCCGCTGCAGCGTCGCCGTCGCCGTCCAGCCGTCGTCGATCAGCGACTCCTTGACCGGTTCGCCGGAGAGCACGGCGACGAAGTTGTCCATCCGTTCGCGCTGCCAACCGGGACGGAGCGACGCCGCCCAGTCCGGGTCCGTCGGCCGGTTGTCGCGGACGTCGACGGTCGAAGGCGTCCGCTGGAACACGATGAGCTCCTGGGCGTCGCGGCCGAGGTGGGGGATCACCTGGATGCCCGTCGCCCCGGTGCCGACGACCGCGACCCGCTTGTCCGCGAGGCCGGTGAGTCCGCCGTCCGCGCTTCCACCCGTGTAGTCGTAGTCCCACCGACTCGTGTGGAAGGTGTGGCCGCGGAACGTCTCGATGCCGGGGATGCCGGGGAGCTTCGGTTGCGTCAGCGTGCCGGAGGAGGTGATGACGAACCGCGCCGTCATGCGGTCGCCGCGATCCGTCTCGACGATCCAGTGGCCGCCGTCGTCATCCCAGGTGAGCCCGGTCGCGCGGGTCTGGAACAGGGCGTCGGGAAGGAGCCCGTAGTGCTCGGCGATCGCGTCGGCGTGCTGCCGGATCTCCTCGCCCGGGGAGTACCGCCAGTTCGGGACGGTCCCGATCTCCTCGAGCAGGGGCAGGTAGACCGAGGACTCGACGTCGCAGTGGATGCCGGGGTAGCGGTTCCAGTACCAGGTGCCGCCCACACCTCCGGCCTCGTCCATGAGCCGGATCGACTCGACGCCGGCGTCGCGGAGGCGTGCCGCGGTGAGCAGACCGCCGAATCCGGCGCCGATGATCAGCACCTCGACGTGGTCGGTCCGGGGCTCGCGCTCCTGCCAGGCGGTGTAGGGGTCCTTCGCGTAGTATCCGAACGCACCCGCGGCGCGGCGGTACTGGGCCTGGCCGTCGGGGCGGAGTCGACGGTCGCGTTCGTGGGCGTACGTCGCGCGGAGGGCGTCGAGGTCGATGTCGTCGGTCTCGGGGAGCGGGGCTGTCGTGGTCATGGGAAAAGCTTAGCTTTTGGCTAAGTAAATAGTCCTGGGGATCTGCTGAGTCACCACTACCGTGGTCTCATGAGCGCAGCGGAACGGGGTCGGGACGCGGTCGTCCGCAGCGTCGAGGCGCTGGCGCTCACCATCTCGATCCGGTCGATCCCCATGAGCCTCGAGCCGCTCCTGAAGACCGACCTCACCATCGCGCAGCTCAAGGTGCTCTCCCTCGTGGTCACGAGCGAGGACGGCGCGACCGGCGGGGGACTCGCGGAGACCTTCGGCGTCTCGATGGCGACCACGTCGAAGCACGTCGACCGTCTCGTGGAGCAGGGGCTCGTCACCCGCGAATTCGACGCGGACGACCAGCGCGTCCGGCGGATCCGTGCGACCGAGCTCGGCCGGGCCGTGGTGCTGCGCATGATGGCGTCGCGTCCGGAGCTCGGCTCGGAGGTCCTGCGGGACCTCGCCACCGAGGACCTCCGAGCGCTCGAGCAGGGGCTCCGCGCCGTCGACGAGTTGCTGCGAGCCCGGCGCGGCTGAACGGCCGGTGCCGCACCGGCCTCCACGTCAGGCCGAGGGGCTTCCCCCTCAGGCGCCC
Organism: Plantibacter sp. 2H11-2; assembly: GCF_050031945.1. Classification (NCBI taxonomy): domain Bacteria; kingdom Bacillati; phylum Actinomycetota; class Actinomycetes; order Micrococcales; family Microbacteriaceae; genus Plantibacter; species Plantibacter sp. 2H11-2. The sequence continues at coordinate 84,845 of NZ_JBNBBL010000001.1, read as the reverse complement.
CTCACGACCGCGACGCCCTGGGACCCCAGACGGAGGCCGGCCGCCGAGGCGCCGCTCAACAGGTCGATGCCGGACAGGGTCAGGGTGATCGGCGTTGCACCGTGGTTGACCACGACGGTGAGGTCCCCACGACGGACGGCCTCGACCCACGACGGCGTCGGCTCGTCGTGGACCCGGAGTGGCGCGATGCCCGCCTCCGCCACGAGCGCGCGGATGAGTGCACGGGTGTCGTCGAGACCCAGGCGCGTCGCCAGGTACCACGCGGTCCCGTCGCCGCTGACCCGACGGGTGAGCGCGGGCCGACCGCTCAGCGGTCCGTCGGCGAACACCGCCTGCACGTCGGCGTCGTGCACCCGGACGGCCTCGCTCCACCCCACGCCGATCGCGGCGCCGTCGGTGAAGACCGGACCCTCGACCCGGACGGACGGGGCGACGGTCGACTCCGGACGCACCGGGATGGCTCCAGGTCGGTCCCAGGCGCCGGCGAGCGGGACGAACTCCTCGATCCAGACACCGAGGGTCTGCTGCAACGACCCCAGGTAGCCGCCGAGCCGTGCCCGGTGCGTCGTGTCCACGATCGCCGACTGCGGGGTGACGAGCAGGACGGAGCCTCCGCGGACGGCGGCGTCGAGCGCGGCGAGCCGCGCATCGTCGGCGACGAACATCGCCGGCGCGACGATCAGCGCGTACCCCGAGAGGTCCTCGTCGCCGCGCACGAAGTCGACCACGACACCCTCCTCCGACAAGGCCGCGTGCCACGGCGCGATGAGCGACGGGTAGCTCGAGCGCATCGGGAGCCCTCGGTGTTCGATCGCCCACCAACTCTCCCAGTCCAGGACGATGGCGGCCCGCGCGCGGACCGGCGCACCCGTCACCGCGTCGAGCGAGCCGAGCTCAGAGCCGAGCGCCTCGACCTCGCGCCAGATCCGGGTGTCGGTCCCCGCATGCGGAAGCATCGCGGAGTGGAACTGCTCGGCGCCGACGGCGGATTGCCGCCACTGGAAGAACAGGATGCCGTCGGCTCCGCGGGCGATCGCCTGGTAGGACAGTGCGCGCATCTGTCCGGGGGCCTTCGGCGCGTTGCTCGGTCGCATGTTCGCCGCGCCCGCCGCCTGTTCCATGAGGAGCCAGGGGCGCCCGCGCCCGAGCGACCGCATCAGGTCACGCGCCAGGGCCGCGGACCGGGCCGCGTCGGGATCGGCCGGATCCGGGTAGAGGTCGTCGGCGACGACGTCGACGTGTGGCGCCCATCGCCAGTAGTCCAGACCGCGGAACAGGCCCATGAAGTTGGTGGTGACCGGGATCTCCGGCGTGACCCGCCGGAGGACGTCCTTCTCGGCCAGGAAGCAGTCGAGCAACTCGTCCGAGCTGAAGCGGTCGAAGTCGAGGAGTTGCGACGGGTTGCCGTACGCGGGTGTCGTGCGCGGGGGCTCGACCTGATCGAAGGAGGTGTAGCGCTGCGACCAGAACGTCGTGCCCCATGCTTCGTTCAGGGCGTCGACCGTGCCGTACCTCCTGATCAGCCAACGGCGGAACGCGTTCCCCGACTCCTCGCAGTAGCAGCGCGACACATGGCATCCGTACTCGTTGTTGACGTGCCAGAGCACGAGGGCGGGGTGGTCGCCGTACCGCTCGGCGAGGGCGGTGACCAGTCGGACCGCCGCTTCGCGGTAAGCGGGCGAACTCGGGCAGTACGCCTGCCGGGAACCGGCGTGCAGTCGAACGCCGTCCGCCGTCACCGGAAGGGACGCGGGATACCGGTGGGAGAACCACATCGGCGGCGATGCCGTGGCGGTCGCCAGATCCACTCGGATGCCGCCCGCGTGCAGCGTGTCCAGCACGGCGTCGAGCCAGGCGAAGTCGTGGACGCCTTCCTCCGGTTCGAGCAACGCCCAGGAGAAGACCCCGACGGTCGCGAGCGTGACGCCGGCCTGCTGCATGAGCGAGACGTCCTCGTCCCAGACCTCGCGCGGCCACTGCTCCGGGTTGTAGTCCCCTCCGAACCAGGGGGTTGCTGCGAATGCTGAACGCATGGGTCGTGATCCTCGTTCCGTGGGGCGGTCGATCGACGACCGCCCCGCTCCGGTGATGGGTTACTTGATGGCGCCGGCGCCGATGCCCTTGACGATGTGCCGCTGCGCCAGCAGGTAGAACACGACCACGGGGACGATCGAGATCGTCGTCGCCGCCAACAGGATCTGCTGCTGCGGGGTGTCGGCCGAGGTGAAGGCGGTGAGGCCCCGTTGGATCGGCATGAGCGCGTTGTCGTCGAAGATCACGAGTGCCATCAGGTACTCGTTCCACGCCCCGAGGCCTTGGATGACCGCGACCGCAGCGAGGCCAGGACGCGCGAGCGGCAGGATGACGCTGAAGAAGGTGCGAACCGGCCCCGCGCCGTCGAGCGCGGCCGCCTCCTCCAGGTCGCGTGGCTGGCTCACGAAGAAGCTCCGCATGATGAGCGTCGACATGGGGATGCCGGAGGTGATCAGGATGAGGATGTAGCCGACGGGGTTGTTGGTCAGCCCGAGCGAGATGAGGAGTTTGTACTGCGCGAGGAACATCGCGGGTGCCGGGATGATCATGACCGCCAGGATGACGACGGTGAAGACGCCCTTCCCGGCGAAGTCGAGGCGGGCGAGCGCGTACCCGGCGAGGCTCGAGACGACGAGGATGCCGACGACCGCGCAGCCGGTGTAGACGACGCTGTTCCGCAGGTAGGTGCCGAGGTCGCCCTGCACCCACGCGGTCACGTAGTTGGCCCACTGCGGGGACGCCGGGAGGAGGCTGTCGTTGGAGAGCAACTCCGTGAGGCTCTGCAGCGACCCGGAGAGCATCCACAGCAGCGGGAGGAGTGCCGTCAGGGCCGCGACGACCAGGAGACCGTAGAGGCCGACCTGGTCCGGGCGGATCCTGCGTCTCCGGTGCGGCGGCTTCGGGCGAGGCCCGCGGTCGCCCGAAGGCCGAGCGGTCGTCAGCGACCGCGTGCTCTGCTGGTCGGATCCAGTGGTGATCGTCACCGTCGTGACCTCCATCCGGTGATGGCGAGTTGGAACACGGAGAGCAGCACCAGGGCGCCGCCGAAGACGACGGACATGGCGGCTGCGCTGCCGTACCGCCAGTTGACGAAGGCCTCGTTGTAGATCGCGAGCGTCGGCACCATGGTGTGGTACCCGGGCCCGCCGTTCGTCAACACCTGCACGGTGCCGAAGATCTGGAGCGCCGCGAGGAGGGTCAGGAGACTCACGATCGAGGTCACGGGTGCCAGGTGCGGCCAGGTGATCGATCGGAACGTGGTCCACGGCCCCGCGCCGTCGAGCTCCGCCGCTTCGTAGAGTTCCTTCGGCACGTCCTGCAGGCCGGCGAGGAACAGGAGGAAGCCGAACCCCCAGTGGAACCAGATGAACACCGCTGCGACGGCGGGGAGCGCGACGGCCGGGTCGCCCAACCAGTTCTGTGCGAGGGTGCCGAGGCCGAGGGTCTCGAGCACGCGGTTCAGGACCCCGCTCCCCGGGGCGAGGATGAACGAGAACAGGAGTCCGACGACGACGACCGACAGCACACCCGGCAGGTAGAACACCGTTCGGAAGAAGGTCTTGCCCCGGGTGATGCGGTTCACGGCGAGTGCCATGCCGAGCGCGATGCCGTTGCCGAGGAAGAACCCCACGACGCCGAAGAAGAGGACGTTGCGCATCGAGGCCCAGAAGACGACGTCGCCGGCGATGAACTCGTAGTTGGCGAGGCCGACCCAGGGGGTGTCCGGGCTCACGCCGTCCCATGACTGGAAGCTGAGCAGGATCGCCTGGGCGAACGGCGTGATCGTGAAGACGCCGATCAGGGCGATCGCCGGAGCGAGGAACAACCAGCCGGTGAGGTTCCGGCGCAGGGGGCGGCCCCCGCCGCGCGCGCGGGTCACGCGCACGGCGGCGGGGGCCAGGATCGGCTGCGAGGTCATGGCGTGCGGTCCTGTGCGGCCTGGATGGTCGCCAACACCTCGTCGACCGTCGCCTCGCCCAGGACGAGTCGTTGCGCCTCGGCGACGATCGCCGTCTTGACGTCGGTGGTGAAGGTCGCCGACATGACCTGGACGTCCTCGACACCGGCGGCGTAGCCGGCCAGCTGCTGAGGCACGTCACCGGCGGCCAGCAACTCGGGGTTCGTCGGCAGGATGCGGCCGACCTCGGCGAAGACGCTCTGCTGCTCCGGTTCGGTCAGCCACTTCACGAAGTCGAGTGCCTCCTCGGGGTGTGTGCCCTTGGGGTTGATGACCGCGCCCTTCCCGGGGATGCCGGGGGAGCGTGGGTCGAGGGTCGCACCGTCGAGCTTCGGCAGGGGGAGCGAGAAGTAGTCCTCGAACTCGGGGTTGGTGCGGAGCCCGACGGAGACGCCGGGGGAGGCGTCGAAGATGGAGCCGGTCGCCTGGGTGAAGAACGACGTCTCCACGTTCGGGTTGTCGTCCTGACCGCCCGGCAGTGCGTCGTTCGCGATGACGCCGGCGTCCTTGAGGTCGACGAGGAACTGGAAGGCGTTGCGCCAGCCGTCGGCCTCCCAGCTCGCCTCGCCGTTGAAGGTGGCCTCGATCTCCTCGTCGGTCAGCCAGTTCGAGGCCAGTCCTTGGATGAGCTGCGGGGTGAGCGACGCGGCGACGCTGAACTTCTCGCCGGCGGTCGAGGCCGCGAGCGCGTCGACGAACTCGGCGCCGGTGGTCGGTGCGTTGTCCTGGCTGATGCCGGTGAGTGCGGGGTTGACCAGGAATCCGTACGTCTGGGTCTCCCAGTGCACGGTGTAGATCCCGGCGGGCACACCCAGGTTGTTCCCCTCGTCGAAGGTCGACATCTCGATGACGGCGGGGCTGAAGTCGTCCGCCCAGCCGCCGTCGAGTTCCTTGGTCAGGTCCATCGCCCACCCGGCCTTGTAGAAGGGCGCCATGTCGGTGGCGTTGAACGAGGAGTAGATGTCTGGCATGGACTTCGACTGCGCCTTCGCCTGCAGTTTGGGGAGATAGTCGGCCGGTCCTGGGGAGTCGATCGTGATCTTCACGCCCGTCTCCGTCGTGTACTGCTCGGCGAGCTGGGTCAGGGCGGCCTCCTGGCCGCGCGACTGGTTCATGAAGGTCAGTTCGACCTCACCGTCGGTTGCGGGCTCGGCGGCGGAGCAGCCGCTGAGGAGGAGGGCGGCGACGGCTGCGATCGAGCCGCCGACGACGATCGTGGCGCGTCTGCGCGCTCCACCGATCGGGGATGGGGTGTTCTGGAAACTGTGCATGGTCCTCACCTTTGAAAGCCAGGGATGACTCCGGTCGGGTGATCGGAGTCCGGCGATCCGTTCGGTCGCCGTCGTTCGGGTGGTGCGTGTGTCGTCGTGCGGTGTGTCATCGCGGATGGCGTACGTCAACCGGTTGCCAAGCTGTGCCTCGTCTCATGTCGGGTCGTGGGGTCGTGGGGTCGTGGGGTGGTGGAGCCGGTGATCGGCGTCAGGGAGAGCCGGCGAGGCCGCGATCGAGGGAGTCGGCGCGCACCGATTCGAACCCCTCGGCGACGATCGACCAGCCCGGGGGGAGTGCCGCGCCGTCGCGGTGGGCCGCGACGAGGTGGGCCGTCGCGGCCAGGAGTCCGCCGTTCGCCGGCAGGTAGAGCGAGAGGAAGCCCGGCATCTGCGGGTTGTGGCCGTTGTTCAGGTAGACGTTCTTCGGCGACGTCATGAGCAGCCCGTCGATCGCACGTGACAGGTCGCCCAACTGCGCTGCGGTCATCGCCATCACGGGGTAGTCCCACCCCCAGCTCGACTGCAGGTCCCAGTGTTCCCACACGCTGTCGAGTGTCGCGGACATGATCGACGGATCGATGAGCTCGGTCGGAGGCAGCCAGCCGTACGCCATCAACATCGACGGGTGGTCCTTCCGCACCAGGAACGGCGGTGTCGCGACGGCGGCGTAGGTCCCGTCGTCGAGCACGGTCGGCGATCGCATCCCCTCGGAGACCCGACGCCACCGGGGGTCCTCAGCAAGCCCGAGCCGCTTCCGCCAGATGTTGGCGACAGCGAGGGCCCAGGACCAGTAGGCGAGCTCGAAGGTCGGGTCGGCCGTCGTCTCCCGCTCGGCGAGATAGCTCTCCTGGGCGGGGATCAGGGGCGGGGGGAGCGTGAAGGAGTCGTTCCGTTCGGCGACGACGTCGGCCATGAAGGTCGCCGTCGCCTCGACGAGCGGATAGTGCCGGCGGAGGAACGCCTCGTCCCGGCCGCTCGCGTGGAGGAGTTCGAGCAGGTGGATCACGTGCGGCTGCTGCCAGACGAGGAACACCCCGATGTTGCTCGGGGACTCTCGGGCGGACGGATCGGTCTGCTTCGGCCATCTCGCCCCGCGATACCCCTGGTGGCGAGCCGTCTCGCGAGCCGCATCGAGCGACCGGTGGTAGAAGTCGAGGCTGCGTTCGAGCAGTGCGCCACGGTTCCACAGGGCGAAGTGCGCGGCGTGCCACCAGTGCATCTCGAGGTGGAACTTGCCGGACCAGCTGTTGTACGTCAGGCCCGTCTCCGCTGGAGGTGTGCGGCCGGCGCAGTTGACGGCGAGGAGGTACTGGGAGAGGACGAGTCGACGTTCCAGTTCGGTCGCCCGCTCGTCGGTGCTGTCGCCGAGGTCGACCGCGGAGCCGTCCTCCCAGTATCGGCACCACCATTCGGCGGCGGTGGAGCATACGTCGGTGAACGTGGAGCGCTCCGTGCGATCGAACGCTGCGGGACCGGGTCGGAGCGCCACCACGACGTCCAGCTCGGGGCGGTCCGTCGCGGCCACGACGCCGTCGGGGCCGTGCTCGCGCAGCTCGCCGGTCGTGGTCACGTGGACGGCATACGCGGTGGCCTCGACCGTCCGTCGTGCGATCCAGTCCTGCGGCGACCGAGCCTCCCAGCTCGTGGTCTCCTCCAGTGGATGTTCGAACGGGGCCAGATCATCGGGCTGCGGGTCGAACACCCACGCGACGCCCCAGCCCTCGGCCAGGAGGGACGAGCGCACCTGGACCGCGAACCGATCGGCGTCGGGGTCGCCGACGGTGGTCACCTGGACGCGGTGCCCGAGCACCGAGTAATCCGCGTCGACCCGACCCGACCAGAGGTCGAGGGTGGTCAGGGCGTCGTCGATGATCGAGGGGTCGAGTGTCCCGGGGTGGTCGAGGCGGACGAGCGCGAGCCGACCGAGGTGGGCGCGGCGCGGGTTGTAGTGGAACCAGGCTCCGGCGGTGAACTCAGGCGCGATCGGGTCTCGCGGGCGCTGCAGTCCCATGCGGTCCAGGTAGGGGACCGGGCCTCGCTCGGTGGCATGGGTGGTCTCGGCCTCGGCGAGTTCGAGCGGCCGGGTGGGGCGCGTCTCGTACCAGCCCCAACCGGACTGGGTCTGCAGCGGGATCTGGAAGTCGTCGCGGTCGAACGCGCGAGGTCGCTGCTCGGGGAGGGCGTCGAGGCCCTCGCGAGGCACGCGGAGCGGGTCGGGCCGGAGCCGGTGGACCTCGGGGAAGGACTGCAGCCCGGAGAGGTCGACCGTGAGGGCGGCGTCGCCGTTGCCCACCGTGAACACCTCGGTGGGGTGGGCGGAGGTGATCACGGGGTTGTGTCGGCGCACGAGTCTCCGTCGATCGATCGCCATGCCGTCACCACCAATCCTCTACGCTAATTCTGAGTCGTCTATCACTTTGGTGCGTTGAACATATCATTGCACCGGCAGACGTTCAAGAGTCGACGAGGAGTCTGGATGCGAGAGAAGCGCGGGCCGTACGCGAAGTCCGATCAGCGACGGAGGGCACTCAGCGAGGCCGCACTGCAGCTCGTGCAGGAGCGAGGGCACCGGGCGGTCGCCGTCTCGGAGATCGCAGCGCTCGCCGGAGCCAGTGAGCCGACGGTCTACTACCACTACCCGACCAAGGAGAGCCTGCTCATCGCAGCCCTCCAACAGCACGACGACGAGAACATCCGCGAGCGAGGGGCCGAGGCCGGAGCGATCGCCGACATGGGTGACCGTGCCGCGCTCGGCGTGCAGCGGACGAACTTCGGGCGACTCTACAACGAGCTCGCCGGAGCGGCGGCGGATCCCGAGCATCCGGCGAACGGGTACTTCCAGCGACGTTGGGAGCGGTCCGTGCGGGTGGTCGCCACGGACATCGAGCGCCTGCAGGAGGCGGGACGGGTGCCGAGGGAGGTTGATGCGGATCAGGCGGCGCAGCTCCTGCTCGCCGCGTGGGAGGGGCTCCAGCTGCGGTGGATGCAGGGCCCGCCGTTCGACATCCGAGCGCTCATCGAATCGCACATCCGCGCCCTGCTCGGACCCGACGCGTTGGCGTGACCAGGGCGGACGACCGCTGCGGCCACCCCGCCGTCACGGCAGGGCGACCGCAGCGGTCGGGCGGGGCGGTTCAGAAGCGACCGGCGCGGAACCGTTCGACTCCGACGGCGCCCTCCACGACCGCGGCGGTGAGTTCCTCCACGCTCGTGTCCTCACGGCGGACGTCGAGGATCTTCCGTCCGTGGTTCATCACGATATGCCGGTCGCACACCTGGTAGGCGTGGTGCAGGTTGTGGGTGACGAGCACCGAGCTGACGCCCTCCGACTTCAACTGCCGAAGGTAGTTCAGCAGTGCCTCGGTCGCCCGCACCGCGAGGGCCGAGGTGGGTTCGTCGAGGATGAGGAGGCTCCGCTTGAAGTGGACGGCGCGGGCGATGGCGACCGCTTGTGCCTGACCGCCTGACAACGAGGCGACGAGCTGCTTCGAGGACTTGATGCCCTCGATCGTCACGACGGTGTCCAGGATCTCGGAGGTGATCGCGTCCATCTGCTTCATCTTCATGAGTCCGAGGCGGTTGGTGATCTCGCGACCCATGAACAGGTTTCGGGTGATCGACATCTGGGGGACGAGGGCCGAGTCCTGGAAGATCGTCTCGACGCCGAGCTGCTCGGTGAGCGCTCGGTTGACCGTGTCGTGGTGCTGTCCCTCCCAGGTGTAGGAACCAGATGTCATCTGGACGACTCCGGACAGGATCTTGACGAGCGTGGACTTGCCCGCTCCGTTGTCGCCGAGCAGTCCGACCACCTCGCTGTTGCCGATGTCGAAGGAGACGTCGTTGAGGACGGTGTTCGCCCCGTACCGCTTGGTGACGCCCTCGATCCGTAAGAGCGGGGTCGCGGTGTCGATGGTGGCGTCGATGGTCACGAAGCCTTTCCTTCCATGAGCTTGTTGAAGATGGCGGCGATGACGATGATGAGTCCGACGAAGAGTTGGATGTAGAAGCCAGGGGCCTTGGCCAGGATGAGGCCGTTCTCGATGATCCGGATCAGCGCGGCGCCGATGATCATGCCGACGATGCTCCCTCGGCCACCGAGTAGGGAGGTTCCGCCGACGACGGCGGCCGCGATGGCCATCAGCGTGTAGTCGTCGGTGCTCCCCGGCTGCATCGACGACGTGCGGACGGCGATCAGGATCGCGGCGAAGCCGACGAGTCCGCCGAAGATGCCGAAGGCCATGAGTCGGACCGCCGAAGGGTTGATCGAGATCGCCTTCGCCGCTGCAGCGTTGCCGCCGACGGCGTAGACGTGGTTGCCGCGCTTGTGCCGGTGCAGGAAGAGCCAGGCGATGACGCCGATGACGAGTAGCCAGACCAACTGGGAGCGGAAGAGCCCGAAGTCGCCGGCGAAGAGCGTCACCAGGGTGTCGTCCTTCGCGCTGGACAGGATCGCCGGCGACGTCCCATTCACGAAGAGGCTCGCCCCGGTCCAGAAGAAGCCCATGCCGAGCGTTGCGATGAACGACGGGATCTTGGTGACGACCACGATGAGACCGTTGATGAGCGCGATGCCTGTACCGCAGGCGATCGCGGCGAGAGCACCCCATCCCCAGCCCACCGCCTCTGAGACGCGGATGAAGATGATCGCGGAGAAGCCGATGTTCGCGCCGAGGGACAGGTCGAACTCGCCCGCGATCATGAGGATCCCTGCTGCGATACCGAGGATCGCGAGCACTGGTATGGACTGGGAGATCACTCCGGAGAGGTTGCTCGGTGAGAGGAACGGGAACGCGTCGGGGGCGACGATGCCGGCGATGACGAAGCCGAGGAGCACGATCGCGAAGATGATGCCGATCTCCAGCGCGCCACGTCCGCGGGTGTAGGTGATCGTGTCCCGGAGGCGGTCGGCGAAGCCCTGCGGCTGGTTGTCCGACAGTCTGCGAGGCTGCGAGATGCTCTCCGTGGAGAGCGGAGCGGTCAGGATGGGCGCGGGATCGCGCGTGGGTGGTTGAGACATGGGGGTCCTTCGGTGCGCGACGGATCGCGGTCGGTTCGGGGAGGGGGACCGTGCGCCGAGGGTCGTCGAGCGATCCCCGGCACACGACGGACGAGTGTCAGTAGCGGACGCCCTGCAGATCTTTCTCCTCGAGGAAGGAGACGTTGGATTTGTCGATCAGCCCAAGGCCGCCGGAGTTGATGTTGGCGGGGGAGAGGCCGAAGTCGATCGACAGGATGCCCTGCATCACCGACTGGTACCCCTGCACGTATCCCTGCTGGTCTGCCGTGGCGAGGATCTTGCCGTCCTTGATCCCCTGGATCACCTGCGGAGAGGTGTCGAAGCCGACAACCGGTACCGAGACGCCGGCGGCTTCCATGGCCGCGACGACGTTGCGGTGCGGGGTTCCGCCCAGCGGGACGATCGCCTTGACGTCGGGGTTCGCCGTCAGCCATGAGGTCATGGAGTTGAGCGCCTCCTCGTCGGCGCCGGAGGTACGGAGGTACTCGCCCTTCGCGCCGACCGAATCCAGCGCGTCCTGAACGCCGCCGCCGCGCTTGATCGCGTAGTCCTGCTCGGGCTCCTCGGCCGGGAACATGACCTTGTCGCCCTCCTTGAGGTCGACTTCCTTCAGGAGGCGCTCACCGACGAGCTTGCCGACCTCGGTGAAGTCCTGACCGACGAAGCCCGAGACGCAGTCCTTGGCGCTGTCCGGAGCGGGAACGTTGTACGCGATGACCGTGATGCCGGCGTCGTGGGCGTCGCAGGCGACCTTCGACCACTTCTCGCCCTCGTTGAACGGCATGAAGATCAGTGACGGCTTCGTCGCGATCGCGGTGCCGACGAGGTCGACCATCTTGTCCGGGTCACCTTCGGCCGTCTGGTGCGTCAGATTCAGGTGGCCGAGCTCGGCCGCGTCCTCGCCGCCCTTCAGGATCTGCGCCCAGAACGGGTCGCTCGCCGGGTTGTAGTAGGTGAAGAAGTAGACGTCGCGGTTGTCCGCGCGCGATCCGAAGCCGGAGGCGAGACCGGCGTCCGAGGTACTGCTCGCACCCGCGGTGGCGGTGCAGCCGGAGAGGGCGAGTGCGGCGACGCCGACGAGGGCGATCGTGCCGAGGAGCGAGCGTCGTGCTGAGGTTTTCACTTCGTTGTGTCCTTTCGAGGGTCGGGCCTCGGGCGGCCCGTGCATCATTGCAGGGCTCAAGCTAGTGAAGAACTGACAAGAGGGCAATAGTAAGTCAGGACATATTGACCTATTGATGACAAACGGGACTTTGGGAGGTAGCGTTCTCATGTCCTAACAAACTCGAACCGATCAGGAGACCCTCATGCCGCTCGTCAGGATCGACCTCGCCGCAGGCCGCGACGCCGCAGGCATCCGGCAGATCGCAGACGCCATTCATGAGGCGATCGTCTCCGTCTACGGGATTCCGCCTCGTGACCGCTTCCAGATCGTCACGGAACACGCGGCTGGCCAGATCATCGCGGAGGATGCGGGGCTCGGTTTTGCACGCTCCGAAGGCGTCGTCATGATCCAGATCTTCACGCAGCGCGGTCGAAGCGATGAGACGAAGCAGGCGCTCTATGCGGCGACGGCCGACCGTCTCTCCGAAGTCGGCGTCGATGGTGCGGATGTCTTCATCGGTTATGTCGAGAACGGTCCGCAGGACTGGTCCTTCGGCTTCGGTCGCGCGCAGTACCTCACTGGGGAGCTCGCCGTTCCGGCACGCTGAGGTCGCGCGATCGGCTCGCTACCGGTCGACGAGGGTGACTTCGAAGGAGTACAGGTCGGGTCGGTAGACGTGCTGGCCGAATTCGACCGCCCGACCGGAGTTGTCGAAGGCTGTTCGCGACATGGTCAGGAGTGCGCTGCCCTTCCGGACATCGAGCATCTCGCTCTCCGGGCCTGACGCCTCCCGTGCGCCGATGCGTTGCTTGGCGACACGCATCGTGACGCCGCGTGCCCTGAGGAGTTGGTAGAGCCCGTGGTGCTCGAGGGCTCCGAGGTCGAGGTCGGTGAGGTCTTCGGGGAGGAAGTTCTCGAGGATCGCGAGTGGGACACCGTCGGCCCGGCGCAGCCGCCTGATGTGGACGATCGGGCTCCCGGTCGCCACGCCGAGGGCGTCCGCGACCTTCTCGTCCGCCGTCGTGACCTCGGCCGAGAGGATGTCGGTCTCCGGCTTCTGCCCCGTACGCTCCAGGTCCTCGAACAGGCTGGTGAGCTCGACGTTACGCGTCACCTTGCCGTGGACGACCTGTGTGCCGATACCTCGGCGACGGACGAGGAGACCCTTGTCCACGAGTTCCTGGATGGCACGACGGATCGTGGGGCGGGAGAGTCCGAGGCGGGTGCCCAGCGCTACCTCGTTCTCCAGACGTGATCCGGCGGGCAGTGTCTCATCATGGATGGCCTGCTCGAGCCTGGTTGCGATCTGGTAGTACAGCGGCACCGGTCCGGATCGATCGAGGTCGAGGAAGAGTTCGACTGGCAGCGTCTGCTCGGGCTGTGCCATGAGGCTCCTTCGATCGGGAGAGAGAACTTGTCCTGACAATATCAGGGCTTTCCAAAATGGGGGTATGTCAGGTCACCCAATCAGTTCGCCCGAGTCACGCAAGATTGTTAAGACATGCTGTCAAACTTCGGGTATGTTGATCGGACTGCGTCGCCGCAGCTCTGGCGATCGCCAACTCGACTCCCGGAGGCACTTCGATGACCGACACCCTCACCCCTGCCGACACGCTTCCGCTCGCAACCGCGGCGGCCTCGACGCCCACAAGCCTGTGGAACGACTCCGCCGACCCCGACGAGCTCGCCAGGTCGATCGCGTTCGGTGCGGTCGGCGCAACCTGCAACCCGGTCATCGCCCTCGCGGTCATCTCCCAGAATCTCGACGTCTGGGCGCCGCGGATCGCCGAACTCGCTGCCGAGTTCCCGGCGGCGGGGGAGGCCGAGCTCGGCTGGAAGGTGGTCGAGGAGTTGTCGATCCAGGCCGCCGTGCTCCTCGAGCCGGCGTTCCGGGAGAGCAACGGCCGGAACGGTCGTCTGTCGATCCAGACCGATCCACGCCTGCACCGGGACGCTGAGGCGCTCGTCGAGCAGGCCGTTCGGTTCTCGGCACTGGCAGAGAACATCATCGTGAAGATTCCTGCAACCGCTGTCGGTATCCGCGCGATCGAGGAGGCGACCTATCGCGGGGTCAGTATCAATGCGACCGTGTCGTTCACGGTGGCCCAGGCCGTCGCGGTCGGCGAGGCGATCGAGCGCGGTCTCGAGCGACGGGCCGCCGAGGGGCTCCCGGACTGGGAGTTCGGCTCCGTCGTCACCATCATGGGCGGGCGCCTGGACGACTGGCTCAAGGCGTCCGTCGCCAAAGACCGTATCCTCATCGATCCTGGCTACCTCGAGTGGGCGGGCGTGGCCGCGTTGAAGGAGGCGCACCGCATCTTCACCCGACGCGGGTTCCGATCGAGGATCCTCTCCGCCGCATTCCGCAACCACCTGCAGTGGTCCGAGCTGGTCGGCGGCGACCTCGTCGTCTCCCCGCCGTTCGACTGGCAACTGCGCATCAACGAGAACCGGATCCCAGTCGACCCGCACCGCATCGACGTGCCGGTCGCGCAGCACATCATCGACAGGCTCCTCGAGCACGTACCGGAGTTCCGGAAGGCCTATCTCGTCGACGGGATGGCGGTCGCCGAGTTCGACGATTTCGGTGCGACCCGGCGGACCCTCCGTCAGTTCCTTGAAGCTGATGCGCAGCTGGATGCGCTGGTTCGTGACATCATCCTCCCGGTGATCTAGGAGAGACGCGTGACCACCTCGAAGGATTCGGCCGTCGCAGACGGAGAGCGCATCACCTTCCGGTCGAGGCGCTGGGTGCGGCCCGAGGATCTCAACGCACACGGCACGCTCTTCGGGGGCAGTCTGTTGCGGTGGATCGACGAGGAGGCGGCGATCTACGCGATCCTGCAACTCGGCAACCCCAGGGCTGTGACGAAGTACATCTCGGAGATCGACTTCGTCTCCTCGGCGCTGCAGGGCGACCTGATCGAGATGGGCCTCCGCGCGACCACCTTCGGGCGGACGTCCCTCACGATGCGGGCAGAGGTCAGGAACATGGTCACCCGACGAAGCATCCTCACGATCGACCGCATCGTGTTCGTGAGTCTCGACGACGACGGACAACCGCTTCCGCACGGGTACACCGATACGACCTACGACCGGGATCGACTGCCGACCTCGGCGGGGTCCCGTGCAACCTGACGGTGCCGGTCCTCAGCAGGATCAGAATCGCAGGATGGTGCGGATAGCCGCGACCGCGCCCGCGCGCGCCCACTCGGTGAACTCGAACGGAAGGACGTCGAACCGCGCCGAATCGTCGTACGGCAGGCGCACCGCTTCGAGTGACCGCTGCACCTCGCCGCCCGCGAGCTCCAGGACGGCGAGACCATCGCCAGTGAGGACGACCCGCTCCGGGTCGAGTCCGTTCATGACGGTGCCGATGATGACGCCCAGGGCTCGGCCGGCCGATTCGAACGCCTGAAGCGCGATCGCGTCACCCGCGCGGGCGAGGGCGACGGCCCCTGCGTAATCCACGCCGTCGCGGCCGATAGCCCTCACGATCGATTCGCTCGTGAGGTAGACGCTGGCGCAACCGTGGTGGCCGAGCCCGCAGGTCGGGCCGGTGGAATCCACGATCAGGTGATCGAAGCGTCCGGCGCGTCCGCGGTGGCCGGCGACCACGCGGCCGTCGACGATCAGTCCGAAGCCGATTCCAGCACCGATCGTGATGAGGGCGAGCGAGTCCGATCCTGCTCCCGCACCGAACCAGTGCTGGGAGGCGGTCAGCGCATGGACGTCGTTGTCCGCGGTCACCGGAATGCCCAACCGCTCGCCGAGCAGCTCGGCGAGCGGCACCTCGCGCCACTTGAGGAAGTACGAGGCGAGGACGATCTGACGGCCGTCGATCCGGGCGAGGTCTCCGGCGAGGGAGATTCCGGCGGCTCGGATGTCGTCGAATTCCACTGCGAACCGGTCGTACAGTCGACCGATCTGTTCCACGGTGTCGGAGACCGACGTGGACACGAGCGGTTCCTCCGCGCTTGCGACGATCCGAGCACCGAGATCCGTCACGACGGCGAACACAGCGTCTCCCGTGAGCTTCACACCCAGGAAATGGTGAGCGTCGCCGCGGACGACGAGCATCTCGCTTGGCCGACCCATCGCACCGCGGAGTGCCGTCTCGCCTTCCGTGATCATCGCCTGCTCCATGAGCACCCGCGTAGCGCGGGTCAGACTCGCGCGGGACACATCGAGGCGTCTGGCGATCTCGGCGCGGGGGAGCGGGCCATGGATCAGGAGTTCGCGAAGCGCGCCGCGTTCGGCGTCGGCGAGGTGCGGCCACCGGGGTGGAGCGGTCGTGGTTTGACGGGCGTCAGTCACGCGCAGGCTCCTTTCGTGGTGGACCGGGTCGTGCCGATATCGGCATCGGGAGCCTATCGCTCACGGGCCCTTGACCGACTTTGTCACGTTGGGTAATAAAGTAGCAGACGACACCCGTCAGCAGGCCCGACATGCAAGGACGCACATGGCTTACCTCCCGCTCCATTCCGATTGGACGCTCACCGCTCTCGCAGGCCCGGTCCCGACACCGGTCCGTGACCTGACCGTCGCCGCGTCGGTCCCCGGTTGCGTGCACCTCGATCTCCACGCCCGAGGACTCATCGCCGATCCGTTCGACGGGGACAATGAGACGGCGCAGCAGTGGATCGGGAGTACTGCCTGGCGGTACGAGACGGTCTTCCACTGGCATGCCGACGAGGCCGACCGGCACGAGCTGGTGGCGCTGGGCCTCGACACGGTCGCGTCGATCGAGCTGAACGGCGCACACGTCGGTGAGACCGAGAACCAGCACCGGAGCTACCGCTTCGACGTCGGTCCGTACCTCCGAGCGGGCGAGAATCGCCTGACGATCACCTTCGCGGCTCCTGTCGAGGAAGCGGAAGCCAGATCTGCAGCGCATGGAGCCCGACCGCACGTGAACCACCATCCGTACAACGCGCTGCGGAAGGCTGCGTCGAACTTCGGTTGGGACTGGGGGATCGATGTCGCGACCAGCGGTATCTGGCGACCGATCGGCATCGAGAGCTGGTCGGGCGTCCGGATCGACTCCGTCCGTCCGCTCGTCGACCTCGCGGACCATGAGGACGGCGTGGTCGGGTTGCTCGACGCTCGCATCAGGTTGGACTGGGCGGCGCCATCCCACGACACGAGTGAGGAGCGTGTGCGACTCCGGGTCGCCGTCGGTGGGGTCGAGGACACCGTCTCCGTCACGCCGGGCGTCGAGGAGGTCCGGGTCGCCCTCACCATCCCGAAGGTGGACGTCTGGTGGCCGAGGGGGCACGGTGGACAGCCGCTCTACGCCGTCCGGGTCGACGTTCTCGGTGATGAGTGGACGGACGCATCGACGGCGCACTGGCACTCACGCATCGGCTTCCGAACGGTGAGGATCGACACGATGCCCGACGACCACGGTGCGCCGTTCGACATCGTGGTCAACGGCGAGCTCATCCAGATCCGCGGTGCCAACTGGATACCGGACCACGCCTTCGTCACGGAGATCGACCGGGACCGGTACCGCCGACGTGTCACTGACGCAGCGGAGGCGAACATGAACCTGCTGCGCGTGTGGGGCGGCGGGATCTACGAGTCCGATGACTTCTACGACGCCTGCGACGAGGCGGGCATCCTCGTCTGGCAGGACTTCCTGTTCGCCTGCGCCGCCTATGCGGAAGAGGAGTGGCTGGCGGTCGAGGTCGAGGCGGAGGCGCGCGAAGCGATCACCAGGCTCAGCCCCCACCCATCCCTCGTGGTCTGGAACGGCAACAACGAGAACATCTGGGGATACGTCGAGTGGGGCTGGCGCCAGGAACTCAAGGGGCGGACCTGGGGGAACGGCTACTATCGCGAACTCCTCCCCGCCCTCATCGCCGAACTCGACCCGACTCGTCCCTATTCGCCTGCGAGCCCGTACTCCTTCGACGAGTACCTGCACCCGAACGACGCCGCGAACGGCACCATGCACATCTGGGACGTGTGGAACCGACTCGACTACTCGGAGTTCCGTCAGCACCACCCCCGGTTCGCATCGGAGTTCGGGTTCCAAGGGCCACCCGCGTGGTCGACGCTGGTCGACGCCGTCCACGACGAACCGCTCCACCCGTATGGGCCTCAGATGCTGGTGCACCAGAAAGCAGAGGACGGCAACCTGAAACTCGAACGCGGCCTGCGCGGACACCTGCCTGAGCCGCGCACGATCGCGGAGTGGCACTGGGCCACCCAGCTCAACCAGGCGGCGGCGATCCGATTCGGAATCGAGCACTTCCGTTCGCTCGCACCACTGAACACCGGCGTCATCGTCTGGCAGCTGAACGACAACTGGCCGGTCGTCTCCTGGGCCGCCGTCGACTTCGCCGAACATCGCAAGCCGCTCTGGTTCGCCCTCAGGGCGGTCTACGAGCCGCGTCTCGCCACGTTCCAGCCCGCCGAGGGAGGTCTGGAATTGGTGGTGCTGAACGACACCGCCGACGGGTGGACGGGGGAAGTGCTCCTGCACCGGAGGACCTTCGACGGTGCCGTCCTGGCCACCGCGGCCGTGCAGACGTCGGTCCCTGCGCGTGGGTCGGCGCGGGTGGTCGTCCCGGCCGGCGTGGAGGCGGTCGTCGACAGGAACACCGAGGTCATCACCGCGTCCCTCACGGGATTCGCGACCGCGATCCACAACCCTTCGGAGGTCGCCGATCAGACACTCGATCCTGACCCGGTGTCGACCGAGGCGAGGGTGGACGTCGACGATCCCGCTCGCTATCTCGTCACGGTGACGGCGACGAGCTACGTGAGGGACATCGCGCTGCTGGTCGACCGCGTCGATGCCTCGGCCCGGGTCGATCAGGGACTCGTGACGCTGTTCCCCGGTCAGCAGGTGATCTTCGGGGTGACGGCGAAGGCGGGTCTTGAGCCGTCGGCGTTCGTCGCCGAGGAGGTCCTCCGCCACGCGAACGGCATGCACGCCGGGCGCTGAGCCCACCTCGGACGCCACGTCGGGACCCGTCCTGCCAGAAGGACGGGTCCCGACGTCGGGTTCAGGCTCGAGTGACGTGCAGGACGAGCGCCTGCGCCGGCCACAGGGGTGGGATCTGCAGGCCGACCGCGTCGAGGACCGAGCCGGGCAGGGTCACTTCTCCGGTGGTGATCCACTCGGGGGTGGCGAATCCGTGACTGGTCACTCCGATCTCATCGCGGACGCGGATCCGGTAGTCGGCCGTCGCGTCCAGTCCGTGGAGCCTGATCCGTTCAGGCAGGGAATCCTCCAGTGTGGCGACACTGGCGATGGTGTAGACGGCTTCGGAGCGATCCTCGGACACGGCTCCGACGACGCGGAGCGCCGGATCGCGCACATCCGCATGGACAGCGGTGCCGGTGTGGATCACGTGCCGCAGTTCCTTGTACAGCGCAGCCCAGCGGGTGATCACAGCCCGTTCCTCGGGGGTGCACGCAGCGATGTTCCACTCGAACCCCGCCGACCCCATCAGGCTGGTCGCGAGCCTGAACGACAGGGCCGTGGTCCTTCCGGACGAGTGCGCCGTGGTGGGACCGACGTGGCCTCCGACGAGTTCCGGTGCCAGGAGCAGCTGCGTCCACCGCTGGATGTCCTGCCGTTCGACCGGATCGTTCGAATCACTGGCCCACACGCGATCCGCGACCTCCAGGATGCCGAGGTCGCTGCGTGCACCCCCGGAGGAGCAGGACTCGATCTCGAGCCCGGGGTGCAGCGCCTTCAGCTCGGCCATCAGACGGTAGAGGGCCAGTGTCTGCAGATGCGTACCCGGGCGTCCGTCGTGCATCGCCTCGACGAGATCGCGGTTGTGGTCCCACTTGATGAAGTCGACGCCCAGCTCGCCCACGAGTCTGTGCAGGCGGTCGAGGATGTACGCGTAGGCGTCCTCGCGAGCGATGTCGAGGACGAACTGGCTTCGCCACGAGATGCCCTCAGGTGTCGGGAAATGGTCCGATGCGTGGAGCAGCCACTCCGGGTGGGCTCGCGCCAGCTCGGAATCGAGATTGATCATTTCAGGTTCGAACCACAGCCCGAACTCCATCCCGAGCTCGTGCACCCGAGCGGCGAGTGGGCCGAGACCGTCCGGCCAGACATCGCGGTCGACGATCCAGTCGCCGAGGCCGCGGGTGTCGTCCCGGCGGCCGAGGAACCAGCCGTCGTCGAGGACGAAGCGTTCCACGCCCACCTCCGCCGCGATGCCCGCGAGCTCGAGGAGGAAGGTCGGATCGTGGTGGAAGTAGACCGCCTCCCAGGTGTTCAGGACGAGCGGCCGGGGAGAGCGTGGGTGCCCGGGACGTGCCCGCTCGAACCGATGGAAGCGCTGTGAGAGCCCGTCCAGTCCGGCATCGGACCAGGCGAAGTAGGCGGTCGGCGTCGTGTAGCTCGCGCCGGGGGCGAGCTCGATCTCTCCGGCACGGAGCAACTCACCCGCGCCGATGAGGTCGACTGCTTCGGCGAGGCGGTCGTTGCGGTACGTGCAGTCGGCGCTCCAACCGAGGTGGACTGCCCACAGCTCGCCGAGGCGGTCTCGCGGAGCGTCGACCGAGACGATGGAGAGCGTCGGCGCGTCGTGGCCACCACGGCCGCGTCGCGTCTGTCGCACGGTGGAGCCGCGGGGCATCCGGCTGGTGCTCGGCACCTTCTCCCTGGTCCAGCGCCCCGCGAAGGTGGTCAGATGGTCGACGGATTTGGGGACCGGCAGGGTGGCCTCCAGCCAGTCCACGGTCAGGGTGCTCGACGCTCGGGCGTCCGCGTGTATCCGTTCGAGGGAGTGGGTGAGCGTGACCACGCCTCCCGCCTCGATGGCGATGGTAGAGGTCAGTCGCAGAGCGTTCGTCGGGTCGTGAGCGATCGTCGTGAGCGTGGTCCCGTCGACGGCTGTGACGGGCTCGACGTTCGACCAGCGGGGGTACAGCGGCACGCCGTCACGTCTCAGCTGGACACCTGGCCGACCGGCCCAGGCGTCGCCTTCACCCGGCAGGATCGAAGCCTGCCAGGAAGCATCCACCGTTTCCTCGACGGATCGTCGGCTGAGCGCTGCGGAGAGGTCGAGCATCGCCGCAGGTGAGAGGTCGCCGAGGTCCGCTCCCCAGTGCAGGACGGTCGGCAAGGTCGCGCGGCTGTGCGCGCCTGCACCGTGACCGCCGGTGTTAATGACGAGGGAGACGCCGTCGCGCCGGAGGACGACGGGGTGCGCGGAGCCGGGTCGAGCTTCGGCGTCGTCGCCGTGAAGCTGCGTGTCCAGGAGGTCTGTCATGAGGCCCTTTCGGTACGGCGTCGGATCGGGACGAGTTCGCCCGAAGTGCTTGACGCACATAATTTACCTAAGTAACAATGGACGCGTCGGGTGAAAATATCCAGCCCGATCACGAAGTCGGCGTCGACTGCATCCCGCGGTCAACGCCCTGGGAAAGGATCAACGATGTTCCTCAGTACCACGGGCTCCCGGCCCCGTCGCCGCACCTGGGTCGTGGGTGCCGTCGCGGCCGCCGCGGCAGCGCTCCTCCTCTCCGGTTGCTCACCGTCGAGCGGATCAAGCGGTTCGGCCTCCGCGTCCGACACGCTCGTCGCATACACCGGCCAGTCGGGCGACTACCAGATCAACTTCAACCCCTACTCCCCGTCGCAGATCGGCGGCATCGGAACCATCTACGAGTCGCTCTTCTTCGTCACCAACGTCAACACCGATCCCTACAAACCGCTCCTCGGCACCGAGTACACCTGGAACGACGACGGCACACAGCTCTCGGTCACCGTGCGCGACGGTGTGACCTGGTCCGACGGCAAGCCGTTCACCGCCAAGGACGTCGCCTTCACCTTCGAGCTCCTGCTGAAGACCCCGTCGATCAACACCGGTGGCTTCGACGGGACCGTCGAGGCGACCGACGACACGCACGTCGTGTTCACCTGGGACCACCCGGCCTTCGTCAGCGGCCCGACGCTCCTCGGGCGCACCCCGATCGTTCCGGAGCACATCTGGAAGGACACCGATCCGACGACCGACGTCATGGAGAAGCCGGTCGGAACCGGCCCCTACACCCTCGGAAACTTCAAAGCTCAGGCGTTCACCCTCGTCGCGAACCCGAAGTACTGGGACGGTGAGCCGGCCGTGAAGGCAGTCCGCTACCTGTCGCTGTCCGGCAACACCGCGGGCGCCGACGCGCTCGCGGCAGGGTCCATCGACTGGCAGACCGGCCCGGTGCCGGACATCGAGAACGTGTCGACCACGTACCCCGGGTACGAGGCGATCACGATCCCGCAGAACCAGATGGCACTGCTCACCTGCTCGAGCACCGCGCTCGGCTGCGTCGGTCCGCAGACCGATCCGGCTGTCAGGCAGGCGATCTACGCGGCACTGAACCGCGACCAGATGAACTCGCTCGCCTTCCAGAACACCGCGAGCGACATCTCGCCGACCTTCGCGCTGACCACCACCCAGCAAGACCTGATCTCCCCGGCGATCGCAGAGCCCGTCGCTCCGAACACCCCGGACACGGCGAAGTCCGCCAGTCTCCTGGAGGGCGCCGGCTGGGTGAAGGGTTCCGACGGGATCTATGCCAAGGACGGCGCGAAGCTGTCGCTGACCGTCGAGGTCGTCACCGGCTGGACCGACTACATCACCGCCATCGACACCATGTCGCAGCAGCTCAAGGCGGCCGGCATCGAGCTCAAGGTGGCGCAGTCCTCGTGGAACGAGTGGACGGACAAGAAGGGGAAGGGCAACTACCAACTCGCGATCGACTCCCTCGGTCAGGGCGCCGCTTCCGACCCGTACTACCTGTACGACAAGTACTTCAACTCCGCGTTCACGGCACCGGTCGGTGAGATCGCGCCGCAGAACATCGCCCGGTTCAGCGACCCCGAGGTCGACGCCGCGTTGGCCGTCCTGAAAGCGACCAACCCGACCGACACCGCGGCGCGGCAGGTGCAGTTCGACATCATCCAGGCGAAGATCGTCGCGGACATGCCGTACATCCCGATCATGACCGGTGGCACGACCAGCGAGTTCCACAGTGAGAAGTTCACCGGCTGGCCGACGCTCGACAACCTGTACGCGTTCCCCGCGATCTGGGCCTCTCCGGACAATGCGGAGATCTTCAAGTCGCTGAAGCCGACGGGGAAGTGACGATGATCGCCGCTGAGAAGGAGCGCGCAACGGCGCATACGGGAGGGACGTCGTGAACTACTTCGTCCGCAAACTGGGGTTCTACCTCGTCGCCCTCTGGGCGGCACTGACCCTCAACTTCCTGATCCCGAGGCTGTTGCCCGGCAACCCGGTCGACATCCTGCTCGCCAAGCTGCAGCAACGGGGCGGCATCGTCACCCCCGACACACGCAAGGCATACGAGCTCCTTCTCGGCGGCGATTCCTCCGACCCGCTGCCCCTCCAGTACTGGAACTACCTCGTCAACGTCTTCCGAGGCGACCTCGGTGTCTCGGTCAGTTACTTCCCGACGCCGGTCACCGAGGTGATCAGCACCTCGCTCCCGTGGACCATCGTGCTGGTCGGTATCTCGACCGTGCTCGCGACGATCATCGGCGTCTCCCTCGGCGCGATCGTGGGTTGGAAGCCGGGTACCTGGCTCGACTCGCTCGTACCGGCGACCACGCTGCTGGCAGCGGTGCCCTACTTCTGGCTGGCGCTCATCCTCGTCTACGTGTTCGCGACGACGCTCAAACTCTTCCCTTCCCAGGGCGGCTACGACGTGGTCCTCGATCCCGGCTTCTCGTGGGAGTTCATCGCCTCGGCCGTCCAGTACGGCTTCCTTCCGGCGTTGACCATCGTCATCGCGTCGCTCGGGGGCTGGCTGCTCGGGATGCGCAACATGATGGTCTCGACGCTCTCCGAGGACTACATCCTCACCGCTCAGGCGAAGGGGCTCAGCCAGGGTCGGATCCTCCGCAATTACGCAGCGCGCAACGCGGTCCTGCCGTCGGTCGCCGGTTTCGCGATCTCGCTCGGGTTCGTCGTGTCGGGGTCGATCGTGACCGAGCAGGTGTTCTCGTATCCGGGTATCGGGTCGAAGCTCCTCTCGGCGGTCACGAACAACGACTACGCGCTCATGCAGGGCATCTTCCTCTACATCACCCTCGCGGTCCTCGGGGCGAACCTCATCGTCGACCTCTTCTACGGCCTCATCGATCCACGCACCCGGGTGAGCGTCTGATGCCCGGGCGCACGATCCGCGTCTCACTGTCGGCGAAGCCGATCGTTCTGGAAGGACTCAGCCGATGACGAATCTCGCTCCTCGGACCGAACCCAACGTGCCCGACGCGACGAAGGCGCTCGCGACCGCAGCCGCCGAGCGGGGAAGGAGACCCCGGTCGGCCTGGCGGATGATGCTTCCGACCATGACGCCGTGGCTCGCCGTCGGACTCGTGCTCGTCGGAGGCATCGCGCTCTTCGGGCTCATCGGGCCCCTCCTGGTCGGTGACCCGACGACCATCCGCGACGACGGGCTGCAGCCGCCGAGCGCCGAACACCTCCTGGGCACGACCCAGACCGGCCAGGACGTGTTCGCGCAGCTGGCGTATGCGACAGCCGGCTCGCTGCAGATCGGACTCATCGTCGGCGTGCTCGCGACGATCCTCTCGGCCTTCTTCGGTATCCTCGGCGCCTACATCGGCGGCTTCACCGATGAGGCGTTCTCGCTCTTCTCGAACGTGTTCCTCGTGATCCCGGGTCTGCCGCTCGTCATCGTGATCTCAGGCTTCGTCCCACCGGAGCAGCGTGGTCTCTGGACCATCGCGGTCGTACTCGCGATCACCGGCTGGGCAGCGTCCAGTCGCGTGCTCCGGGCGCAGACCCTCTCCATCCGAAGTCGTGACTACGTCGCGGCCTCCCGAGTGGCCGGTGAACGGGCCGGTCGCGTCATCGCGGTCGAGATCCTGCCGAACCTGCTGCCGGTACTCGCGTCCCAGTTCGTGTTCGCCGTCATCGCCGCGATCCTCGGTGAGGCCGGGCTGTCGTTCCTCGGCCTCGGTGCGTCGAACTCCTCGACGCTCGGCACGATGCTGTTCTATGCGCAGAACGGGTTCGCCCTCCCGCTCGGTGCATGGTGGTGGTTCGGTCCGCCCGGTCTCATCATCGCCCTGTTCGGCATGGGACTCTCGCTCATCAACTTCTCCATCGACGAGATCATCAACCCCAAGCTCAAGAACGTCCGGTTGCACCGGAAGCGCGCCAAGGTGGCCGCGCGGCTGGAGCGCGCGACGGCGAGGCACGACGCGGCCGACTCGGGATCCGACAGGAAGGCACGCGCATGACGCTCCTCGACGCCCCATCCAAGCGGTCGACCAGACCGGCTGTCGTGACCATCGACGACCTCTCGGTCGTGTACGAGGTCGAACGCCCGGTGACGGCGGTCAAGCACGCGACCCTGTCCCTCGCCCCCGGTGAGATCCTCGGACTCGCGGGTGAGTCCGGCTGCGGGAAGACCACGCTCGCCTATGCCATCAACCGCCTGCACAAGCCGCCGGCTCGGATCTCCTCCGGCAGCATCACCTTCCACGACCGCGACGGCAGTGATGTCGACCTCCTCGCCCTCGAGGACGAGGAGCTGCGGAGTTTTCGCTGGACGAAGCTGTCGATGGTCTTCCAGGGGGCGATGAACGCCCTCAACCCGGTGACGAACGTGCGTGCGCAACTGTGCGATGTGTTGATCACGCACCGGCCCGAGTTGTCTCGGAAGGAGCGCGTCCAACGGGCGGGCGACGTCCTCGAGCGGGTCGGCGTCGACCGGGCTCGACTGAGTTCGTACCCGCACGAGCTCTCGGGCGGTATGCGCCAGCGCGTCATGATCGCCATGGCGATGCTCCTCGAACCGCAGGTCATGATCATGGACGAGCCGACGACCGCGCTCGACGTGGTCGTGCAGCGCGACATCCTGCGTGAGATCGTGCGGTTGCGCGACGAACTCGACTTCGCGGTCATCTTCATCACGCACGACCTTCCGCTGCTCCTCGAGATCAGCGACCGTATCGCGATCATGCTCGAGGGCGAGATCGTCGAGCTGGGCACCGCGGATCAGATCTATCGCGAGCCGGAGCACCCGTACACACGTCGGCTCCTCCAATCCTTCCCGAGCCTCAGCGGCTCGCGCGGCGCCTTCATCCGGACCGGTATCGACGAAGAACAGGAGGACGCGTCATGACGACGATCCGCGTCTCGGACCTCACGAAGGACTTCACCATCAAGAAGGGGCTGAAGCGGACGGCGTTCCGAGCGGTCGACCGGGTGTCCTTCGACCTCGTGCCCGGTCGGACCGTCGCCCTGGTGGGGGAGTCGGGTTCGGGGAAGTCGACCATCGCTCGCATGCTCGCGCGTCTGGAACGCCCGACATCCGGGAAGATCGAGGTGACGCTCGACGACGGCGTGACGGTGCCCCGTTCGCTCTACCGACGTCACGTGCAGATGGTGTTCCAAGACCCGTTCGCCTCGCTCAACCCCTTCCACACGATCGAGCACCACATCGCACGGCCGATCCGGATCCATCGCCGAGCGTCCGGAGCGGGGGCCGTGCACGAGCAGGTGCTGACGATGCTGGAACGGGTGAACCTGACTCCGGCCGAGGACATGGCGGCACGCCGCCCGCACGAGCTCTCGGGTGGACAGCGGCAGCGCGTGGCCATCGCCCGTGCGCTCGCTCCGGGCGCACAGGTGCTCATCGCCGACGAGCCGGTGTCGATGCTCGACGTGTCGATCCGCCTCGGGGTGCTGAACCTGATGGGGCGACTCCAGCGCGAGGACGACCTCGCCGTCCTGTACATCACGCACGACCTCGCGACCGCACGGCACTTCTCGGACGAAATCCTGGTGCTGTACCACGGACGGGTCGTCGAGCGGGGTCCGGCGGACGACGTCATCCTCAATCCCCAGCACGACTACACGAAGCTGCTCGCGCTCGCGGCACCCGACCCCGAGAAGGTCGGCAAGGTCGTGTCGAGCGAGACGGCACCGGACCGGGCGCTGCTCGACAACTCCGTCTGCTACAACCACCACACCGCTTCCTGGGAATCCGCGGACCGGACGCCGGCGCGTGTCTGAGCGGCACGACACGGATGAGGAGCACCTGCTCCGGTGGGCGAACGAGGCGCTGGAACTGGTGTTCGCGTCGGGTCCTGACGAACCGGTCGCTCTCGTCGGCATCGGGTCGCGCGGCGGCGCCGACCGTGCCGTCCCGATCCTCGCGAAGGCGCTTCGGCAGCCGCTCGTGGAGGTGTCCGGTTTCGGCCACGGGCGGTTCCCAGGCAGTTTCCGACACGTCGACACGGTCATCGGGGCACGCCTGCGATATCGGTCGCACACCCGTGACGACCACACACTGCGGATCGAGCAGTGGGACGTGGACACGGGACTCAGCGTCACGAGTGTCTTCGAGCTGTCGCCGGGAGTCAGCGCATTCCGCACGTGGACGGAGGTCACCGCCGGAGAGCCGGTCGTCCTCGATTTCGTCTCCACGTTCGTCACCGGGGCCTTCCTCACCGCGGCCCCCGAGGTCGACGGTTTCGTCCTCGCCTCGGCGGCGAACGACTGGGTCGCTGAGAGCCGCTGGACGACGAAGCCTCTCCGGGACATCGGACTCGCCCGCATCGACCGTGATGTGCAGCATCAGCCGCCCCGCAGCCGCGTCCACGTCGCGAACCGCGGGTCCTGGTCGACTGGCGAGCAGGCGCCGACCGCGGTGCTCCTCGCGACTGCCGGCGAGTATGCACTCGCCTGGCAGGTCGAGCACAACGGGCCGTGGGGATACGAGATCGGCGAGACGCGTCACGGTGCCTATCTGCTGTTGACCGGCCCGACGGATCAGGACAACCAGTGGAGTGTCCGACTCGCGTCGGGGGAGCAGTTCACCTCCGTGCCGGCCTCGGTCGCCTTCGCCGACGGAGGCGTCGACGAGGTGCTCGGCGCACTGACCTGGCAACGACGCGCGACGCGCCATCTGCGTGAGGCGGACCACGCACTCCCCATCGTCTTCAACGACTACATGAACACGCTCATGGGCGATCCGACCACCGAGAAGCTCCTGCCACTCGTCGACGCAGCGGCCGATGCCGGAGCAGATCTGTTCTGCATCGACGCCGGCTGGTACGCCGAAGGCCACTGGTGGGACACGGTCGGTGAGTGGCTGCCGGCCGCGAGCCGGTTCCCCGGCGGCATCGAGGAGGTCATCGATCACATCCGCTCACGCGGCATGGTCGCAGGACTCTGGTTGGAGCCCGAGGTGATCGGTGTCCGCTCGCCGCTCGCGCTCGCGTCCTCGGGACGCGCACTCCCGGAGTCGGCCTTCTTCTCCCGTGGGGGCATCCGCATCGCCGAGCACGGCCGACACCTGCTCGACCTGCGTGACCTGGCCGCCCGCGCGCACGTGGACGGTGTCATCGAGCGCCTCGTCGCCGACTACGGTATCGGCTTCATCAAGATGGACTCCAACACCATGACCGGTCCCGGCACCGACGCGGGAGGTCTGGCTCCCGGCGCAGGGCTCCTGGAGCACAACCGGGCGCTGCTCGGTCTGCTCGACGACGTGCAGGAGCGTCACCCGTCGCTGCTCATCGAGAGCTGTGCCTCCGGCGCGATGCGGATGGACTCGGCGATGCTCTCCCGCCTGCACCTCCAGTCGACCTCCGATCAGCAGGACCCCGTCATGTACGCGACGATCGCAGCTGCCGCGCCCGCGTCGATGCTCCCCGAGCAAGCGGGGAACTGGGCCTATCCGCTCACCGGATCCGGCCGGGAGGCGATGGTGTTCGCCCTCGTCAACGGGATCCTCGGCCGCATGTACCTCTCCGGATACCTCAACCGGATGGCGCCGAGCGAGGTCGCCCTCGTACGCGAGGCCGTCGAAGCTCACAAAGCGGTGCTCGTCGACATCGAGCAATCGACGCCGTTCTGGCCGCTCGGGCTGCCCGGCTGGGAGGACCCGTGGGTGTCGCTGGGCCTTCGGAACGACGAGCGCGCACGCCTCAGCCTCTGGCGTCGACCAAGCGCCCCGGAGACCGTCGTGATCCCCGTGCCGCACTACCGCGGACGCGAGGTCGTCGCGGCCCCGTTCTTCCCCAGCGACACCGACGGCTGGACCTGGCGCTGG
Source organism: Plantibacter sp. 2H11-2 (assembly GCF_050031945.1). Lineage (NCBI taxonomy): Bacteria > Bacillati > Actinomycetota > Actinomycetes > Micrococcales > Microbacteriaceae > Plantibacter > Plantibacter sp. 2H11-2. The sequence continues at coordinate 56,379 of NZ_JBNBBL010000001.1, read as the reverse complement.
GATGCACGGTCGGGAGAGCTGACGGTGTCCGTCTCGACAGAGGCGCCCACCGCCCGAGTCCTCATCCTCACCCCTGAACCCGAATCACCGACCACCACGAAGGATGCCCCGGCATGACCAGTAGCACCGAGACGACCGAGCCCAGTCGACCGATGACCGCGGCCTGGCCCACCGAGACGCTCTCGTTCGGTGGCGACTACAGTCCCGAGCAATGGCCGTGGGAGACCGTCCTGGAGGACATGGAGTTGATGCGGGAGGCCGGCGTCAACCTCGTGACGCTCGGGGTGTTCTCCTGGGTCGTCCATGAGCCGCGGGAGGGTGTGTTCGACTTCACCTGGATCGATCGGATGCTCGACCTGCTGCACGAGAACGGGATCGCGGTGGACCTCGCGACGCCGACCGCCGCGGTGCCGATGTGGCTGCACCGTCTCCACCCGGAGATCCTGCCGCAGGACGAACACGGGCACCCGCTCGCGCCCGGCGGCCGCCTCGGCTTCTGCCCGTCGTCACAGGTCTACCGGCGGTTCGCAGAGCGCATCGTCGAGCGACTTGCCGCGCACGTCGCCGGTCACCCGGCGGTCCGGATGTGGCACGTCAGCAACGAGCTGGGCGGTGGGAACGCGCGTTGTCATTGCGCGGTGTCGAACGACCGTTTCCGCGAGTGGGTGGAGACGAAGTACTCGACCGTCGAAACGCTCAACGACGCCTGGGGCATGGCGTTCTGGGGGAACAGCTACTCCTCGTTCGAAGAGGTCACGACCCCGAGCGGGGCCACAGCGCACAATCCGGGCCAGCTGCTCGACTACGAGCGGTTCTCGTCGGACGAGCTCCTGGAGCAGTATCGCGCGGAGCGTGCGGTACTGCTCCGACACACGCCCGAGCTACCCGTCACCACGAACTTCATGGTCGGGCTGGGTCCGGACGTCGTCGACTACACGCGCTGGGCGGTGGAGATGGACGTCGTCGCGAACGACCATTACACCTACGGCCCCGACCCGCTCCGGCACCAGGACCTCGCGTTCAGCGGCGACCGGATGCGGGGCATGTCCGGCGGCGGACCGTGGATGCTCATGGAGCACGCGACCGGAGGGTCGAGTTGGCACTCGATCAACCAGCCCAAGGAACCAGGAGAACTCGCGCGCCACGCCCTGGCTCACGTGGCGCGTGGTTCGGACAGCGTCATGTTCTTCCAGTGGCGCGCCTCCAAGTCGGGGACGGAACAGTTCCACTCCGCCATGCTGCCCCATGCCGGCCCCGACAGCCGGGCGTTCAGACGGGTGGTCTCGCTCGGCCAGGACGTCGCGGCCCTCGCCGAGGTGCTCGGAACCGTCGTCACCCGGGCAGACGTCGCGATCCTGCACGACAACGAAGCCGGCTGGGCGGTGCGGAGCGGACTCAAGCCCATCAATCGGATGGGTGCTTCCGAGACCGCTCGTGCCATGCACAACGCCTTCTTCGAACGGGCCATCACCACGGATGTGGTCGCCCCGTGGACGGACCTCTCCTCCTACCGGGTCGTGGTCGTCCCCGGGCTGTTCCTCGTCTCCGATGACAACGCGCGCGCCGTCGAGGCCTTCGTCGAGGACGGAGGGACCGTCCTCGTCACCTGGTTCTCCGGGGTCGTGGATGAGGTGAACACCGTGCGCCCGGGAGGGTTCACCGGCGCGTTCCGGTCCCTGCTCGGTGTGGTGGTGGAGGAGTTCGCTCCGCTCGCGGAAGGGCAGACCGTCGCGCTCGACAACGGGTGGACGGCGAACCGGTGGACGGAGGTGCTGCAGACCCCGGCCGCCGAGGCGGGGGTCGAGGTCGTCGCCAGCTACTCCGACGGCGCGGTCGCTGGACTTCCTGCCATCACACGTCGACGGGTGGGGCGCGGAACGGCATGGTACCTTTCCGCCGACCTCGATGCGCCGAGCCTGGGAGCATTGATCGACCAGCTGCTGGAGGAGACTCCGATCGCTCCCGTCGCCGAGGTGTCAAGCGGTGTCGAGGCGGTGCGCCGGTCATCGCCCGACGGCTCCTACCTCTTCCTCATCAACCACCGCGATGAGCAGGGGTGGGCGGATACGTCCGGCTTCGATCTGCTGAGCGGTATCACGCACACCGGTCGCGTCGTCCTCGCGCCAGGCTCCGTCGTCGTCTTGCGGGAGGGTGTCTGATCGCCTGGGCCAACGACCGCGCCCGGGGGACAGGGCACGGTTGATCGACATGACGGCTGCCGCCCTGGCCCACTCGGAGAGGTCGAAGGCTCGGACGTCCAGCGCGAAGGAGCCACCGTCCCACGCCCGGGACCGCGGCCTTCTCGCCCGGTACCGCGAGATCGGGTCAAGCCTCGGGGATCTCGCGGCCGAAGGCCCCGAGGGTGACTGCTTCGGGCTCGGGGCCGCCGCGGACGCCGGTCTCGAGGGCGTCGATCTGCGCGAGCTCGTCATCGGTGAGAGCGAAGTCGAACACGTCGAGGTTCTCCGCGATGCGCTCGGGCTTGGTGGACTTCGGGATGACCTGGCGGCCCTGCTGGATGTGCCAGCGGAGCATCACCTGAGCGGCCGACTTGCCGTACCGCTCACCGATGCCGAGGATGACGGGTTCGTCGAAGCTCCGTCGCGCAGCGTCGCGGTAGGACGTGATGCCGCCGATCGGTGACCACGCCTGGGTGAGGATGCCGTGCTCAGTACCGAACGCGTGGACCTCGCGCTGCTGGAAGTACGGGTGGACCTCGATCTGGTTGACCGCGGGCACGACGCTCGTCGCGTCGAGGAGGCGGGTCAGGTGATCGACCATGAAGTTGCTCACGCCGATCGCCCGGACCTTGCCGTCGGCGAGGAGCTGTTCGAGGGCCCGGTACGCACCGATGGTCTGCTCGAACTCGCTCGGGAGAGCCTGGTGGAGGATGAGCAGGTCGAGCTGTTCGACACCCAACTTGCCGGCGCTCTTGGTGAAGGAGTGCAACGTCTCGTCGTAGCCGTAGTCGCTGATCCAGATCTTCGTCTCGATGAAGACCTCGGAACGGTCGAGGCCGGATGAGGCGATCGCGTCACCGACCCCGCGCTCGTTCGCGTAGGCGGCCGCGGTGTCGATGTGGCGGTAGCCGGCTTGCAGGGCGGCGGTGACCGCGGCGGTGGTCTCATCCGGCGGGGTCTGGAAGACGCCGAGCCCGAGAGCGGGGATGACGACGCCGTTGTTCAGAGTGAAAGTGTCCATACGTCGACGCTACGAGCACGGCCCAGCGGGGTGGGAGTTAAGGACGGTACCTCCCACGAGCGATCGCGGCGACGTACCGTTACAGGGTGGACATCACAGCGCAGGTGCAGCAGTTCCTGACCAGTCGACGTGCGAAACTCACGCCGCACGACGCTGGGCTCCCGGACCTGGGCGGCCAGCGGCGCGTCGCGGGGCTTCGCCGCGAGGAGGTCGCGATGCTCTCCGGTGTCAGCGTCGACTACTACGTCCGGCTCGAACGCGGCAACCTCGCCGGCGTCTCCGAGAGCGTCCTCGAAGCGCTGTCACGCGCCCTGCAACTCGACGAGGCCGAGCACGCCCACCTGCTCGATCTTGCTCACGCCGCGAACGCCTCCCCGGTCGCACGCCGAAGAACACCTGCGAACCGGGTCCGCCCGACGATCCAACGACTCCTCGACAGCATGGGTGCCCCCGCCGTCATCAGGAACGGACGATCCGACATGCTCGCCACCAACACGCTCGGACGGGCACTGTACGCACCGATGTTCATCGACCCGGCCGGGACGCCGAACTCCGCGCGGTTCACGTTCCTCGACCCTCGCTCGAAGGACTTCTACCCCGACTGGGACCGCCTTGCTTCCGACCTCGTCGCCTCACTTCGCGGTGAAGCCGGCCGACGGCCCTATGACAAACGGCTCACCGATCTGATCGGCGAACTGTCCACCCGGAGCGAAGACTTCCGGGTCCGCTGGGCCGCGCACGACGTCCACGCCCACCGCGCCGGTAAGAAACGCATCCACCACCCCGTCATCGGCGACATCGAACTCACCTTCGAAGCCATGGACCTCACCGCCGACGATGGCCTCTCACTCGTCGCTTACGGCGCGGAACCGGACTCATCCTCGGAACAGGCGCTCGCACTGCTCGCGAGCTGGGCGGCCACCCAAACGAACTCCGGACGTACTGATGCGAGAACAACCTGACGACATGTGTGGACGGATCCGGGTCGCTGGCACGGACCGGGCCCGACCCGGCTCAGCTCACGCTGATGAAGATCGGATTCGTGTACAGCCAGGTGTCGGCCCAGGGGTCGGCTGGGGAGACCGGGTACGGCTGGGGTGCACGTGAGTCGACCTCGGCGCCGAGCGGACCGACCCCGTGCACCTGGCCATCGCTGCCGCGAAGGCGGACGTAGCCGTCCTCAGTGGCCGGCGCGAGCGGCACCACGACACGGAACGGGGAGTCGCTGCGGTCGGCGACGTCGAGCATCTCGACGACTCGGGTGCCTGGTGCGCGCTGTTCGTCACGGTCGGCGACGAGCCCGGTGACGCGCCCGCGGATCAGGTCGAGGTGCGCGAGTCTCGGCGTCGTGCCCCGCGAGGTCGGCGTCGTCGTGGGCGTGACGTCGACCACGAGCTCGAGGGCTGTGCCGCTTTCGACGGTGAGGGTCCCACCCAAGGTGACGCCGGTCTCCGGCTGGTCGGTGGCACGGAGCACGACGGAGAGCCCGGCGACGAGGTGCCCGTGGTCGACCCAGACTCGGCCGGCGCGGATCGCGTCGAGCAGGGAGACGGACGACCGGTCGACGGCCCCGACGTGCGTCCGACTGAACTCGCCCGGCCAGAAGTCGGCGCCGTTCTGGGGCGTGGCCGTGGCGATCGGGTCGGGCCGACGGCCGGCGCGGTTGAAGTTCGCGAGCGTCGCCCCGGCTTCCCAGCCCGGCCCCGTCGGGAAGTCGCCGACGCGTGTCGCGTCGGACTCCTTGAGGTGCAGATCACTGTTCGTGGTGATCCACCAGCGCCTTCCCTCGCTCAGGAGCGAGTCCCATACGCCGCCGACGACGGCCGTGGTCCAGTCGAAGCCGCCGTGCGTCAGATAGGCCTCCGCGGGGTAGCCGGGGAACGAGAACTCGCTGGGGGTGTTCTCGTACTCGCCACGCCGTGAGCGTTCGGTCGCGTTCGCTGCGATCGCTCCGGCTTGGGCGCCGGGAGCGCCCTCCATGCCGACGAACACCTCGGGGTCGGCGTCCTGCCAGGCACGGAGCTCGCCGGGCGAGTCGATGCCGAGGCGGCTCGGGTGGTTCGCCAGGACGATCACGTCGTCGATGACGCCTGCACGTTTCTGGGCGCCGAGCCAGGCGATCCCGTCGGTCGCGTGCACGAGCCACTCGGCGGCGTCTTCGGTGCCGGGGCGCGGTTTCTCCCATCCGTTGAGCTTGCCGTCGTGGTCGAGCTCGAAGCGGCGCAACACGAGGGTCGTCTGGGGCCCGGGCGCGATCAGCACGGTCGCGTGCTCGGCTCCCGGGATGTACCACTCGAGCCCCTGGAGCACGAGCATGTCGGGGCGAGCCGCCCGCGCGGTGTCGATCTCGCGTGCCGCGTTGAACACCCCGCCGACGTTGGCATGCCCCTTGTTGCTGTGCTCGGTGAAGGCGATCGCGTCGACCGCGAAACGTTGCGCCTGGTCGAGGATCGTCGTCATCGGGTACTTGGCGTCGTGCGAGTAGACCGAGTGCACGTGGTGGTCGAACACCAGCCAGGAGAGCGCGTCCGGGTCGACGACTACCGACGCGGACGGCAGCGGCGCGGCCTGGGCAGAAGCCGCGCTCCCGAGCCCCTGGGTGGTCGCTCCCACTGCGACCGATGCCGCGACGGAAGCCCCCAGGAAGGACCGGCGGGAGAGGCCGGGCCGGGCCGATGCGCCCCGCTTCACCTCTGGCACGGAGGATGAGCCACCGGTTGGCGCGGGCTGTTCGGGGCGGGGATCGAAGGGCATGGCATCACTTTCATCGGACGGACGCGCCGATCGTAGGCAGCGGAGGTGAACCTCGGCCCAACGGCAGGTGCCCTGAGTGACGCCCTGCGTTTACGACCCATTCACCTGCGTGGGCGATAGTCCTGGCGTCACCGGGTATGCCCGTCCCGGAGGCCCACCGCACCCACCAAAGGTCCCGATGTCTTCCACCGTTCGCGTCATCCACCGTTCTCCGCTCCGTGCCGCAGGGCGCACCCTGCTCGTCACGGCAGCGCTCAGCGCCAGCGCGGTGCTCTGCCTCGCCGGCGCTGGTGCTGCAGTCGCCGCCTCGGCGCCGGCACCGCTCACGCTGCGCGACACCGCCGGCGCCGAGGTCACGTCAGGTGACGCGCGCGCCGTCCCGTCGTTCGGCTCCGCGGTGCTCGCCGCGGGCTGCCCAGCCGATGCGGACGACGCCGCCCGACTCTCCGTGACGGCGGGAGGGGTCACCGTCGTCACGTCTCCGACCGTCACGGTGGCCGCCCGGCAGCCGGTCGAGGTGCCGATGGCCATCTCGTTCCAGGAGGTCGTGGACGGTGGCGTCGAACAGGGAGATGCGACCCTCGCGCTCGAGTGCCTCGTTCTCGAGTCAGGCATCCCGTCGTCGGTGGTCACGGCGGCGACCCTGCCCGTCACGTTCGCCGCGGGAACCTGGTCCGTTCCCGGCGCTCAAGTCGAGCCGGTCCCTCCGACAGCCACTCCGACCGCGGGCCCGCCGTCGGGAGGTCCTGGAGCAGGGGCGATCGCGTCGCCGAGCCCGTCGGCCGCAGCACGACCCTCCGCTGACGGAGACCTGGCGCTGACGGGCTGGCAGCTCGGCGGGGCCGGCGTCGTCGCCGCCGGCCTGCTCGCGGGCGGAGCCGTCCTGCTCCTGCGCAGGCGTCTCCGGTAACCCATCGGCCCGGAGGCTGCGACGGGGCGACCGCGGTCAGGTCCCGCTCGGTGTCTCCTCATCCGCTGCCAGGTCCTTCTGGACGGCGAACTGCGTGCGGTGCAACTCTTCGTACCGCCCGCCGGAAGCCAGCAGCTCGTCGTGCGTGCCCCGCTCCACGATCGAGCCGTCCTCGACCACGAGGATCAGGTCCGCACTGCGGATGGTCGAGAGCCGGTGCGCGATGACCATCGCCGTCCGGCCTTCGAGCGCCTCGCTGAGCGCCGCCTGCACCGCCGCCTCCGAGGTCGAGTCCAGTGCCGCTGTCGCCTCATCGAGGATGACGACACGCGGCTGTGCGAGGAGCAGTCGTGCGATGGTCATCCGTTGGCGCTCCCCACCGGAGAGTCGGTAGCCACGCTCGCCCACCATGGTGTCCAGCTGGTCCGGCAGGGACCGGATGAGCGGTTCGAGCCGCGCGCGGCGGACGGCGTCCCACACCTCGTCCTCGGACGCATCCGGACGCGCCAGGCGCAGATTGGAGCGGATGGTCTCATGGAACAGGTGACCGTCCTGCGTCACCATGCCCAGGGTGTGCCGCATGGAGGCGAAGGCGACATCGCGGACGTCCGTCCCCGCGAGACGCACGGCGCCCTCGTCGACGTCATACAGCCGCGACAGCAGCTGCGCGATCGTGGACTTACCCGCTCCTGACGAGCCGACGAGGGCGACGGTCTGCCCGGGTTCGATCCGGAAGGAGACGCCGTGCAGCACCTCCTCGCCGCCTCGGGTGTCCAGCGTCGAGACCTCTTCCAGAGAGGCGAGGGACACCTTGTCCGCCGACGGGTAGGCGAAGTGGACGTCGTCGAACTCGACGGACACCGGACCCTCGGGGACGGTGACGGCGTCGGGCTTCTCCCGGATGAGCGGTTCGAGGTCGAGCACCTCGAACACGCGCTCGAAGCTGACCACCGCGCTCATGATCTCCACCCGGGCGTTCGCGAGGCCGGTCAGCGGCGCGTAGAGGCGGGTGAGCAGGAGCGCCAGGGTGACCACCTCACCGGTGTCCAGTTGCCCGGCGAGTGCGAGGAAGCCGCCGAGGCCGTACACGAGGGCGAGCGCGAGGGCGGAGACGAGCATCAGCGCGGTGAAGAAGACGAACTGCAGCATCGCCGTCCGGACACCGATGTCGCGGACGCGGGCGGCACGGACGCGGAACTCCTCAGCCTCCTGATCCGGTCGACCGAACAGCTTGACGAGCGTGGCACCGGGCGCTGAGAACCGTTCGGTCATCTGCGTGCTCATGGCCGAGTTGTGGTCGGCGGCTTCGCGACGCAGCGCGGCGAGACGGCTACCCATGCGGCGCGCGGGTACCAGGAAGATGGGGAGCATCACCACGGCGAGGACCGTCACGAGCCAGGACGTGCTGAGCATGACGATCAGCGTGAGGATCAGGGCCACGAGGTTCGTGATCACGCCGGACAGCGTGCCGCTGAAGGCCTGCTGCGCGCCGATCACGTCGTTGTTGAGGCGGCTCACGAGCGCGCCCGTCCGTGTGCGGGTGAAGAACGCGATCGGCATCTGCTGCACATGGTTGAAGACGGCCGTGCGGAGATCCAGGATCACGCCTTCGCCGATCCGCGCCGAATACCATCGCGTCACGAGCGACACGGCGGCGTCGGCCACGGCCACGAGGGCGATCACGACGGCGAGGCGGACGATCGTGGCCACCTCGCCCCGGGCGACGATGACGTCGACCACCTGGCCGGCGAGCACCGGCGTCGCGACTGCGAGGAACGCTCCCGCGACGGAGAGGGCGATGAAGACCAGCAACTTGGACCGGTAGGGCACCGCGAACGTCATGATGCGCCGCACGGACTCACGGGAGATGCCGTGCTTGCCGTCCTTGGCGGTCGAGATCTTGTACAGCGAGCTCCAGGCCGCGCTCTCCATGCTCATTGCGACTCCTCACGCCCCGCTGCGCATGAGCACGTCCCCGACCCCGGTCACGACCCGGGTGGCGACGCGAACGCAGACCTGCGAGAGCGTATCAGCCTCGCCGTTCCCGACCTGAACGCTCTGGCGTCGTCAGCGTTCGGCGCGCAGGGCCGTCCACATCACGACGAAGGCGGCGGCGATGCCGAGCACGCTTCCGGCGAGCCCGACGATCATGGCGGGATGGCCGGTGTCGGCGAGGCCGATCGAGCAGGCGACCACACCGACGCCGGACGCCATCAGCGCGACGAAGCTGAAGGCGGCGAGGATGAAGCGCTTCGTGGTCCGGGTGGGATCGGGGGCGGGAGGGAGCGACATCGTGTCTCGTTTCCGCCGTCGCGTGGGCTGCGTCGGCTCTTCGGCATCAGGCTAGAGGGCCGCCGATCGATGCGGTGAGGGGGTATCCCCGGTCCTCACGACAGAACGGTCACGAGCGTCTCCGGATCTCGTGGACGAGGAGCCAGACGAGGTAACCGCCACCCACGATCACGGTGACGACCCCCACCGGCAGTGACGTCGGCAGCAGGTGCTGCGCGACGATGTCGGATGCCAGCAGCACGAGCGCCCCGAGCAGAGCCGACGGCACCAGTGCGATGCCGGCGGTGCGGGTGATCCGCTGCGCGATCTGCGGGGCGGCGAGGGCGACGAACGCGATGGGTCCGGCCGCGCCCGTGACGACAGCCGTGAGCGCGACGGCGCACGCCACGAGACCGAGCCGCGAACGTTCGACCCGCGATCCGAGGGCCTTCGCCGCGTCATCGCCGAGCTCGAGCTGTCGGAGTGATCCGCCGAGCGGACCGAGGGCGATGGCGATGGCGATGATCACGACAGCGGCGGGGACGAGCTGCGCCCAACCGACGCTGTTCAGCGAGCCAGCACCCCACACGGTGGCGAGCATCGCGACTTCGAGCTTCGCCCGCAGTACGAGGTAGGAGCTGAGCGCTTCGAGCATGGCCGAGACACCGATGCCCACGACGATGAGACGGAAGCCCTGGACGCCTCGACGGTAGCTGAGGAGGTAGACCAGCGCTGTGGCGATCAGCCCGCCACCGATGGCGCCGCCCGCGACGGCTGCCGACCCGGCGCCCGCGCCGATCACGATGATCACGATGAGACCGCCCGCGTACGACCCAGCGGTCAACCCGATGATGTCGGGGCTCGCGAGCGGGTTCCGGGTGAGGGACTGGAAGATCGCACCGGAGAGCCCGAGGGCTCCTCCGAACAGGAGGGCGGCGAGGACCCGTGGGAGGCGCCATTCGAGCACCACCGTCTGCACCAGGGTGCTCGGTCCGCCGAGGAACGCCGACGCCACCTCGTCGACCGACAGCGGCAGATCGCCGAGACACAGCGCGAGCAACGCCAGGGCCAAGAGGACCACGCAGAACACCCCGCACACGACGATCGTGCGCAGCCGGACACGGAGGGAGAGCGAGCGCCGCCGCCACACGACCGCGCGCGGTCCCGTCTCGACCCCGGTCACAGTGCGCTCGCCTTCGCGCGCCGCACGAGGTGGATCAGCACGGGCGCACCAATGAACGCGGTGACGATCCCGACCGGGACGTCACTCGGCCAGAGGATCACGCGACCGATCACGTCGGAGGTGAGCAGCACGGCCGGCGCGATCAGGATCGAGTACGCCACGATCCACCGCTGGTCGGGGCCGACGATCCAGCGCGCGATGTGGGGCACCATGAGGCCCACGAAGCCGACCGGTCCGGCGATCGCGGTCGCCGCACCCGCCAGCAGGGTGATCGCCACGACGGCGAGCACGCGCGTGCGCACGAGGCGCGTGCCGAGTGAGGAGGCGAGATCCTCGCCCAGCGCCAGGGCGTTCAGCGACCTCGCACTGAACAGCGCGATGACGACGCCCGCGAGGACGAAGGGGAGTGCGGGCAGGATGACGTCGAAGCCGCGTTCAACGAAGGACCCGGCGTTCCAGCCGCGGAGCTGCCTGAAGGTGACCGGATCGAGGAGCATCATCGCGGTCGTGATGCCGCTGAGCACAGCGGCAAGGGCGACGCCGGCGAGGGTCAGCCGGACGGGATCCGCGCCACCACGTCCCGCCGAGCCGATCAGGTAGACCAGGGCGGTCACGATCAGGGCTCCCAGGAACGCGAACGGGAGGTACTGCACAGGTGTGCGAGCGCCGAGCAGGACACCGATCGCGACGAAGAGCGCCGCGCCCGCGTCGACGCCGAGGATGCCCGGATCGCCGAGCGGATTGCGGGTGAGGCCCTGGATGAGAGCGCCCGAGACGCCGAGCCCCACACCGACGACGAGTCCGGCCACGGTGCGGGGGATCCGCAGATCGAGGACGACCAGATCGGTGACGGAGTCATCGGGCCTCGTGAGTGCCTGCCAGACGTCCGTCGGGCCCACGGGGTGAGACCCCACGAGGACGCTGAGCAGGATCGCGGTCGCGAGTGCCGCGACCGCGATCCCGAGCCCCAGCGAACGGCGCCCGCGAGGGGTGCGGGAGGTCACCGACGGGTCAGCCGTCGACGCTCTGTGGAGCCGTGCCGGCGACGGCGTCCACCAGGCGCGGCACCAACTGCTCGAGGACGTACTTCTGGCTGAGTGGGGTGAGGAAGTAGATCGCGCCAGCGAGCTCGCCGTCGGTGAAGACCGCGTGCCCGCCGGTCACGGCGTCGAGGCTCGAGGTGGTGCCGAATCCCAGCACCTCCTGGACGGCATCCGCGGACTCCGTGGCGAAGACGATCACGTCAGCGTCGATGACACCGACGTTCTCCGCGGCGATCTGCGCCTGTCCGCCCTCGCTCGGGACGTACTGCTGCAGCCCGGGCGTGATCGTGAACCCGAGATCCGTCAGGAAGTCGGTGTTGAGGCCGTCGGGGTAGACCCAGAGGTTGCCGTCCCACGGCCCACCCTGCGAGAACGTCGCCGTCAGGCCCGCGAACTCCGGGTGCGCTGCTGCCGCCGCCGCGTAGGCCTCGTCGACGCCGGTGATGAGCGCCTCGCCTTCCGCCGAGCGACCCACGGCCTGGGCGACCATCCTGGTCTGGTCCCGCCAATCCGCGAAGTAGAGCCCCGCGCCCTCCTCATTGGTCACGGTCGGCGCGATCTCCGCGAGCTTCCCGTAGTTCTCCTCGGTCATGCCGGCGTTCGTCCCGATGATCAGGTCCGGCCGCAGTGACGCGATCTTCTCGTACTCGAACCCGTCGGTCGTGCTGAGGACGGTCGGCTCGGCATCGCCCAGGAGATCCGTCGCCCACGGCCACACCGCATACGGCTGCTCGCCGTACCATTCCGTCGTCGCGATCGGTGTGACGCCGAGTTCGAGGAGGATGTCCTGCTCGGTCAGGCCGACCACGACGATCCGCTGCGGTTCCGACGGGATGACCGTCTCGCCGTACTCGTGCTCGATCGTCACCGGGAACGAGTCGCTCGGCTCGGTCGTGTAGTTCGGGTTCTCGGCGGTCGTCGAGGCGGCGCTCGAGCAGGCGGAGAGTGCGACTCCGACGAGGGCGAGCGCGCTCATCGCGGCAAGGAGGCGAGCGGCCCTCGCGCTCGGGGCGCGGTGGAGCTTCGGAACGATCATGGGGTCCTTCATCGGTTCGGCTGGCGGGATGACGACAGTCAGGTTAGCCTTGCCTAATCGCTTCGCGCTATCGCGCTGAGTGGACAGGACTTGTCGAATGGAGACAGCTGGATGTCTGGTCGCGATCACTCGGACGGCGGAATCAAGCTTGTCGGCCCGCTGGATGCCGCCGAGAGGACATCCGGGAAATTCCGGGTTTCCCGCTCGGGGGTCGACGCAACGACACGGTTCGACGAGCACTCCCATCGCGAAGACCAACTCGCGTGGATGAGCTCCGGCTCGATGGAGGTGTCGGTCCTCGGCGATCGACGGCGACTGCGGCGAGAGCACCTCGCTTGGATCCCCGCGGGGATGGTGCACGAGATGAGCTTCAGCGAACCCGGAGAGCTCATCAGCGTCTACGCCGACCCGGAACTGCGCCCACAGGGCGGGCGTTGGAACGGTGCACGGACCGTCCGGGTCGACGACCTCTCGGGAGCGCTGCTGGCGCACCTGCTCGACGCCGACCCGACCGAGCGCCGTCGATGGCGGTGCTGGACGCTCCTGATCGACCTGCTCTCGGCTGCGGCTCGCGACGATGAGGCGTTGGCCATGCCCCGTGAACCGCGTGCGCGTGCCATCGCGTCGGCCCTGATGGCGGACCCCGCCGACCCGCGCGGACTCGACGATTGGGCGTCGGCGGCGGGCGTCAGCTCGAAGACGATCGGACGGGCGTTCGTGGACGGCACGGGATGCACCTTCCGCGAGTGGCGGGTCCGCGTGCGCCTGCATGCTGCTGCGGGCATGCTCGGACGGGGTGCCGCAGTGCAGGACGTCGCACCCGCGGTCGGCTACGAGTCGGTGAGCAGCTTCATCGGGGCGTTCCGGACCCGGTTCTCCGTGACCCCCTCCGTCTACGCCGCGAGGAGCCGCTCGGCGGAGGTCAACTGATGCGATGACGGATGCGGATTCAGGCGACCTGGGGAGAGCGACCGTCTCCGTTGGTCTGGCCGACGCCTCGGCTTCCGCTCTAGGGTGGCCGTATGGCCCACCCGCACGCACGGCGGGCGACCACTCGGACACGTCTCGTCCTCCGGGTGATCGCCGGTGTCGTCGCCGCCGCGGCCGCGATCGTGTTCCTGCTGGCGATCTGGATGGTGGTGTCGAGCCGGTTCGGCTGGGACGACCGCGACCTCCACGGGTACAGCCTGCTCTTCGGCACCCCGATCGCACTCTTCGCCGGTCTGGTCGTGGCGGTCTCGCTGCCGCTGGCTGTGCCGCCGGAGCACCGGAGCCGTACGCGGGCCGTGACCCTGGGAGTGCTTGCGGCGACCGTCGTGCTGCTCGTCATCGCGGTCGTCACCGCCTGATTCCGCCCAGCGCGACCCCTCCCGACGGCGTCTCAGCGTTCAACCGGCTCCGGGGGTGGGCCGTCGGCGTCGCGTCGGGTCGGTGCGTGTGTGGTCACGGGTGGTCCTTTCGTGAGGCCTGGTCGTGGTCGTTGATGCGTGCGAGGCGGGCGTTGTAGTCGGTGAGTTCTGCGTCCCCGTCGCGTTCTGCTCGGCGGTCGTAGCGTTTCGCGGCACGTTCGTCACTCCGCACCCACTGGGAGACGACGATGAGGGCGACGAGAACGGCGGGGATCTCGCCGACGCTCCACGCGATACCGCCACCGACCGCTTGATCGGCGAGGAGCGCTGCGGTGTCCGTGTAGCCGAGCGCGGTCCACCACCCTTCCGCGAGCACGGTGGCGCTGGACATGATCGCGAGTCCGAAGAAGGCGTGGAAGGCGAGTGTCGCGAGCAGCAGGATGATCCGGAACGGATAGGCCGGGCGGTTCGGGCCCGGGTCGATGCCGATGAGGACCCAGAAGAACAGGTACCCGGTGGCGAGGAAGTGCACCGTCATCAGGATGTGACCCTGGTGGGCGAGCATCGCCCATTCGAACCAACCGGTGTAGTAGAACACCACCAGACTCCCGGCGAAGAGCACTCCTGCGACGGCCGGTTTCGACAGCAGCCGCAGGTACCGCGAGTGCACGACGCCGAGGATCCACTCCCGGAGGCCGCGCCCTCCGTCGGTGCGAGTCGGCAGGGTTCTCAGCGCGAGGAGGATCGGGCCGCCCAGGACGAGCAGCGGCGGCACGATCATCATGAGCGCCATGTGCTGCAGCATGTGCGTGCTGAAGTGGATCTGCCCGTAGACGGCGAGGCCACCGCTGGTCGCGTACAACAGCGCCGCGCACCCGGCCAGCCAAGCGATCAGGCGGACCACGGGCCAGGCGTCGCCGCGGCGCCGGAGCGTACGGAACGCCCACAGGTACCAGGCCGCACCGACCACGGCGAGGCCGGCCCACATCCAGTCGACGTGCCACTCGGTGAACATCCGCAGTGGCGTCACCTCCGGCGGGTAGGCGAACCCGAGGAGCCGACGGCGGACGTCGTCGGCGACCGGCTCCTGCGACACCGGCGGTTGGCTGCGCGACAACGCGACCGAGACGCCCATCGTGACCGCCATGACGACGACCTCGACGACCGCGAGCCGGATGAACGTCGACCGCTTCCCGGGTTCGGCCTGCAGCCGGGGGATGAGCCGGAGCCGATGCCACACGCCGGCGAGTCCGAGCAGCACGAGCGCGACGGTCTTCGCGACCAGGAGCAGCCCATACGGGGTGAGGAGGTCCATCGGGCCCGCGAGTCGCAGCGAGGCGTTCACGACGCCTGAGAAGGCCACCGCACCGAACGCCCAACCGGCGAGCACCGAGTAGCGTGCGACGACCGCGCCGATCTGATCGCCGATTTTCCGACGCAGCAGGATCACGGCCACGAGACCGCCGACCCAGGCGGTGACACCGATGAGGTGGATCGCGAGCGAGTTGACCGCGTTGCCGTGCTCGTCGGAGCCTGCAGCATGACCCGACAGGGACAGCGGAAGTAGCGCGAAGACGGCGATCGCGTTCGCGGCCGCGATCCACGCCAGACGTCGGGCGAGGAGCACGATGCAGAACACCACCAGCACGCACGCGAGCGAGAACACCAGGGTCTGCCCGAGCTCCAACTCCGTCGCGTAGAACAGGAAGGTCTTCGCGAACGTCGGTGAGGACACCGGCACGCCGATGGAGTTCGCCGCGGTGAACACCAGCACCGCGATCCCCGCCGCGAGCCAGATGGAGGCCGCCCAGGCGGCCCAGCGGATCGCCTTCGACTGCGAGAACGAGACGACCCCCGGGAGGATCCGCTGCCCTGGCAGCAGGAAGGTCGCCGCGATGAGCAGGCCGATCGTGACCGACGCGGCGGCATCGTGGACGACCCTCGCGAACGGCAGACCGCGAGTGACGATCACCCCCGGATCCGACAGCAGCGTGCCGGTCGTGAACGCACCGGTGAATTGCAGCGCGGAGAGCGCCACGACGACCGCCACCGGCAACGCGGCCAGCATGACGGCTTCAGGTGCACGGATCGGCACGAGGACGGGCGACTGGCCTCGCCGACCGCTCGGATCGGCTTCGGGCGCATTCGACGGAATGGTTGTTTCTGCCATAGGAGGTGGCTCCTTCCCCGCGGGCTCGAGTGGACGAACCCTGCGGCACAGCTCACCCGGCGAGCCGCGATCGCACCCGAACGGGCGCCGGGGCAGGACCGAGCGGCGGAAATGGTGGCACTCCGCCGGTGCGCGGCGCATCGGGACGACGCTGGTTCGAGCGTCGTCGTCGGGGAAGCGTCCTACGCGCACGCAGCGGTGACCGTCGACCGAGCGTGCAGCTCGGCGAGGTCGTGCCGTGATCTCAGAGGAAGGACAGCGCCGGAGGCCCGCGCAAAGCGGTCGTCTCCGGATACACACCGAGTGGGCGCAGGACCGGTCCATCGCGCTGCGGCAGCACCCGGGCCGGCAGCACCGGCGAGGCCAGGGCTGCGAGGACCGCGGGCACCAGCCGTGCGAGGACGAACTCCGTGATGGCTGCGGCCGTCGACAGCAGCGTCTCGGCTCGGTGGAGCGCGGCGATGGTCACGAGGCCGGCGACGAGGTGGGCGAACCACATGCCGGCACCGCCGTGCCCGTCGTGCATCATCGGCATCGACGACGTGTCGAGGATCACCGGTGATCCGTGGGAGAGGTGTCCGCTCGGCGTCGCCGTCGAGGTGGTGCCCTTGGCGGTGCCGAGGACGAAGAGCGTGTGGAACAGGACCTGACTCACCGCGACGGAGACGGACAGACGGACGATCGACAGCCGCCTGCCCGCGAGCAGGACGGAGACGAGGGTCGAGAACACGAGTGGCACGACGAGGCCGAGGGCGCCGGGCATGGACCCGCCGCCGGCGACGTGCGACAGGAGCGCGACGAAGATCGAGAACGCCGCTGCGACCACACCACGAAGGGCGCGGGTCGAGCGGGCGGACGACATCTGCCCATTCTTGCAGACCGTCACCGCCGTCATGAGTCTGCTCCGTTCCGTGCCGCCAGCGTGCCGCGCCAGCCCGATTGAGTGTGATGCTGACGCGCATGTCCGGCGCTGATGGCAGACTCCGGCGTCCCGGCGCAACCCCGATGCGGCAGGACCACGCCACGCACGGCGACGGTATACCGTCGACGCATGAGCCACACCCTGGAACCGGGCACGACCGCTGCGCCCGCCGGGTCGCCGGTGGAGGCACGCCGCAGGCACTACGCGGAGTTCTACGGACTCGCGCCGTTGCCGACGGACTTCGGGGTGGTGCTCGGCAACTGCCAGGCTGAGTCCCTGCGCACCGTGATGGATGCACCGGACCGCAGGTTCGTGCGCGTGCCTGCCGTGCATGAGATGACCCCCGAGGACGCTGAGCGGCTGCACGAGCTGGTCGGCGCCGCGCACACCGTGGTGTCGCAACCCGTTCGGGACGATTACCACGATCTGCCGCTCGGCACGCGTCAGGTGGCAGCCTCCACGAGCGGCCGTGTGCTGACGGTGACGCCGGTGCGCTTCGGGGGCCTGCATCCGTTCCAGGCTGCCGTCCGGGTCCCCGGCGTCGAGGAGAACCCGCCGATCGTGGCGTACCACGACGTCCGGACGCTCGCGGCCGCCGCAGGCCTCCCCGTCGCGTCTGTGCTCCAGCCGGCCGCCGTGCGTGCGATCGGCCGCGCCTCCGTCGAGGAACTGCGGAGACGCGAGGCCGCGACCGACGTGCCGGTCTCCGACCTCTTCGACTCGGTCACCGCCGACCACGCGCGCACCGTCAACCACCCGGGGAATGCGATCTGGCTGCCGCTCGGCGCCCGCATCCTCGAAACCCTGGGCGCCACTGGCAGCGTCACCGACCCCGGACGCCCCCTGCTGAACGCGGTGCGCGCACCCCTCGCACCCGAGGTCGTCGACGCCTGGTCGTTGACGGACGAGCCCCGCGACCACTGGATCCTCGAGGGCGTCGAGGTGGACGACGCCGAGGTGCGCGTCGCCCACACCGATTGGTATGCGTCCCACCCTGAGTTCGTCGCCGCTGCCGTCGACCGACTCGCGGCCCTGCTCTCCGTGTGGCGCAACGCGTGACCGGGAGTGCGCAGCCGTGGATCGTCGGCAACCGGTGGGACACGCTCGACGACGTCCATCCTGATCCGCTGCCGCGCGTCTCCGTCATCGTCGCGCACTACGACCAGCCCGGCGAGCTGCTGCGGACCCTGCACGCCCTCGCCGCGCAGGACTACCCGCGTCACCTCCTGGAGGTGATCGTCGCCGACGACGGATCCCCGGGTGACGTGTCGGTGCCGGAGAACGTGATCCTCGTCCGGCAGGAGGACCAGGGGTTCCGGCTTGCCGCCGTCCGCAACCTGGGCGTGCGGGCGAGCAGTGGCGAGGTGTTGTGCTTCCTCGATGCCGACACGGTCCCCGAGCCGGGGTACGTGCGCGCGCTCACGCGGCTCCCCGCCCTGTTGCCCGAAGCAGTCACGGTGGGGCGGCGTCGCCACGCCGACTTCAGCGGGATCGCCCCGGAGACACCGGTCGCCGAGGCGGCCGCCGGCCGTGAGCTCGCCGAACCGGCGTGGCTCGCCGAGGAGTACGCGCGCAGTCGGGATCTGCGCGACGCCGACGACCGTTCCTATCGATTCATGATCGGCGCGGTCATCGCATGCTCGCGGAGCCTGTTCGACGAGGTCGGCGGATTCGACGAGTCCTTCACCTCGTACGGCGGTGAGGACTGGGAGTGGGCGCACCGCATGTGGCAGGCGGGAGCGGTCTTCGCCAATGTCCCGACCGCGGTGGCCTGGCACGACGGCCCCGAGTGGGCCGAGCGCGACGGCTCAGGCATGGACCGCGCGAACGCCCAGACCATGCGGCTCCTCTCGTCGATCCCGGTGGCGGGGTCCGCGCCGCGGGCGCTGTGGTCGGACACGGCGGATCTCGCCGTGCGGTTGCGGGGCGTCCACACGGCGGCCGCTCGGTTCGTCGCGGCGGACTCGCTGTTCAGTGCCTTCCCGCAGGCCCGGTTCGTCCTCGAAGACGGCGGAGCGGAGGAGCTCGGGGGAGACCCGCGCGTCCTCCGTGCATCAGCCGGAGTCGACGCTCGGGTGACGTGGGAGCTCGACCGTCCGATCGTGATCCTCGACCCGACGTGGATCGTCGATCTCGTCGACCGCCTCGGCACCGGAGACGTGGGCACCGTCGAGCTGGTCGACACGGACGGCGCGTCGCTCGGCCACCTCCGATCCCGGCGGGCCAGGCGGCGTGAGGAACGTTGGGGCACACCCGCCGCCTTCGAGACGCAGCAGCTCGTCGCCGACGGCGTCCACCAGCTCCGGCCTGATCCCCGGGTGGCGGCCTGGGTGGGCGGCTGGGGCGGACCCTCGTCGTTCTGTTGACCCGATCGGCGACGACGTGCTCCGCGCATGGATCACGCGGCCCGAACGCAGGCCCTCCGTCGGACGACTGCACCACCGGACGCGCTGAGTGCAACCCCACCGGTTCCAGCCTGCGTCTCGTTTAGCGTGGTCGTCATGTCTCCGCGCGACCAGTACGACCTGACCAACCCCGTGACCCAGTACGACCGGGTCGAGCCCCCGCTGCAGCACCAGCCGGAGCCCGGCGTGCAGGCCAGGATGACCCCCGTTCCCGACCTCGGTGAAGCGAGCTACCGGGGCAGCGGACGCCTGACCGGTCGGAAGGCGCTCATCACGGGTGGCGACTCCGGTATTGGTGCGGCCACGGCGATCGCGTTCGCCCGCGAAGGCGCGGACGTGGTCATCGCTCACCTCCCAGGTGAGGAGGAGGACGCCGAGCATGTGCTGTCGCTCATCGCCGACGCAGGGCGCCGAGGCAAGGCGATCGTGGCCGACATCTCGCACGCCGACCAGTGCCGTCGGCTCGTCGCGGAGGCCGCGGACTTCCTCGGAGGCCTGGACGTCCTCGTCAACAATGCGGGCAAGCAGATCGCGGTCGACCGGGTGGAGGACCTCAGCGACGAGCAGTTCGAGGAGACCTTCCGGACGAACGTGTTCGCGAACTTCTGGGTCACCAAGGCGGCACTCGAGCACCTGGGCGAGGGCGCGAGCATCGTGAACACGGCGTCGCTCGAGGCGTACAAGCCGTCACCCGACCGGCTCGACTACGCGGCGACCAAGGCCGCGATCAACAACCTCTCGAAGGGGCTCGCCCTGCAGCTCGCCTCGCGCGGGATTCGCGTGAACGTGGTCGCTCCGGGCCCCGTGTGGACCGCGTTGCAGGTCTCCGACGGCGTCTCCGACGAGCAGATGGAGCACTTCGACGACGAGAACACCTATCAGCGTGCCGGGCAGCCGGCTGAGCTCGCGCCGGCGTACGTCTACCTCGCCTCGGCGGAGTCCGGCTACGTCTCCGGGGCGACGCTGAACGTCAACGGCGGCATGGTCACCCCGTGACCGCGGCTGCGTGCACGGTCTTCTTCCTCCCCGGGCTGGGCCTCGACGCCGCCGCGGTCGCGCCGGTGGCTCGCGAGCTCGACGCTCGGTTCCGGGTGATCGCCGTCGAGCTGCCCGGCCAGGGCGACACGGCCGACGCGCCGGACGGCTCGGTCGAGTCGCAGGTCGACGCTGCCCTCGCCGTGATCGCGGAGCAGGCCGACGGCGGACCCTGGCTGCTGTGCGCCCACAGCATGGGCGGCAAGGTCGCCGCCGGGATCGCCGCCCGGGTCCGCGACGGCGACGTCCCCGTCTTCGGCCTCCTCGGTGTCGTGCTTCTCGCGCCGTCACCGCCCACGCCTGAGCCGATGCCGGACGCCAAGCGCCACCAGATGCTCAGCTGGGTCGAGGACGGGTCAATCGCCGAGGCGGACGCGCAGACCTTCGTGGACGACAACGTGGGTGCGCCCCTGCCGGCCGAGCTGCAGGCCGCCGCCGTGGCGTCCGTGCAGGCCATGTCGCCCGTCGCGTGGCACCGCTGGCTCGAGCAGGGCAGCGTGGAGGATATCGCGTCCTCCGTCGGCACCCTCGACCTCCCGTGCACCGTGCTCGCCGGGGACCAGGACGATGCACTCGGAGCCGCAGTGCAGCCGGAGCTGCTCTCGGACATCTACCCCCGGGCCCGATTCGTGTCGCTCGCTGGAGCCGGACATCTGCTCTCCTCCGAACGTCCGGTCGAGGTGGCGCGCGCGATCTCCGAGCTGTGGGACGAGATCGTTGCACACAGTGCGATCGTGCCCGCGGAGTGGGGGCTCGTCATCGCGTCCCCGCGGACCACGCCGCGGGTGCGGAGTGCGCTGGCACGACGCGCCTTGCCGGACAACCCCCGGTATCGGCCCCGCGCGCTGAGCATGGAACAGCTGGACCTGCTCCGCGCCGTCGCCGATCGCTTGGTTCCGCAGCCGGCGGGTGGGCGGATCGACGTCGCCGCGCGGGTCGACGCCGACCTCGCAGCAGGTGGTGGCGACGGATGGCGGCCGGTCGGAGGGCTCACGGACGACGAGGCGTACCGCGCTGGGCTGGACGACCTCCGAGTCGCCTGGCCGGATTCGACCGACGGTCAGGATGCGTTGATCGGTGCCGTGATCGACGGCCAGGGCGTTCCAGGGGGCGCCATCGACGCGGACGATCTGCGGCGCTGGTTCGAGGACCTGCGTGTGGACGTCACGCGGGAGTGGCTCATCCACCCCGCGTCGTTGGCCCGCGTCGGCTACGACGGGTTCGCGACCGGCGCTGAGGACGTCGACTTCGCCGGCTACCGCGAATTGGGTGCCGACACCAGAGACGATTGGGAGCCCTCCGACCTCGGTGCCGCACCCGCCCCCACGCCCGCACAGCAGCAGGAGGACGCAGCGTGAACCTGGACGCGATGAAGACCTACGACCTCGACGACAGCGTCGACGTCGTGGTGGTCGGTACCGGTGCGGGTGGCGCACCACTGCTCGCGCGACTCGCTGAGGCGGGGCTGCGCGTCGTCGCGCTCGAGGCCGGGCCGAATCACGACCCCGCGGAGTCCACGCCGGACGAGATCGACGCGACGACGATCAACTGGATGTCCAGCCGGTTCAGCGGTGGGGACGCTCCGACGGCGTTCGGCCCGAACAACAGCGGGTTCGGCGTCGGCGGTGGCACCGTCCACTGGGGTGCGTTCACGCCCCGTCCGGACGCCCGTGACCTGCGTCTGCGCAGCGAGACCGGTCTTGGGCGCGACTGGCCCGTCGACCATGCGGAGTTCACCCGCTACGTCGAGGAGGTCGAGGCGACCATCGGTGTCTCCGGGCCGACGCCGTATCCGTGGGACCCGTCGCGCACCTACCTGTACGCGCCGCCGAAGCGGAACGCCCCGGCTGACCTCATGGCGAAGGGCGCAGAGTCGCTCGGCATCCGGGCGACCGACGCACCCGCCGCGATCATCACGCGCGACCGCGATCAGCCGCACCACGGCCTCCGACGAGCCACGACGAACGTCGGCTCCATCCACCAGGGCGAGCGCCACGGTGCGAAGGCGACGACGGCCATCACCTACCTGCCGGCGGCGATCGCGGCGGGAGCGGAGATCCGTCCGGACGCCGTCGTGCACACCATCGAGCGGGATGCCCGCGGTCGGGTGACCGGCGTCGTCTATCGCCAGGACGGCGTCGATAAGCGGCAGCGCTGCGAGGTGCTCGTGTTGGCCGGCGGCGGGGTGGAGACCCCTCGGCTCCTGCTGCACAACGACCTCGCGAACGCCAGCGGTCAGGTCGGCCGGAACTTCCTCGCCCATGGTGCGGTGCAGGTGTGGGGGCGGTTCGACGAGCAGATCCGCGGCTACCGCGGCTACCCGTCTGCGCTCATCACCGAGGACTTCGTCCGCCCTGACGGTGCTGACTTCGCCGGAGGGTATCTGCTCCAGAGCCTCGGCGTCATGCCGTTCAACTATGCGACCATCCTCGTGCGCGGCGGCGGTCTCTGGGGCACTGAGCTCGTCGACGAGCTCGACGCGGCACGGTACAACGCCGGCATCGGGATGAACGCCGAGTGTCTGCCCGCCGACGGCAATCGGCTCGAACTCTCGTCGGAGGAGGACGAGTGGGGTCTGCCGCGTGCGACCATCTCGTTCTCGCCCGGCGACAACGAGCGGGCCATCGACCGCCACGCCATCCGCACGATGACGGACATCCTCACGGCGGCCGGTGCGCGGAGCACCAGGGTGCTGGCGCGCACGGCACACACGCTCGGTACGTGCCGGATGAGCGACGATCCGAGTGACGGCGTGGTCGACGGAGAGGGTCGATCGCACGACATCGACAACCTGTGGATCTGCGACAACTCCACGTTCCCGAGCGCGCTCTCCGCGAACCCGGGCCTCGCGCAGATGGCGTTGTCGCTGCGCACGGCCGACCGGATGCTCGCGGCCTGGTGACGGCGGCGCCGCCGGCCGTCGAGCAAGGATGGGTCAGGAGTCAGCCGTTCGCCTTCACGACGACGATGGCTGAGCCGCTCGGTCTCACCTCCAGCACGGTGTAACCGGCAGCCCTCGCATCGGCGGCGCTCGGGAACGACAACCGGGCCTGATAGATCGGATCGGGGAACCCGTAGCGACGCAGCTTCTCGACGCGGACGTCCTCGGCGAGCGGAATGTGCATCGTGGTGCGCACCTGCTCCCGCAGCTCCTGCTGGCAGACCGAATCCACGCCTGCGTAGCCGCAGACGGACACGTCACCCTCGAGGAACGAGCTGTAGCTGCCTTGAAACGACCCCAGTAGCGCGACGACGAGGACGACGAAGCCGGCCATACAGCCGATGGCTACCCCGAGCGTTCCCAGCACCTGACGCACGGTCCGTGGTTTACGAGACCATCCGTCGTCTGATTCCGCGAGAAGATCGTCGATCGTCATGCGCCCACACCCCTGCGTTGCATGACGTAAGGCTAGCGGTGGCCGCTCCCGGCCTGGCTGCGCACGAACGCCTCCTAGGCTGGACTGATGGTCTCGACACGGAAGCAGCTGATCGTCGACGACGGGGTCACGATCTCGTACACCGTGTTCGAGGGTTCCGAGCCGGCGGCGGTCATCCTCCACGGACTCGCCGGAAGCAGTCGGGAGTTCCTTCCAACGGCTCGAGCGCTCGCCGGACGATCGGTCGTCCTCATCGACCAGCGCGGCCACGGGGAGAGTACGAGGCGGCCGACGGACACCTCTCGGGCGGCGTACGTCTCGGATGTCGCACGGGTGATCGAAGCCGAGACATCAGAACCGGTGATCGTCATCGGGCAGTCGATGGGTGCGCACACCGCGATGCTCCTGGCTGCCGGTAGGCCAGATCTCGTTCGCGCGCTGGTCATGCTCGAAGGGAACCAGGGCAGTGGCACGGCGGATGATCACCGAGCTCTCGGCGACTTCTTCCGGTCGTGGAACGTCCCCTTCGCAAGTCGATCGGAAGCGGCGGTCGAGCTTGGTGACGGGCCGCTCGAACGTGCCTGGGTCGAGGATCTGGAGGAGACAGCCGATGGACTGATCCCACGTTTCGATGCGGACGTGATGCAGACGACGATCGAGGCGGTCGGCGAGCCTCGCTGGCGCGAGTGGGACAGCATCGCCGTGCCGACCCTCGTGGTCTACGCAGACGCAGGAATGTTCACCGAGGATCAGAAGGCGGTTTTCGTCGGCAGGGGCAGGCGCGCCCGTCGCGTCGATCTCAGTGGCGCATCGCATGATGCGCACCTTGACGCGCATGAGCAGTGGGTCGAGGTGCTCCGTACGTTTGTCGATGCCCAATGAGATGACACGCACCGCATCAGGCCGGGCCCATCCCACCGGACGTGCCGGCTCGACGAGGCGGGCACCGGGCTTGCCTCGCGTCAGGCGCCGACGTCGATGGGCACGCCAGCGAGGTCCTCGACCTGCCGCCAGAGGGACGACGCCGCGTCGCTCGCCGGCGTGGCAGTCCTGGCCGGTGGAGCGATGGCGACGGGAGCGCCCCGAAGTCGGCCGACCGGCGAGAAGTACTCGCCGCCCCGGACTTCGGGATCCGTGAGCGCCCTGACCGCGGACCAGGCGGCGGTGTCCTTGCCCTGTGCCCAAGGCGTGTAGGGATTCCGCTGATATGGAGTCGTGTCGTCGCGGACTCCAGGTCGCTCCGGGGTCTTCGCGTCGACGCCGACACCGGGCCGGGTCACGACCGATGCGGCGGGCAGTCCGGCCGCTCGGAGCCTGCGGTCGAGCTCGAAGGCGAACACCTCCGTCGCGGTCTTGGCTTTGGTGTAGGCCACGACCCCGATCGCGGGCACCTGGCGGAGGTCGTCAACGCCGACACGCAGCAGTTGGACGAATCCGGTCGAGGTGTGGACGACTCGAGCCACCGTGCCATGATCCACGGCCGTGGCGACCAATGTCGGGAGCAACCTGGCCAGCAGTCGGGCATTGGCGGCCACATGGGTGCCGAGCAGGAGGGGCAATCCATCCGCAGTCAGCTCGCGTCGGTTCATGCTCATCGCACCGCCGTTGAGCAGGACGGCGTCGAGACGGGGAAGCAGGGCGAGTTCGGCAGCTGCCTCGTCGACGGCGGTGAGCGAGCCGAGCTCGAGTGGCACGTGGCGGACCCGGGCCTGCGGGACTCGGCTTCGAATGGAGGTGGCGGCCCGCCGCAGCTTGTCATGCGATCGGGAGGCGAGCACGACGTCCGCGCCAGCGGCAGCGAGCTGCTCTGCGGCGAAGTACCCGATTCCGGCGGTGGAACCGGTCACGACGATGGTTCGTCCGGTCTGGTCTGGCAAGCGGGTGGGGTCCCAGGTCATATTTTCCTCACTTCTTAAGCGGATGATCTATCCGTTTGGACCATAGCACAAGCGGATAGGCCATCCGTTTGGCGTAAAGTGGTCCTATGGCCACTCTCCGTTCCGACGCAGCTCGTAGCCGGGCGATCATCCTCGATGTCGCCCGGACCCACGACCGCGCGACGCTTCGACTCAACGACGTCGCCCGCGAGGCCGGGGTCGGGGTCGGAACCGTCTACCGGCACTTCCCGACGGTCCACGCACTCATCGAAGCGCTGTCAGCCGACGCGCTCGACGCGATGCTCGATACCTCTCGGCGTGCCGCAGCCGAGCCGGATCCGGGCGATGGGCTGGCGCTCTACCTCGGTTCGGCACTCAGGCTGCAGCTCGAGGACGGCGGTCTGCAGACGGTGCTCCTCTCGCCGGAGGACGAGGCCGACTCCGTGCGGAACGTCAAACGCGAGATCTTCGAATCCTTCACGACCGTCCTCGAGGCGGCCCGCGCCGCGGGTGCCGTCCGCGCCGATCTCACGGTCGATCGCCTGTCGCACCTCGTGTGCGGAATCGAGCACGCGGTGCGGCTCGGTACTCCCGAAGACCTGCCCCTCCTCCTGCAGGTGATGCTCGACGGGCTGAAGCCTCGACCGTGATCACCGGCTCAGCTTCGATGGACCCGACTTCGGCGAACTCGGCCGCGCCGTGCGGACGGTTCTGGGTGGCCCTGTCGCCTTCCCCCGGCACGCGGTCGGCGTAAGGTCGGCACATGCACCCCGAGCGAACCCGCCAGCCGGCCCTGCGGCGAGCGCCATCGAGGCCGCGGGCCGCGTCATCCACGGAGGCAGCCTGGAACGCCTTCCTGCTCCGACCTGAGGCGAGAGCGTGGATCAGTGCCACCGAGCTTGGACAGCGACAGCCTGAGGTCGGCGACGTCGCTCTGGAGGTCCTGCTCCTGGAGTACCGTCGCCCGGGCCGCCTGGCGCTCGGGCTCGTCTCGTCCGTGGCACTCGTCGTGGCCGCCACCCTCTCCGTCGCGACCGTGACCGTCCTCGGTCCGTTCTGGGTGGGGGAGAGCGGGGCGCTCTTCGGCTTCGTGGTCCTCATCGGGTTCGCGGTCGCGTTGACGAGCGTCGTCATCCTGCTCCGGCTGCAGGTCTCCGAGAACCGCATCATCCGCGCCATCTCCGTGTCGACCGACGTGACACCGCAGACCACCGACCCGCTGAAGGGTCGGACCGGAGCGACGGACACCGTCGACCGTCGGGAAGCGGTGGCGTCGCGCGCGCTCTTCCTGACGGTCTCGGCGGTCGGGATCGCCGGCACGGTCGGTGAAGCTTTCTGGCTGTCCTCCGCCGAAAGCGGGTCGTTCGTGCTGCCGCTCCTCGTCGCTGCGGTCTTGCAGCTGATCATCTGGCTCGCGGTCTACTCCGGGGTCGTCCGCGTGCTGCGGTCGTCGCGGGTCTGACGAGCGCGGCGGCCGACCGTGTCGCGGTGCTCAACTGAGACGGTCGGAACCGAGCCCGGGGCGAACCTACTGCTCGTGCACGATCCGAACGCGCGTGACCGAGAAACCGGCTCGTTCGAACGCGCCACGCATCGGAGTGTTCGCGGCATCCGTGGTGCCGACGATCCGGCCCTGCCCCGACCCGTGGTGCACGTGGACCATCTCCGCCAGGAGGTCGTGCACGTAACCGTGTCCGCGGTGCTCGGGCAACACGCCCAGATAGCTGATGCTCGCGTCGTACGCCGTCCTCGTCGGGATGATGAATCCCACGATCGTCCCGTCGAGCAGCTCTGCGACCCGCCAGGCGTCCCGTTCGCCGGGGAGCGAACGGTAGAACGCCAGGTCGTCGTCCGCGAGCGCATCGAGCCCTTCGCGCGCGACCATGTCCTGCGTGTGCGCATCGAGGGTGCCGGTCGCGACCAGGGCGAAGAGCTCGTGGAACGCGTCGTCCGGGGCGGCGACGAAACGGAGGCGCTGCGATCGTGCCGGCACGGGATCGGAGCTGGACCTCGCGAAACTGACCCGCTCGGTCGTGCGTGAGAACCCAGCCGCGCGTGCCGCCTCCTGGCGCCATCGCACCGCTTCAACGCTGGCGGCGTCATCAGCCCAGGCAGGGGAGACATCGACGTTGAACTCCAGTGCGGGACCTGCGCGGAAGGCGTCCAGTCCAGCGCGGATGAGCGCAGCGCCGACACGTTCGGGCTCCGCGACTTCGACCGTGGTGGTGAGGCAGTCGAGTGTGGCGGGCCGGTTCGCGTCCGCCTGGCCCCACCAGAGGGCTCGTGCCACCGGGCGACCGTCCTGCTCGGCGATCCACGACCATTCCGGCCGATAGTTCCCACTCGCGAGTTCGGCGGTCAGCCGCTCCGGATCGACCCAGGCGACCGGTTCGTCGCAGCTCCACTCCTGGAGGAGGGGGACGTCGTCCGGGGTGGCTCGGCGGATGGTGAAGTCGTCGCGGGTGTCGGTCATCGGTCCCAGCTTGGACAGACGCGACTCGTTTGTCCAGGCCGGGCAGAAACACCTGGGCTACGCCGCCGAGACGGGAGGCGGACGCGCGGTGTTCGAGTGGGCGTTCACCCGAGCTGCGCGGCCGCATCACGGAGACACGCGATGAACGCGTCGTGGACCGGGCTTTCGTCCGCCCGTTCCTGACGAGCGGCCAGCAGGCGTGTCGTCGGCGACCCGGCGAGCGGCACGACGACGATCGACGGGGGCACCAGCTGCCGCACCGACTCGGGCAGGATCGTCATGCCCACGCCGGCCGCGACGAACCCGAGTGCGGTCTCCTGATGGACGACCTCCTCGACCACCTGCGTCCGACTCGACGTGCCGAGGACCTCCGCGACGCGGTCCACGAATCCTGGCATGAGCGCCCGCGGGTAGGAGATCATCGGGACGTCCATGAGCTCCTCCGCGGTGACCTCGGGTCGGCCCGCCAGCGCATGACCCACCGGGAGGCACGCCACGAGACGCTCCTCGAAGACGACCTCGGTGGTGAGCGCTGGAGAGCTGTCGGATGGCGTCTGCGGGACCTCGTCACGGACGATCCCGACGTCGAGCGTGCCGTCGCGGAGCCGGTCGAACTGTTCTCCTGAGGTCAACGGCACCAGGCGTAGCGTCACCCTGGGGCGGCTCGCCCGGAACAGCTGCACGACACCGGGGAGGACCGTGTAGTTGGCCGAACTCACGAACCCCGCGGTGACCTCCCCGGCGAGACCGTCGACGAAGTCGCGCATCTCACCCCGGACCGTGTCGAGCTCCTCGAGGATGTGTCTCGCCCGCGCCTGGAGGTGACGTCCAGCTGGGGTCAGCGCCACCCGCCTCGTCGACCGGTCGAACAACGCGGTGCCGACCTCCTGCTCGAGTCGTGCGACCTGGACGCTCAGCGGTGGCTGCGACATGTGCAGCCGTCGGGCGGCGCGACCGAAATGGAGCTCCTCGGCGACGGCGAGGAAGTAGCGCAGCTGGCGGAGCTCCATCCCATCGACGATACGACCCTCGTATTACCGCGCTGTTTCGTCCAGATTGCGAGCGGAACGCTCTCAATCGAGGTTCGAATCGGTATTTGACCAGGGGGATCGCGACCGTGTTCGCTGAGGACCACACACCCCGACCTGGAGGACCACCCGTGACCGCAGACGCTTCCCCGAACACCCGGATCGACATGCTCTATCTGAGCGAACCGGAGGTCATCGCCGCCGGCATGAAGGACATGGCCCACTGCATGGAGGTCATGGAGGAGGTGTTGGTGCTCGTCGCGAAGGGTGACTACCGGATGGCCGGCCCGACCGCCAACTCGCACGGAGCACCGATCGGGTTCCCTGCCACCTCACCGTTCCCCGGCATGCCGCTGGACGCCGCCGACCGTCGGTTCATGGCGATGCCCGCCTACCTCGGCGGACGCTTCGACACCGCCGGCGTCAAGTGGTACGGGTCGAACGTCGACAACCGCGAGCGGGGCCTCCCGCGCTCCATCCACCTCATCGTGCTCAACGACAAGGACACCGGCGCGCCCTACGCGATCATGTCCGGCAACCTCGAGAGCGCCTACCGCACTGCTGCCGTGCCGGGAGCCGCCGCGAAGCTCCTGGCACCGGTGGACGCGAAGTCACTCGGCATCATCGGGCCCGGCGCCATGAACAAGAGCGCCCTGCACGCCATGACCACAGCCCGCCCCTCGCTCGACACCATCCGCATCCACGGGCGCCGACGGTCGACCTCCGAGGCGTTCGCCGACTACGTCCGCGAGCACTACCCGCAGTTCACGACGATCGAGATCGCCGAGACGGTCGAGGCCGCTGTGCGCGACTCGGACATCGTCTCCGAAGCCGTCACCGGCCTGGTCGGCTCGGAGAACTACCCGTTCATCGACGGCGACTGGATCAAGCCGGGCGCCTTCCTGAGCCTGCCCGCCAACCTGCGTATGGACAAGGAGTACACCCTCTCCGGCAAGGCGCGCCTCATCGCGGACGCGAAGAAGATCTACGAGGCGTGGGCCGAGGAGTACCCGGCACCGTCGCACGAGACCGCGTTCGGCATGATCGGCCTCTACTGGCAGGACCTCATCGGGACCGGCGAACTCGACGAGTCCCGCGTGGTCAACATCGGAGACGTCTTCGACGGGAACGCCGTCGGGCGAGAGTTCCCCGAGCAGCCGGTGCTCTTCAGCGTCGGTGGGATGGGCGTCGAGGACGTCGCGTGGGCGAAGACGATCTACGAGAACGCCGTCGAGCAGAGGATCGGCACGAAGCTCAACCTCTGGGAAGCCCCCGACCTGGCCTGACCGCCGTCCGGCACCGAGCACCGACACCTGTTCCACCCGAACCCGACGCTGTGGCCGCCCGGCCGCTGTGCACCTCGAACGATGGAGTGATTTGTGGACGCTGGAAACGTCGCCTGGATCCTGACGAGCTCGGCGCTCGTCGCCCTCATGATCCCGGCCCTGGCTCTGTTCTACGGCGGGATGGTCTCGTCCCGCCGCATCCTCAACATGATGATCATGTGCTTCGGCGGGGCCAGCCTCGTCGCGCTGCTCTGGGTGGCCTTCGGGTACTCGCTCGTCTTCGGCGACTCCGTCGGCGGGCTCGGACTCATCGGGAACCCGTTCGAGTTCGCGGGGCTCGACCAGGCACTCGTCGACGACCCCGATGCCGGCATCCCGCTCGCACTCTTCGCGGCGTTCCAACTGCTGTTCGCGGGGGTGACGACGGCACTCGTCGCGGGTGCCGCCGCCGGTCGCATGAAGTACGGCGCGTGGTTGTTGTTCGCCGGGCTCTGGGCGACGTTCGTGTACTTCCCGATCGCACACTGGGTGTTCGCCTTCTCGAACGACACGGCGACCGGTGGATGGATTGCGAACACCCTCGGTGCCGTCGACTTCGCGGGCGGGACGGCCGTGCACATGAACGCCGGCGTCGCGGCGCTCGCACTGGCCCTGGTGCTCGGCAAGAGCAAGGACTGGGGCGGCAAGCTCCGCCCGCACAACCGCCCGCTCGTCCTCGTCGGCGCCGGGTTGCTCTGGATCGGTTGGTACGGCTTCAACGCCGGCTCGGCGCTGGCAGCCGGCAATGCGGCGAGCGTCGTGTTCCTCAACACCACCGTCGCCGCCTGTGCCGGCCTCATCGGCTGGTCCATCGTCGATCGACTCCGACACGGAGCGGTCACGAGCCTCGGCAGTGCATCGGGGATCATCGCCGCCCTCGTGGCGATCACCCCCGCCTGCGGCGCCGTCTCGCCCATCGGTGCGATCATCATCGGGGCCATCGCGGGCGTCGTCTGCTGCCTCGCCATCGAGTGGAAGTTCCGGCTCGGGTTCGACGACTCCCTCGACGTCGTCGGGGTCCACCTCGTCGGAGGCATCATCGGGACGCTCCTCATCGGGGTGTTCGCGACGGATGCGGCTCCGAACGGACGCTCCGGTCTGCTCTACGGCGGCGGATTCGAACTCCTCGGCGTGCAGACGATCGCGACCGTCGCGGTCCTCGCCTACTCGTTCATCGTCACCTGGGTGATCGCGAAGGTGATCCAGATCACCATCGGTCTGCGGATCCCCGAGGAGCACGAGGTCGCCGGCATCGACGAGCACGCCCACGCCGAGCGCGCCTATGAGGACGAAGACCAGGAAGCACGCGCATGACGAGCGTCATCGTCATCGGAGCCGGGCTCGCCGGTGCTGCGGCGGCCTGGCGCCTGGCCCAGGCCGGGCACGACGTCACCGTCCTCGAGCGGAGTCGCCCGGCCAACGAGTGGGGATCGTCCCACGGATCGGCCCGGATCTTCCGCTATGCCTACCCGGAGGCGTCCTACACCCGTCTCGTCCTCGCGGCGGCGTCTGGGTGGGACGAGCTCGGCCTGGAGCATGGGCGTCCACTGATCACGCAGACGGGTGCGCTCGATTTCGGTGCGACCCGTCGCCCGGAGCACCTCGCGTCGGTGCTGGCCGAGCACGGCATCGATCACGAGCTGCTTTCCCGGGACGAAGCCAGAGCCCGCTGGGACATCGGCTTCGACACGCCCACTCTGTGGCACCCGGGAGCCGGCGTGATCGACGCGGAGCAGGCGGTGATGGCGATGCTCGAATCCGCCGTCCGCGCCGGGGCCACGGTCCTGAACGATCAGCCGGTCGAGCGGGTCGAGCGGACTGCCACCGGGTACCGGGTGCTCGGATCTCGGGGCAGGGCGTTCGATGCGGAGCAGGTAGTCGTCGCAGCCGGCGGCTGGCTTCCGGACCTCCTCGGCGAGCTCGCGCTGCCGGGCGGGTTCCTCGACGCGTTCCCGGCCCTCGAGGTCAGTCAGGAGCAGGCGTACCACTTCCCGTATCGGGACCGGATCGGCGTCGACGCGGAAGATCCGGCGCGATCCGGTTCAGTGTTGCCCACCTTCATCCACAAGTCCGAGCGGATGCAGGTCTACGGGCTCCCCGGTGGGCGCGACGCCGAGTGGCGTGGTCAGAAGGTCGCCGAGTACAACGGCGGCAGGCGCATCCCCTCGGCCGCCGATCATGACGGCCTCGTCGACGACGCGAACCGCCGACGGGTCGTCGCCTACGTCCGAGAGTTCCTCCCGAGCCTCGTTCCGGAACCGTATGCCGAGACGACCTGCCTGTTCACGAACACCCCGACGGAGGACTTCGTCATCGACCGTGTCGACGGGATCACGGTCCTGGCGCCCTGCTCCGGCCACGGTGCCAAGTTCGCCCCGCTCATCGGCGAATACGCCCTTGCGCTGGTCGAGGGCCGAGACGATGTGCCGGCGATGTTCCGGCCGAGCCTGGCAGCCGTCCGGTGACGCACGACACCATTGTCTCCCTCCTGGACGAGGTCGCGGGGATCGGTCGGGATCAGCGTCGGGGAGGCTACTCGAGGCCCGTCTACTCCTCCGCCGAACTCGAGCTGCGGGAGTGGTTCGTCAGTCAGGCCGAGCGCCGTGGCCTCGACGTGGACATCGACGGCAACGGGGTCATCCGCGCCTGGTGGCATGTGCCGTCACGTTCGACGGCGGGTGCGGTCGTCACCGGGAGCCATCTCGACTCGGTCCCAGGCGGTGGCGCCTACGACGGACCACTCGGGGTCGCATCGGCGCTGATCGCGATCGACCACCTGCGCTCGCGAGGCTTCGAGCCGACCAAGCCGATCGTCGTCGCCGTCTTCCCGGAGGAGGAAGGCTCGCGCTTCGGCGTCGCGTGCCTCGGCTCGCGTCTCCTCACCGGTGCGATCAGTCCGGAGCGGGCGCTGGCCCTGCGCGACGTGGAGGGCGACACGTTCGCCGAGGTCCTCGCACGCAATGGTGTCGATCCGCAGGGTGTAGGGCCCGATCCGGCCGGGCTCGGAGCGATCGACGCGTTCGTCGAGCTCCACGTCGAGCAGGGGCGGGCACTGGTCGACCTCGATCGCCCGGTCGCGATCGGCTCGAGCATCCTGGGGCATGGACGGTGGCGGGTGTCGATCCGCGGCGAAGGGAACCATGCGGGGACGACGCTCATGCAGGATCGACGGGACCCGCTTGTCGCGGCTGCGCGGATGATCACCGAGATCCGCACGATCGGACGGGCCACGCCGGACGCTCGGGCGACCGTCGGCCGGGTGCTCCCGTTGCCGGGAGGCACGAACGTGATCGCGTCGAGCGTGGACTTCTGGATCGACGTCCGTCATCCCGACGACGTCGTGACCGCCGCGATCGTGGCAGGGATCACCGAACGCTTGTCGCTCGTCGCAGCGGAGGAGGGATGCGAGGCCGCGATCACCGAGGAGTCGTTCAGCGCCACGACCGACTTCGACCCGTTCCTCCGCGGGCGCCTCGAACGGATGCTGCCGGAGGCGCCCGTGCTCGGTACCGGAGCGGGGCACGACGCCGGAGTGCTCGCGTCGCACGTGCCGACCGCGATGCTCTTCGTCCGGAACCCGACCGGCGTCTCCCATTCGCCGGAGGAGCACGCCGAGGACGCCGACGCCGAGGCCGGTGCCGTGGCACTCGCGGATGTCCTGGAGGGACTCGCGGTCGGCGTCGGCACCGCCTGAGCAGGAGCCACCGGCCTCGACGGATCCGGCCGATGTCAGCCGACCGTGTGAGACTCGAGCTCGTGCACGAGAACGGATCCACGACCATCGACGCGGTGTGCTGGGACTGGAACGGCACGCTCCTCGACGACGTCGAGGTGGCGCTTGCCGCGATGAACACCGTTCTCCGGCAGCGCGGTCTTGCCGAGATATCCGACCAGGAGGCGTATCGGGCGGTGTTCGGCTTCCCCATCCGGGCCTTCTACGCCCGGCTCGGTGTCGATGCAGCCGACTTCCTGGAGGCGGCCGACGAATACCTCGCGCTGTTCGCGGCCGGTGTGGGATCGGCGTCGCTCCAACCGCAGGCCCGCGCGACCCTTGCGGCGATCGACGTGCTCGGCGTCGAGCAGGTCCTCATCTCGGCGACCCCGGAGGTCACCCTCGAGCGTCAGCTGGCTCCCCACTCGCTGCACGGTCATTTCGCACACGTCCACGGCATCACCGATGTCTATGCGGCGTCGAAGGAGCATGTCGTGACCGCGTGGTTGGAGGACTCGGGCCATGATCCCCGGCGCGTGTTGATGGTCGGCGACACCAATCATGACGAGGAGATCGCCGAAGCGCTCCAGGTGCGGTTCCTGCGATTCGACGGTGGTCACCAGGACGCGCCTTCGCATCGACGTCACCCGGTCATCAGCAGCCTCGGCGAGATCGTCGGCCGTCTCACCCCGTCGCCGGAGGCACTGCGAGACCTCCGCCGACGATGAAGCAGGCGGGCCCCGCCGACGACAACGCGCCGTCCGAACGACAGTCGCAGACCGCGAGGTCGGAGGCCCATCATGGCCTCAGTGGTGGAGTCCGTGGACGACGGCGTGCCCCTTGCCGCGGCCGATCAGCCAACGGTTGACCGGTGTGGTGACGATGAAGGCCAGGGCGAGAGCGGCGACCAGGGAGCCCCAGAAGAGGCCGCTGGTGAGGCCGGCTTCCATCGCTCCGGGGATGGCGAGCATCGCGGTGTTGTCGATGATCTCCATGACCGCGATCGATACCGTGTCCGCCGCCAGGGCGACACCGAGGGCGGCGCGCCAGGACAGTCCCGCGCGGCGCACGCCGCGCATCGTGAGCGCGTAGCCGAAGACGAAGGCCAGGGCGATCGAGAGCACCACGGTCCCGAGATTGTGCAGTCCGAGGCCGGTGCCGATCACCATGCCCAGCACCTCGCCGATGGCACATCCGGTGAGGCAGTGGAGGGTGGCGGTGGCGGCCATCCGCCAGGAGGTCGCATTGTCGGCTGCTTGGCCGTGGTGGTGGTGGGTCTGGTCGCTCATGAGCACTCCTCCGGTTCGTCCAAGAGGTCGAACGATACCCCTCGGGGGTATATTCCGGAGTGCTGGTCCGCTCACACGGGCATCGACGCCGACTCAGGACGTGAGCGCCTCGTCGACCACGGCGAAGACCTCGGGATCCCAGGTGAGAGCGCGCTCCCACGGGAGGTCGAAGGCGTCGGCGAAGAAGATGCTGTGGACGTCGTCTTCGAAGGCGTGGCGGACCAAGCGGGGGAGCACGTCGACCGGGACGTCGTCGGCTCGGGCGCTTCGCAGGGCCACCAGACCGTCGTGTGGCCACAGCTGCCGGGGTTCGGCTGCCGTGTGGAAGTGACCCGCCCCGACTGCGGTGACGGCGACGCCATCGAGGAAGCCGGCCTGCGTCGTGTTCCACTCGCGCAGGAACCGGCGTGAGACCTCGTCGGCAGCGCCCTGTGAGTTCTCGGCGGCATAGCCGCTCGACCGCTCGAGGATCGTCGCGGTCCCCTCGTCGCCGTGGGCGTCGTGGACCGAGACCTCGCCGGTGAGCACGTCGCCGAGGAGCGATCCCTCCCATGGGGTGCCGAGGGTGACGAGCCGGCCGATCGATGGGCCGGAGCCGCGCAGTTCGCGGATCGCGGCACGAGAGAAGAGACCGCCCATGGAGTGTGCGACGAGGTCGACGCTCGCGAAGCCGTGTTCGTCGGACAACCACCGCAGCAACGCGGCCAGGCTCGTCCCGCCGGCGTCGATCCCACCGACGGCGTTGACGGTCACCTCGGCGGGCAGCACGATCGGGACGTCGGCGAACCCCTGCCAACCCGTGTCCTCGTGCGCCTCCCCGGCACCGATGCGTGCCGGTGCGGTGAAGACCGGAACCTCCCGCCCGAGCAGGTGCGCTCTCAGTGCGGTGAGGGTGTTCCCGGCGGCGAGGCCGGAGCCTGCGGCATGGTCCGGACCCGTGAACGGGGTCACGGCGGCACCCCCTGACACGAGGACGATCGCATCGGCCATGGTGCTCCTTCCGGCTGGCTACGACGTCAGCGTACTGGTCGGGCGAGGTCGATCCGCAGTGCGTTGCGACGCACGTCGTCGATCGCGGTCGCGACAGCACCCTGCGCCACCATGTCGGCACCGAGCTCCGACGCGACGAGCAAGGGAGGTTCCGCGCTCATGTAGCCGGGGATGCGCTCCGACGCGACCTCGAGCAGCTGCGACATCGACGGAGCGATCCCGCCGGCGAACACGATGCGCTCGACGTCGAGCAACCCGCCCAGGACGGCGCTCATCCGCGCGATGCGATCACCCATCCGGCGCACCAGGTCGAGCGCGACCGTGTCGCCCTGATCTGCTGCAGCGAGGACGGACTGCGCGTCCACCTGCGCGACCGGTATGCGGCTGAGCGGGCTGCTCTCCGGGAGCCCGCCGCTCTCGCGGTACTCGCGACCCCAGTCGCGCAGGAGCGCGGCGATGCCTCGCGACGAACCGACGCCGTCGACGAGGTCGAGGAGGTGCAGCTCGCCCGCCCGGCCGCGACCGCGGACGAGACGACCGTCGACGACGTATCCGGCTCCGAGCCGCTCACCGGTGACCACGGTGATATAGGAGTCGACACCGACGCCGGCGCCGATCGCGCCCTCGGCGACGGCGGCGAGGTTCGCGTCGTTGTCGGTGACGACCGCGCAGCCGTGGTCGCGGATGCGCTCACCGAGCCGAGGGTTCATTCGATCCCAGAAAACGTTGCCCTCGGGTGATCGCCCGAGCGCGTCGATGGGGGCCGGGACGCCGAGCACGATGCAGAGCGGCGGCTTCGGTCCGCACTGTCGCAGGACCTCGTCGATCGCCGCGTCGACGGCGTCGACCCGCGCCTCAGCGGTGGCCGCCGGATCGACGGTGTGGTGCGACCTCGCGAGTTCCCGACCGCGCAGGTCTGCAGCGATGGCGGTGATGGAGTGGGCTCCGGCGTCGACACCGACGACGATCCCGGCGTCGATGCGCAGCTCGTAGCGTCGGGCGGGGCGACCTTTCCGATAGGCGGCACCAGCCTGACGTGCGTCATCGAGCTCCGTCAGCCAACCCAGTCCGATGAGTTCGTCGGAGAGCGTGATCGCCGTCGATCGTGACAACCCGGTGGCGGTGATGACGTCGGCCGCGGTGAACGCGGACGTCGCCCAGGCGTGATCGAGGACGGCGGTGATGCTGGAGGAGCGCGGCTCCGATGCCCGCTCCGTCGTCGTCGCTTCCATGACCGACAACGATATCCACGATCCGAGGGCCCGCGTGGACACCGTGCCGCGGAGGCACTGCACCGTGCGCAGAACCGTGAACGATCACGGTGTCCTACCCGTGGATGTCGTGATGGAACCGGTGCTTGACCAGACGTCGAACGGATGGCAGAGTTTCCGTCATCAGTTGATTTACTCTCTGTATTTAGTCAGCGGATCCATCGAGGGCTCCGCGGAAGGACAATGATGTCGAACCCACTGAAACGCGCGATACGCGCCACGGCCGGAGTGGCGGGTGTGGCGCTCCTGGCCAGCGTCCTCGTCGGTTGCTCGAGTGATGGCC
The DNA here is from genome assembly GCF_050031945.1 of Plantibacter sp. 2H11-2. Taxonomy (NCBI): domain Bacteria; kingdom Bacillati; phylum Actinomycetota; class Actinomycetes; order Micrococcales; family Microbacteriaceae; genus Plantibacter; species Plantibacter sp. 2H11-2. The sequence continues at coordinate 18,475 of NZ_JBNBBL010000001.1, read as the reverse complement.
GGGAGACCATCCACTTCACGTTCAGCAAGCGTGAGGCGTTCACCTTCATGAACCAGGCCGTCGCGGACTACAACGCCTCGCAGCAGCAGTACGAGGTCGTCATGGACACCTCGGGGCCCGATCCGCTCGCGGCGAGCTTCGTCCGTGGCAACCCGCCGGACCTCATGCTCTCGAACTACAACCACGAGGTGTCGCGTTTCGTCGAACGGTGCGCGCTCTCCGACCTGTCCGACACGACAGCGGCGGCGTCCATCCGCGACGACCTCCAGCCGTTGCTCGACCAGTACGGCGTGTGCGAGGGACGCACGAGTGCATTGCCCTACTCGGTGATGGCCGCTTCGGTCATCTACAACAAGACGATCTTCGCCGAGTACGGCCTCGAGGTGCCGACGACGTGGAGTGAACTGATCGCCGTCTCCGACACGCTGAAGGCGGCCGGCGTGGCGCCGTTCTACGCGACGTTCGCCGATGCCTGGACCGCCAACCAGGGCTGGTTCGACTACTCGGTCGGTGGCGCCGTCGACATCCCGGACTTCTACGACCGGCTCGCGGAGGAAGGCACCGAGGTGGGACCGGATGCTCCGGTCTCCTTCGAGAAGGACTTCCTGGAGCCCGTCGAGAAGATGCAGCTGCTCGCCAAGGAGTACACGCAGGCCGATGCGCCGAGTCGCACCTACGACGCCGGCAACGTCGCCTTCGCCGAGGGTGAGGGCGCCATGTACCTGCAGGGCCCGTGGGCGTTCAGCCAGATCGCACTCACCGCACCCGATCTCGACCTCGGGACGTTCCCGCTGCCGATGACCGAAGACCCGAAGGACCTCAAGGTCCGGGTGAACCTCGACCTCGTCACCATCATCCCCGAGGAGGCGAAGAACCCCGAGGGTGCCCGCGACTTCCTCGAGTACCTCTTCCAGCCGGAGGTCATCCAGGCCTACAACGAATCGCAGCTCGGGTTCGTCCCGACCGACGACGGCAAGGCTCCCGACGACCCGCGCGTCGCGGGCATGATCCCGTACTACGACGCCGGCGCGTTCTACCAGGGCCCGGGCGTGCTCAACCCCCGCGCCATCCCGACCGAGAACTACGCGCAGTCGCTGGTCCTCGGCACCGACGCGGCGTCGATGCTCCGCACCATGGACGCGGACTGGGCACGACTCGCGTTCCGACAGCCGCCCGTCACGAGCAAGGAGGGTTCCGAATGAGCGCCACCACATCGATCGTGACCGGGGGCAACCCGAAGGTCCGACGCAGCACCAAACGGGTCGAACCGATCTACTACTTCTTCCTGTTCCCAGCCGTCATCCTGTTCACACTCGCGATCACGCTCCCCGGCGTCGTCGGCATCTTCTTCAGCTTCACCGACTCCATCGGGATCGGCGACTGGGAGTTCATCGGCTTCACGAACTACATCGCCGCGTTCAGCGACCCGGCCATCCTCACGAGCTTCCTCTTCACCTTCGGGTTCTCGCTCGTGACGGTCATCGCGGTGAACGTCATCGCGTTCCTGCTCGCGGTCGGCCTGACCGCGAAGATCCGCTTCAAGATGGGGCTCCGCGGGATCTTCGTCATCCCGATGGTCATCTCGGGCATCATCATCGCCTACGTGTTCCAGTTCCTCTTCATGAACTCGGTGCCGGCCGCCGGCTCGGCGCTCGGGATCCCGTTCCTCGAGACGAGCATCCTCTCCAACCCGGACCTGGCCTGGCTCGGCATCGTGATCGTGACGGCCTGGCAGTCGATCCCCGGCACGCTGCTCATCTACATCGCTGGTCTCCTCGCGGTCCCCGGCGACGTCTACGAGGCAGCGTCGCTCGACGGCGCGAACAAGCGCCAGCAGCTGCTGCGGATCACCCTGCCGCTGGTGATGGGATACGTCGTGATCAACGTGATCCTCGGCTTCAAGAACTACCTGAACGCCTACGACATCATCGTCGGCCTGACCAACGGTGGCCCGGGAACCTCCACGCGGAGCATCTCGATGACGATCATCCGCGGGTTCCAGACCGGTGACTACGCCTATCAGATGGCCACGGCCACCCTGTTCTTCATCATCACGATCATCATCGCCCTCGTGCAACTCTCGGCGACGCGCGGAAGGAACGCACTCTGATGGCCACGCCAACCGTGCTCAGCACCCAGTCCATCACCACGGCGAACGCCACCCCGAAGCAGCGGACCAGGGGGGAGCGGGTGAGCTGGTCGACGACGATCATCCTGCTGCTCTGCGCCGTGACCGTCCTCCTGCCGCTCTACGTGACGATCTCGATGGCGTTCAAGACCGACACCCAGTCGGTCGACGGCAACGCCTTCTCGCTCCCGGCACCGTTCAGCATCGACGGCTTCGTCCAGGCGTGGACGCTCACGAAGTTCCCGGTCGGCTTCGCGATGTCGCTCCTCGTCACCGCAGGGACCGTGGTCGCGACCATCATCCTCGCCTCCTTCGCTGCGTACGCCATCGTGCGCAACTGGGATCGCCGACTGTTCCGCTTCTCGTTCTTCTACCTGCTCGCCGCGATGTTCATCCCGTTCCCGGTCGTCGCCCTGCCGCAGATCCAGCTGACCGGTCGTGTCGGACTCGACAACCCGTTCGGGGTGATCATCCTCGCCACGATGTTCCAGCTGAGCTTCAGCGTGCTGCTGTTCACGGCGTTCCTGCGATCGATCCCGATCGAACTCGAGGAGAGTGCGCGCATCGACGGTGCGAGCACCTGGCAGACGTTCTGGAGATTGATCTTCCCGCTCCTGGCTCCCATGAGCGCCACGGTCGGCATCTTCGCGTTCCTCTACGCCTGGAACGACTTCATGATGCCGTCGCTGATCATCTCGGACGCAGGACTCCAGACCCTCCCGGTGCGGCAGAACCTCTTCCAGACCCAGTTCAGCAGCAACTACAACGTCGCCTTCGCCTCGTACCTGATGGCGATGGCCCCCGCGATCATCGCCTACCTCTTCGCGCAGCGTTGGGTGATGTCGGGCGTCACCCAGGGTGCCGTCAAGGGGTGACCGGCCAGGCCGGGCGACCGACACCATCCCCTCCATCACCACCTGAGCATTCGAGGACCACACGTTCATGACCGAGGCACTACTCGTCGACACCGACACCGACTCGACCGACTCCCAGCAGACGGCCGCCGCCAGCTGGTGGCGTCAGGCCGCCGTGTACCAGATCTACCCGCGGAGCTTCGCCGACGCGGACGGGGACGGTCTCGGCGACCTGCCGGGCATCCGCTCCCGGGTCGACTATCTCGCCGAGCTCGGGATCGACGCGATCTGGCTCAGTCCGTTCTACCCCTCGGCGCTGGCCGACGGCGGGTACGACGTCGCGGACTACCGCGACGTCGACCCGCGGCTCGGCACGTTGGAGGACTTCGACGAGCTGATCGCCGCCCTGCACGAGCGCGGGATCCGGGTCATCGTCGACATCGTGCCGAACCACACCTCGGATCTGCACGAGTGGTTCCAGGAGGCGCTCGCCGCCGGCCGCGGGTCGGCGGCTCGCGACCGGTACGTCTTCCGTGAGGGGAAGGGCGCATCGGGGGAGGAACCGCCCACCGACTGGGAGTCGGTGTTCGGTGGCCCCGCCTGGGAGCGGGTCGAGGACGGCCAGTGGTACTTCCACAACTTCGCCACCGAGCAGCCGGACCTCAACTGGGACCACCCCGAGGTCCGCGCCGACTTCCTGAAGACGTTGCGGTTCTGGTCGGATCGGGGCGTGGACGGCTTCCGGATCGACGTCGCGCACATGCTCACGAAGGACCTCACCGAGCCGCTGCCGAGTCGTGCTGAACTGGAACTGATGCCGCAGGACGGCAACCATCCGCTCCTGGACCGCGACGACGTGCACGAGGTCTACGCCGAATGGCGGCGGGTGTTCGAGGAGTACGACCCGCCTCGCACCGCGGTCGCCGAAGCGTGGGTGAGTTCGCCGGAGCGTCGGGCGAAGTACGCATCGGCGGAGGGACTCGGCCAGGCCTTCAACTTCGACCTGCTCGAGGCGGACTTCGATGCCGCCGAGTTCCGCACGGTCATCACCGACAACCTGGCACAGGCGGCGGAGACGGGGTCGTCGACGACGTGGGTGCTGTCCAACCACGATGTGACCCGTCACGCCACGCGGTACGGACTCCCGCCCCTGGCCGGGCGACCGGTGAAGCAGGGCACCGAGTGGGTCGCAGCGGGCGGACCTGAGGCCGACATCGATCGCGACCAGGGGCTCAGACGCGCGCGAGCGGCGACGCTCCTGCTCCTCGGACTTCCCGGCAGCACCTACCTCTACCAGGGGGAGGAGCTCGGCCTGCAGGAGGTCGCCGCGATCACGGCGGAGCAGCGTCAGGACCCCGCGTTCTTCCGCGGCGGCGAGTACGACGGGCTGGGCCGCGACGGTTGCCGCGTGCCGTTGCCGTGGTCGGCGGACGGACCGGCCTTCGGCTTCGGAGGTGCGGTCGCGCACCTGCCGCAACCGGCCTGGTTCGCCGAGTACGCGGTCGACGTGGAGGCAGCGGATCCGACCTCGACGCTCTCGCTCTACCGCGAGGCACTCCGGCTGCGACGACTGCTGCAGACCGACGAGCGCCTCGAGTGGATCGAGACGGGGCGGACGGACGTCATTCGATTCACCCGGCCGAACGGTTGGCAGGTCGTGACGAACTTCGGCACCGCGCCGTTCCCGCTCGAGGCGGAGCACGATGCCGTCGTCCTGGGTGCACTCCAAGCCGGCGCGGTTCCGGGGGAGTCCACCGTGTGGATCGCACCGGTCGGCCTCCTGGGGTGATGGCGCGCGTGGGCACTCACCCCACCGCGGTCAGAGGCCGAGGCGGTCGAGCTGCTCCTCGAACCGGATCTGCACATCCTCCGGCTCAGCGTCCTCCTCGGTCGTCCAGATCGCGTCGAGCTCCTGTTGGACGGACGCCGGGAGGGCGGCGAACTTCTCGTCCCACGCGGTGATCGGCGTCCAGTACCCGACGACCTTGAAGCGGGTGGCGGGTAGCCCGAGCTCCTTGCGCAGATACTTGCGCACGTCGCGGAGGGCCACCGTCTCACCCGCCACCCAGATGTAGCCCTGATCGAGCGGGAGGCGCTCGTCCACGACACTCCGGACGAGCCGACCCAGCGCACTCGGGCCGTGTCCGTTGCCGCCCACCACCCAGGTGACCGCCACGTCGTCGTTCGTCTCGACCGCGATCCGCTCCCGCTCGCTCGGTACCTCGAGCACCACGCGGGTCCGCAGTCCGGGCGGTGTCTGTGCGACGATGCGCGTGACTGCGGGAAGACCGGTGAGGTCGGCGACGAGGACCTGCCAACCGAGGTCGGCGGGCGGCGCGTACAGGCCGGTGGGCGAGTTCAGGCCGAGCACGTGCCCGGGCTGGGCGCGAGCCGCCCACGGCCCCGCGACCCCGGCCTCGTGCACGACGAAGTCGATGTCGATCTCGACGGGGTCCTGCCGCACAGCGCTGATCGTGTACGTCCGCATCGGTGCCTGCGGGGAGCCCTCCGGCGTCTCCCACCAGTCACCTGACGGTACCGGGAGCGAGACGTCCGTCGGGTCGGCACCGTGGGGGAAGAAGACGCGGACGTACTCATCACCTGTGCCGGTGCTGACGAAGTCCTCGACGCCCGGACCACCGAGGGTGATGCGGATCAGGTTCGGACTCAGGGGTGTCGCTGCGGTCACGATGCCGCGGTGGATCTTCATGGCGTCTCGGCCTCTCGGGTCGGTTCGGTGTGCTGGGTCGGATGCGGGCTGTGCGCGAGCCAGGACTCGCGGTAGGGGCCGGGGGAGGCGAGGAGGTCCGCGTGCGAGCCGTGCTGGACGACCCGACCGTCCGCGAAGACCGCGATCCGGTCGGCGGTGGCGGCCTGCTCCAACCGGTGCGCGATGAGCAGCGCGGTCCGGTCCGTCCGGAGGACGGCGATCGCCGCTTCGACGGCGTCGCGATGGTGCAGCCCGACGTCGGCCGTCGCCTCATCGAGGATCACGATCGCCGGGTCCGCCAGGAACGCCCGAGCGACCGCGAGTTGCTGGATGCGTCCCTCGTCCAGCGGCACGGGCGACGGCCTCGACCCGGTCGGGTCCGCCGTCGGGTCGTCCTGCAACGCGGTGACCGCCCACTCGGCTCCGACGGCACGGAGCGCCGAGACCATCTCGTCCCGGCTGGCGTCCGGCGCGCCGAGCCTGAGGTTGTCGGCGATCGAGCCACGGAAGTGGTGCAGCTCCTGCGACAGGTAGTACGGGGTGTGGCCGACGAGCACCCGCCCCGACGTCGGCGGATGGTACCCGGCGACGACCCGCGCCAAGGTGCTCTTGCCGGAGCCGGACGTGCCGACGAGCGCTGTGGTCGTGCCGGGCGGTACGTCCATGGTGACCTCCGCGATCCCGCGGTCGGTGGTCGGATACCGGAACGTCAGGTCGCGCACTCGGATCGCCGGCGGTGCGGTGACACCGTCTGCGGCACCGCCGACGGGTGAGGGCGACTCCGGCATCGCGGACGACGCTGCTGCGAGGTCGATGACCCCGACGAGCCGAGCCAGCCCGACCGTGGCCCGCTGGATGTCGTCGAGCCCGAAGATGAGCCGGCCGACCGGATCGAACAGCCGGTGGAACAGGAGCGCGGCGGTGGTCACGAGCCCGACGGTGATCGTGCCCTGCATGTTGAGGAGGAAGCCGGTCGCCAGGATCGCGGACAGTCCGACGAGCTCACCCGAGTTGATCCATCGGAACAAGCGGTTCGCGACCCGCACGCCCTCGATCTGCGCGTCGATGGAGGCGGCCGCGCGTTCCCGGACACGTTCGAGTGCGTGGTCCGTGCCCACGAACGCGGCGAGGGTCTCCGCGCCGTCGACCGCGTCCAGCACGGCCTGACTGCGCGACGCTTCGCGGATCCGGACCGTGCGGAACACCACTCGGGATCGCCGGAGGAACGCACGGGTCCCGAGGACGTAACACGGTGCCGAGGCGAGACCGGCGAGCGCGAGCCACGGGTCGACGGCTGCCAGGGCGACGGCCGACACCCCGATCGCGAACCCGGCGGAGAGCAGGGTCGGGGCGACGTTCCCGCCGGCCTCCGCGACCGCGTCGACGTCGCCGGTGACCCGGGACAGGAGATCGGCACGCTCGCCGTCGTCGACGGTGCTCACCGGGAGCCGCATGGCCGAGGCGAACACGTCCTCGCGCAGTTCGGCGAGCAGGTCCTGCACCAGCCCCGTGAGCACCCGAGTCGCCCACAGCGTCACCGCGACGGCCCCGACAGCGCCGACGGCGGCTGCGGCCACCCAGCCTGAGACGACGCTCAGCCCGGCATCGGAAGCGACGGCGTCCACGATCCGCCCGAGACACGCGGGCATCACGACGCCCAGTGCGGCGGCTGCGAGGAAGAGGACGACCACAGCGGCGGTCCGTCCGCGGTGTCGTCGGAGGAGGGCACCGACGACGGTTCGGACGCGAAAGCCGTCGGCGACGGGGAGCATCTCGGCGGTGGTGGGCTCCATGGCGGGATCAGTCATGGCGGGTCTCCGAACCGGGAGTGAGCTCGACGACCCTGTCGCAAGCGTTCAACAGGACCGGTGAGGTGGTGATGACGACGACGGTGCCGTCGTGCGCCGCGAGTGCTCGGGCGATGCGGGTCTCCGTGAGGACGTCGACGGCCGACGTCGGTTCGTCGAGGACGAGCACGTCCGCACCGGCATGGAGCGCCCGGGCGATGCCGACGCGCTGGCGCTGCCCGCCGGAGAGCCGTCTGCCCGCCTCACCGACCGGTGACGACCAGCCGCCGAGCTGCACGACCGCGTCGTCGAGCGCCGCCATGCCGACGAACACCGCATCCGGGTCGCCGGTCACGTCATGACCGCGGACCGCCTCCGCCAGGGTGCCGCTCATGATGCGCTGGCCGTGCGGTGGCGCGACCACACGACGGCGGTACGCCACCGGGTCGAGGTCCAGCTGGTCGACGAGTCTGCCGTCGACGGCGAGCGAGACGCTGCCGCGCTCGGCGGGGGTCCGCATGCCGAGCAAGCGAGAGAGGGCGCGCGCCGTGTCGCTGTCGGGCGGCCGGACGCCGAGCAGTTCAACTGCACGGACGTCCACCGGTCGGTCCTGGTGTTCGGGGTGGAAGGACAGCACGACGTCGGTCGAAGGGCCGGAATCGGACGTCTCGTCCAGCCGACCGCCCGCTTCGAGCAGGTCGTCGGCGTCGACGACCGCGGCCAAGCGCTTGGCGGAGGCGAGCTTGTGGATCCAGTTCGAGGGGAAGGTACCCGCCTGTGCGAGGTATCCGCTGATGAACTGCGCGAGACCGAGCACCGTCACGAGCTCGCCGATGCTGATCCGCCCCTCCGCGGCGAACCACGCGGACAGGCCGACGAGTGCGGCCATGACGAACGCCGCCAGCGTGCCGCTCACGGCGTCGAAGAGGGCGAGGGACCGCCCGGCGGACGTCGCTGCGCGTCGTGAGACGTCACTGGCGGCGTCATACCGGCGCACGGCCTCAGCACGCCCGCCGATGCCCACGAGCACTCGGAACCCGCTCATGAAGTCGGCGGCCACCGCTCCGGCCTCGGTCGCCGCCCGTTGCTCGGCGAACCCGCGGCGCTCCAGCGGGCGTGACACGACGCGCATGACGAGCATCATCCCGATGGTCGACACGAACACCACGATCGTCGCCACGGGCGAGATCACCGACATCGCCAGGGCGGCTCCGATGATGGCAGCGATGGTGGCGGACTGCTGCGCGACCGACCAGGCGACGCCGGCCACCCGGTAGGTGTCGGACGTGACGACCGTCAGGGCCTCACCCGCCGAGAGGTTCTGTCGTGAGAGCTGCGGCCGAAGCATCCGGGACAGCGTGAGGTGCCGGAGCGCCTGTTCGCCGTGCCCGTAGATCGACACCATGAGGCGCGACGCCGATTGGTAGCTCACCGTCAGGACGAGGAAGGTCCCGACCAGGACCCCGATCCAGACCCCGAGGGCGACCGGATCGGACGGCACCACCGCGCGGTCGATGGTCGCCCCGATGATGACGGGGATCGCCGCCTCCGACAGGGCGTGCACGATGAGGAGGCTGGTCGCGGCGACGAGCATGGCGCCGCGACCGTCCGCTCCCAGCGCGATGCCGAAGAGGCGCCGCGGCGTACTCGTCGTCGTCCCGCTCACCGGCTCCGCCGTCCGAGCGGGAGCACCAGCGGGGTACCGGAGACGGGGTCGGTGATCACCTGGCACGGCAGGTCGTACACGGCCTCCACGAGGTCGGCGGTGATGATCTCCTGCGGATCGCCCTGGGCGACGATCGCGCCGTCGCGCATCGCGACGAGATGGGTCGCATAGCGGGCGGCGTGGTTGAGGTCGTGGAGGACCGCGACGAGGGTGGTGCCGCTGCGGTGCAGATCCGTGAACAGCTCCATCAGCTCGATCTGGTGCGCGATGTCGAGGAAGGTCGTCGGCTCGTCGAGCAGCAGGTGCTTGGTCTGCTGGGCGAGTGCCATCGCCACCCAGACGCGTTGCCGTTGGCCGCCCGAGAGCTCGTCGACCAGCCGGCGGGACAGCTCCGTGACCCCGGTCGCGGCCATCGCCTCCGAGACAGCCGCTTCGTCGGCGCTGCTCCACGTCCGCATCGCGCTCTGGTGCGGGAACCGCCCACGCCCGACGAGGTCGGCGACGGCGATCCCGTCGGGGGCGATGGCGGATTGGGGGAGGAGCCCGAGTCGGCGAGCGGTGTCCTTCGGCTTCGACGCGCGGATGTCCGCCCCGTCGAGGAGGACGGCACCGGCGGTCGGGCGCAGGAGCCGTGCGAGTCCGCGGAGGAGGGTCGACTTGCCGCAGGCGTTCGGTCCGATGATGATCGTGAACGAGTCGTCCGGCACCTCGAGCGACAGCTCGGAGACGACCGGAGCATCGCCGTAGCCCAGGGTGAGATCGCGGGCGAGGAGCGACGTGGTCATGGGAGTTCCTTTCACGTGCGGCGCACGAACTGGGCGGCCAGCAGGCAGGTCAGATAGATGCCACCGACCGAGAGCGTCACCACGCCGACCGGGACCGCGAGCAGCTGGGCGACGGCGTCGGAGACGACGACCAGGGCCGCTCCAGTGAGCATCACCGGCGCGAGGCCCATCGGGGTGTTCGAGCGGGTGAGCCGTTGAGCGATCTGCGGGGCGGCCAAGGCGATGAACGAGATCGGGCCGGCGGCGGCGGTGACGAGCGCCACGAGGGCCACACCGACGACCATGGCGATCAGCCGGGTGCGTCCAGGGCGCACTCCGAGGGCCATGGCGGCGTCGTCGCCCATCTCGAGCACGGGCAGCGAGCGTCGGAGTGGCCGCGCCAGCAGGGCGAACACGACGAAGGCCGTGGCGGCGGGGAGTAGCTGGTCGAAGCCGAGCGAGGCGAGGGATCCGGCACCCCAGGTGGCCGCCATCATCGCCTGCTCGACGCTGACGGAGATGAGGATCCAGGAGGTGAGGGAGCCGAGCCCTGCCGAGACGCCGATGCCGACGATGATCAGCCGGAAGGACGACATGGTGTGGCGGTTCGCGAGGACGGCGACGAGCAGGGCGGTCAGCAGGCCGCCGACGAGTGCCCCGGCGGCTTTGAACAGGTAGGTGTTGAGCCCGAGGACGAGCATCGTCAGCGTGACACCGAACTGCGCGCCGACACCGAACCCGATGATGTCCGGTGAGCCGAGCGGGTTGCGGGTGAGCGACTGGAAGATGCCCCCGGCGAGCGCGAGCGCCGCTCCGCAGAGCACCGCGAACAGCACCCGCGGCAGTCGCCACTCGGTCACGACCTGGCGGACGTCCGGGTCGGACGCGGGGTCGACGATCGCCCGGATGACCGCGTCGAAGCCGATCTGGTACGCACCGATCGTCGTCGCGAACAGCCCTGCTCCGATGATCACCACGACGAGTCCGAGGCACACGAGGACAGACCGCACGGGTACGAGCGTCGCGATGTGCGCGGTCTCCACGCGGATCAGCCGTCGTCCATGGTCGATGACGCTCACAGTCCGCTCACCCGCTTCCGACGCACCAGCATGATCAGGATGGGAGCGCCGAGGAGCGCCGTGACGATCCCCACCCGGAGCTCTCCGGACGGCAACACGATCCGGCCGAGGACGTCTGCGAGCAGCAGGAACGCGGGGCCGATCACCATCGAGTACGTCAGCACCCAGCGCTGGTCGGGGCCCGTGAACCACCGGACGACATGGGGGATCATGAGTCCCACGAAGGCGATGGGACCGGCGGCTGCGACGCCCGTGCCGGCCAGGAGGGTGACGGCGACGACGACCCACACCCGGGCGCTGCGCACTCGCGCCCCGAGCGCCTGGGCGAGCTCGTCTCCCAGGGTCAGAGCATTCAGTGACCGGGCGCAGAGCAGACCGATCACGAGGCCCGTGACGATCAGCGGAGCAGCCCACGTGAGCTGGTCGAGGGTGCGGCCTCCGATGGATCCCACGCTCCAGAAGCGCATGACCTGGAGGGTTCCTTCGTCCCGCAGCACGATCGCGGTGGTGAAACCGGTGCAGGCGGCACCGAGGGCGACCCCCGCGAGGGTCAGTTTCATCGGGGTCGCACCCGAGGCCCCGACGGATCCGAGCGCGTAGACGATCACCGTGAGGATGAACGCACCCGCCAGGGCGAACGGGACGTAGGTGCCGGGAGTCGTCAGTCCCAGGACACCGACCGCGAAGGTCACGGCGAACGACGCGCCGGCGTTCACCCCGAGGAGGCCCGGGTCGGCGAGCGGGTTGCGGGTGAAGGCCTGGATGAGCCCGCCGCAGACGGCGAGCGCCGCACCGACCAGGATGCCGAGCAGCGTCCGTGGGACGCGCAGCTCCATGATCATGAGGTGCAGGGGGTTCGCGTCGTCGTAGGCGACGAGCGCGCGGACGACGGTCAGGGGATCGATGGCCCGATTGCCGATGGCGAGTGAGGCGACGGCTGCGGCGATCAGCACCACCGTGGCGACGAGGAGCCCGACGGCGAGGGTCCCGGTGCGGTGGGGCGAGACGTCTGCGCGTCCGGCCCCACCGGGCATCGGGACGTCCGCCGCCCCGCCCGCAGCAGGCGCTGCTGACGGGGCGGCGGTCCGGGAGATCTCCGACGTCACTTGCCGTCGATGGTCGGCTCGCCCCGCAGTGCCGCTGCGAGGTCGTCGACGTAGCCGGGCAGGACGTACTGCAGGGACAGGACGGTCGGCGCGCTGATCGCCGAGGCCTTGGCGGCGTCGGCGTAGATCACGTAGGACCCGGCGGCGATCGGCGACCAGCGCGACACCACGGCGTTCTCGACCGTGTACGTCCCTTCCTCGGCACTTCCGCCCCATGCGGCGAACAAGTCGGCGTCCACGTCGTAGAGCTGTTCGAGGCTGACGCCGGTGTACCAGTTGTCGCCCTCGGCGCTCGCGAGGAAGCTGTCCATCGCCGAGGTCGAGGTGAAGCCGAGCGCTTCGGTGATGCGGACCCGCGGGTCGTACTCGAGGTAGACGCCGAGGTCCGTCCCGCCCTCGTTCAGGGTGAGGCCCCAGACGAAGCTCTTGTCGTCGAACTCGGGGTGTGCGTCGGCGAGGGAGGTGATGAGGTCCTCGGTCTCGCCGATGAGCTCCTCGGCCTTGGCCTCCTCCGAAATCGCCTTCCCGACGGTGCGGGTCATGCCCTCCCAGGTGCCCGGGTTCCAGGGCCCCTCGATGTAGGGGACGGTCGGGGCGATCTCGGTGAGCCGCTCGTATTCGATGTCGGTGACACCGGAGTAGAGGCTCAGGATCAGGTCGGGCTTCAGAGACTTGATCGCCTCGTAGTTCGGGCCGTCGTCCGTGAAGGGGATGATCTCGGGCATCTCGCCGTACGCCTCGGAGACGTAGTCCTCGAACCAGGGCTGGTAGCCGCTCTCACCGGCACCCCAGACCTCTTCGATGCCGACGGGGTTGGTGCCGAGGGCGGCGACGATGTCAGGCGTCATCCACCCGAGAGCCACGATCCGTTCCGGCTTCTCCGGGATGACGGTCTCACCGTGGGCGTGTTCGATGACGACGCCGTCGGTCGATGCCGTCGTCGATCCGGTGTCGCCGGTGGCGGCCGAACATCCGGCGAGGGCGAGAGCGGTGGCGATGACGGCGGCGAGGAGGGTGGATCCTCGGCGGACGTTCGGGCGCGCGAAAGCGTGCGGCATGGGGCTCCTTTGAAGAGGGGGGAGTGGGATCACCGCTGGCGATCCAGAAGTTAGGTAAGCATGTCCTAACAGAACGATCGTAGGGCGCTTCAAGGCATGACAGCGTCGAGGAACCGACGAGTTCTATCGCCGATCCGACACGACGATGTGTGCCCGGGTGGATCAGCGCCAGTAGAGCTGGTGGGCGGGGTCCGCCTGCACCCGTGCCACGTACTCCCGAGGGGTCATGCCGAACCGGGCTCGGAAGCTCGCGGAGAAGGCGCTCGAGGACGCGTACCCGCACCGGTGCGCGGCCGCCCCGATCGGCATGCCGTCGATGATCAGCCGCGCCGCCAGCGTCATCCGGACACCCGTCCGCCACCGGGCGAAACTCATCCCGGTGTCGTGCTGGAAGATCCGTAGCACGGTGCGCTCGTGGAGGCCGTGCACGTCGAACAGCTCGCGCGCGCCCCGGAGGTCACCCGGGTCGGCGAGGATCGCACGGACGAGCGGACGGACACGATCGTCGGACGGCATCGGGATCTCGCCCCAGCCGTCCGCCGTCTCCGGCGCGGGCTGCTGCAGCATCTCGATGAGGACCGCCTGCGCACGGACCCGGAGGTCGGTCGGCATGTCGTTGATCCCGAGGTGCAGCAACATCTCCTGCACCGCGCGCGGGACCAGGACCTGGGTGACGGTCTCGACGGGCGCGATCAGCGAGGTGGCGGGGAGGTAGGTGTAGCACCCGGTGGAGTCGCGTTCGTGGTGCGCGGTGTGCGGCGTGTGTGCTGGGATCCAGACGCCCTGACCCGGTGCGAGGCGCCACATCGCGTTCGGGAGATGCACCCACACGGTGCCGCGGTAGCACCAGGCGAGCATGGCGTCCGGATGACGGTGCGGTGGCGAGAGCGGGCGACTCCCGGTGTCCTCGTCGGTGACGACACCGGTGCCCATCAGATACGGTTCGGCGACGGATGACGGATGCTCGGGGCTCGCGTCCCAGTCGACCTGGCTGTACGGGCTCAACGAGCGCTCGTGCCGGCGTCGCCGATCAGCGGGAGGCCGTCGTCGTCGAAGCGGACGCCTTTCGCGGCCAGCCGGCGTTCCGCCTCGTGGTGGACGACGCCGCGCTTGCGCGGATCGGCTTCGAGGAGACGGAGCAGGAGCTCGTCGGTCGCGTTCGGGTGCAGCGCGATCTCGATGCGCGCACCCCAGAAGCGGTCCTTGAGGAAGAGCTCCAACGCCGCTGGGTCGGCTGCCGGGTTGTGCGCCGCAGCGGCGCGGATCGCCTGATTGGGGTCGTACGCGAGGACGGAGAACTCCTCGAACGTGCTTGCCGATCTCGCGAGCTCGTAGCGACGTTCCTCGTCGGCGATCTGCTCCGGCGTCTTGCGTCTGGCCACGGTGGTCCCTTCGTCGCGTCGCCGTCAACCTACCTGGCTCGCACGATGTTCGACAACGGCGGCTTGCCGCGATGACTCGCAGACGGGACACTGGGGGCGCTGCATGGACGTCATGAGCGTGATCTTCGGGGGAAGGAGCAGCGATGACCGCTGCACCGGGATGGTACGAGGCGGGGACGCCGGGCAAGCTGCGCTGGTGGGATGGAACGCAGTGGACTGCTCAGGAGGCCGACGCCGCGCCACGGGTGAAGCAGCAGGCGCCGACTCCCATGGTGTCGCCGTCGCAGCTGCCGTCCGGACCGCAGCTGGGCTGGTATCCGACGGGGCCGGATCAGCTCCGATGGTGGGACGGCTCGCACTGGACGGGGCTCAGGGTCAAGAACGGGAAGCCCGGGACCGATTGGGCGACCACCGAGCAGCCGAGCTTGGCCTGGGTGTTCGGCTCGGTCTTCCTCGTGTTGGCGATCGCGCAGTTCAGCCTCGGCGCGCTGTCCAGCCACCTGTCGTTCAACGGATTCCCGATGCTGCTCCTGACGCTGCTCTGGTTCGGTATCGCCGCCCAGACGACGGCCGTGCGGCGGATCCCGCAGCCGGTCGGCGCCCCGGTGGTCGTCGACGTGGTCCGTCCATTGCCGGGTGAGCAGGACGGTCCCGGTGCCGGTTGGTACTCCGTGTCGCCGCGGGCGACGAGGTGGTGGACCGGCTCACGCTGGGCCCAGTACGTCGGAACCCAGTACGGCATCCGGCCGACGTTCCATGGAACGCGCGCGTTCCGCACCTATCTCGTCATGTCCTGGGTCGTCCTCGGGATCGGTGTGCTCGCCTTGGCCGTCGGCGTGGTCATCCTCGTCAACAGCAGCGGCGACGGCTACGGCTTCCTCGGAGGGGTCATCGGCGGCATCGTCGTCGGTGGCGGCGTCCTGTTCGCGGTCCTCGGCGGGGTGCTCCTGATCATGTCGCGGATACAGCGCCGGCTCCTGCTCCTCCCGGAGCAGCCGCCCGGGCACTGACCGCGGCGCGGCACAAGGGGAGGACGGCCCGTCGTCCGCGGGTAGGCTCGTCAGTCGGATGCGAAGCGTCCGACCACCGATCCGAAGGGCACACGATGACCACGCAGGAACTGACCATCTCGAACTTCGAGGACACCGTGTCGGCCGAAGGCATCGTCCTGGTCGACTTCTGGGCCGAGTGGTGCGGCCCGTGCAAGGCTTTCGGCCCCGTCTTCGAGCAGTCGAGCGAGCAGCACCAGGACGTCGTGTTCACCAAGGTCGACACTGAGGCGAACCAGGAGCTCGCGAGCGGGATGCAGATCACGTCGATCCCCACGCTCATGGCGTTCCGCGACGGCGTGCTCGTCTTCTCGCAGGCCGGTGCCCTCCCCGCGCCGGCACTCGAGGACCTCATCTCGCAGGTGCGCGGTCTCGACATGTCCGAGGTGCACGCCGCCATCGCAGCGGCGAAGGCCGAGGCACAGGCCGAGTAGCCGACGTCCAGAGGAGGCGGTCAGTCTTCCGGATCGCCGGGCGGACGCGCGAACTCGAGCCGGTGGACACCGGGCTCGTCGAGCCTGATCCGCAGCCGCCCGGCCGGCGCGCCGTCCTCCAGCCGTGTCGGCAGTGCGCCGCCAGGGCCCGTGATGGCGATCATCGAGCCGTCGTCCGGCAGCTCGACGAGCACGCCGCCGACCGTGAGAAGCAGGGTCGCCGCGACGGGGCGATGACGGCTCCACTCGACATCCGCGACGTGTCCACCCCGGACCCGGAACCCTCGGAACCGTCCCGCCGACCACTCGGCCGGGAGGGTCGGCAGCAGCGACAGGACACCGCCGTGCCCCTGGACGAGCAGCTCGACGACACCGGCCGTCCCACCCAGGTTGCCGTCGATCTGGAACACGTCGTCGAGGTCGCCCATCGGGTGCAGGTCGAGCAGCGAGGCCGATGACAGCGGACCGAGTAGCGTGTCGAGCGCCTCGGACGCGAGCCCTGGATCACGGAGTCGTGCGGCCAGGCAGAGGACCCAGGCCATGCTCCACCCGGTTCCGCCCCCGCCGTTCGCGAGTCTCCGTCGCAGTGCGCGTCGGGCTGCCTCGAAGTGCTCGGGCGTGTCCGATTCGGTGATCCGGGTCCCCGGATACAGGCCGTACAGGTGGGAGAGGTGCCGGTGGCCGGGCTCGATCGGCTCCCGCTCCTCGGCCCATTCCAGGAGTGTTCCGTCGCGGCCGACCTGCGGCAGTCGGAGGGTGGCCACGGTGTCGCGTGCTCGAGCCAGGAGCCCGACGTCCGCGATGCCGTCGCCGACCCGCTCCGCGAGCGCGAGGTACTCGCGGAGGCACTCGTGCGCCAGCTCCTGGTCCATCGCCACGCCGGCCGTGACCGCCGCCGTGTGATCCGCGTCGACCACGAACCGGTTCTCCGGTGAGGTCGACGGACTCACGACCAGCGATCCGGCGGCATCCGTGACGACCATTCCCAGGACGAACGAGACCACCGGCTCGACGGTCTGCAGGACGGCGACCCGCTCGGCGTGATCAGCACCGCCGTCGTCCAGACGACGGTGGAGGTGCGCGACGAGCCAGGGGAGCGCGCTCGGCCAGTTCGCCCAGTGCGCGTCGAGCGGCACGGCGTCCGTGTGCCGCCAGAGGTCGCTGTTGTGGTGGGCTGCCGCCCCGTCGAGGCCGTAGGACTCGCCGCCGGTGCGCTGTCCGGCGTCCACCAGTTCACCGATGAACCGGGTGAGTGGCTCGACGAGGTCACCCAGGCCGGTGCTCTCCGCCGGCCAGTAGTTCATCTGGAGGTTGATGTTGGTGGTGAAGTTCGCGCTCCAGGGCGGTCTGACCTGATCGTTCCAGACCCCCTGGAGGTTCGCCGGCTCACTCCCCGGTCGGGAGCTGCCGATGAGGAGCGCCCGTCCGAGGTCGAAGTAGCGCTCCGCGAGGTCGGCCGACGCGGACGCCGATGCCGAGAGGTCCAGTTCGACGCGGTCGAAGAGCGACCGATGGTCGGCGACGTGCCGATCGAGCAGCGCTTCGCCGGATCGCTGCAACGCACGCGAGACCGTCCCCTGGGTGTGCTCCAGCAGCGTGGACGGGTCGCCCGACGGTCGTTCTCGCCACCCGCGGTGCCCGGAACGTGCACCGGCGACGAGGCGGAACCCGCCCGGGATCGCCTGCACCGCGACCACCAGCGCCCAGGCCATGCCGGCGTCGACGAGACCCTCGGCGTCCGGGACGTCGGTCGGGTACCGGATGGCCTCGTCATCGTCACCGCCGAGATATGAGGGTCGCACGCTCGCCGGCGCACGGCCGGTCGCCGACCACCACCGGGTGTCGCCGACCGTGCGCTCCTCCGTCGTCGACGGGTGCGGCGTCGCGAACCCGACCAGCGGTTCACGGACACCGTCACCCAGCAGCTCGACGACCAGCACGTCGTCCACCGCCGACACGAACGCGTGGAGCGTGACCGCCTCGCCACCGCTCGTGGACGTCGTCTCGACGACGCCGCGCGCGAGATCGGAGGTCCGTGTCGAGCGCGAACCGCTGTCGGGCGACGCGTAGTCGATGGTGAGGCGCCCGAGCGGCTGGAAGGACTCGGTGAACGCGGTCCCGCGCAGTGCAGCCGAGCGGGCATCGGCCGCCACGGGATCGCCGTCGGCGATCGCCCGGCGCACGGACTCCAGCGGACTGGGAAGCGAGCGGCCCGCCGGCTCGTCGCCCGGACGTCGCGGACCTCCCGACCACAACGTGTCCAGTGAGAGGTCGATGCCCTCCCGTCCGGGCACACCGTCGAGCGCCGCGCCCAACGTCCCGTTCCCGATGAGGAACCGATCGACGAACCGGGTGCCCGGTCCGTCGAGTTCGATTCGATGACGCTCGACGCGCTGCTGTCGGCGATCCATCAGTGGTCGAGTCGGAGCAGCACGGCACCTGTCTCTTATACACATCT